>JAFUDX010000031.1 GCA_017464425.1 Treponema sp.
CGCTAAATTTGTTGCTACACACTCATAGTTTCCGTTATCCAGCTGGAATCGGACAATTCGAAACTGCATTGGAAATTCGTCTCCGGCTTCCTTCAGAAAATCAAAGGTCATCCGGCCAGTTATGACTTTGTAATCTTCTTTTCAAACATCGATAATATAAATTTTATGTTCGCAAACTGCACGGCTCTCACAAAAATCGACCTTTCGGCGTGGGAAAAGCCCGAAAAGACAATTTATATGCAGTCAACCTTTAGCGGCTGTACCAATCTCACAGAAATTGATTTTGGAAGCAATTTCTCAAAAGCCGAAGTTGCAATCTTCAAAGAAACTTTCAGCGGTTGTGAAAAACTCTCCGCGCTTGATGTGAGCGGATTTGATACGGGCAATGCAATTCAAGCGGCAGTGCGGGCAATTACACCTTTTTGCCGAGAACTACAAAAATGTTTCGGGAAGCCATGTGAGCGGAACGACCTACGAAAGCGGCTTGTATCTTCCGAGCATTGCAGAATTGTTCCAGATTTGGAAGGTCAAAACGACCGTAGATGCGGCAAGCGCGTTGTGTGACAGCTCAGAATTTGGCTCGGATTCGAATAATTATTACTGGTCGTCGTCTCTGTACGCTAGCAACGGTAGTTATTACACGTCTTACCTATATTTCACCAATGGAGAATGTTTATACATCAATGACAGCGGCAAAGCGCGAGCGTGTGCAATCCGTGAGTTTTAGCAAAAGCACAAGGGTATGTAGCCCCGTAGTTCCGTAGGGAGCAAAGCGACCGAAGGAATGAGCGTGAGCGAAGGGCGAAACACCCGATCCGCGCTTGTCGCGGGATGCGCCCAAACGACACTGCGAAACTCGCTTGACATTCTGCGGAAATGTGGTATATTTAGAGATAAGGAAGTGCACCACGGTAGTGTGGCTGAACCTCCGTATGACTTGTGAAAAGCCTACACGAGAGTCCAATCGGGTGTAGGCTTTCTCTTTCTACTTGTCTTCGTTATCTTTTTTTGCGAAGGTCTTGATTAGTTCAAGAACAAACGATGCAATCGCAACTACAAGAGTTCCGACCGCACAAAGCAACATCGTACTTTCGTATCCCATAATCAGGCCTCCAAATTATAAATTCGGAGGTTCAGCCTACCACCACCGTGGTGCAATAAAAGTGTACTATATATTTGTAGAAGTTACAAGTGTTTTTTTGGCGCAAGGGATTGTAGCACCTGCGAAGCAGTTCCGAAGCGAACAAGGTGAGCGTAGGAATGGAGCGCGGTTAGCGCGGAAGTGCAGAAAGCCCGCCCCGCGCTTGTCGCGGGATGCGCACATATGACAGAAATGTGGCAGTGTGCTACAATCTCCCCATGAAAAAACACATTCTTTCTATTATATTCGCATTTTTCGCACTCAGTGCGTTCTCGCTTTCTCAGAATTTCACTTACAAAACCTACTCGCTCACGGCATATTATCCCGAAAAATTGCAGCCGGGCGACGCGGTGTTTGTGCGGCTCGTTTTTGAGACGACGGGCAAAAAGGCTTCCAAAGATTTGATTGAGTCAACGGAACGCGGGGAACTTGCGATTTTCAAAACGGACGACGACGGAACGCTCGCGGAAAAGGCGACGGCAAAATCACAGTTCTACAAAATCGAAAAAACGGCCAGCAAAAAATCAGTAAAAGCCGTTCTTCTTTCGGGCGCGCCGCTCTCGTCATGGGCAAAAGCCGGCGACTATTCAGCGGAAGTGAGTTTTTTGGCGTTCGGGGAAGAAAACAAAATCTCGCTTCCCATAAAAATCATCGAAAAAGAATTCGTCTCAGAGACGATTCCGCTCAACGCGAGCAATACGGCTATCAAAACGAATGTCTCAAAAGAGCGCATGGACCAAATCAACCGCTTGAACAAAATTTTAGACACAAAAAATCCGACCGCCGTTTACGAGCCTTCTTCATTCGAGCCGCCTACCCCCGCCACGCGCAGAACTTCATTCTTCGCAGACCGCCGCGTGTATGCCTATTCAAACGGAAAATCCTCAACGAGCCTTCACTACGGAATCGACTACGGCGTTCCCACAGGAAGCGAAGTGCGTTCATGCGGTCGGGGAAAAGTCGTGATGGCAGAAGACCGCATTTCAACCGGCTGGAGCGTGTGCATCGAGCATTTGCCGGGGCTGTATTCGCTCTACTATCACATGAGCGAGCTGAAAGTCGAAGTCGGGCAAACCGTCAAGCAGGGAGATTTAATCGGGCTGTCAGGCGCAACTGGTCTTGCCACAGGCCCGCACTTGCACTGGGAAGTGAGATTGAATATGGAAGCGGTAAGCCCGGACTTTTTTGTGAGCGATTTCACATTTGAGAAAGAGGCAAGGAAATAAATTTCTCACAGATAGGGAGCGTTAAAGAAACGCTTAAGAAGCGTTTCTAGCGATTCTCCGAAGTAACTGTGTTACGTAGGACACAGAGTTCACAGAGAGGAATTTAAAATTTATTTCACCATCGCAAGGAATTCTTCTTCGTTGATAATTGGGATGCCGAATTTGGCGGCTTTTTGGTTTTTGCTTGAGCCGCTTGTGGTGTCGTTTGTGACGAGGTAGCTTAAATCTTTCGTGACGCTCGACTTGCACGAGCCGCCCGCTTTTTTTACCATCGCTTCGGCATCGCTTCTTTTCATCGTGCGAAGCTCGCCCGTAAAGCAGAACGACTTTCCTGTAAGTGCGCCGCCGCCTATTTCTTCAAGAGCTATCGTGCCGTTAGCGACAAGCGAACGCATTTCTTCGGCGTTCTCAGCCAAGCCCTCCACAAAGATTTTCGCGGTGATTTCGGCAAAGCCGTACACGGCGGCGATTTCTTCTTCGGTGGCAGAAAGGAGTTTTTCAAGAGAAGTGAAGCCCGCGTCAATGAGTTTTTGCACCATCGTTTCGCCGATTCCTTCGATGTCAAAGCCTGCGATAAAGACGGCAAGGCTCATTCTGCGGTGGTTCTGAATGCTTTCGTACACTTTTTTTGCTCCGAGCGAGTCTTTTTGGCTTTCGATTGATTCTTCGTTCAAGAAATACGGCACGAGCGTTTCTGCGGTAAGCGAATAAATGTCTGAAATAGAGGCGATTTCCTTGTTTTTAAAGAGAGAGCGCAAGAGCGTGTCGCCGAAGTCTCGGATATCGACCACACTCACCCATTTTTGAAGCTGATGAAGCACTCGCTTTTCACAATTTTTGTTCGGGCAGAAAAGGCGGCTTCCTTCGTCGCGAAGCTCCGTTCCGCATGACGCACATGTTTTGGGAAAGACGATCGCACTCGTTTTCTGACCTTTTTCTTCGGGAAGAACGCTTTCAATCTTGGGGATAATCTCGCCGCGCTTTACGACCACAACCTTGCTTCCGATTTTAACGCCCAGTTCCCGCATGGTGTCGGGATTTGCGAGACTTGCCCGCTGCACCGTCGTTCCGTTCAACTGCACTTCGTCAAAAATGGCGACGGGGGTGTAAGTTGCGCCCGATTCGCTCCACTCAACTTTGCGCAAAACAGAAACCGCTTCTTCAAGGCTGAACTTAAACGCAATCTGTCGGTCGGGTCTCGCTCGGCTTGCGTCCGCCAAGTCAATTTTTCGCTCTTTTATAACAAGACCGTCAATATCGTAGTCAAGCGATTTCCGCGCTTCCATAACTTCTTCGCGGTAGTGAATCACTTCTTCGGGAGAAGCGCAGATTTTAAGCGGTGAAGTTGTAAATCCGCACGAAATGAGCCAGTTGATTTTTCCTTCTTCGTCTGAAAAGGGGCTTTCTCCCTCGGTGGAAAGCGCGTCGTAAGTCATAAGGCACAAATGCTCGCTTCCCGTGCCGTCCTTTCGCTTCATAAGACCGTTCGCGGCGTTACGGCAGTTTGCTTTGTCGGAATAAAATTGCTCGTGAACCGTGTGGCTCATAATCACTTCGCCACGCACCGCGCCCGTAAAGTCGATTTTGTTGTTTTCTGAATCAAAGAGCGCGATTTTCACTCCCTGCATTTTCTTTGCGTTGGCAGTGATGTCGTCACCAATCGTGCCGTCTCCGCGTGTGACCGCCCGCACCAATTCTCCGTGGGAATATTGCAATTCAAGGGAAGCTCCGTCAAGTTTGTATTCAACCAAGTATTCATCGTAGGCGTGATTTTTCGCCCACGCCAAAAATTGCTCTGGGTTCGCCGCCTTTTCCTGGCTTCCCATCGGCATAATGTGGCGGATTTTTGCAAAATTTCCTGAGTCCGCGCCCACCCTCTGCAACACGGGATTCTGTGGGTCGAGCGATTTTAGTTCGTCCCAGAGCTTGTCGAATTCAGCGTCAGAGATTTCGCCCTCGCCGTTGTAGTATGAGTCCTGATATTTTTTAATGAGTTTTGAAAGTTCGTTGATTCTCGCGCTTTCGTCAATGTCGAATAAATCTGCCATGATTCGCACAGACTAGCATATTTTTTTGATTTTTTCTATCGCTCTGAAAAACTTTGCTCGTATCCTTTGAGGTGCAAAATTCGCATCACACTTTCGTTCAGTCGTTCTTCGCTGATTCTGCCAGAATTCACGGCTTTGAGCACCCCATCGTACGCGTCAAAAAAATGGTACGGCATAAGCAGAATGTCGTTTCCCGCCTCAAAAGCGAGAAGCGCAGCCTCAGCTGAACCGTAATTTTTTTCGATTGCGCCCATGTTGAGCGCGTCAGTGAGCACGATTCCGTCATAGCCCAATTCGCCGCGCAGTTTTTCAGTGATGAGTGATTTTGAAAGAGAAGCGGGATAGCTGCTATCAACATCGGTAAAAGTCACATGAGCGACCATAACGCTGTCAGCCCTGACAAAATTTTCTCTGAACGGAACTAGTTCGCAGTCCAAAATTTCTTCCCATGTTTTGGTGACGGCAACATAATCATCGTGCGTGTCGCCTTTGGTGTCGCCGTGACCGGGAAAATGCTTGAGGCAACCTTTGATTCCTTGTGAATGGAGCCCTGCCAAAAACGCCGCGTCCATTTGAGAAACAAGCACAGGCTCGCTTCCAAAGGAGCGGGAGCCGATTACGATATTTTGCGGATTGGTGTTTACATCAGCGACGGGCGCAAAATCCATCGTAAAGCCATACTCGCGAAGATAGCCGCCGATGTATGCGCCAGCGTTCCATGCCTCACCTACATCGCCCGCTTCTCCGATTGCTTCCATTGGCTCAAGATTTTCGATGCCAAGCAATTCTGTTTTTGCAAGCCGCGCCACTCGCCCGCCCTCTTCGTCAACGGCAAGAATCGGCGAAATCGCGCACGCTTTTGAAAGGTCGCTGGTGAGTTTTTTGAGCTGTGCTTTGTTTTCGATATTTTTTCCAAAGAAGATGAATCCGCCCACAGGATAGTCTTTGAGCGTCTTTTTCATCTCAACGCTGAGCCTGACCCGCCGCGCGTCATAGGGAAGCTGGGCATCTTCTGGGGTAAACGCCTTATCAAGCTGCTCAGGGCAAATAACGAACAACTGCGCGACTTTTTCTTCGATGGACATGGCAGAAAAAATTTCTTCCGCACTGCGCGTATCAGACGGCGGAGACACACAAGAAGAAAGCAGGAAAGCCACAAAAAGCAACGCAATCGCAGAGCAACGGTATTTCATATGGGAAAGTATAGCACAAAAAAGGCAAAAAATCTGCAAGAATTGTACCGTATTCGCATTCTTTCTCTATATTTATGTTGCGTTTTCACAGTTCGGTGCTATAATAGAAATATGAAACAGGATACAGCCATATCATACAATCCGATTGTCTCAGATGCGGTCAATGAAATCTCTCGAAAACTTTCTCCCACGAACAAATACATTGCACTCATCTTTTTTGCTTCTGTCAATTATGATTTTCAAGTCTTGTCTACCATGCTCAAAGAGCGTTATCCAGATTGTGAAGTAATCGGCTGTTCTACCTCAGGCGAAATTTTAAACGGCGAGGGATTTGTCCAACATTCCATTGTCGCCACAGCCCTTTCCTGCGACAAAACATGGGTTTCAGGCGTACTCATCAGCAATGTCGAAAAATTCAACATCTTCGGAGTCAAAACCGTTGAGGATGCTGCCCGCAAAATCGGCATCAATCCAGGCACTCCTGACTGCCACAACGATGCATTTGCGCTCTGCTTTGTAAACGGTCTTTGCAATGCAGAAGAAACATTGACCGCTCTTTTTTATGCAATCATCAAAAACGAAAATTTTATCCTTGCGGGCGGAAGCGCGGGAGATGACTTGCAGTTCAAAAAGACCTATGTTTCATACAACGGAACTGTTGCGACAGAGGGAGCGGTACTTCTGTTTGTGCGTACACGGTGCAAATTCGACATCCGCAAGAAAAATCTCTTTACGCCAATCGGAAAACTCATGAAAATCACCGATGCCGCCCCCCATACCCGAAAAATCATCAGCATTGACGGCGAAGTTCCCCAAAAACGCTATGCCCAAGTGCTTGGAATCAGCGAAAAGGAAGTAAACAACGCGCAGTTAGTCTATCCATTCGGGCGTCGGCTGTATGGCGACATGTACATTTCGTCAATCGCTGGCTTCAACGACGACGGAACGATGAACATGTACTGCAAAGTCACTCCGGGTTCGTTCGTCGAGCTTCTCAAAGAGGGCGAAATCTCAACCATCGCTGAAGAAACCTGCAAATCAATCAGCGAGAACATTCCCCGGCCAGGGGCTGTTATCCTCGTAAACTGCATTTTGCGCACGATTTATTTCAATCAAAAATCGCTCGTAAAAGAAGTGCTTGGCAGATTTGACCGCTATTTCCCCAAATTCTGCGGTTTTTCAAGTTACGGAGAGCAGTTCGGGCGGTTTAACTGTAACCAAACCCTTGTAAGCATCGTCATCGGCGAGTAAATCTTACAAAAGGCTTGCAATATGGCGGACACTTTCCGACGAATTGGAAATGTTTGCCGTAACAGCCGAAAGATTTTCGATTCCGTCTGCAAGCTGCTTTAAAGTAATGAAAATCTGCTCGCTTGAGCTTGTGAACTGACCGACATAATCTTGAATTTCGTGCGAACTGTCCGCCGTGCTGTTTGACGACTCCATAATGCTTTTAAAGCCTGTTTCAAGGCTTTGAATGATTTCGTAGCCTGAATCAATCTGCCGAGTTCCTTTTTCACTGTCAAGAATGAGCGAATCCGATGTTTTTTGAATCTCGGTAATCCGTTCCTTGATTTCTTTAAGGCTGTCGATGATGTTGTCCGAAAGGCGGCGGATTTCTGTCGCGACGATGTGGAAATTCTTTCCCGCTTCGCCTGAACTTGAAGCCTCAAGTTCTGCGTTGAATGCGATGATTTTTGTCTGGTCGGCAACCACATTGATAATCGCCACGATATCCCAAATGCTTGCGATTTTTTTGTTGAGTTCTTTTATTCCTTCGATGGTGAGCTGATTTGTATTTTTTATGCTCAAAAGTTCGTTTACATTGTTCTGCAACGCTTCTCGTCCGCTCATAACAGCCTCGCATGATTTTTCTGCAAGGTCAGTTACATGCCTAATTTTTTCGCTGATATTTCCGACGAGGACGGTTGAATCCTGCATTGTGGCGACAATTTCTTTGACCGCCGTGCTTTGATTCTGGCTCGTTTCGGCACTTTCTTTTGTTGCGTTTGCAAGGGTTTCCGTTTCGAGCAAGAGTTTTGAGCTTGTCTCACGCTCCGTTTTTTGGATTTTTCTGATTAAAAGCGAGTAGATGGCAAAACAGACCGCTCCCGTAAGAACTGCGCCGATGAGCGCATACATCAAGAATTTTGAAAATCCCTGTTCGGACGGGTGTTTTATGAGATTGATTGGAACGGTAATCATATTCATGAGGGAAATATACACGCAGGTTGCAATAGCAATCGTGAGATTTCTTGAAAGATTGTTGCTCACTTCGATTCCGACTTCTCGCATTTTGTTTGTCATGAGGATTTTTTTTGTCAAAAAGACATTCAATGTGTAGCACAAAAATCCCACGCCAACGCTCTGAAGCTCGATGATTATGAAGACAAGTGGCTCAAACGGGGAAATTCCTTTTACTGCTTCGAGAATCGCCGTAGAGCCTGCCCCAAGCAAAAATCCGATTGCATCTCCTGCGGCAATGGCAATGTCGAATTTTTTGTATGAATCGAGCGCCGTGGCAACATCTTCTTTTGTGAGCGAAGCCTTGTCTTTCTTTCCTTTTTTAATCACTTTGTCAAAGCGGGAAAGAATCGGCTTTTCGACAAGCGCACAGCTTACAATCAAAAAGAATGAGATTGCAACCGTGGGAATGCACTCAAAAATGATTGCGCTCGGTCGCTCGTAAATGAAGCCGTAGTGGAACACTCGGAGAAAGAAAATGCCGAGATAGGTCGTTGCAAAAATCAACGGTACAAAAAATCTGAATGTTGTCATATCATACTCCTATTTATGCTCTTATTTTGTGTTGAATGCGATTGCTCCGTCCCAGTTTTCGGGCGGATTTTTGATAAATTCTTCGCAGCGGGAAAGCAAAAGGGCGGCAGCTCTGTCTCCCTCGCTTTCTGAAAGTGCCTTCTGGAAATAGTCTCGCGCAAGATTCCAGATTCCCTTTTTGTACAAGTCCATGCCTTTTACATAGTAATCCTTGTATTCGGGGGTAAATTCGTCGGCACTTTTATCAACCGCATAGATTGGGACGGCATTTTTCTTGCCTTTTACGCGAACATCGTCAATGTGGCGGAAGGCAAACGAGTCTTCACCCGCATCTTCAAAAACGCTGTCGCTTACGAGAATGTGCGCCCCGTATGTTTTTGTAAGCCCCTCAAGACGGCTTGCAAGGTTTACGCTGTCACCGATGACAGAATAGTCGGTTTTGTCTTTTGAGCCGATTGAGCCAACGATGACATCTCCGTAATGGATTCCGATTCCCGTGTCAAATTTCATGCCGTCTGGAAGCACCAAATCTCCGAGTTCAAGCGTTTCAAGGGCATCGCGCATTTCACAGGCGGCGGCGACGGCTCTTTTGCAGTTGTCCTCATAACTTACGGGCGTTCCGAATTCTGCCATAATCGCGTCACCGATGAATTTGTCGATTGTGCCGCCGTGCTTTCGGATAATGTCAACCATGACGGTAAAGTAGCGGTTCAAAAACGCGACCAAAACATCAGGCTTGTTGCGCTCGCTTATGTTTGTGAACGAGCGAATATCGCTGAACAAAATCGCCACCGTTCTCGTTTCGCCGACCCCCACCGATTCGTCATTTTCGTCAGTCTGCTCAACAAGGCTGTCGATTACCTGAGAAGGAACAAAGCGGCTGAACGCGCGGCGGATTCGTTTTTCAAAAAAGATTTTCTTTTCGACGATGAGTGCTTTTGAAAAAATATCGCCGACACTCTTTACGCAGAAAGTGAAAAAATCTTGGGCAATGCCAGAAATATTTCCGTCAGAAACGATATGAACGCTTCCAAAATATTCGCTTTCATCGCTTGTGTGCAATGGCTCTGTCTCGTAGCTTGAAAGCTGAACATCTTTATTGAAAAATCTGTTCATCGCTGGGGAGCTTTCAAGTTGCTTTGCGTTTATTTTTGAGGCGTTGTAATCGGGAAGAATTTTCTCAAAATCTGTGGCGCAGACACTCAAAAAATCCGCAATTTCCTTTTCGCCGATATTTTCCGAGACGACATAATATCCGTGCGGACCGTCATTTTCGACAATGTACAGTCCTGCAATCGGAACTTCAGAAATTTCCGCAATCAAAAGCAAGAACGATTTTACCATTTCCTCAATGCTTTCGATTTGGTTTGTGAGTGTGCCGAGTTTTGTAAGAATCGCATTTTTGTATGCGCTTTCAAACGAAACCTGTGACGAGCGCAAGAAAAGAAAGCCGTCATCGAGATTCTTTTTAAGTTGCAAAAGGTCTGACTTGTCGATTCTGGGGGCGGAAAGCTGCGCGAGTTCATCAACATTCAAAACAAGCGTTTTCTGCTCAAGGCGGACAAAGGTCGTCGCCCCACATTCAAGCGCAAAGCTTTCGTCCAATGGAGATGGTGAAGCGGAGTAGAGGGCGATTGCCAGTTCCTTAAAGCATTTTATAGAGCGAACGAGCCTGACGATTTCAAAACTTTTTGGATTTTCGATGCTGGAGTTTATGAGTAGCAAATCAGGCTGAAATTCAAACAAGTCATAGACGGCAGATTTTCCGTCGGCTGAGAACTGGAGCGTGTAATCGTCAGAATCGAGCGTCGTCGTGAACAGTTTTTGTATCGTGACCGAAGTTTCAAGTATCAGAATTTTTTTTGCCATGTTTCCTTACTCCCCCAAAAGACCTTTGATTGTGCCGATGAGGCGGCTTCGCTCAAAGTCTGCTTTTGAAATAATCGCGTTTGCCCCAAGTGCCTTGAATTCTTCAAGTGTCTTGGGACTTTGGTCGGCTGAAACAACAACAACAGGAACATTTGCGTACTGCTCCATACGGCGAAGATTGTCGAGAAGAACAAGACCCGTCATGCGCGGCATATCCTTGTCGGTCATGACAAGATCGTACTGTTTTGCCTTTGCCTTTTCAAGCGCGTCAATTCCGTCAACGGCAGAGTCAACGCTGAAATCGGCGCTTTCCAAAATCGAGCGTTCGATGGTGCGCGTTGTTTCCGAGTCATCAACCGCAAGAATGCGGATGGTGCGTTTTTTGGTCGCCGCCTCGTATTTTTTGATGTCGTAGCCGCGGAGCGACTTGAATTTTTTGAGAATGTCGGGAACATGAAGAATCGGAACGATGTCATAATGCTCGTCAAAAACGATTCCCTGCAAAATCGAAAAATTTTTGAATGCGGCGGGAAGCGGTTTTACGACAAGGCTCACATACTGCTGAACTTGGTCGACGATAATTCCAATTCGCTGCTCCATGTATTCGGCAATCAGAATCGAGTCCGCGTCCTGATAGACAACGCCCTTTTGGTCGGTAAAAAGCGAAGAAAGTGAAAAGCACGGAATGAGCTGGTCTGAAAGTTTGAGATAGCTCTGATTCTGCAAGGTGATGTACTCGCTCTTTTTGCGGTAGATGATGTCAACAATGTGCTGTGAGGGAATGAGGTATTTGTCCTGATTTGAATAGACGAACAAGCCCTGCAATGTTGAAAGTGAAAGCGGAAGATAGAGAATAAACGATGTGCCTTTTCCCGCTTCGCTTTCGATTTTGATTCGACCTTTGATTTTTTCGACGTTTGACCAAACCACATCAAGACCGACACCGCGCCCAGAAAGCTCCGTGACCTTTTCTTTTGTGGAGAATCCTGACTGGAACAAAAACTGCGACAACTCGCGGTCTTCCATATTTGTGATTTCGTCTGTGCGCTCAGGATAGAGCGAAAGTGCCTTGTTTCTGATTTTTTCGTAATCCAAGCCCCGCCCGTCGTCAGAAATTTTTAACTCAATGTTTTTTGTCTCGCGCACGCAGCTGATGGTAATCGTGCCCGTTTCGCTCTTTCCTGCCGCGTTGCGCTCTTTGGGGCTTTCAATTCCGTGGTCAAGGGCGTTTCGGATTAAGTGCATGAGAATATCGCCGAGTTCTTCAAGAATCACTTTGTCGACGGCAATGTCCGAGCTTGGAATCACGCAATTTACTTTTTTGCCGAGGTTCATGCTTTCAAGGGCAATGGTGTTTTCAAGCGGCTTTAAAACGATGCTGATGGGAAGCATTCTGAGGTCAAAAACCTGTTCCTGCACGCTGAAAATCGAAGTTTCAAGCGCGTAGATGTCGGACTCAAACTGCTTTCGGATTTTTGAAAGCTCGTGATTTCCCGTCTGCTCCTCGTATTTTTGCAACTCGTCGAGCTGATGCTTCAAGTGGAATTCCCGCGTAATCATCGTATCGAACGCCGTGATGATTTCATTTATGCGGGAGATTTTGATTCGGATTGACTGAATGTCGCTTACATTCCCGCCATCTTCTTCATCATCGTCTTCAAGGTCGCTTTCTCCCTGTTTGTTGATTTCCGCAAGAAGCAACTCCACATCGATGAGTTCGCCCGCAGCCAGTTTGTCGCAATACTGAAGATACAAATCGATGTCGTTTTCGTCGGTGCCTTTCTTTTTGATTGATTTTACGCACTCCTGAATTTTATCCGCGACGGCAAAGACCAGTTTTACGAGTCGGTCTGAATTTTTGACCTGCCCGTCCTTTACGCTTTTGTAAATATCTTCAAGGGCGTGGGAGAGCTTTTCAATCGTAAGGAAGCCGAGCATACGCGAGTTCCCCTTGATTGTGTGAAGATTCCGCAACAGGTTTTGAAGCGTTGACTCATCGTTTTGAGTGTTCTTTAATTGTATTACATCTTTTTTTGATTGTTCCAAAAGTTCTGATGTTTCTTCAACAAAACTTTCGGTGATGTCACTAGAAATTTTTGCCATTCACATCTCCTGTCTTTGAGGATTTTTTATGAAAATAAAACACGCTTCCGTCCATGACTTTTTCAAGAGAGGGCGGTATGAGCGTAGAATCAAGTTGTGCAATTTCGCTCATGGAAACGAAGAGAATTCCGTTTTCTGCAAGGCATTTTTCTGCGATTGTCCGCAAAATTTTCGCGCGAAGCTCCGGGCTGAAATAGATGAACACATTCCGCAAAAAAACAATGTCCTGATTTTTGGGAAGAAATACTTCGGTCGTCGGAAGGTCAATCTGTGCAAGGTTGATTTTTCTCGTTTGAATCGAGTTTTTGATTTCCTGAGAAAATGCGACTTTTCGGTCTTCTCGCTGATAAGGAAGAACGAGATTCTTAAAGGAAACGCCGTCCACCTGCCTGATTGAGCCGTCCAAGAACACTCCGTTTTTACAGTGCTCCAGAACTTCTGAATTGATGTCCGATGCCGTAATCTGAACGTCCACATTACAGTGTTGTGCGAGCAGTGCGATTGAGTAGGCTTCTTCGCCATAGGAGCATGCCGCGCTCCAGACTTTGAGCGGCGTATGAGGATTTAAAAGTCTCCATTGCGGGAAAATGCTGTCCTTTAAAAACTGGAATTGTTTTTCTTCGCGGAAAAAATAGGTTTCGTTTACCGTGCTTGCGTTTATGAGCTCCGTTAGAAGAGTTGGATTTATGGCAAGCTGCTTTCTGTATTCGGCTACGGTGGACGCTCTTTCCGTGAGAGTTTTTTCGATAAATGATTTTATGCCGCTTCGGTGGCTTTCACGCGGAATAATGCCTGTTTGCAGCGTGATAAACGAAATGAATGAGGCAAGTTCTTCTGGTGAAAGCGAAAAATTATTCAGTTCCATCTTTCCTCACTAATTCATTTACTCGAATTGGAATTTCTGGGCGAGGCAAGATTTCTTTTGCGCCGCCCAGTTCAATCGCCGCCTGAGGCATTCCAAACACCACACAGGTTGATTTGTCTTCAACGATAGTGTAGCCGCCTTTGTCCAAAATCATTTTGCAGCCTTCCGCACCGTCCTGACCCATTCCCGTAAGGAGCAGGGCAAGGCAGTTTTTGCCGTAGAGTTTTGATGCAGAGCGGAACAGTTTGTTTACGGCAGGGCGCAAAAATCGTTCCGGCTCTTCGTTGCTCAAAGAAAGAACCGGATTTCCGTTTGATTTTACATATTCAATGACAAGATGCTTGTCGGCGGGAGCCATGTAGACCGTGCCGGCTTTTGCTTCTTCGCCATCTTCTGCAAGTTTTATTTTGATGTTCGGGCAGACCGAGCAGAACCACTGGGCCATCGCCTTGTCAGCCCCGATTTCAATGTGCTGGGCATAGAGAATCGGAAGCGGGAAATTGTTCCCCAGGCCCTTTAAGACATCGCTCACTGCCGTAGGACCGCCAGTAGAGGCTCCCAAGCACAGGATTTTAAAATCAGCGGTTTTTCCAGAAAATGCCCGTTCTGAATGAGATGAATCTTTTTTAGGACGGTTTTCCGTGAGATTCGCTAATTTTTCGACAAGAGAGTCAAAAAATTCTTTTGTATACGAATTTAAAGGCGGCTTTTCGATAAAACTCACTGAATTTGAGAATTTTTGTGCGTTTTGCCCATTTTGCTCGGTGAGAATAACGACAGGAACGCCCAGTTCTCTTGAAAGGAAAATGAGCGTTTGGCTTCCTTCGACTTCGGGCATATCGCTGTCGGCAACAAGCGCGTCTGGAAGCGATTCTTTTGCCGCTTGAACAAGCCGTTTTCCGTTTGAGACAGATGAAATGATGTGAATATTCGGATAATTTTTAAGATTCTGCTCGAAAATCGCGCGGACTACAGCAGAATCATCAGCAAGTATGATTTTCATTTTTTCGGCTCCATCATTCACTCGATTTTATAAGCCCTGTGGAAAAGAATTTTTTGAGAAGGTAATCGGGTGAAATTAAAATCTGTTTTCTCAAAATTGTCCCGTTCTTTCCGCCCAAAGAAAAACCGATTGCAGATACGCCGCACTTTGCCTGCTGGTCTCGGATTCCGAGTGGCAAAAGCCTCAGATTTGAAGTATCGATGATTTTGCTTGAAATTGAAGTGTTCACGGAAAGGGCAAAATTCCCGCTCGCAGGAAACGCCGTGTTCGTGTAGTTAATGATGTCTTTCCGCACTTCTTTTATGAAATCCTGAATCCGCATGACGAGCACGACATTACAGTCCCCCGTGCGTGCACAGTTGAATTGCTTTTCAAGCAGTTCTCCGATGTGGATATGCGGAAGCGTCTCTCTGTTGAAGACGATATTTTTTTCGTTTTTTTCAACATCAAGAAACACGCCAAAGAGAACCGACTTTGACTGAATGAGAAAATCAACGGTATCGTATGCAATACAGGTAAAATGATTAAGCGAATCCAAGGTCTTTCCTTATGAGTGTCTCAAATGCGTTCATGTTCATGGCAGGAATTTCTTCTCCGCCATATCCGAGCGTTCCGATAAAAAAGCCTTCCTCGTTGTTACCGGGAATCAAGTTCAAGTCGCTTTCTGCCATGTCAGTAAAAAAGAGAATGTCGGAAATATGGATTGAAAGCTGGTCATCATCCCGCTTTAGGATTAAGAAGAGCGGCTCTTTTGGAGGCGTGGTGTCGTCTTCCCCAATCAGCTGTCGGGGATTTATGACCGTGAACGGGTCGCCCCGGCGATTCATAACCCCCTCGATGTACGGTGGCATAAAGGGAAGTTTGTAGACAGAAGCATCGCGGATAATTTCAAGCACATCCCGCGAGCGGACGGCATATTTTTTTTCTGCGATTGAGAAAATGAGCCATGTCGTAAGCTTCTTTTCTTCGGCTGTCTCTGACTCGCTTCCTGTATTTTCTGCGATTTTTTCAACTATTTCTTCATTCATGCGTCTTCACCTCCATTATTTTTTTGATTGGTTTCATTTACTTAAATCCTCCGCGATGCTCTTTAATTGCTGAGAGGCGGCGGAGATATTTTCTGTTGCCGCACTGAAACTTTCCGTTCCGCTTGCAATTTGTTTGAGCGTGATTAAAATCTGCTCGCTTGCCATTGCCTGTTGCTGTATGATTGTGGTGATTTTCTGAGAGCTTTCCGCCGTGATTTCGCTCGCATTTTTGATGCTCGTAAATCGCTCCGAAAGGGCAGAAGCCGTCTGAACACCTTTTTGGATTTTTTCTGTTCCGCTTTCGCTCAAAAGAATGAGTGAATCCGAACTTTGCTGAATTTCCGTGATTTTCGTCTTGATTTCCTTTGTGCCGTCAATGATGCCGTCGGCTAAGCGGCGGATTTCGGTTGCGACGATGTGGAAATTCTTTCCCGCTTCGCCCGCACTGCTCGCTTCCAATTCCGCATTGAACGCGATGATTTTCGCTTGGTCTGCGACAGAATTGATGAGCGAGACAATATCCCAAATGTTTTCGATTCTGTCACCGAGCGATTTGATTCCGTCGATGGTGTCTTGATTTGCAGAAGCGATTTCTTTGAGTTGGTTGACATTTTCTTCGAGATAGGCAACGCCCTCTGCAACATCTTCATTTGTTTTTGAAGCCACTTGCGTTACGCCGTTGATTTTCTGCGAGATGTTTTCGCTTAACGCCGTGTTGTCTTCCATAGTGGCAACGATTTCTTTTACGGAAGCACTTTGGTCTTGCGATGTAGCCGCATTTTCTTTTGAAGAGACCGCAAGATTTTGGATTTCTGCCGAAAGTTTTTGGGCGACAATCCGTTCTTTTCCGCGCAAAGAGCCGATAAGATGCACATTCAGCAGGGCACTTGCGCCGCCAAGCAAAAGCATGACCGCAAGAATGATAATCATATTCCGTTTGAAATCTTCGTTAAAATCTGAAACTGGTCCTTCTGCAAGAATAAACCACGGAGATGTTCCAATTTGCATAACTGCATAAAAGTTATCGCCGTAAATAAATGATTTTTCGTTTTTATCCAATAATACTTCTTTTGAAAAGCCAGCCTTAAGCAATTCTTTTTCTTTTTCAGGAGTGAAATAGTTTTCGTTGATGATTTTTGCGCTGTCTGGATTTGTGAGATAGCGACCGTCCGAAAGAAGAATATATACATTTGAGTTTTTTGAAATTGATGAAGCGCGCACAAAGTCTGAGAGTTCGTCAAGCATTACATCCATTCCAGCAACTCCAAGCAGTGTTCCGTTAGAATTTTTGACCGCCTGTGAAAAAGTTGTGCAGGTTTTTCCCGTTCGATCGTCAATGTACGGCTCAGTAAAGGTAAAAAGACCGTTGTTTTCGACTGCCCGTTTGAACCAGTCACGGCTTGAAGGCTCCCAGTCATCGCTCGGAGTCCAGCCGACATTATTTAAAAAGAATCCATCTTTCTTGAAGCGGGAAATTCGTGTGGCATAATAAAACATCGTGTCGCTTGCCAAATCTTTCGAGATTCCTTTCATAACCCACGAAAGTGCCTTTTCTTCGTGAACTTCTTGAACGATTGACTGCCAGTTGCTCATTTTATCCATGTTTGGCTGCAAAACGCCCTGAATTTCACCCTTTAGCTTGTACATGCTGGCGTTTGTGGCAGCCGTTACATTTTTTTTGACAATGCTTGTGTTTACAAGCGAAAAAGCAGCGCAGGCAAACAACGCGACGATAGCAGGAGGAATGACGCTCCCCACAAACATTTTTGGCGAAATTTCTTTGAGATTGAATTTTATCATATACTACTCCTCCTCGAGTTTTGTTTGCCTTTCCCTTACTAGCTCTGCTCTTCGGAACGCGTGTTCAAGCCTTCGGCGATTGATTTGAGGTTCTGTGACGTGGTTGAAATGTTTTCCGTTGCCGCCGTGAAATTCTCTACGCCCGCCGCAATCTGTTTGAGCGTAATCAAAATCTGCTCGCTCGCCGTTGACTGCTGCTGAATAATCGTGGTGATGTCGCTTGCGCTCGTTGCTGTCACTTCAGAAGCGTTCTTGATGCTCTCAAATCGTTCGGAAAGTGAAGCCGCGCCCGCAACGCCCTCGTTGATTTTTTCCGTGCCACTTTCGCTCGCAAGCACAAGTCTGTCGGAGCTTTGCTGAATCTCTGTGATTCGCTCCTTGATTTCCTTTGTGCCGTCGATAATACCGTCAGCTAAGCGGCGGATTTCGGTCGCAACGATGTGGAAATTCTTTCCCGCTTCGCCCGCGCTGCTCGCTTCCAGTTCCGCGTTGAACGCGATGATTTTTGCTTGGTCTGCGACAGAGTTGATGAGCGTTACGATGTCCCAGATATTTTCGATTTTTCCACCGAGTGCCTTGATTCCCTCGATTGTCTGCGTGTTGGCATCGGCGATTTCGCGGAGTTTCTGCACATTCTCGGCAAGATAGCTCACGCCGTCGCTTACATCGGAACTCGTTTTCTGCGCCACGCTCGAAACATCCGTGATTTTTTTGGAAATATTTTCTGAAAGCGCGTTGTTGTCCGTCATCGTGGCAACGATTTCTTTGACCGCCGCGCTCTGGTCTTGGCTCGTTGCGGCATTTTCTTTTGAGGCGACCACAAGGCTCTGCACTTCGGTGATGAGCTGTTCACCCACGCGGGCTTCTTTTATGTTCATCTTTGTCTGGATATACGCATTGTACGCCACATTACCCAGAATCAGCAGAATGACCACGCCTGCAATGAACATAGCCCAAAAATTAGTCGTTCCCGTAAAGTCGGACATCGGACCGTATGCCGCCACAAACCACGGCGTAATGCCGATTTGCTTTGCTACATAATATCTGTTTTTGTCAATATGAGCGTCACCGCCTGAGAAATATTTGTCGTTTGCCTCATCAAAACTAAGTCCAAGTGGGTCGAAGTAGAAATGCTTGCCGTCCATAATGAATGAAGCGTTTTCGTTCGTTACATATTGTCCTTTTTCATCGATGACGCAAAGCGTTCCGTTCGGTGAAATCTGAATGTCCTTGATTGCGTCCGTAAGTCCGTCTATTCCGATGTCAAAGCCCGTAATGCCAACCATCTCGTGCTTTGAGTTGTAGACCGCTTTGGTGAACGATACGCAGTAGGCATTGGTTCGTACATTCAGATAGGCATAGCAGTAGACTTCACCTTGAGCCGCCTTTGCGCCGATGTACCAGGGGCGAGTGGACTGGTCCCACGACTTGTCGGGCGGTGTCCAGTCGTAGCTCATAATGAGCGTACCCCCCTGCGGAAGCGGCGTTACCGTCGTCCAATAGTAGCTCGCCGTGTCGTACTGCGAGGCAAACTGGCGGAGCAGAATGCTAATTATGTCAAAGTCCTGGGTTTCAGATGTGACAGAAACAATGTCGTTAAGACTCGCGAGCGGTGCTTGGAACTCGCCCATAATTGCGTTTGCTGCGGCTTCTGCCTTGGTCGTCGCACGGTCAATACAGCGTGCCTTGTTAAGGTCGCTGATGATTCGCGTGAAAGAAAGGCATGTAAAGAATCCGATGATTGCGAGCGGCCCAACAATCTGCACAATCTGCTTGAACGAAAGTGAAATGAGTTTTTTCTTCATGTTTGAAACTCCTTTATAACAAAGACGTTTAAGTCTGCTGTTTATTTATTCAACTCGCTGGCAATCGTGTCGAGTTTTGCCACCGAAGCGGAAATCTGTTCCGTTGCCTGCGAGAAGTTTTCTACACCAAAGGCAATCTGTTTGAGCGTGATAAGAATCTGCTCGCTTGCCTGAGCCTGCTGCTGGATAATCGTGGTGATGTCGCCCGCGCTGTCTGCCGTGATGTCCGAAGCCATTTGTATGCTGTCGAATCGGGCGGAAAGCGTTTGCGCTCCCGTAACGCCTGCCTTGATTTTCTCCGTGCCGCTCTCGCTCGCCAAAATGAGCCTGTCAGAGCTTTCTTGAATTTCGGTAATCTGCTGCTTGATTTCCTTTGTGCCGTCGATAATGCCGTCGGCTAAGCGACGAATTTCAGAGGCAACAATGTGGAAATTCTTTCCCGCTTCGCCCGCGCTGCTCGCTTCCAGTTCCGCGTTGAACGCGATGATTTTTGCTTGGTCAGCGACAGAATTGATGAGCGAGACAATATCCCAGATATTTTCGATTTTTCCGCCGAGCGATTTAATGCCCTCGATTGTCTGTTCGTTCGCTTTTGCAATCTCACGCATTTGCTGTACATTCTCCGAAAGAAGCGCGATGCCCTCAGACACATTGCCACGCGTCTTTCCCGCCACACTTGCCACATCCTTGATTTTCTGCGAGATGTTTTCGCTTAGAGCCGTGTTGTCTTCCATTGTGACGACGATTTCTTTGACCGCCGCGCTCTGCTCTTGGCTCGTCGCGGAATTTTCCGTTGTGGAAACCATAAGATTTTGAATTTCATCGCGCAAAGTGCTGCCCGCTGTGCGACCAGTCAAACGAAGGGAATAAATGCGGAAAAACAAAAGGAAACCGCCGCCAAAAATCACGAACAGCACCAAACTCACCGCAAAGGGAAGTGCCGCATCCGTAAAAAATGCAGATGTCGAATACTCGCGCGATAAGAGAATGTTCCAGCCGATGTCACCAAGTGGCGAAATCGCGTACACGAATTTACCGCGTGACACGAAACGGCTTTCTGTGCCCAAAAGTTCCGCGTTGCGCCCTTCAAATGCGGGAACAACCTGTGTAATCGGCGTTTTTTCTTCGATATGACGGAGTTCTGTCGAACCAGTTGTTTCAAGAGCCGTATTGTATAAATACATCGTGCAATTTTTTGGCAAATGCGAATACATTGTTTCGATAAAGCCTGTCAGCGGAATGCCTGTGCCGATAAGCCCAAGTGAATCTCCCTCTGCATTCCGCACCACGCAATTGAGCCACAAAAATGTCTGCTTGAGCCCGATGTCGTAGTCTACATTGAACTCATAGGGCTTTTTGGTTTGCATAATGCCCACATACCAGGCACTCGAAGGGGCGGTTTTATCCATTACATAGAGTTCTTCGCCGTTCGCGTAATAGCGCAAATCAATATCGTTAATCATGAACGACAATTTGCTCAAAAACGAATCTTGATACGCCGCCACTTCCGCAAATGCATCGGCACGGCGGGTTGTGTCGGCAGGATTTTCAAAGTAACGCACGATGAGCGGTGACTTTGCCATCTGGAGTGCAAGAGAGAGCTGTTCGTTAAAGCCTTCCTCAAAGCGCAATATCATATTCTGCTGAACTTGTGCCAAGTCCTCACTGGCAGTGCGCTCAAAGGTGCGCCGCGCAGACATACGAATCACCACCGCGCTTGCCACAACGAATATCAGCGTAAAAATCACAGCGACCTGCATAAAAAACTTGCGGAAATCAGTATTTTTGCGTTTTTGTGTAGTTTCTGCCTTGTGTTTTGGCACACTTTCCGCCTTGCGTTTTTTCCAGGCAGAATCCACATCGGAAAGGAACTTTTTCTTTTCAGATTCGGTCATAAATGAGGCGGTGAATGAATTCTGCACGATTTGTTTTAATTCTTCGAGGCTGAATTTGAGTTCGCTGTAGGCGTTCCAGTATTCGTTTAAAAGTTCCGAGCCGAAAAAGAGCGGGTCGTCCGAATTCAGCGTGATGATGATGCCCTTGTCAAAGAAAGTGTGTACGGGGTGCGAAGAAATCTGTTTGACATAGCGTTTGGTGAACACATTGCTCGTAATGCAGATTTCAAGCGGGATTTTGCGCTCGGCGAGCGTTTGCATGAGGCGTTCGTCTTGAACAGAAGAAATGCCGTGCCCGATTCTCGAAGCATGCAGAATGTCAATCGTATCCCATACGGATTCCGGCCCGACATCCTCACCCGCGTGCGCCACCGTTGCAAGCCCGTTATCGCGAGCCTTTTTGAACACATCGCCGAAGAGATTTGCAGGACCTTTTATCTCAGAGCCACCCAAACCGATTCCGATGATGTCAGATGAGCGGTTTTCAAGCACGAGCTGTAAATTCTGCTCCGCATTTTCCGCGCCGAATGTGCGCGACACATCGACTAAAAGCCGAACCGTGATTCCCGTTTCTTTTTTAATCTTTTCGATGTTTCGGTGAAAAATCTCCACCAATTCGGAAAACGCAAAACCCTTTTTAATGAATGCGCTCGGAGCCACGAAGACTTCCGCATACACAATGCCGTTCCGCACAAGGTAATCGCGTAAATCGGCAAACACATAGTCAAAATCAGCGGGCGAATCGTACAAATTCTGAATTTCGATGAACGACTTGATAAATCCGTCCAAGTCAGAATAGGAGAATAAATTCGTTTGGATTTCCGCGTCTGCCTGCTCGCTCGTCAGTTCGGGATGACGGCGCAGATAAAAGCGACGGATAGTTCCCTTGCTGATTACCGCCTCCAAATGCAAGTGAAGCTCGGCTTTCGGAATCGTTTTGAAAAATGAATAAAATGCTTCTTTCGTCATTCATTATTCCCCATTACTCGAAACAGCCTGATGAAGAATGGTATGAGTTCGATATATGGAGAACAATAAGAAAATTACTTGCCCCCCCTATACAGAAGTGAAGTAGGTTTTATGATACAGATTTTCTTTATATGACTGTCTTTCTTTTTCATGTAAAGCTCCCTCGTATGCTGAATCATTCAATAATGGAACGCTCAATGAAAAGAATTATAATATAGATTTTAAAATAATTCAAAGAAAATTTTATGTTTGAATTAAAAAAAAGGCTGTCCGTTATTTTGGGCAGCCTCATTGTGTTAGGCAGTGAGAATCTTTTTTGCCGCTTCTTCCACGCTGATTTCTACAAACTGCTCGCGCGTTTGCAAATTTTTGAGCGTGACGGCGTTTTTCTCGGCTTCGTTTGAGCCAATCAAGATTCCCCATTTTATTTTTTTTGCGTCAGTGACGGCGTATTGTTGGTTCATCTTTTTTGGCTCAGGGAACACTTCGACTTTTACGCCCTTGCTTCTGAGTTCTGCCGCGACTTTCTGGTACAAAACGACGAGATTTTTATCCATGCAGAAGATTTCCGCGTCAAGGTAGCTTCCTTTTGATTCCAATTTTCCGAGTTCTGTAAGACCCGCGATAAGGCGGTCAAGCCCGATTGAAGCACCTACGCCCGGAAGCCGCGTTTTTGTCTTGGGCGAGCTTCGTCTCCTGTTTTTGGAACTGATACGCCTGCTGAATGTGGATAAAACAGTAAATGCAGAGAATCGAAAGCGAGAGCGCGACCTGCATGGAACACCACTCACGGAAATGCGGAACGAACTGCACCAAAAGCGGAAGCACGACGAACGAAAGGATTGAAAGCCTGTCTCCCCGGCTCAAAACGCGGTGGTAGCGAACCACGAGAATCACCGTCACAAGCACGACGAACTCACCGCCGAATCCGCTGAGCCAATAGAGCGTGATTCTATACATAGAAATAAGTATATCACACGAAGTGCAATAATAGTGCAAAAAAAGCGAAGAATATTGTGTTTATTAATAATTATCCCATTTGAAGTCATCGAAATCTTTGATTTGCCGTTCCCGTTCATTTCTGAAATATTTTTCTAATGTGCGAATCGTAAGTGCTTTTTTGTTTTTGTAATTCGGATTCAGGTACACATAGGCAGAATACAACTGAGCCTCATCAGATTCAGAGGGACTTTCATCGTCAATAAAAATGATTCCCGCAAGATTTTGGGCAACATCGCGCACTTTGATTTTTTTGTTCGTATATGTTGATGAAAAAAAGGCGGCATCATCTTTGATTCGATTCAATTCAATGAAAGTACGGCGGGCAAGCGAGCGGTAAAAAATATTGTTAAAATCACCAAAATCGACCGTCTCTTCATTAAACCACGGATTTCTGACCATCGTAATCACCGAATATTCAGTATCGAGCAATTTTGAACCGTAGTCCAAGAATTTGTATTTGTAGGCTTCTGCCATCGCAAACGGAGAATATTCTTTTATCGTGCTGATTGTGTCGGAATATTCAATTCTGAATGTGAAGACGATGCCACTTTTTGACTCATACTGAAAAATCCGCATATTTTCGGAAACGGCATTCGTAAGTTCGTAGTAAATACTTCGTTTTTCAAAACCCAAGTGCGATTTGACTTCGGTATAATCAAGACTTGAAAGGTTATCCACGCCAATCATCACGCTCTTTCCCAGCGTAAAAAGAGAATATTCTTCGACAGCCTCAATCACTTCGTCCAAAATATTCTGGTGAATGCAGTTAAATGATTTGACATCGGTAAAAATGTTATCGTGGCGAAGATGAAGGCACAAATCAATGTCGATGATTTCTCTTTGTCCATTTAAAGCCGGGATTGATGACGCATGATTTTTTATCGGAAGCTGATTTATATAAGACAGGTTGAAAAATTCACTGAACTGGGAGTAAAAATCAAGTGCGACAAGCTCAGAATACGGCCCTGCCCAACCAGAATTTTTCGCTTCCCCGATATTTTTAACACGCTCCGCTATGTCATTCAAACAGGCGGTATCACCTTTGAATTTTTTTGCAAGCCGCTCAAGTCGTGCGATAAAATTCCGCGCAAACAGATTGGGATTTTCGCCATTAAGCGGAGAAATGCAAGAATTAGTATTCACCTTATTTTTGATTGACTTTTTGAGCGAGAAAATGCGAAAAATCAGGTGCTCCAGGTTTTCAATGTCGGTCATAGGCTACACAATCGAAAACGCAACTTCAAGATTGGGAAGGTCGATTTTTCCGACTTTGAGCGTGACCGTTCCGTTTAAGTCAACGGGAGATTCGCCTCCAATCACGGTTTCCATGCCGAGCTCAGAAATAAAATACAATGCCCTGCCCGCCTGCTTATCCACGCAGATTGCCTCGCCCTGCCACTCGGGGTGCTGCAAAAGGTACACGAGCGTCCAATGCGTGCGGCTGTTGCGCTCGGCTTTTTTAGAAGCCTGCATTGCCGCGTCGCCCTCGCTCATGCGAATGAGCATGGTATCCTTGTCAATCAATTTTTCGCCTTTTAAGAACGCACGAAGCTGCTCATGGCCGAGCAAATCCCCGTAACGGCGGAGCGGAGATGTTACCTGCGAATACATGCCCACGCCCAAACCCGCGTGACTTGCCGGCGTGATATTCACGTTCCGCTTCCGCATACATTTTCGAAGGCGGAACTGCCCCGCCAAGCCATCTGGGATTTCCTTTGGAATTTCAGGCATATCCTGAGAGATGAACGGAAAAGGAATATTGTTCTTAAAGGCAAAACGAGCCGCGCCCTCACCCGCCAAAACCATCGCCTCGCGCACGACTTCTGCGCTTTCTGGGTGGGAAACCGACTCAAAGGATACATCTTTTGTTTCTGGATTTACGGTAATGTGCACTTCGGGAATTGAAATATTCACCGCGCCCGCCTTGTTCCGCCGCTCGGCATTTCGGCGTGCTATTTCAAATAACGGCTTTAATTCGGGCGTTTCTTTGAGTTCGTCAGCTTTTTCGTAGGTGAGCCGTTTGACATTCACAATCGTGCGAAGCACATCACAGTCTTCAAGTTCGCCATTTTCACCAAGTTTTATTTTAAATGAAAGAGCCTTGCTTTCTTCACGAAGCCCCAATGCGTAATCTTCAAGGCAATCTTCACTCAACATTCGAGCCGCACCCTCTGGCAAATAGAGCGTTGCCCCCCTGCCCCGCGCCACTTTGTCAATTTCTGAATCGGGCGCAACAAAAGAAGCGGGGTCAGCGATATGCACCCACAAAAATTCGCCGTCAAAGGCAATCGCGTCGTCTGGGTCAGTTGACCACGCGCTATCGATTGCGTATGAAACGCCCGCCACGCGCACACGCTCTTCTTCGGGAGGAACACCGAGCGAGACCGTTGCACTTTTCGCGCTCAATCCCAATCGCACAGGGTACGGATTTTTTGTAATATCCCAGATTTTTGTATCAAGAAGGAGTTTGTGTGCTTTTTCACTTGTTTCCTTAAAGCCCGCGTCCTTCATCGTCTTGCTTTTGTCAGTCGTGCCAAGAGCCAATGCTTCCACATCGCCCATGTATTTTGAGTCTTCGGGAAGAAGATTTTTCGCCTTTAGACGCTCAATGAATGCCGAGCGCAACTCGTCGGCATGTTCTTTTTCATATGCCTTGTTTTTTAGCTCGGCAATTTTTTCTTCTGAACGCGGAATAAAATAAATCGCGCCGTCATGCACCCGCTCTTCAAATTCAAACGAATTTTTGAGCGCAGAATACACGCCCCATGATTCATCAGCCTGTAATGTGCCGCGAAGCAGTTCTACCACATCTGTAAAACTCTGTTCTGCCACCGCAGTTTCTTCGTCGCTCAATAAAAGCTCATGAATTTCCGCAATCTGATTTTTGACTTCAGAACCGTCTGCAAGTGCCACTTCGGCAAAATCAAGAAGCGCGTCAATCGAAAAAGCCTCGCTTTCGCACAAAAGAAGGACATCTTTTTCACGAACCTTCTGGCTTGCATACACAGCCTTTTTTCCGCTTGCCGTAGCTCGGCTGACGCACCAATTGACGACAAATTTATCGCCATCACGCTCGCCCACCAGAGCCGGAAAATTTTTATAGATTACGACAGAAGACTTTTTCATATGATAATTCTAGCAGAAACATGAGGAAAAAAACAGATGGAAAGAGCTAAAAAATCGCTCCATAAAGATTTTCTTGCAGAACGAAAGCCGATATTACAGTCCGTAGTTCACTAAGTTAGAGGTAGAAAACACATGCGTGATTGCGGCGGCAAGCGCGTCTGCGGCATGGTCAGGTTTTGGCTCGGTTTCAAGATTCAAAAGAATTTTTACATACTGCTCGACCGTTTTTTTGTCGGCGGTTTTTGTGCCCGTAACGGCATATTTGATTTGGTTCGGGCGGTACATGCACAAGGGGAGCGCGTTTTGCGCCAAACAGAGCGTAACCACCCCCTTTGCCTCAGCAACGCTCATCGCACTCGACACATTCCGCGCAAAATACAGCTCTTCCATCGCCGCTTGCTCTGGCTTAAATTCAAGCAAGACTGAAACAAGGCGGTTATAAATCGCCAAAAGACGCGTGCCGTGCTCTTCGGCGGCTGGCGTTTCAATCACGCCGTAGCTTACGAGACGAATGTTGTTTCCGATTGCATCAATTACACCGAAGCCCGTGTGAGCCAAGCCAGGGTCAATGCCGATGACACGCCGTTTTTGCATCTTTTTTTAGAATAATCGTCTTATCCAAAAACAAGCTCCCAGCGGGAACGCGTCAGAAAAGTCGCGGTTGAAGCCCTACGGGACGCTTCGCTCTTCAAAGCGAGTTTTTGCCGCAACCCCGCTTTCGCTTGTTTTTGCATTCGCTCTTAAATAAAAAAGCTACAAAAATCTATCATAGAATTTTGTAGCTCTCTAGGAATAATTCTTTAAAAAGAATTTATTGCATTAGGCTTCTGGGTCGAAGTCGTCTGGGTATTCTACGGTTGTCCAGACATTCTGAACATCATCGTCTTCTTCAAGGCGGTCGATGAGTTTCTGAACTTTGCCAGCGGTGTCTTTATCGACAGCAGTATATGCCTGCGGAACCATAGCGACTTCTGCTGAAAGTGAAGTCCAGCCTTTTGGTTCAAGAGCCTCGACAACGGCAGTGAAGTCGTTTGGAGCGGTAGTGACGGTGATAACGCCGTCTTCACTTTCGACATCTTCTGCACCTGCTTCAAGAGCCGCTTCCATGACTTCATCTTCTGAAACAACTTCTGCATCGTACTCGATAACGCCTTTGCGGTCGAACATGCGGCTTACAGAGCCAGATGTACCCAAGTTTCCGCCTGTTTTGTTGAAAATATTGCGGACATTTGCAGCAGCGCGGTTGTGGTTGTCGGTAAGGACTTCAACCAAAACAGCAACGCCACCAGCAGCGTATCCTTCGTAGACCAATTCTTCGAATGTACCGCCACCGAGCTCACCAGTACCCTTTTTGATTGCTCGCTCGATGTTGTCTTTTGGCATTGAAGCAGCACGCGCTTTAACGATAGCTGCACGGAGACGCGGATTTGCGTTTGGATCTCCGCCGCCCATGCTTGCTGCGATAGAAATTTCTTTAATCAATTTTGTGAACAATGCGCCGCGTTTTGCGTCTGCTGCGCCCTTAGCATGTTTAATGGTCGACCATTTATTATGTCCAGACATCGGAACACTCCTAAATAAAAAAATTACAAAATAGAATAAGATAGAATATCACAAAACGAAATTTGTGTAAAGTAAGCGAATCACTGTTGTAATCCATTTCTGATAATTTCGTCTCAGTAAGAGTTTGTTTGACTCGCTTTCACACAACGACATCGAAAAGTACAGCATCCATTCAAGAATTAAGAACATCGACATTGTGCCGAGCGTTTCTGTCAGCAATTCGGGAATGCAAGAATGTCTTTCAATTAGTCTTTTTTAGTTTTACAAGAACACGACTTATATCCATAACTTTCAGAACTCGTGAAATATAAGTTAGAAATTATCAGAATTCAAATTTTAATACTTTTTTAGAAAATCAGGAGATGTTATGACTTCAATAAATGCGTTGGCAAAATCTTTTGCATTTCTTGTAACAAGGTAATCCGCGCGGATTTGAAAATCTGCTTGCTTTCATCACAAAAATCTTTATTTTTCAGCAAAACATCAAGAATGATATTGGAATCCAAAAAAACGGTCATATTAAACTCCATACCTTGCAGATAACCTTTCATTACGAATATCTTTTATAGACAAAGGTTCATCGCACGGAATAATGCCAGTCAAACTGTCAACGATTTCAGCTGCAGACCGTTTCCTTTCAGTTTTTACAGGAGATTTTTTTAACTGGTTCATTGCGGAAACGACGATGGTAAGAATTCCAAGCTGCTGCTCGTAATCAAGTTCCTGAATTTCATTTTTTACAGCGGTCGCAAAAGCGTTGTAAGATTCATAACTCATTTTTCCACCTCCGTCAGTCTATGTTTTATCTTACCCGCAAATTCTCCAAAAATCAAGTTTGTGTTACAAAACAGTGCAAATTCCCACAAACCCTATTGATTGGGATGAAAGTGCGGAAGCGACTGAACCTTCAACGGCTGAAAGTTCAAAAGACGCATTTTCAGAAAGTGAATCTACGGTAACTGTTTCGGAAACAAAAGAGGAAAACTAAAAATGAAAAAATTTCACATCACATTCGCATTAAAGGAACAGGAGCAAAAAGAATCATCCGCCACTTACACGCTCAGTTTTGACGAGAACTATCCGTTTGAGGCTGAATATTACGACTTTGAGAATGGAAAGTGGATACGCCCATCCGAATTTACAGACCAGACCAACGGTAACACTTATTATTACGAGGAAGCAAATGTAAATGCCCGAACTCCAATCACTCAGACACTGCAACAGACACTTGAGGAAAGTCCATATTCATATAAAAACTATGTCTACCTTTCAGATTCTCTCTCCCGCTCAGTAAAAACTTTCATCTTCGACCACTACAACACGAAAAGTGACGGAAGCGGAACAAACTACAGGGCTGGCGACACAATAATACTTACTTCCGACACAACGCTCTACTGTTTTTATGAAGAAGAAGCCTCTGATTCGGTTCTTGATTTCTCAAAATGCACATCATACAGCCTTAAAATCGGCGAGTCGGTCAGTTTCAGCAAATACATCAATGATGTTACAGAAATTTATATTGACGCAAATTATTCAAGCTACGACTCCGCTATTGCAGACTATTCATCCAATAATGACATCTATACAATCACAGCGAAAGGCGTTGGAACAACAATACAGGCGTAACTGCATTGGACAGTGACCATAAGATTACAAACTTAATGTCAACACGATTCACGCTGAATGACTATCTTGCGTTTGGTATGCCAAAAGAAACCACCTGGTACAAGCAATAAAACAGGAAGCTCGAAGCCATTGCTGATACAGGTTCTGGCTTCGGGCTGTTTCATTTAGTTACTGCTATAGTTTTTGGGCATTTTCTGGCCTCGTAATAGACAGGAATCTTCGATGCAGCTCTATCCAGACCGCGCACAGTAAGCGAATCACTGTACTTCAATAATTCCTGTTTCTGGGTCAAATTTTTGATTCGGAAGAACAAGTGCCACTTGCTCAACATCGGGATTGTGAATCTGCACGAATCGCCCCCCCTGACGAAGCGCATACTTTCCTAAAACGGGTCGGTGTCCTGCAAAATAGAATGCATGCGCTCTCTCTTCTTGTGGCAAAAGTTCGTTAAAAAGATGTGCTACGGTACCATCGCGGGCAGCATCATTTGCCGTCCAAGTGAGCGCAAAAGTAGCATACGAGCCAGTTTTGTGATAGTTGATAAGTTCTTCACGAGTAAAAAATGTAGCCGGCTCAGCATGGCTTACCACGCAATTCTTAAAAGCCGCACAAATCGGAAGAGCTTTTTCGAAGCAAGAAATTTCGTGAAGAATCAAATCATCGTAAAAATGCTGCAAAAAATGGCAGACCATATTGCCTTCGTCACAAAACTTGCGGAACGGCACATTGCCATATTTTGTGCGGTTATCTTCGTTTAAGACATTTTCATGATTTCCTTTGAGAATATGAAAATGGCTCGTGAACGCCGATTTGAGCGAAAGAATCATCTCTAAAAGTGAGAGGTTTTCTTTCATTTCGGCCTTCATCGCATCATTTACGAAATTACCGCTCGTGTATTCAAGAAATGCCTGTTTCCATCGTTCCTTGCCACGATTTTCCGAATGAAAAATATCGCCCACACAGCAAAGCAAAATCTCGCCTTTTTCAAGAAGATTCAGAACAGACGAGCCAGAAAATTCAAAATCAAGGATGTCAAGAAAAAATTTCCCCCGTCCGTGCAAATCAGGAATCACAAGCAAAGGAAGCGAAGCGAAGTCAGAAGCTGTAAAATCAAGAAGCCCGCCCGCCTTTTCTTCGGAATCACGCGGTCGATAGAGCGAATTCTCGCTTTCAAGGACGCTGATTGCACCTTCCAAAAGAGAAAGCAGGTCGCCAGAGGAAGGCAGCTGGGGAGAATCAAGATAAGACTGCAAAAGTGCGCGGAGATTCGACAAATGAGCCCCACATTATGACATAACGAGCGTAGACGCGCCAATCGTGATTTTGTCGCCCGGATTGAGCCGGATATATTTGTCAGGCGGAATTCGGTGCCCGTTTACGAATGTTCCGTTCGTGCTTTTTTCGTCTTTGAGGAAATATGCGTCACGGATTTTCTGAATCGTGGCATGAAAGCGGCTCGCAAGTTTGTTATCGATAACAATGGAACACTCCGTAGAGCGACCGATTGTCATTTTTGCCACGAGATTGATTTTCTTTTGATTGAACATGAGGTAAGAGACAGGAGTTCCGACTGCCACTTTTTCCAAATGCTGCCCAATCGGGCTTGATGTTGCGATAGTTGTATCTTGCATAAAAAGAAGTATATCACATTGAAGCTATTTTGGCAAAAAAATTTAGTCAACATACGGAATGTCAAAAATCATGCGGTCTTTTGTCAATTCTGCCTTTGGATAGACTTCCTGAGCCTGTTTTAAAAGCACATCAAGTTCGCGGTCGGTATAGCGAGGCGAATAGTGAATCATCGCCATGCGACTGGAAGCAGAATCCCGTGCAATCGTTGCTGCCTGTCGGGCGGTCATGTGTTTTTTTTCTTTTGCCTGGTCTTCACAGTCATCGGCGAACATGCCTTCACAAATCAAAAGGTCACTGCCCTGCACTTCTTTTGCGATTGACGGAAGATATTGCGTGTCAGTGACGAATGAGAATTTTCGTCCGCTTCGTTTTTCGCCCATCACATCGCTCGGTTTTACAATCGTACCGCTTTCAGAGACAACTTCTTCGCCTTTTTGCAATTTGCCCCACAACGGACCGCGTGGGATTCCAAGAGCCTCTGCTTTTTCTGGATTGAACTCACCAGGTCGGTCAAGTTCTTCAAGCGTGTAGCCAACGCAGGTTTTCGTATGAGAAAGCGGAAAAGCGCGGACATAAAAGTCTTTTCCCTCATGAACCACGCACGGTGCAGTAATTTCTTTTATGATAATGGGATAGTTGATGTACATGTCGAGGACGCTTCGGCTCGTCTCCACATATTCCTTGACTTTGGGCGGGCCGTAGATGTACAACGGCTCGGTGCGGTCAACTTGGGCTGAGAGCATGAGGATTCCGGGCAAGCCCGTCACATGGTCGGCGTGCGTGTGCGAGATAAAAATCGCGTCGATTTTCTTCCATTTGAGATTGAGCCGTTTGAGCGATACCTGAGTACCCTCGCCGCAGTCAAAAAGAAATAAATCTCCGTCACGGCGGAGCAACACGGAAGTAAGATGGCGGTACGGAAGCGGCATCATACCGCCACAGCCAAGAACAAACGCTTCAAGATTCATAATTTATCGCCCCCTTATTTTTTTCATTACCTTTTTGTGCCAGAACGCGCGGAGATTTTCCGCCGTGCTGTAGAGCGAATACAAGGGCGAAAGCGGAATGTCAAAGCTGCCCGGCCTGTGAACATGCGCGCCGCCAAAGCCCGTCTTGAAAAGGTAGAGACCGTGCATCGGGTGATTTTCGTCGTCCGTGGGGGGCATTCCGTAAAAGTCGTAGATGCGGCTTCCAAATGCCTTTGCTTCGCGGATTGCCGTCCATTGAACGAGATAGGCTGGCATGAGATTGCGCTTGTTGTTCCCTGAGCAGCCGTAAAGATAGATTGACTCATCTTTTTGGAAGAGCGTGATGATTGCCGCCAAGTCCTCGCCCTCGTGGCTTGCGATATAGAGCGTGATTTTTGTTTTTTCGTCTGAATCAGATTTTTCGGACTTCGCGCCCCGCTCCAGCAAATCCTTGTAGTATGATTTTGGGTGAAGACCGATTCCGTCTCGGCTCGCCGTCGTTTTGTACAGCTCGTAGAATGAATCCAAGTCTTTTTCAAAATCGGGAGAATCCGCCGTAACCGAACGCACTTCGACCCCGTGCTTTGCGGCATAGCGCACATTGTAACGCCACTTGTTCTTCATGGAAGAGAGCAAATCGTCCTCAGATTTTGAGAGGTCGAGGAAAGTGGAATCTGGCGGCTGAATGTCAACCTTGTTCTTTTTGATGTGAACGCCCGTCGCCTTTGAAAGCTCGCCAGTGCGGACGACAAAAGAATCCCGCTCCTCTGGTGTTGGAAAATCAAAGGGAATGTCGTAGCGGATGCAGAGCGTGTTTTTGGGAAGGGCTTTTTTGAGCCGCGAAGAAAATTCGCCAAGCCGAGAAATGTATGAATCTTCCCCCTCGCCCTCTTCCCGTTCGGGAGCAAGCGGAATATACGCAAGAGAAAAGTGCAGAAATGCTTTTTTGAAAGTGCGGACGAGGACATTCACCCCGCTCTCGCTGATTTTGCTCCACCCGTGCGCACACTTAAAGTCGCACCAAAAATCCGACTGCTGAAAACGCTTTGCCATACAGTGATTTTAGCAGAAATAAAAGATTTTGGGTATAGGAGGGGGAAAGTGGGGAGGAAGGAATGATTGATTGCATTCTTTTTTGGCATTAACGCGCCTCCTATTCCGCTTCTTCGTAATAATATGAATAATCGATTCCTTTCATAAAAATCTCGCGGTCGTTGATTTTGTCGGTCAGCGCATTGCGGAGAAGTGCTTTTATCCGTCTTGCATCGGCGGCGCTTTCTTCCATTGCCGAAAGATAGTCCTTCTTGCTTATTTTGCTCCAGTCGATGCATTTTTTCAGATTCTTTTTTAGAATCAAGTCCAGCCAGATTCTCGTGCTTCTGCCGTTTCCCTCACGGAATGGGTGCGCAATATTCATTTCGACATATTTTTCTGCGATTTCGTCAAAAGTTGACTCGTTCATTTTTTCTATCTTCTGCAATGTTTCAGGAAGATACTGCGCCATAGCAAACTGAAAACCGCCTTTTGAGATATTCACGGTGCGGATTTTTCCCGCAAAGTCGTACAAGCCGCCGAAAAGATATGCGTGAATCTGCTGCAAGGATTTTGTCGTGCCCACATCGTCGTCCGCAACAAGATTGCTCTGGAAAAACTCATACGCTTTTTTCTTGCTCTTGCCGTCGATGGTGTTGTCGCTGTAGGTGAACCAGTCGAGGAAGACGGAAGCTTTTTTGCTCGGAATTATTTTGACCACTTCTGAAATGTCATCTTGCGAAAAACAGTCCGTCGCATATTTTTTCCCGTCAGCGGCAGTCAGTTTGAGTTGACTACATCTTGTAGTCAACTGATTCCCGCGCTTTTTAAGCCGAGTTTTGAGAACACTCCAGTATTTTCGCGGATTCGGGCTTTCCGTAATAGCCGCGACAATATCAACGACAGAGAACCACCACTTTGCGTTCTCCTCGTCCCAGATTGCGCGGACTTCACGGTCATTGAAAAAACGGATTGAGATTTTTGACATTAACACGCCCCCTTTTACCAAAATCATAAACCTTGACTTTTCTCCAAAATCAACTATACTCTATATGTAAGCTAACTCGTGAAGGATACAGGCTGGGTTCCCGAATGGGAGTAGGTGCAAACCAAGAATCCTTTGCCCCTGGGGTCAGCTTATTTTTTTGCCCTTTTCAGGTTCTCAATGATATTCTGCGGGTCTTTTACAATTTCCTCCACAATAAAATCCACCGCCTGCATTGTTTCTGTCTTTTGTGATGAAGTCAAAATGCTCAATTTTTATAGCAAACCCCTGATTATTGTCGGCAATCAGCGGGTCAAGTTCCTTTTTTGTTGTGATGAGTTTTTCCGCAAGCTCCTCTGGATATTTTGCGCGGATTGTATTCTCATCAAGTGCTTTCATGCTGACGGCAAGCGTCAAAAAATTCTGCGGGATTACTCCTGTCATATCGACCTGATGAAATTCCTGCATCTTTTCCACAAAATTCAGAACGCAAGCCTGAAACAACGGAATATACACCATCTCATATTCTTCGGTGATAAAATGCGTGCTTGTGTTCCGCAGTTCAATAATTTTCATCAGATTGCGGTGCAACGGAGATTTTTCATTGGTGAAAACCTTTTTTACGCAATTTTCAAGCGACAGGGTGCGGTTCGGATTATCCTTGTAGTAAATGCTTTCCACGCCATCTCGTTTGAGCATGTATGCCTTTAGCATCAGCTCCCATGCGTTGCAAATAAAGAAACTAAAGCCTTCCACACGATACTTTATAGTCGGCTTGTTGTAGATTTCTATCGCCATAACAAAGGCTTCTTTTGATTTTTCGATGAGTTTAGATTTTAGAGTACCGTTAATCATAACACACTCCCCGAATCCGCCACTTTCAAATATCCGCTGTCTTCGTTTATCTGATATTTCACTGTTTTTGCCATAACTTTAGGCTTCCACCCGTACTGAAATCCGTTGAACACGGCGGACTTGTACATTTCCTGCAATTTTGAATGAGAATATGACTTAAAATCCTCGTGTATCAGCTTAAGACCGAAATTCTGCAAGCGCATATTCCGCTGTTTGATTTCCTCGATGTAGCTTTCCACAGGAAGAATATTGCTTTTCGCCGAATTGCAGGCAGGACACGCAAGCACAAAATTCCAGATTTTATCGTCTTTTACGAACGACCACGGAATGCAGTGGTCTACGGGCGTTGCCGTGCCGATTCCAAGCGGAAGCGGCTTGTAGCAGTAAAAGCAAGTAATCTGCCCGAACTTCTGCAAGGCTGTACGGTACGCACTCAAATCACTGCGCTCGGTCGATTCGTCCAACTTGTTCGCAAGTGCATACGAATCTTCTTCGGCATTCACCTTTTCAAGATATTTTATCCATTCGTAATAGTTGATTTTCTCAAAGTCGCTCTTGTACTTCACGCAGGCAGAATACGAATCGGGATTGAAACGGATTCCGCCGTCCGTCTTGCTGAATGAATACAACTGACCTTCCGTGTCGCCGTAAAACGCCCCGATGACATATTTGAGCATTTCCGTCTTGATTTGACGGTTGATTTCAAGCTGCAAATCAGAGCGCAGACTCTCAAACGGAAAAATCGCCTTTTTCGCCGAATAGTCAAAGCCGTACTTGTCGCAGAGCGCAAAAAGTTTTCGCTCAACCGCAGTCATCGCCGCCCGCTCGGAAGTCGCCATCTGCTTGAGGCGGAATTTCAGCACCAAGTTCCAGTAGATTTCGGTGTAGCGCAGAGAAATCGTGTCGTAAGCAAGCGAATAATTCTCTAAGTCCACATTGAAAAGATTGTCGAGAATCGCCTTGAAAAATGCGTATTTGTAAGTGGAAGTGTGCTTTTTGGCTGGCGACAGGGCAAGGTTCACAAGGCGGATAACATCGGCTTCGGATTGGCGAGAAAACGGAATTGTACCTTCGGTGAGTGACCAGCCTGATTGCATTTATTGTTTTACTCCAAGCAAAAATTCATATCATTTTTAAAAAATAGTTCATTGAGATTCTTTATCAATTGCATTTGCATATCAACAAATGAAAGTTTATAAGTATTTGCAAGAAAACCAATAAACTCCTGTTGATTCCATGGCATAGAGAGAGTTGTTTTATAAGAACCAAAGGGACCATCGGTCTCTATAAGAATTTGTCTTAATGGAATAAAAGATATATTTTTTCTCGCCTTTGCAGAATACATCATCATTGGATTTATACTAAAATAACAACCATAGTCAACTAATTTGTTTAAGACTTTTGTATTACCTGTATACCAATGCATAATTGCAGAACCTATATTTTCATTTTGTAATAGAATATCTGCAATCTCTTTTTCTGCATGTTTTGAGTGAATACTTAAAACTCTTTTCCCGATTTTATTACATTCAAAAATAATACGCTCAAAAATTTCAATTTGCTTTGATTTCGTACTTAGATATTCTTTTCCACCATCTATTCCAATTTCTCCAATAAATACGCTATTCCGTATATTATCTATAAATAACTCAAGTTCATTTTGTTTTTGTATAATAATTTGAGGATGTAAACCTAATGCAACTTTTATATTTTTGTACCGTTCAAAAACTTTTCTAGTTGCCCCCCATGCACGAGGACTAGTTGTAACACAAAGAGAGAATTTATTATTTTTATTTACTAATTCTGCCATTTGCATAGCATTTTTATACAAATCCAAATGTATATGCATATCAATCATATACGCCTTCTTTTATAAACAGCGCCTTTAATTCTTCATACCCTTGCTTAATCACCCTTATATAACTCTTTCTTTCATCAACAGTTGAAAAAGCAAGAGTTGCACCAATGAATTTTTCAATACCCTCCAACTCAATTCTTTTACAAGCAAGCAATAATGAACCTAAGTCATCTGCTCCTTTTGAACGTCGTGCAATATGTAAATTTTCGAATTTATAATCTGTTTTATCTGTTATTTGTGCATAGTTAAATGCTGCACGCCTTACAAGGCATGGTACACATCTACCACAATGCATAAACGCATTTCTTAGAAACTTTCCACAACTAGTTGATTTGTATGCAAAGGTTTGCAATTTTTTCTGGTCTTTGCATTCAGCAAGGAGTTCTCCTTTAGTTTTAAAATGATAAGGTAAAATTAAAGTAGCCTTTATTCCAACAGCATCCCAAATTTCTTGAATCCCACGCATATAAATTGGATGCGTAGTTTTTGTACTTAAACTTCCTGCTCTCAATATTGTGGATGGAATATTAAGACTGATAAAACCATTTTCACAAACATAAATCGGCACAATGTCTAATTTGGTTAATAATGCACATGATGCTAAAGCTGCATAAGCGAAAAAAATAATAGAACGACTTCTTGTAGATGGTTCTGATTCATTATCAAAATTATGGAACTTATGACTCCATTGAAAAAAGTTTTTACAACCACATAAAATATTTGCAAATTCCCATTGCTTATCAGCATCGCCTTTGACTGTTTGTGACACAAATATCGGATTATGTCCATCATGTACTAAATCAACTCCACCAACAAAACTATCTAAGCCCCCTGACAATAATGATATACAATCAGCTTCATATTCTATAGTAGTTTCACCAAAAGGAGATTCATCACCACCATCCTTAAAAATTAAATGCCAAAAATCTCCTGTAAGGAAACGCAATGTTTTTTCAATTTTTTCTTTTATTGCATTCCATTTCTGTACATCAAAAAGATATATGGTAAGTTCAATTTGCCGCGTCCAGCCATCCGGTGATGATTTTCGTGAAATACTACTATCTGCAGCAAATACAGATAGGGCAAGTGTAGTAAAATCCCAAGTCTCCTGCGTTGGTCTGATTCCTTTTTCTATTACATCTTTTCGTAATGAAGGTGCTATGTAGTTAATTTGTTTTTTAGCAACAATATTATTACCATATAATAAAAAATACTTAGTATCAGGTGAAAGCTGATTAGGCATCTTTTTCTCTGGAAAACAAACAACCTTTTTCATAATTCCTCCTCATAGACAGAAAAAACAGTTTCAACAGCCTTTAATAATATATCTTTCACAGAAGATTGATTCTGACAAAATTCATTGATACGAACGGTTACATCTGCGCAGATAAAATCCCTAATTTCTTGCATTTTTTCAGCTTTCTCTGTTGATGAGATAGAATTTCTTTCAAATATTTGTCCTGCATCCGAACAAAACATATTAAAGACTTCGGTAGAAATAAAAGAGGTAAGTAATTGCCATATATTTTCTTCCGACAAATTAAGTATATCAATATTTGGATTTTCCATTAGTTCTGACAAACTCTGAAATATTGAGTTTTTACAGGATTCTTCATCAAGACTCCCGCCATCAGAAACAATAAAATTTATAATTTTATCAATCAGTTCGTTTCCCTGAAGTCCACTATTTTTTATATCTTTTACCCAATCAGCAATGCGAGGATTTGATGTATTTTTTATCCCATCAAAGAAATTATATAATCCATTTCCAACAGAAGCAGATATACTTAGTCTATGGGTAATATTTTTTGCTCCACCCATTCCTGTTTTTGAATAATGTCCCAATGCGTTTCTAAGATGCTGTTTATCACTCGTTTTTAAAAATGCATTAAGCTCTCTTCGAGATTTTGCAAACCTCATAGTCGGTGCAGTTACAGATTTGAGAGTATCTATATTAGGTATGTTTATTTGTTTTCCTTCAAGTTTGTCCAAAGGAGATTGCATTTCTTTTGGCAAATCGTTGAGCCACGGCGGGTCAAAAGAAACATTGCTTTCAGGACCAGAATTTGATGTTGATGTTCCCATTTATTTTACCTCAAGTTTTATTGCCTTTTTGACAGTTTGACTAATATTAGAATTTTTAGACCAATCTTCTAATAAATCCTTAGTCCAGTTACATGGTTTTAACAACGGTATTAAAGCTGGTTTTATTTTTTTAGGAAGTATGCTTCTCAAAACAAGCAAAAATTCTTCATGTAAATCATCAAATGCAACAGCAAGATGTAACATACGCATAGGCATTTTATCATCTTCCCATTGATTCGTTTCCGCAGATATTTTCAATTTATTCAGTATAAGTCGGGCATCCGTAGAATCTATTTTTTTTCTTATTTCGTCTATAAATTGCTGATTATAATTTTTTAATACTAATAATCCTGACATAATATCACGTGCATTCACTGATAAACCATCTCCAGTAGATAACATAACTGATTTTGTACGACTTAAATAAAGCACTGAACGCAAATCAGTATCAGCCAGTAAAGGTTGCATTTTAAACCAGTTTTCATAAAACGATTCAGTTTCCCACGAATTATCAGGAGCAACAAAACCTTTACCTTCTTGTATATCTTGCTCTATCTTTTTAATGAATTCAGGTTGTCCATTGTCGGTATTTGCAACCGCATTTAAAAGATACTTCATTGCAGATTCTGAAGCGCATCGTTGAAACAGCTCTATCTTTACTAAAACAGGGATTGGAATTGAAAAATTTTGCAAGCGAGCAACATTTTTATTTATCATCACACTATTCAAAAACCGTTTGATTAAGCGCGGATTTCCGGCAATACTTCTTGTTGACACCATTATTCCTGATAATTGTTCTGCCAATATAATATTTTCTAATAAATCGAGTTTTTTATTTCCACAACAGTTTTCTAGTGTCTTTTGAGTTATATCACCATTCCAACAATTTTTCTCCTCACTCAATAGAACTGTCTTTATAGATGTATAATCAGATTCTGTTATAGTTTTATCTTCTCTGATTTTTTGTTGTAATAACAATAAAAATATATAAACTTTTACTTCATTTTTACTAAGATGCGGAACTTCAATGGGAATTTGAATCAACTTATCAAAATAATTCGTAACCAATTCATCTGATATATTTTCATTTCCAAAATGTGTCCGCACCGCAGATTTTATCATGGTTGTATCTGCCGCAATCACAAAAGACATTCGAGGAACAAATAAAAGAAGTCTCATTGCTTCAAGTGTTGAAATAGCCGTACTTGGTAAACACCTATCTAAATCATCAACAAATATAACTAAGTAAATGTTTATTTCTTCTAACAAGTTTTTAAATTTATCAATAAATTCTTCGATTTCTTGAGGCACATTTTCTTCTTTCTTTTCTTTTAATAAATCATCAACTTCCGTTTTCACATTAGAAATACTTTTCTTCAATTCTTCTACATTATTGCTATCTGATAAATATTTTTTTGGATCGTTTAATATCGAATTTGTAAATAAAGTAATCAGTGGCAATATGGCAGTACCAGTTGCAAGTCCTGCAATACCACCTGCAACGCCCCCAAGAACTTTTATTGTTTTTCCCCAATTAACTCTTTTAAATAATTCCCCAATTCGAATTGTTAGAGTTTTATCTGATTCTGCAATTTTTAATAATTTTGCAGAAACTTGTTTTAATAATGCTTTTTTTGCATCCTCATAACCTTGGTATCTCCAAGCATCGAAAGTTAAACAAATATATTTTTCTTCGCCTTTTTGTTTTTCAACCGATTTTTCTATAAGTTTTAACATTGAAGATTTTCCTATTCCCCAACTACCAGAAATTCCAATAGATACTGGCTGAGATTTATTCTCAATAATCATATTTGCTGCAGTATCAGCAATGACACTAAAATTAAGCAAGTCATCATCCGTTTCAATATCATTCCACATAAAAATCTCCACGTATAGTCTAACACAAATTGAAACATTTTTCGATAGTGTTTTATAACACACGATAATTAGTTGTGTGTCAGGCTCGTATATGTTCCAGAAATAATGACAGGAAGAAACCTACGCTTGCTTTCATAGAAATTTTCAACGACTTGCTTCAAATGCTCTCGGCTGTTGATTTTTGGTTCTGCATTTTTAAAAAGTTCAATCGGGCGTTGCATAAGCATCGCCAAAATTGCAAGCACGATATGAGACTTTCCTTTTCCATACGCGCCGATGAGGATTCTTGCGCGGTTTGTTGCATTGGGATTTGTGCTTTGCAATACGCTTTCAATCAAGTCCAATGCCATCTTTGTAGGAATAAAATTTTTCAGTTTGGTGTCGTTGTACAAGTCATAAGAGATATTTACCGAATACTGAAAGCCTTCGGCGACTTTTATCATTTCACTCATTTTTAGTTCCTACCGAATCTCGTTTAAATGCTCGTAATACATTCTGACACAATCTTCAAAACTGTAATCATGCGTAAGCCGAATGACATCTAAGCCCGCTGTGCGAATAATTTTCAGTTCCCCGATTTTCTCAACCGCATGAAGTACATCCAAAAGGGAGCCTACATCAAAATTGAAGATTTTTCCGATACTGTTGTCATCGGTCATCAGTTTGTTCAGTTGGATTTCAAGTCCTTTATCCTCTTCCGCATTTCTTTTTTCGTTGATTGCCGCAAGAATTACATAGGGGTCAAAGGATTTTGCTGACGGAACAGATTTTTTGTATGTTACGATACCTTTCCTTTTGGAAACAATGTCTAAAAGATTCAACTCTCCAAGCGGACAATCTATGTTGTTTTCCGCCGAAACTTCCGAGCCAGAAGATTTTTCCTTTGAAATATAGGTGCTTATGATGCAAGAAAAATCATCATCTACCAATCGCTTTGAAATTTCTTTTCCATAATCATTATCAGCTAGAAACTTAGAAAGTCCAATAAAGAAATCTTCTTCCGTAAACTCGGAAAGGTTCAGGCGATTGAAAAAATAGTACCAAGAAGTTGCGTTTTCCTTGTTTGAAGCAAGTTTATAATGCAACAAATACAAAGTACCGATTTCTTCTATATATTTATCATTATTGAATACCAATTCGCCAAACGGGGTGAGCTTTTGAATCCGTTTTCCTTTCTCGCCCTTATCTTCCTTTGTCAGCCCCACCGTCTGAAGCCAATAGCGCAATGAAAGCACCATATTCGAGCCGATTCCAAGCACATCCATCGGCTTGCGGGCGGGGTCTTTTGAAGTGAATACATCGGGGAACTGGCTCACATATTTCATCCCCTTTGTGAGCCAGCCTTTGCGTATATAAAATGTCTCGTGTCCGCGGAGTTTCATAGGGTCAGTATACCGTTTTATAGAATATCAATCTACCGACAAATTTTTCAGAATCATCGGAATAAAACTTGCATCTAAAACCTCAAACGCAAAGCATTTCTTGCCTAAATCTTTGAGCGACGCTCCAATATGATACATCGTCGTACCATCAATTATGAGAAATCTGTCATGCATTTTCTTTGTGAATTTGACCGTCAGCATTGGATATTGCGCATTAAACTTTTGAATATCCTGTTCCGTAATCTTCGTTTTTGAATCAGTGTATATTATAATCTTCACATCAGTTTTCTTTTTTGACAAGCGTTCAAGAACCGATAAATCCACATAATTATCAATCAAAATAATTTCTTTCTCTGCCTGCAAGATGAATGATTCAAATTTTGCATAGGCATCAAAAATTTGTCCTTGAAAGAAAAGCCCTTGCGTTTGTTCAATATTATACCTGTCCATTTTACTAAACAACTCGTCAATACGCTTATCCGCTTCATTCTGATGAACTTTCGTATCAATGAGTTGTTTTTCCATAGAATCTAAGCGTTGAAAAACCTGTGCATTTGACAGCAAGAAACGGCGCATTGAAACAAACGCATTCATTATCTGAACGCTGACATTTACAGCCGTTTCACTTCGCAATACAGCAGAAAGCATAGCAACTCCCTGTTCCGTAAAAGCATACGGAAGTTTACGCGTTCCGCCCCAACTTGATGTCGCATTTTGCGACATCAAATCAGTAAACTCATGCTCAGCAAGTTGAAAGCAAAATGATTCCGGGAATCGCTCACTATTTCGTTTTACCTGCTCATTAAGTCGCCTTGTTTCTACTCCATACAATTCTGCTAAATCACGGTCAATCATGACCTGCTGATTGCGCATAATAAGAATTTTACTTTCTATATCAGTCCGAGAAATTATTTCGTTCATACACTCTCCTTTTTATCGTTTTGTCTTCAAATACTTTTCCATCATACAGCCGCCCACAAGGTATTTTTCCGTCACGCATTTCTTGCAGTGGACACACTTAGCAGGGTCAATGTAATATCCCGCGTTCGAGATATGAATCGCGCCCGCCTTGCACACGCTCTCGCATTTAAGGCACTTGCGACAGGCGTTGAATTTTCGGATTTGGTAGCCGATTTGCCGCTGTAAGTCCTCGTGGTTTGCCACATTCATCGTCTTGACCTTTATGGCGTGTTCAAAGCCGTCCACCTTGAACGGCTGGAGCGAGATTATCGGCACATTCGTCTTGATGTCGAGAATGATGATTTCGTTCAGCAATTTGCGCCCCAATTCACGCGAGATGTTTCCGAACGGCACGAACATTCCGACCAGCTCATCATCAAACGGACAGGTAAGAGCGTAATTCTTTGCGTTGTCTTCCGCGGTGCAATTGGTAAAGCGGATTTTCACATCGTTTGCCGCGACAAGACCGTTTCCGCCCTGCCGCGCCTTCCATGCACCGCTGTCAACATAGACTTCAGGGTCGGGCTTTCCGATTTTCTTTGCAAAGTCAATAAGAAAATCACGCCATTTTTCGCTCCGCTCTTTCATGTAGATTCGGCTCAAAAACTGCGCCCGCTGATTGTTGTTCGGACAGCACCAGCACCCCACGCGGTCGTAGCCCAAGCGGTATGCATCGTTAAAATCAACTTTTTCCGCAAGCAGATACAGCCAGATGTCAATATCCTTCCAAAAGAAAATCGGTGATGCGACCGTCTGCTTCTGAATTTTGACGGACTCGGTGTTTTCTGTTACACGGTCGTATTTGCTCCGTGCGACAGACTCAACCTTGCGAATACCGTAGAATGTGAGAATCTGCTGATTTCGGTACAAGCCGTTCAAAACGCGGGTAATCGGTCCAGTCTTGAACATGGAGCAGCACCACCGCATCATACGCGCGGGCGGTCCGATGTCCTCGCAGACCTTATAAAACACCTGCTCGTCGTTCAACGCCGTCTCAAAAATGGCATGCGGATGGTCGGCGCGGAAGCGTTTTACATAGTCGTAAGTCGAAGGAAATTCCAGCGTAGTGTTTCCGAAAATATGCACGAGGCTCGGATTTGAGAGTGCCTTTGTGACCACATCAGCCGTAACGGTCGAATCCTTGCCGCCAGAAAACGAAAGGACGATGTTTTCCGTAGGAAAGTGGCTCGCGGTCTTTTGATAGATTTCCGTCGGGATTTCTTCCGATGTCTCATTCTTACAGCGAGGACAGATTTTCTTGCTTGTCTCATAATTGCAAAAGCGGCACCACATTTTTTAACCTAGACGGAGCATATCACAAAAATGCAATTTCTGCTATCGCACTTCCAAAAAAAACAAATCCCCCCCCTTCACCTTCTCCAACTCACCGAAATTCCGTCGCCCTTGTCAAAAAATTCCGTCTCGAATTCCTCGTTCGCCTTCAAAAAATCGCGGTACTTGCGGATTTTCTTCACGAGTTTTTTCGTGCTGTAGTTGTGCGTGAGGCTCAAATCATCGACCATGCCGTGAAACGAAAGGTTGTCGCTCACAATCACGCCGTTTGGGGCGAGATTTTCCTTGAATTTCTCGAAGAATTTCTGATACTGTGCCTTTGCCGCGTCAATGAAAATCAAGTCGAACGAGCCTGTAATTTCTTCTGTGAGCGCGTCGCCTAAAATGAGCGTGATTCTGTCCGTGAGCGCGTTTTTTTCGACATTCTTCAAGGCTTCGGCATAGCGTTCTTCGTCGATTTCGATTGAAGTCACGCGGATTTTGGGATTTAGTTTTGCGAACCTCACGGCGGAATAGCCGATTGCTGTTCCGATTTCAAGAATCCGCTTTACGCCGTGCGATTGTATGTACTCGCAGATGAAGTCGCTCCCCTCGTCCTGCATGATTGGCACTTCATTGTGCATCGCGTAATTTTTGATGAAGTCGTCGCATGTGTCTTTTGAAAGAATATCGATGAATTTTTCGATTTCGCTTGCCACGGAAAAGCAGAAGTCGGCGTGCTCAGAGAGCAGTTTTTCCTTGTTGCCCAATCCTCCCCTGCACGCCACTGTTTTACAGCCGAACGCTTTTCCTGCGATGATGTCGCTCGCACTATCTCCGAACATGATTGCGTTTTCCGCCGTAAAATTCGTTTTATTCCGTTTATTCAGTTCCCGAAGCGCGAATTCAAAACCGTCCGTTGCAGGCTTTAAAGCGATTTCGTTGCCCTTTTCGTCTTTTGTGTCGGGTCCGATGATAAGGTCAAAATAGGAATAGACTTCAAGTTTTTCAAGAATCAGCCGTGCGATTGAGGCGGGCTTGTTCGTGATGAGGACGACATACTTTCCTTTTTCTTTGAGAACGCGCAGAAGTTCCTTGATTCCGGCATAAAGCGCGGTTTTGTTCACGGGATGAGATGAGTAATAGCTGAGGTAGAATGAATACAGCTCTTCAAATTCTTTTTTCCGCCGGTCGCTTTCGATGTTGAATTTGTTTTTTGTGGAAGAACGCACCGAGCGAAGGACAAGATTTCGCGCCCCGTCCCCCATATACGAGACGATTTCGGCAGTCGGGAGCGTCCAATAGCCGAAGTGCCTGAGACTTTCATTTACAGAATCCGCTATGTCCTCGCCCGAATTGATGATAACGCCGTCGCAGTCAAAGACATAGATTTCAGTAGCCATACAGAGATTTTAGCAGAAAACAGGAATTTGAACAATTGAACAGTTCTCTGAGTGAAAACCACATGCGGGCAAGGTACGAAAAGTGGGGAAAGACGCAACCTTAAAAAGGTTTCTTCTTTCCCCTCACCCCTTGTTTTTTCCAAAGTTCGGCTAGTTGCCTGTCTTCGCAGTGAAGTAACCGCCATCGACTTTTGCGTAGGCAATGCTCGTTTTTGTGCTTGAATAACTCATGCTTGAGCCAACAAGTGAAGAACAAGAAGCAAACATACCGACACCAGTTGCGCCACTTGGCGAAGTAGAATTCCAGTCTGCAACAGAAGCTGCATAAATCTTCGTAAGTTCTGAACATCCACTGAACATGTAGTTAAATGTCTTAACATTCGTGACAGCAAAGCCGCTTACATCGATGTCAGCCAGAGATGCCATACCCGCGAACATATAAGACATATCAGTTACAATATCCGTCTTAAATGCTGAGCCAAGTTTCAATGTTTCAAGAAGTTCACACCCATTGAACATTGAAGCCATAGTTGTGACCTTTTCTGTCTTGAAAGTTGCCTTAGATAAATCAAGCGTTTCAAGAGAAGCACAACCTGCGAACATTGAAGACATATCTTTTACAAGAGAAGTGTTAAAGCCTGTTCCGAATGTAATTGTCTCAAGGTCTGCGCAACCGCTGAATAGCGAAGCCATTTTGATTTCCGTTACATCATCCGTAGCAAGACTAATTCCAGACAAATCAAGTGAAGTAAATCCGCTGTTCGCGAACAGCGCGGTCATATCTGTGACCTTGCTCATCGTGAATTTGCTCAGATCAAGTGTTGTAAGTGCTACGCCATCAAACATGTGGCTCATGTCTGTAACAGCCGAAGTTGTAAATCTATCGCCAAATGTGATGCTTGTGAGCGCGGCACAATCCTGGAACATGCCAGACATATTCGTAACATCAGAAGTATCGAATGCGCTCAAATCAATGGTCTTAAGTTTTGTCATACCAGAGAACAAGCCGCTTGCATCTGCATTAAGTTTGATTCTGCCGTCTTTCTCAACAGATTCACCATTTACAGTCTCTGTTGTAACTGTTCCAGTATATCCCTCTGCATACACATAAAGAACACGGCTTGCAACCCATGCCTTGAGTTCTGTATACGCATCTCCAGATTGAGAAATCGTTACGGTACTCGTACCAGAAGCAGGAGCCACGCTTGAATACTTGAATGATGTGGCGGTCTTGAAGTTTGCGGTAAATAATGCGTTAATTTCAGGACCACTCAAGAGAGAAATTGACTTGTCGGTTGTTGTCGCACCTGCGATATTTTCTTCCCTTACTTCAACCATAACAGCTTCAGAAGCATACACAAGGTTTCTAGATTCTGAGTCGCCCGTTGATTTTACGCGAACCCAAATTGCGGCAGGTGTTGAGACCGTTCCATTCTTACGCTCAGGGAACGCAGCGGTTGTGACAGGATTCCAAGCATCATCACTAGGTTCTGCATCAAGGCTTGAAACAGCAGCATATTCCCATTTTCCAGTATATACACCGTCTTCAACATCTGTAGCTGGCAGGTCAAACATAATCTGTCCAGCCCAAACCTCGTCCATCGCACTATCCGTTGAAAGTTTGAGAGCGACTTTGCTTGAATCAGGTTCTGCATACTGAACAGGAACAGTCACGGTCTTTACAGCGTTGGTAATAGTATAACCATCGGCCTTGATTGTAACATCCAAGCTAGCAGTTGCTGTGAGTGGCTCATAATTAGCGAAGTCACCTTCGTAATTGCGAACAGGATTTCCGTATTCGTCAGTGAGCGTACCACCAGAAGTAAGCGAGAGGACAAGTTTGTCTTTATCAGGCTTATTTCCGTAGATTACTTTTCCGCCATATTGAGCAGTAACGCTAGCCAAATTAAGCGTACTCGGCTCGATTTTTGCAGTAGCAGCTGATACAGAAGGTGTTGTGTTACTACTTGCGATGTAATACAAGCGATTTTCAGCAGTTGCATTTGCAGGGTATGTCGTAACGGTATATGCCAGAGTTACAGCGACACGCAGATACTTATCAACTTCGCTACCTGTAACTTTATAAGTCTTACTTGTAGCACCAACAATTTTTGCATCATCGGAAATTTCCACATCAGCAGAATCAACTGCATACCATTGATATGAGAGTGTTCCTGGAATTTCAGCACCAGAGCTGTCTGTAGCAGTCGCTTTTACAATGTTTCCGACATGAGGCGTTTTTGCTCCAGTTTCAGGCAAGGTAAATTCTGCCGTAACGGTAGCAATCTGCGGAATCTCCTTCGCATCAATGAATTTTCCGTAGAGTTTGATGTTCTTTCGGTATGCCTTGCCTGATGGCGTAGTCGGGTCGAAAGTCGTAAGCGGCGTTCCTTCATAAGAATCATTCGTATACCAACCGCAGAAAGCATCGTTTGTCTCATCCATTTCGTATGAGGCAGGAAGCGTAATCTTAGTGTTAGTTGTGAATGAACGGCGGTATGTCTTTCCGCTCTTCATTGGTGGAAGCGGTACATAGCTGATAGTGTAAATGTCTTCGACCGTTGAGATTTTTACCTCGCCTTTGCTGGTAAGACCTGCCAGAACATCTACATATTCTTCCCAAACACCAAGAACATTTTTATATTCAGATGATTTTAATGCATCATAGAAAGTGAATACAGCAACATAGTTTCCTGGTGTAACACTAGAAGCAGAATACACCCCATTTTCCGAAGTAAGAGTATATGCCACAGCATCCACAAGCTCGCCTGTGTTGTCATCATACTTATAGAGTTCTGCAACAATATCCTGCACCGAGCCAGATGTGTAGCTCAATGAAATTGAAACTTTGCCAGGCTCAACATCCTCTGTAATTTCTGTACTAGCAGATGCAAGTTTCATTTTAAAAGTTATTGTCGTCGCAGAAGTAGTACTAATAGTTATAGCTTCGGTTTCTCCCACATATACCGAAGAATAGGTTGTATTATCATTTGTTGCGGTATTCCAATGCGACTGTGCCACGAGTTTGAAAATATAAGTACCATCAACGACACCAATAGTATCGCTCGTCATATTGGTATATGAATTTCCATAGACAATAAAAAAAGACCGTTTGTATGCCAAACTGACGATACGAGTAACGGTCTTGCAATTGAGAGAAAAATGGAACTGTTTTTGGATTTAATGTTTGTAAAAAGCTATTTTGGGCAGACTTTACGCCAAAGCCAAGCCATTATATGAAGAGAGAATTTTTTGTCAAGAGGTTTTTCAGTATTTTCAAAAATATTTTTAAAAATACTTTTCGTATGATACACCATCTTACCGAAGTATAAGAGACTTCTTAACATTTGTCAAAGAATTTTTAAGAATTTTTTAACATTTTTATCGACTTTTGCCGAAAATTCATGATTTTTTTCTAAACTCCCCGTTCTTTATTCCGACATTTAAAGAGTAAAAATCTCTAAAAAAAGGAGAATGCCATGCCCACGAGAATCAGTTCACAGCTGAACAACAATCAGACTCAGTATAATCTTCGCCGACAGGAAGTGAAACGCGCGAAAATCGACAATCAGATTGGAACGCAGTCGCGCATTTCCTCTCTCCGCGATGACCCGATTGCAGCGGGGCACTTGGTCAAGTATCAGTCATACCTTACGCGCGTGAACAATTTTGAGAAAAACGCGAGCACTCTGAGCGACCAGTACCTGTACCGCGAGGGCTACATGACCAATTCCCTTGAAATCATGCAGCGTGTTCGCGAGCTTGCCGTTACGGGCGCGAACGGCGTGTACACGAAAGACGATATGCGCAATATGGCGGTCGAAGTGAACGAGCTTTTGGGCGAGCTGATTCAGAACGCGAATGCGGTCGCTCCCGACGGAAATTCTCTTTTCGCGGGAACGAATTCAAATATCCGCGCGTTCGATGTTGACATGGGCGCGGTTGAAGGCTCTACCGTTCCGCTCATTTCGGCGGTTCATTACAACGGCTCAATCGAGCAGAACAAAATCGAAGTTGACGAAAACAAATACATCACTGTGGAGACGGCGGGAAACCGAATCTTCTGGGCGGAAAATCAGCGGCTTTTTGGCGGTCGTGATGCCCGCGAGTGGCAGGCGCAGAACGACTCGATTATTTCCGTTGACGGTCAGAAAATCGCGGTGGAGGCGGGTGACAATGTGTACGCGCTCGTCTCAAAAATCAACGCGAGCGGGGCGGCGGTAAAGGCTTCGCTCGACCCCGTGACGCACGGCTTGAACCTTGCCACGACCGATGCCCGCCAGCTTTGGCTTGAAGATGTGTCGGGAAGTGCGTTGAACGAGCTTGGAATCATCAAAGATTCGAGCCAGCATCCTCCGTACAATATCGGCGACTCGGTGCGCGTTGCAGGCGGCTCGCTTTTTGATGTGGTGATTGCCCTCCGCGACGCGATGTTTGCGGGTGACAGCGAGGCAATCGGCGGTCGCGTTTTGATGAGCCTTGACTCAGGAATCAACACGCTCGTGAACCGCGTTGCAAAATCGGGCAGCGAGTACGAGCGGCTTCAGAACGATATGACGCGAAATTCTGCCGTCGCGCTCAATGTGACGGGGCAAATCAGCCGCGAAGGTGACTTGGACTTGACGAAAGCCATCACCGACGAAAAAATGCTCGAATACACCCAAAACGCCACGCTCAGCAATGCAGGCAAAATGTATTCATCAACGCTGTTGAATTATATGAGGTAAAATCATGGAAGTTAAGACTAAGACGATGGGAACCGTTTCGGTTGATGACAAAAACATCATTGACTTTCCGAACGGGCTTCTTGGATTTGAGGATTTTCACCGCTACGCGCTCATTGAATCGGAATACAAGCCGTTTTTTTGGATGCAGTCGCTTGACGAAAGCTCGCTTGCTTTTTTAATCGTTGACCCGTTCATCATCGCCGACAACTACGAGCTTGATGTTGACGACAAGGCATTGTCTGAAATCGATGTGGCGTCTTCGGCCGATGTGATTGTGTGGGCAATCGTCACCGTGCCTAGCGACGGCGGACCTGTCACGGCGAATCTGCAAGGTCCTGTCGTGGTGAACAAAAAGAATAACTTGGCTCTTCAAGTGATTCTCGCCGACACGAAATGGACGACGAAATACAACATCATCAAAGCCCTCAAAGCGAAGGGGGCGAAATAATGCTCATATTGTCACGAAAAGTCGATGAAAAAATCAAAATCGGAAACGACATCTCAATCCAAATCATCGGAATCTCAGGCGACCAGGTGAAAATCGGCGTGGACGCGCCCAAAACCGTGAAAGTCTTCCGCCAGGAAGTCTACGACGACATTCAGCGTCAGAACCGCGAAGCCGCCCTCGGAAGCACGGCACTTGACGCGCTCGCAAAGTTACTGAGCTAAAAACGGAACGACAGATTGCATAAAAAAGAATCTGTCGTTTTTTTTCGATTTTTGGCTCTTGAAGTATTGACACACTGCTTATTTTTTTGATATGATAGCATACATCAGTTACATATGGTGCCTGTAGTTCAGTGGTAGAGCGTCAGATTGTGGATCTGATTGTCGTGGGTTCGAGCCCCATCAGGCACCCTCATCTGCGTTCGTAGCTCAACTGGATAGAGTAACGGACTTCGAATCCGTAGGTTGCACGTTCGATCCGTGTCGGACGCATTTTAACTGATTTTTCGGGCGACTAGCTCAGTTGGTAGAGCAACAGACTCTTAATCTGTGGGTCCGGGGTTCGAGCCCCCGGTCGCTCATTTTCAAGCATTTGCTTGAAGAGAATCGGGCAAGGCACTTTTGCCAAATGTCGGTTTAGCTCGCGAGAGTGGTGAAATTGGCATACACGCTAGACTTAGGATCTAGTGCTTCGGCGTAAGGGTTCAAGTCCCTTCTCTCGCATACCTTATGCGGAAATAGCGCAGTGGTAGCGCGTCACCTTGCCAAGGTGGATGTCGCGGGTTCGAATCCCGTTTTCCGCTCTTTGAGGCTCAGTTCATTCTGAGCCTTTTTTATTTATTTTTGATTTCCTGCCCACATGCAATCAACAAGCACTTCTTATTTGAGCATTTTTTTAGCGTTTTCGGCTTGAAGTTTGTTAGAAAAGACACGCACGCTTCTTGAAGGAATCCACCCTTCTCCCAACGCATACCATAATTCTTTCGTGCCTTCATCAACAAATACCGTGCAATTTCCTTTGATTTCGTGAATTTCTCCTTTCCGAAAAGAGGCGATGGTATCAGAGTCATAGCGTGCCTCTTTTCGGCAGGCGACATACGGGTCGGAAACCAACGCCCATTCAATTCGGGGAGACAAATCTTCTGGTGCCAGATTTTGAAGAGAAAGCTGGTCGGTATTTTTTTTGCACGATGAACAGCTCAGAGAAAAAGCAACTAGTGCCAAAAGCGCGAAAAAAGTACAAAAATCACTGCGATTTCGGAACATCATTTTTTGCTTGCCACCCATTTCATGACCGCAGGATAAATAAGCATGTCGGAATCCACAAAACTGAGTGTGGGAATTTCGGCAGGCAACGCCCATTTGTATTCCGTATGCTCCGTAAGCGTATATTTTTGCGCGATTCCATCATGAGGAACAAAAATTTGATACGCATGCAGCGCAATCTGCGCATCATTATGAACAAAAAAGGTCTCGGCGATTTTTTCACCAACGGTTACCGTTACGCCAAATTCCTCTTCAAATTCACGAACGATAGCAGACTCATCAGTCTCGCCCTCTTCTACTTTTCCACCGGGAAATTCCCAACGGTTTCCCATCTGCCCAGTCGGATTTCGGTGAGCCACAAGAATTTTTTCGCCGTCAAACGCGATACAAGCAATTGATGTTTTCATACACATGCCCCCGTTTTTATTTTACAGTTCTTCATCATCGTCATCGCCGCCCACGGGCAAGCCCTTCCACTGCGCTTGCAAAAACGAGTCGATGAATTGGTCGATGTCGCCGTCCATGACTGCCTGAATGTCGCCCACGCTGAATTTGGTGCGGTGGTCTTTTACCATAGTATATGGCTGGAAGACATACGAGCGGATTTGGTTTCCCCAAGAGATGTCCTTTTTTTCCGCGCCGAATTTCGCCGTTTCTTTTGCGCGCTCTTCTTCGTAATGCGCGTAGAGTTTTGCCCGCAAGAGGTTCATACAAGTTTGGCGGTTCATAATCTGGCTTCGCTCGCTGTCGCACTGAACGACGATTCCCGTGGGGATATGCGTAAAGCGCACGGCTGAGTCGGTTTTGTTCACATGCTGACCGCCCTTTCCGCCTGAACGGTAGGTGTCAACGCGCAAATCTTCGGGGCGAATGTCAACTTTAATCGTGTCGTCAAGAATCGGGAAAATAAACACCGAGCTGAACGACGTGTGACGCCGCGCATTCGCGTCAAACGGGCTGATTCGCACCAAGCGATGAACGCCCGCCTCGCCTTTCAAGTGACCGTACACATAATCGCCCGTAATCTGAATCGTGGTGGACTTGATTCCGCCCTCGTCTTCCTGTAAGTCAACCGTCTCCAGCTTGTAGCCGTGTCGCTCTGCCCAGCGAATGTACATGCGCGAAAGCATATACGCCCAGTCACAGGCCTCAGTTCCGCCCGCGCCCGCGTGAATCGTAAGGAAGCACCCGTTTTTATCGACCTCGCCTGAAAGCAGGTTCAAGATGCTCTGCTCTTCAAATTTTTTCTGACAATCGGAAAGTTCCGTTCTCACTTCTTCTTCAACGCTATCATCGCCTTCTGCGCCAAGTTCATAGAGTGTTTTGATGTCGTCAATCTGCTGCAAAAGCTCCCGCCACGGCTCCACGCGCCCTTTGAGCAATTTGAGGTCGTTCATGACTTTCTGCGCCTTTTCGGCATCATTCCAAAAATCAGGAGCAGCCGTGAGTTTTTCAGTCTCGGCTATTTTTTTGTCAATTGCGTCCGCGTCAAAGACGCCCCCAGACATTCTTAATATCTTCTTCCAGCGTTGAAATCGGTTCTTTGAGTTCTTCTAACATACATCTATCCTCATACTTTGAATTCCTACAGAGCTAAAGAGCACACAGAGAGATTATTTCTCTGTGCCCTCTGTGAACTCTGTGAGGAATTTTTCATAGTTCAATATATAGAATAAAATATCGTTCGTGTCTTGTCAAATGAGGTAAAATCGTTCAAAATAGAAGAATATGCGTGTGTGGCGCGGGATTTTTTTGAAGTCAGTTTTTCTCATTCTGCTTGCTCTTTCAGGCAGTTTTTTGCACAGTCAAACGGTCTCATCTCGCCCCGTGTGCACGGCAATCAGCGCAAAAAAGGTCGGGGTAAACAAGATTCAGCTTTCATGGAACATTCCGTCGGGCTTTAGTGCGGCAAGTATCGCCATTTTCCGCTCCACGAGCCAAATTCAACTTTCTTCCACAATCTCAGCAGAAAAGCCGATTGCAGAAGTGCCCGCGCACACCACCACCTACACCGACACGCTTAAGCATTTTGGCGATTACTACTACGCGCTCATCGCCCGCGACAAAAACGGCACGCTCTTCAACATGCTCTTCCCCACGGTCAACGCCACAGTCAAGGCTGTTTCACTCATTCCGCCTGATGATTTTTACGAGCTTCCGCAAGAAAACGATGAGCAGTATGTTCCGGGATTTTTGCGCGAGCTTCCACTTCCCTACCTCGATTTGATTTCAGATTTGAACATTCCGCCCACACGAATGAGCGCAAAGGCAAAAAAACAAGGAACTGAATTGGCTGGCAAATATGCCGTCAAAAAACCAACGCTTTTACATCCGTATATTTTTGAACAGGATATGGTTCTTTCGCCAGAAGGAGATGATTTTTATCTCTTTGAGTCACTTAAAAACTATTTTATCAAAAAAGACTACAAAGGCTCGGTCACCGATTTGCGGGCGTTTCTTGCCATCACGCGAGAGCCATTCGTTACCACGCGGGCAGTTTTTTACCTCGCACAGTCACAGTATTACTGCAAGAATTACCGAAAAGCACTGGAATTGTTTTTATTCGTTGAGGACGAGCTTCCCGAACTTTCAAAAAAATGGATTGATTCCACGCTTGATTTTTATCAGATTCCGCAATAAAACGGCCTATTTTCCGATTTCTTCAGTCTCGCCAAATTCACAAATCGCGTCATAGATATTAGCATGCTCTAAAAGTTCCAGATTTTTTCCAGTCTTTTTATAGATTCGGATTTCACCCTTGCCGATTCCAGAGAGAATCTTTAAAAGACAGCGTTTTCCCTGCGGCATTTCGTAATCACGCACAAAGAGTTCCTTTCCTTTGCAGAACGCATCGACATCAATGACAAATTTTCTTTTGTGAATGCTCACCGTCCAGTGAACTTTTTCGCCGTCAATGCTGTCAGAAATCTGCGAGCAATCATGCACAATCACATCTTTTTTGAAGATTTTTCGGTTTTCGACGGTATATTTTTCGCCCTCAATGTCCAAAGTTGCGCATAATTTTCCGCCGAATTCACCTTCCAACGCAAAGCATGAATTAAGCAAGGCTTTTCCAGAGATAATGCTTGTCATTTTTGAAGATGACAAATGGAAATACGGAGAATTCGGTTTTTCGCCCCAGCATTTATCGATATAGCCGTTTGACGACTTGGGAAGCACGACATATTCTTCATTATCAAGATGAACGGAACCAGAAAAGAGCGATTTTGTGCCAATCGGAACCCACAGATAATTTTTTCGGTTATACAGCGGGTTTGACTCTATCTGACGCTCGAATTTAAGTTCCCAGCTCATGGCACCAGAATTGCACAAAAGCTCTGGCCGCAATCGCAAGTCCTGCTCCGTTACCGAAATCATACCCGTCAGAGAATTAGCTCCAAACAGACAGTCGCCGACTTTAAAATTTTCAGTGCTTTTTACATATCCGAACAATGACGAAGCATAGAATTTATTCATATGCTTGCCACCGTTACCAAAAACACCGGATTTTACAAGCACATAGGACGGTTTGACATCAAGCTCATCATTCGCGTGCGTTGCGGAATCAGTGCCTGCGAGTGCATACTGCAAATCAGATTCAGAATATGCCAAACGAGATTTTTGACTTATAACAGCGGCTTTGGGAGAAATAGCAGGATTTACAATGTACAATTCAATAAAAAACTTTTTTTCTTGCCCAGTCGTTCGATTTAGTGCCGAGAAAACATATCGCCAGCGTTCAAAACCTTCCTGACGCAATTTTCCACGAAGCACATATTGATCAAAATGTCTCATTTTTCTTGAACCTGCCATAATACGCCTACCCACAGTTTAAAATGATTTTAAACTGATTATCTTCTTTTATTTTCGACAGATTCAAGAATCGACTTTAGGAAGTATTATTTGAGAAATTTATTGAGTGTGCTATCGATGTCTTCTTTTTCGAGCGGGAAATTTTCGTCCAAATAAGAAAGACATTCCATGCCAGCGGTCTGAACATGCTCAAACCAAATGCGGTACAATTCCGGCTCCAAATCTTCGCTCGGAAGCGGTGCCCCCTGAATGTCAGAAACCAGCTGACGCATCATTTTTATGCATTTATCAAATTTTTCGTTTTTCATAGTGAACTCCAAACTTTTCTTGTATGATTATACTGGTAAACTGATGATTTTTCCACAGTTTCCGATAGATTTGAGAGAATTTTTAGTGCAAATTACCGCTCTTTTCTTAAAATTCTCCATTTTTGTATTCTCATACAACCTTTTAAAGGCTGATTTGAGTTCATGCGGCGTTGTATTTAAAATGCCAAGAATTTTCTTTTCGCGGTCCTCATCACAAATTCCATACAAAAGCCGGGTGAGCGCACTTGAGCCCCTTCCCTTTGGCGACTGGGGCTGAATAAAGTGACTGTAGCAGCCCATTATCGCGCACACAACCTCTTCATCAGAAAAATCAAGTTCGCTCGCTTCTTTTAGGCACTCTTCAAACACCGCGCACGACTCAAATGGCGACGGATCGCGATACGAGGTAAAAATCAAATTTTGAGACATAGGCTCGGCATTGCAGAACGCTCCGTACGCACCGCCGATAGTACGAATTTTTTCCCAGAGAAGATTATTTGAGAGCCAGTGAGTGCACACTTCTTCAGAAAAGCTCTTTTCGTCAGAATAGGAAGAAGCAGGAATGCACTCAGAGCCGAAACCAACTTGTGAGGACGCGACAAAGACTTCAAGATTGTCGTCTGATTTTTTCTTACCGTCAAGCTCAACCAAAGAATAAAACTGCTCGTCACGGCAGGCACAGGGATTTTTAGGCTCGGAAATTTTTAGCTCCGAAATAAGCTTCGGCAACAGTTCCGAAAGTTTTTTAAATCCGCTTTCTTCGGCAGTCGCATGAATAAGGGCACCGCCCTTTTTTAGTTGAGAAAAGATTCTTTTAAAACTTGCAATGGTCTGCTCAACAGAAGAATCAGCGATTTTTTTAATCATGAAATATTGCGTGATTCCGTTCCAGATTTCATCGACAGCATTTTTGCGGGAATTCTTGCACCAGACGCGATTCGAGGCAAAAATATGCCCGTCAGGAATCAGAGAAGCCTCAAAATCGTTTCGGCTTTCCGTCAGCAAATCGGAAATTCGTTTTTTGTCAGAAAAATCAGTTCCAGAAAGACAATCAGCTAAGATTTTGAGCGCAAAATCAGCGCACTCTTCCAGCATTGCAATTCTAAAAATCACCCAATCACGATTAATCCAATTGTATGTGTCAGAAAGTGCTTTGCTGCGTTCTGTATCAGGCCCCTGCATGGTAAGCAAATTAACCCCAAGTCCGCCGGTATACAACGCACATTCTTCGCTTGCTTTTGCCCAGTCAAGATTTTTCCAGCCACATTCAGTTACACAGTCTGCAAAGGCAGGCAACATCGGGTAATCTTCTGGCGCAAGGACATCGCACGGAAAGCCCACATCAAGGTAGATTATGCCGTTTGTATGCTCAGCATTTTTTATGAACGGAACGCGAGTCTGGTCAAAACCAGGAATAAAATCAATCTCCGTTTTGGGTCTGTTCATCAGCGGCTTTCCATCGATGATAAAATCACTGGGAGAAAGATGCGGCAAGCAGGTATCGTCATCCGCTGCCTGTTGAAAGGCATGCAGTTTTTCGTTTTCGGCCGTAATTTCTGCAATCGTTTTATTTTTAAGGAGAGCCGAAATCCGCTTTTGTTCCTCAGCCTCACGATTTTTTACATATGATTTTGACGGAGTGACGACCACGAGCGAACGGGCAGGATTTTCAAGGAGAAGCGTTTTTAAAAGATTCGTAAGATATGAATCATCTGAATCGATTTTTTGTTTGATTTGCTCAAGATGAATTCGCTGTCTGATTTGGTCTTCAACGCCCTCACCATACAGCCAGCCGTAAATCGGACGCGCCATCAAAGAAATCGCAAACGGACCGTGCCCGCGCTTTATCTCACGGTGGGAAAATTCAAGAGTCATAAGCGTCGATTCAATGTCCTTTTTGGGAATTCCGTTTTCGACAAGCTGTTTTACCGTATCCAAAATGACCTTTTCGACTTTTTTTTCTGCGCCTTTTTTGACACCGCGAAGCCCAATCGTAAGAGTCGCGCTGTAAATCGAAGAAAAGAGTCCGTTCTGCGGAGCCAAATCTTCACCCAAATTGCTTTCGATGAGTGCCTTTTGAATCGGTGAGCCATCATGATTGCACAAAATACCAGTAAGCACGACCTTTTCTGTTCCTGAAAGCGCATTTTCTGCCCGCCCTAAAAGCCAGTTTACCAAAACGGTATTTCCCTCTTCCCCCTCACCGCTTGGCCCTTCAGCATACAATTCAATCGGAGCCAGCGTTTTTTGAGGCGTAACAAGCGATAAAAACTCATCAAGTCGCTTTTTTCGTGCAGCTTCAGAAATGTCAATATGAGGGATTTTTTTTTCAAGTCGGTCTAAAAAATTTTCCTGTAAAAAATCAAGCTGCTCTTGAGTCGGGATATTTCCATACAAAAACACAAAGCAGTTATCAGGCCGATACCACTTTTTGTGAAAATCCAAGAATTCCTCATAGGTCACGCTGGGAATTTCAAGAGGGTCGCCCCCCGAATCTTTTTCATAGATGGTGCCTGTAAGCAAGGAAGTCAGCGAAATATCAGAGGCGACAGACTCAAATGAAGAGTAACTTCCTTTCATCTCGTTGTAAACAACGCCCTGAATTGACGGATTTCCGTTTTCATCGACTTCAATGCGGTGCGCTTCCTGCATAAAGATTTCTCGGTCAAGGCGCGGGAAAAACACCGCGTCCCCATACACAGACATAAGATTGAAATAATCAGCCTTTGAGATGGACGAAGCAGGATAAACGGTTTTATCAGAATAGGTCATGGCATTCAGGTATGTTTTGACGCTCTGGTTCGACATCGTAACAAAGGGGTCTTTGAGCGGATATTTTTCTGAGCCACAAAGAACAGAATGTTCGATGATATGCGCAAGCCCGTTTGCCTTTGTATTGGGAGTACGGAACGCAAACGCAAAGAGATTCTCAGAATCGTCATTACACATATGGAACACTTCAAGACCCGTATTTAAATGCCGCAGATGAATCGCAGTAGAATGATAATCAGAAATTTCAAAAACATTTAAAACTTCAAACGATTTGTATGTTTCGCCTTTTTTTAAAGTATTAGACATAGAGTTCATCATCTCTTCCTTTTATATATAAATTTCCATCTTCCCATGCACGGCGACAATACGCAAAAAACTGACTCGTTGCTTTTTCCAAGTCGCTTTTGCGCATGGGATACAAGAATTTTTCTGTTTCAAGAATTGATTTTCTTCGGTTTTCTGAGACATTGGACAAAATCTTTTCGCGGAAATCATCCTTTTTAGTGGCGATAAGATACGCAATTTCTTCTTCATCCATGTTATGCAGTTTTTCCTGAATAAATCGGTCGTCCGCATTGATAATATCTTCCGTAGTGAACAGCCGCTCACGCAAATCTTCGCCTAAAGAAGAATCCTGCTCTGCAAGTTGATTTAAAATTCCTTCTTCTGCTTCTGGGCTCATTTTCTTTAAAATCTGCGCAAGAATATTTTTACCGTCAATAGAATCTGTTTTTGATGTGGCCAGATGATTCATTTTTTCCTGCATCGCCTTGTCAACACGCTGCACGATTTCTGGCGAAACTTTGGTGAGTTTGGCAAGCCGCATAACCACATCCTTTTTGTCCTCTGGACTCAACGCATTGATAACTGCGGCAGATGTTTTGGGCTTTAAATAGGAAAGGACAAGGGCCTTAACCGCATTCGACTCATCTTTTAAAAGAAGCGAAACACGCTCCCCGTCCGCCTCATACAGATATTCAAACGGCTTTCCAGAAATAGCACTCGCTGTTTTTTCCAAGATGACGCTTGCCTTGTGAGTGCCAAACGCCTTTTCCAGAATCGTGCGGGCAGTATCAACGCCGCCTTCTTCACGAGCCTGCTTTACAAGTCCTTGAAACTCCTGCAAAATTTCTTTTGCTTCATCAGGCTCCACATAGCGAATCGAAGCGATTTCTGGAATAATTTTTTCAGTCTGCTCATCGGTCAGATGCGGAAGGATTTTTGCAGCCTCATCCACCCCGATTAAAAGCAAAAACTTTGCAACACGACGATAAATGCTTTCCCTGCCGTCTTTTTCGCGAGGCTGCTCAGGAACTTTTATGAGAGCGCCAGAAGTCAACGCTTTTGCCGCTACTCTGGCAGATTCGTTTCCTTGAAAATCTTTTTCGCTCAGACCAGGAAAAAAACGCTTGTCAAAGATTTCATTCATCGTTTTATGCGGCGTCTGCTCAGAAGCGTTTGACAGGGTGTTGTTTTGAAGTGATGATTTTGGCTGTATATCTTCCCGTATTATTTTTTCAAAAACAGGAGAAAAGACTTGCTTTTTTTCTGAAGAAGAATCTGCATTTTCGGTATTTTTATATGCATTAATTCTGAAATTATTGAGATTCATATGACGATTATAACAGATTTTAAAAGATTATCCACCGATTTTCACAGATTACATAATGTAAAAATAACCTATGGAGAAAACAAAAAACCCGCCGAGTGAAATCAGCGGGCTTCTACAGAATACTCTGTGAGTTACGATTACCAGTCGTCGTTCATATCGTCTTCATCGCGGTTTTCGATGTCGTACAAGTCTGTGACTGCACGGAGATCATCGAGATACAAGTAGTATGTACCGCGAGCAAGCATTGGATTACAGTCGATTCGGAATCCAACGATGCGCAAACCTGGTTTAATACCATTGTAAGCAGATGACTGGATAATTCCATGCTCTCCATCCGGAGTTGGTGGAACTGCGACAGACATCTTTTTCCAACCAGAGAATCCAAGTGAACCGAGGAAAAGCTCGAAGTTGTTGCCATTGTAGTCCTGAACGAGGACATACATCTGATGGTCCATATTTCGGCCGGCAGCCCAAACAGAAATTGTTTTTGTAACGCCTTCGATTGGAATTGGTCGAGCAGCCTTAACAAAGAATGAGTTTACACCGCGGTGGAAGAATTCTACTTTTACACCGAGAACGCGCGCATCCTCTACATCTTCTTCGCCTTTGAGCGGTTCTTTAGCCAAAGGAGAGCCTTCAAAGAGACGCAAGTTTATAACACCATCATCTGGTGAAATGTGAGCGTTCCAGCTTCCTTCCAATTCATAGCGATCAACCGAGATTTCTCGGAGTGCCTGTTTTGCAGAATCGTTTCCGATTACGGTTGGATCTGGTGTCGCAAGGCTCTCGTTGTCATTTTGTCTGTTGTTATCCTGCGCAAAAACTGCCGCAGAAAGCGTTAATGCAATTGCAAATGTAAGTAACTTTTTCATTATTTTGCATCTCCCTGTGATGATGAGCTGTTACTGCTTCCGCTTGAGCTAGAATCACCAAATTCAAGATCTTTAAGTTCATAACCATCGAAAATATTGCTTAAAGCATTTGTAGAGAATTTAAGCTGATCGAAGAAAACGGTGAAATTATCAACATATTCATCTGGATCAGTGCGGATTCTGAAACCAACGAAAGTCATTGTGGTTGGACCAGAGCGCAAGCGTGAGTGCTGACGGATGTATGAAGGAATCTGAACGATTACATTGCGCCAACCATTGAATGCAAGGTTTCCTGCAGGGAGCGTATAGACACGACCATCTGCATCGCGAATCAAAATATCAATGAAGTAAAGGTAGTTTGCACCCCAAACCCAAAAATCAAGTTGAGTTACAGTACCAACAAACGGAATTTCAAACGGTTTTCCATCTTTTTCTGGATATACTTCAAACCAGTTTTCGCCTTTGCGAAGAAAGCTTGTCTGAACGCCGAGAACCTTAGCCTCGACATCTGACTTCTGGAAAACTTTAAGTGCGTTTGGCTGCCCCTTGAAATAATCCTTTTTTGGGAAGCCGTTTTCTTTATCAATAAAATGGCTCGCCTGAACATTCCAAGTCCAGTTGAGAGGCTGAGTGCCTTCTGTATCTTGTGTAGATTTTTTGAGTGGTACCTGATAATTCTGAGAATCTACGGTATCAAAATCATCAATGATTCTTGTTTCTACAGCCTTTGAGCTAGGTTGTGCGACTGCTGGTACTGAGAGCGCAAGCAGGAACGCAAAGCTAGTAAAGACTACTACGCTTTTTTTCATTCAAAAACTCCTTTGTTTACTGTGTACTTTTTGAAGCACACCGATAGTTTATTTATAAAATTATCGGCAGAACTTGCTGAAAAACACACAAAATCATTTATCATTATATTTCTATCCTACATCTTTGTCAAATAATTTACGAGACTATTTTTGTTTTTTTAACATATTTTAAAGAAAATCTCCAAAATATCATTCCATACGGAAAAATAAATTCAGATAAAATTAACAATCTTCTTGATTTTTACGAGTTTTAGACTTACCATTATTTATATACAAATTCTCGAAAATTAATTTCATTCAACAAGGAGATTTTACAATTTATGACTTCTTACAAAGAAATCGGTTTGGTGAACACAAAAGATATGTTCGCAAAAGCAATGAAAGGCGGATATGCTATTCCGGCATTCAACTTCAACAACATGGAGCAAATGCAGGCTATCATCATGGCGTGCGTTGAGGCTAAATCACCTGTTATCTTGCAGGTTTCAAAGGGAGCGCGGCAGTACGCAAACCCGAACATTCTCCGTAACATGGCGCGCGGTGCGGTCGAATATGCACATGAGCTTGGCTGTGACATTCCAATCGTGCTTCATCTTGATCACGGCCCAAATTTTGAAGTCTGCAAAGACTGTATCGACAACGGATTTTCTTCTGTCATGATTGACGGCTCTGCCCTTCCCTACGACGAAAATGTCGCGCTCACAAAGAAGGTTGTGGAATACGCTCACGCTCACGATGTCACCGTTGAGGCGGAGCTTGGCGTTCTCGGCGGCGTTGAGGACGATGTTTCTGCCGAAGAATCAAAATACACAAAGCCTGAGGAAGTCGTTGATTTCACTTCAAAAACAGGCTGTGATTCATTGGCAATCTCAATCGGAACTTCTCACGGTCGCTGCAAATTCACCCCAGAACAGTGTACGCGCACAGCTGACGGTGTTCTTATTCCGCCGCCATTGGCATTCGATGTTCTTGAAGCAATCGAAAAACAGCTTCCGGGCTTCCCGATTGTTTTGCACGGCTCTTCTTCAGTTCCAGTAGAATATGTAAAAATCATTGAGCAGTTCGGCGGAAAGATCCCTGATTCAGTCGGAATTCCAGAAGAACAGCTCCGAAAAGCAGCAAAATCAGCGGTCTGCAAAATCAACATTGACTCAGACGGTCGCTTGGCAATGACAGCTGCAATCCGCCGACACTTTGCAGAGCATCCAGGCGACTTTGACCCACGCCAGTACTTAGGACCGGCTCGCGAAGAGCTTAAAAAGATGTACATGCACAAGTGCGTGAATGTCTTGGGTTCTGCGGGACACGCGTTGGACTAGTGAGTAGCTAGCAATTAGCAGTTAGAAATAAACAATTTTTCGGGACGATGCTTTGCTCGTCCCGATTTTTTTAGGCTTCTGTTTTTGTGTCTTCTTGGGTAGCTAATTTTTCTTCGCGGGATTTGATTTCTTCCTGCGCTTTTTTAATGCTTTCAATGAGGGAAGCAACCGTTTCCGTATCTTTTTGCAGTGAGTCTGCGCCCTCTTCGATAAATGCTTTGTAGGCAAGTTCTCCGAGCTCAGCCTTGTTTTTCTTAATCTGAGATTTGAACTGCTGGATTTCAATCTTTAAAATGCTTTCGTCACCGAATTTTGAGACGGCCTTGCCCGCTTTGTCAAATGCTTCTTTTGAGGCCTTGCTCGCCTTGTCAAATGCCTCTTTTGAAGCCTGAACGCCTTTGTTTACATATTCTTTTAAATCTTCTTTTGTCATAAATGCCTCCCTGTAGTTTTATCCACAGATTAACACAGATTGACACAGATTTTTTCATATATGAAAATTATAATCTGTGAAAATCGGTGCATATCTGTGGATTATTATCATCTTATTTTAACTCATATTTTCTTAATTGCCAATAATGTTAAATCGTCTGCCTGGACATCTTCGCTTACGCCAGTGTAATAGACATAGTTCGCCTCTTCCATGTCAACTTTATTCACGCAGTAATATGAGTAGCGATTGAAATATTTTGAAAGGAATTCATCGATTTTGCGGTCAATCTTGATTCCGTCACCGTTAATCTGCACAACTGTCTTTTTTTTGCCCTCAAGTTCAAGCTCGGTCTTTTCGACAGTTCCTTTTGAGTCATTCTTTTTGTACATTCGGAATACTTTTTCAACCGCTGTCAGCGCGATAATCGCTTCTTCAATCGTACCGTCGCATTTTGTGAAATCAAATTCCAGTTTTTCATCTGCGACAGGACTATGATACCGATTGAGGACATATTTTCGCTTGTTCAACACCGATTCGATTATGTTTTGGACTCGCTCAGGCTCCATCTGCTCGGATTTTTCGCCTTTTTTGTGCGTAAGGTGAACTTCACCATCTTTTAGATTCGGCTCGTCACAGGCAACAATCTCAAAATCCGAATTTCGGAAAAACCGTGTGGATTCTTCAATGCCGTCAGTGTAGAGGAAAAGCACATCATTCTGATTCAAATGAATTTTTTCGACCTTGTAGCCGCCTTTCATTTCAACCATAAAACTGGGCAGGGGGCCTGCGGCAGGTGCTTCGTGGAGCGTAATCACTTTGATTTTCTTTTGGGCAGAATCAAACACGCGCAGAATATTATCGCCCGCATTGCATGTGTAGACATCGCTCGTTTTTGTGTCCAAAAGACAAATCATCATGGCCGCAAATTTTCCGCGAAGCCCAAGTGACTCAATAAAATCATTGATGTCGGCAGCGAGCAGATTGAGTTTTACACCATTTTTTTCAAATTTCCATGTGGCAAAATAACGGCGGAAAATCGTAGCGACAATCGTCATGATAAGCGCGGCAGGAACTCCGTGACCAGAAGCATCGCATTTGATAAAGGCATACCAGCGGTCATCAAGTTTTTTGTAGTCAAAATAGTCGCCACTAACCGCGTCCGTGCCTTCGTAATAGCCGAAAATCTCAAGAGTCGTATCTTTAAATGAAGCCGTCGTTGCCTTTTCAGAGCCTTCGGTTACAAGCGGAATGAACGCCTTTTGAACTGCCTGACCGTCAAGGTTCATGATGCTCATTTCGGCCGTCTCGGCACGCGCCTTTGCTTCTTCTGCCTGAGCGCGGGCCGCCCGCTCGCGGTCTTTTGCCGCCCGTTGATACGCGATTTTTGCCCGTTTCTCGTCCTTCGCGCCTTTTACCAAACCTTTCGTCATGTCATTCACGGAGTCGCCGAGAGTCCGAAGCTCATCATGCGAAGTGATTTTGATTTCAACGCCCTCAAGAAGCAATTTATTTTCTGTATCAGTGATTTTTTTGACATGTGCCGCAATGCGCCGAATCGGAGAAACGACGATAGAGGACAGAAGGAAGGCAGAAACGAGACCGATTATCGCCGCAATGCCAGAAGCAAGAAGCGCGATTGACATGACAACTCGCTGCGAAGAATCGATTTGCGCGACCAGCGTATCTGTGGAAACTTCCATGAGAATCATCGCCTGTAAGAATGTCTGCATATCGCTGCCTTTTTGATACAATACCGGCCAGTAAAAATAATATTCGGTCTTTTCACGGTCAAGGACTTCATCGGACATTTCTGGGTACGAGCTGTAGATTTCGGCAGAATATTCGTTGAGCTTCCTAAAAATAAGATTTGAGTTATCGCCTGTGGTATATGACAAGTCAGAAACGATAGCACGGGCCTGCTTGTTCAATTCCACGCATTTTTCTGCATAAAACGCATCCCCCGACTCAAAGCGGACGGTTCCCGCATCAAATGTAATCGCATTGATTTTTCGCACGATATTTTCATCATTCGTTGCCCACACATAATCCAGCGGTCGGCTTCCATCATTGAGTGTTTTTCCGTCAATTTCATAACTCAGAATCGTTGCATAGTGCGCCTCAGCAAAATTGTCCACTTGGTTTACGATTGCCCCAATTTCTGCGAGTTTTTCACGCCCATCGTCAAGATACGACTGAACACCGCTCGACATATTGCCCATAACCGTTTTTACGCGGTCCTTCAGCCCCGTGATAAGAATCCGCTCCTGCGTTTTTGACATCTGGAAGCCGATTGCAAGCGCGACACCTGCCACGATAAAAAGAAGCAGGGTCGTAATCGCAAGACCGAATTTTAATTTTAAAGAAACCTTTACGCGAAGATTTGATTCAAGATTCTCCAGTTCTTCTTTTGCCATATATTCTCCTGTAAAAATCATTGAGACATCTTTTCTGATTCTGAGGATGTCCCGTGCCGCAACTAATACGCCACGACTGCAAACGACAATGCCGAGCATAATAAAAAGCATCGCCGCCCAGAAAAGAATTTTTTCGGTATCGACCGTATATTTTGTGTGAGCCATCGGAATAATCTTCCATGTTGGCTCAAAATTGTAATTTCGTTCATATTTGACCGTTCCCGTTTCGGTGATGGTAAGCGTTTTTTTCCAGGTAGAAAGCCCACGCTCAGAATGCCTGATTTGGACTGAGTATGTGCCCGCCCGCATGCCTTCTATTTTGATTCCAGAAATCTGCTCATTTTCACCCGCACCTTTTTTTATCGTGTAATCGATTCCGTTTTGAAACGTATGTTTTTCACCTGTTAGGACATTTGTGAGCGTAACGGCAGAAATTATGCCATCGTACGAAAATTCCTGACCAGAAATAGCGATTGAAACCGTTCCAAAGTCGTCCGCAGAAGCCGAAACATTTTGAATCAGCGTCGCAGCCTTGTACTTGTTCAAAAAGAGACAGACCTGCTCCGCTTCGCCGGCATTTCCAACCGAGTCGATGGCGCGCACCGAAAAAACATACAGGCCATTGTCGCGATTTCGGTATTGAGCCGCAGATTTTGTTGATTCGATTTTTGCGGCGGGATTTTTTGCCTTTAAAAGATTCTGCTCGTTCTGGGAAAGCAAATCAGAGAGAAGTGCTTCGCTTTCTTCTGGAGAAAGGGAAAGTTTTTTTGTTTTTGAGACCGCAAGATTTTTGTCCAGCGGAGAAACCCGCGTCAGCGTCCATGAATAGCCGGCAACATCATCGTCCGTCTCTGAACTTTTCCAGGTAAAAGCGACATCGTTCGTTAGGGAAAATCCCCATTCATCCTTCTCAAAGAAAATATCCGTGACTTTTCCAGGCGGTGTTTGGTCAAAATAGTATTCCGTCGTAGCGACAGGCGACCAGTTTCCAGCCTTATCGAGGACACAGGCTTTAAAATAGAGAACCGTATCGCCCTCAATTTCTTCAGGGATTTTTGCCGTAATCACCGTATCACTTGTATTTTTGAAATTCGGGCTGAATGTGCTTTTTTCAGGCTCCTCGTCTTCATCAAATGTCCAGAGCGCAGAATAGCCTGCGATACCAGAAATATCATCGCTCATCACAACTTTTACAGAAGGTGAAGTGACATTTCCGTGCCTTCCGATTTTAAAATTCCGTGCCGAAAAAGTGGGCGGAGAAGCATGAAAATCCTCGCTTAAAATCGAAATACGCTCTCCCTGATTTGAGCTCGTCTGCCAGATAAGCGCAAGGCACTGCTCCCGTTCCTGTAAAATCACCGCGCAGGGGAAACTCCTTCCTGTCCGAGAATCCTGCCTGCGCGTGACAGATTCAACTTCAACCCACTGAACCCCAAGATTTTCCGCCACATGCACATTGTTCACGCCGTTTCGGTCATCAAACCACATGGCAAAAAATCTGCCATTAAAAAGAAAAAGTTCCGGGCGGCGGCCGTTTCCGAATGAATTCAATTCTTCAACATCATTTTTATCAGTGATTTTTCCTTCAGAATTAAGGGATGCAACCATTACCGTCGCTGTGTTCCCCGTTTTTGAAGTGCGCTCCCAGACAATTTTTGTATCAACTCCGTTAGAAAGCACGAACGGACGGAAATTTTTGACATCAAGATACGAAGAAGAATCCAGCATTGACAATGAATCGGTCAGAACGGACGGCTCGCTCCACAAAGATGCTATACCCGTGCGCGAAGACGCGTAGACAAGCGATGTCGTGGAATCTCTGCCAGACCAGCCCTCAAAGAACACAAAATCTTTTCCGCCGATTTTTACAAAGAAAGGAGAAAAGGCATTTGAAATATGTTCGGCAGGCTTAAAAGCAGCAAGATCAGTCCATTTTTCGCCATCGATTGATTCAGAATACAGAAGAGAAAATGATGACTCCGTAGGATTTTGCTTTCCTTCACCGAGCGAGATAAAAAGAATAAAGCCCGTGCCCGTTGAAAAAATTCGGGAAGATGTGATTTGTTTTTGCTGCGCGGGAAAGCCAAAGCTAGAAAATGACGAGGCATTGTCCGACGAGACATACACTTTTACAACGCTCGCCGATGACGAAGAATCCAACACCGAGACAGCGATTTTTCCTTCCGAAGAAATGGCTGTGGAATACATATCAGGAACATCTTCACCAGAATAGCGGAATGTATCTGAAAGTGAAAAGGTATCCGACCAGTCCAACGCATCTTTTTTTTGCCGCCATGAGACTTTGATTTCTTTACGCGCTTTGTCCGCCACCTCAAAAAAGACATACGAATTGTGGGAGTCATAAAGAGCCGTCGGAAAGTACGAATTCTTCTCTGACAAATTTTCGACAGCATCCCAAAAGAAAGAAGATTTGGTTTGAGCATGAAGCGATACCGGCAATAAGAAAGTAAAAAATAGGAGGAAAAAAAATCCAAATTGCCACACGGATTCGATTTTGCGACACAAAATCTTTAATGAGAGACGACAGGTTGTAATCTGTGAAAATCTGTGAGAATCTGTGGATTTTTTGCAATCTGTATAATCTGACCTTCTCATCTTCCTGCCCTACAGTCGCTTTAGCAATCGGTTGTACAAATCGATGACTTTGCGGCTCTTTTTGGCGGCCGCTTCCTGCAACAGACGGTCCATAATCTGCTTGGAATCACTGAACCGCCGTTGGTTAAACAAACGGGCAGCTTCAGCATACATCTTTTCATCGTTTTGAGAAAGGATTGCCGTGCTCGTGGCACCGATTTTTAACTGAATATCAAGTTTTAGCTCCTTCGCAGCCTTGCTCGTGCCATCGATTGCAATCGCTTCGTTCGCAAGTTTTAAAGCATTGTTGAGTTTTGCCTCGTCATTTCCGGCAGCCTTAAACGCACGGCGGGCTTCTGCAATTTTTGAATCGGCGGATTTTTTGACTTCTTTTTGGACGGTCTTTTTGGGGAACATGCCAAGCGAATCTTTGATGTTGTAAATTTCCTGCGCAAGACCAGGATACTTCGGATTGATTTCGTACAAATCTTCAAGGGCGGCAAGCCGTTCGCTCGGTTTTGGCTCAGATTTTGCGGCAGTATATTGATTTTCAAATTTGCGCGGGAATCCTTCTGGGTCAAGTTCACGGTCAATCTTTAAGTCCAAGAGGCGGGTTTCCTTATTGAGCGGATAAACATTCTGCACATTGCGGATGTTCGTCCGCGCGATTTCAAAGGATTTTTTCGCTTCTTCAGGATTTCCCTCAGTTTTAAGTTTTACGCCACGCTCAAAACTCTGCTTCGCCATGTCAAGGCTGTACGAAAGTTCTGGATAGTGCGGATCGGACTGCAACAAAACGCGCCCGTAGCTCATACTTTTTACCGTTTTGACGATATTGAGCAAATCTTCGATTTCAGAATCAGGATCCGTGCTCACCTTCGCCCATTTTGTCTGCGCAGACACAAGAATATTTTCTGCAGCATCGAAATTGCTTGAGTAATAGTATGTGGCAGCACGGTCTTTAAGCGCAAACACCTCGCGCAAAACTTTTTCATATTCTGCCTGCTGGATTTTTACCGCCAAATCATTCAAAGTGACTTCGCGCATTGAGCGGATTTTTTCTGAATATTCGATGTCAAGCGCGGCCGCATACTTTTCTGAAGCGGCATCAACGGCAGCATTCGCATTGTCAAAATTTTCTTTTTTGAACGCGGCAAGGGCAAGATTGTACTGCTCTTCTGCCTCGCGGAGCGTATTTTCATAGTTTTTGATTTGCGGCTCGGCAGTCGAGATAACCGTATAATTGCGTGCGAACAGAGAATCAAAATTATGAATCGTACGGTCAAGCGAAAGCGTGCCCAGTACATAATCTTCCTCAGTTTTTCGATATTCTTCGCCACCAGAAAGAATTTCACGCCAACCGACGAGCTCTTCTTTCTTTTTTGCGATTTCAGAATTGAGTTTTTCGGCACTAGCTTTTGCCTCGATCGGATACTTTTTGATAAATTCCGCAGAGAATTCATCAGGCACTTCCTGAGAATCATCCCGCTTTTCGCCATAGAGAAGAAATTCCGTATCAGAGCATTGCTTTTCAAAGGCGATGTACGCCTCGTTACCCCTGATTGAATACACCTGCGCAATGTAGCCCCAGAGACCTTTTGCGTGCGCAGTCGCTTCCTGTAAATTCTGCGTGTTCACCGAAGTGAAATACGCGATTTGCTTTCTAAAATCAAGCGGATCATCAGAAATCTGGACTCCAGCAGTCGTTCGTTTTTGAGAAGCAATCTTTAGCTTTCCGCCGCTCAATGCCATAAGTTCGGCAAGTTCCTTTTCTCGCGCAGCCTTTGCATCAAAATAGTTTTTTTCAAATTCAAGCTCAGCATCAATCAAGGAAAGATATTTTTTTGAGTCTGACTTGATTTTTTCATATTGCATGAGCTTTCCAAAATTCTTTTTGACAGTCGAATCGCTCAAATCAGTTTTGTCGATTTTTTCAGGATGAGATTTTTCATATGCCAATTCGATGACGCTTTTATACGCAAGGCCTAAATCCGCTATGTACTCATTTACGAACCCCATCGATGAGGCGTAGCCAGAATGATTATCACCCACCGTCGTCCCGTCAAGATTTTTTTCAAGTTTGTACAAATCATGCAGATAGAGCGCAAACGCAGCGTAAGATTTTGCAGTGGAGACATTTTTTTCTTCTGATTCGATTTTTTGCGTGAGCGAGTATATTTTATTTTCGGGAAGATTTTGCAAAACGGCGTTCAGAACATCAAAAACCACTTCATTTGTTTTTGACTTCATCGACTCAACGCGACGATTAAAATACGCGTCGAACGCACCGATAATTCCCGTGTCAGGATTTGACTCATCCCCAAGAATAAATTTTTGATCAAAACTGATGTACGAAGTTCCCAAAAGGAGCGGATTCCGTTCTTCCGCAAGTTTTTCCGCCGACTCAAGGACTTTTGCGTCATCAATTATTTTATTGCGAAGCTCAGCATACTTTCCAAACGCGGCATTTACTTTTTTAAGCGCGGCAGACACCGCATCAATACTTCGGCTCGCAACGGCCTGCATATATTCCGCATAGGCCCGTTCACAATCAGAAATCCGCGAATCCATGCTCGCAGAAACGAGCGTACCAGCCACAAGTGCGCGGACATTGTTCACAGACCGCCGCACAGGAACAGTGATGTCATTTTCGTACACGACAAGCTGCCCGTCAGAATCAGAATCAACAGTTTCCAGTTCAAACACGACATCTGAAAATTCATTTTTGATTGCGAAACCTTCTTCAAATTTTACGGCGGCCTCAGCATATTTTTCCTTTCGGACAAGCGAGACACCCTCACGCATAATCTGATTGTATTTTATGAGGACCTCGCCCATCGTGACCGTTCGGCGGGCAAGATTCGTAAAATCAATGACCGTTTCCGTTGGATCAAGTTCGGAACTTTCAAGCTCGGTGATTTTGTTAAGTTTTTCTGACTTGGATTCATCCCCGTTTTTTATGACATCAACCAGATATTCAGCCCCCTTATTGTATTGCTCACGAAGCTTCATAACACGGCTGATTCGCTTTTGCGCACGGTCAAAGTCATTCGGATGCGCGGCAATGTATTTTGAGAGTTCCTTTAGTGCCTCATTGTACGCGGTCGTTTCGATAAGAAGGTCAATCTGCTGCAAAGACAAAACTCCATCCGCCCCACCCTCATTTTGCGAAAAAATATGCGGAACAGAAAGAAGAGAAAAAAGCACTGCGAAAACAAGCCGTTTTTTAGGCATTTATTATCTTTAAATTTTCGGCAGAAAGTATATCATATTTTGTGTTTTGGGGCTATCAGTTAATACGAAGGGCGTGACGGCATACAACCTGAGAGAATGAATAATGCACAAAAAAAATCCCCTGCACGACTACAAGGACAAAACTCTATATCAGGCTTTGAAATAAGACCGTGCTAGAAAAACCCCAGAAATGCAAAAAGTCAGGCGTAGGTGTGGTTCTGACAAAAAGTCGCTTGAACTTGTTCACCGCGACTTTTTTGGCAGGTTCACACCGAGAGCCTGACTTTTTTGTGTTTATCTAGAATTACTCTAGCACTGGATCATTCCGAAGACCATGCACCAATCATTCCAAAATTCATAGTTTTTTGGCGCGAATTTATTTGGCTACGCGAGCACATTCGTTGCCGTGCTCGTTTGGCTTTTCGACATTCCGCTATTCGCTCTATTCCTTCGCTACGCTTCAGAACGGCTACGCCGCCCCTACAATCCTTAACGCACAGGCTCTTGCATCTGATACAAATATACAGTATATTAAAATTGCACCACGGTGGTGGTAGGCTGAACCTCCGAATTCACTAGAACGAGGAGGCCTGCTATGACAGGATACGAAAGCGTAATGCTTCTTTGTGCGGTTGTGACAGCAATTGTTGCGGTTGCATCGTTTGTCTTTGCTATATGCACGGCACTCGCTAAAAAAGATTCAGAAAGCAAGTAGATAAAAAGAAAGCCTACGCAATCTGTTACTTCCGCGCAGGCTTTTAACAATTAGCTCACGGAGGTTCAGCCACATTGCCGTGGTGCACTTCCTTATCCTTAACTATACCACATTTCCGCAGAATGTCAAGCGAGTTTTCCGCCACAAAACCCCCGCTTTGCGGGGTGCTCCCTGCCTTGCGCGTGAAAGCAATGCTGAAAGCTTGACCCCGAAAGCGGGGGCGTTTCCTGTGCGTTGCCGTTTGCGCTAGTTGAAAGCTCGAACTCCACAAACCGGCTTGTCGCTCTTCTTGGCGCCGTAGCCGAGGAGGCCGTCGCTGAACCGCACATACCAAGCATAGCTATCGAAGGAAGAAGACTGACTAGACGACCAGTAGAAGCCCGTGTCCGCGATTTGCGTTCCGCCTGCTTTTTCGAGAGCCGCGTTCACAGTGGCTTTCACGCGGTACATCATGCTCAGTTCCGCGACTGTAGGAAGATACCAACCGCTCGCATAATCACCCGTAAGGGAATTTGTGGTGGCGTAATTGTTGACCCAGTTGAAGGCAAGGTAATTCGTAGCAGCATTTGCTTGTGCCGTCGAATCGGCTGCGCAAACTTTTGCCCAGTTGTCGCTTCCGTCAAGGTCTCCCGTGAATGTCGCCGTTGCTGCCTTCCCGCTTCCAGATTCACTTGGCGTACACTGAATCTCCGTGAAATTTGTTGTGTAACCCGTCGCGAGGATTGGTGCCCATACAAGAGTTTCTGTGGTCTCGCCCTGCGTGTTTTTAAGTCCTACACCGAGCGTTTTTGCTCCGAGAACATCAGTGCTTGAGCCTGCGTAGAAAATTACTGCGATTGCGGCGTTTTTCTGTGCTGTGGTAATCTGGTTATCATCTGTAAAGTCAGTGTATGGTGTAGCACTTCCGTCGTTGAACACGATGTCGCCCACGAAATACGGCTTTTCGTATTTGCCGATTTTTCCAGTGACTTCGGTTCGTGCTAATCTGAATGTCGCGCTTATCGTCACATCGCTTGCTGGCATGGTGAATGTGTACTTCGTGCCGTCGCTTTCATCAGCCGTTGCGGTCACTTCGTTGTCGCTCGAATCCGTTACGGAGACCGCGCCCAACTCATAATCGCTTTCGGGCGAGAGCGTGAGCGTGATTTCTGTTCCCATCGTCGCCGTGCTTGCGCTTGCCGTTCCGTCGGAAGTCCATTCTTTCACCAGTGACGGCGAATCCGCCTCGCTTGCCTTCGCCAGAAGCTCCACCTTTGTGATTCCGCTTTCGCCTATGTCGGTCGGGAGAATCGTCCGCGCTGATTTCTCGCCGATGCCCACACAAAGCCGCGCCTTGCCGTTTGTGTCGGAATCGACAGGCGAATTCAAATCCCCGCATGAAGAAAAAAGCAGGGCGGCTGCAAGAATCGCCGTAAGTATTCGTAATTTTTTCATTTTCTCACCCCTTTAGTTCTGCACCGTGATGACTGCCGTTGCCGACCATACTCCGCCGTTTGAGTCCGTCACAATCAGCGTGATGTTGTGGTAGCCCACCGAAAGCGATGTCGGCGTGTATGTGCTGCCTGTTTCGTCCGTTGCCATCGAGCCGTCGATTTTCCAAGTGTATGAGGCAAATCCGCTTGTCGCCGTAAGCGTTCCATCGTTTTCTTCGATAGAAAGATTTTCGTCCCCGCTGACCGATTCGAGCGTGACCGTAATGCCGAGCGCGTTCGCCGTCCACTGTGCCGTAAAGGTCTTGTCTTCCGCCGCGAATGTGCTTCCGATTTCAGCATCCCATCCTGCGAACGAATAGCCCGTGCGCGTGGGTTTTTCGGGGGCGTTAGTTATTTCCGCCTCGTACAGTCCGCTTATTGTTCTGTTCTCCGTGCTTCCGTCCGCCCATGAGCCGCCATTTGCGTCGAATGTGTAGGTGATGGTCTTCCGTTCGTAGTACGCCTTGAAACTTTTGTTTTCCTTCGTGCCGAGCGCGATTTGCGAGGTCGTGCCTTCCGTCACCGTTCCGTCCGAAGAGACTTCGTGCCAGCCTGTGAATCCGTAGCCCTGTCTTTTGACGCTGCTTGCATCGGGAAGGGAAACGGCGTCTTCTTCGGTGAATGTCGCGGGAGCGGTGTAGCCCTCCGCCCAGTCGCCGCCGTCAAGGTCGTAGGTGATTGTGTATCTCGGCAAAGTTTGTTCTTCCCACTTCGCATAGAGGACGGTGTTCGCCGTAATCGCCGTGTCAAAGTCGAACGGCGTTTCGGAAAGCGTCGTTCCACCGTCCGTCGAGGTGTACCAGCCGGCAAAAGCATAGTTTGTCGAAGCGACTGCTTCCCTTGTCGGGTCGGATGGCCGGCTCGCTTTTTCCCCGTTTTTGACGGTCTGTGTTTCGACGGCAGTTCCGCCCGTTGAGTTGAAGGTCACGGTGTAACTGATTGGCTTGTCGTTTCCATCGTCGCTCTCCTCTTCTGTGGGGCTGACTTTTTTCATCGTAATCGAGAGCGCATTTTCGCCTCCCTTGATTGTGATTTCCTCGCTTTCGCCCGTGTAGAGAATCGTTTTTCCCTCGTCGCCGTTTGTTTTGTACGCTTCTGCCCGCGCCTTGATTCTTGCGCCTATGGGAATCTCGCTGAATCTGACGGTCGTGTTTCCTGCAAGCGGAGCGATTTTTGTCTGTGAGAATGAGCCTGAGAGCGCGATTTCGATAAAAACATCGTCGCTTTCTGATGTTGCGTCCGCCGACCGTGCCGAGCGGGAAGCCGAAGTGAGTTTTGAAACAAGTTCGGAAGGAATCGTGAAGGAAAGGGATGCACTCTGCTCGTCAGACTGAAAGACGGAGCAGGCGGAAAGAAGGAGCGCGAGCGCGGACAGGATTATCCGAGTAGCCCCTCCCTAAACACAGGTATAGTATTCAATTTTCTCATAAAAATCTCCTCTACTGCGGTGGATTTTGTGTGATGATTCTATTTTAACACAGTTTAAGGAAAAATCAAGAAAAAGGACGCGAAATTAAGAATCAGAAATCAGAAACACAGAAGATAGGAACAGACGCACAGACACAGAGGAATACAAAAAAATCCTCTGCACGACTGCAAGGGCTAAACTCTATATCAGGCTTTGAAATGAGACCGTGCTAGAAAAAGCCCAGAAATGCAAAAAGTCAGGCGTAGGTGTGGTTCTGACAAAAAGTCGCTTGAACTTGTTCACCGCGACTTTTTTGGCAGGTTCACACCGAGAGCCTGACTTTTTGTGCTTATCTAGAATTACTCTAGCACTGAATCATTCCGAATACCATCGCGAAAAGCGCAACGGTTTCGCAAAGACCGACTACCATGATGTAGTTTGAAAATCCTTTTCCAGTCTCGCCGAGAGCGTCGCTGCCAGCCGCACCTGCTTTTCCCTGAGCGATAGCAGAGAAGCACATTGCAAGGCCTGCCGCAATGCCCAAGCCGAGGAAGAAGAGCGGGTTATCGGCGATTTTTGCCGAGCCAGCCATCTGCTGCATCAAAAGGAAGCCGTAGAAAGGCTAGCGTAAGGGGCGCACCCGCAAAGACGGTCAAGATGAACGAAGCGGGCTTGTTCGCCATAAAGCAGCGTTTCCATGCCCCAATCGCTCCCTGTCGGGCGATTCCGATTCCGATTGCCGAGTCGATAGCCGCAATACCCATTACAAGACCAGCACCAATCATTCCAAAATATTATGGCGCGAATCAACTGTCTACCTAGTGAGCGGCATTGCAAAGCAATGCAAAAACGCTTGAGAAGCGTTTTTAGCGAATCTCCAAGCAACTGTGTTGCGAAGGCTGTTCCGCACTTCGCTAACGCTCATTCCTACGCTCCTTTCAGTCGCTTCGGAACTGCTTCGCAGGTGCTCCATAGCGGGCGCGGGCATTTTCTGTTCAGAGCAAATTACCGACAGTAACAGGAATTTACTTACACTTCTATTTTATGCCAACATTATAGTAAACACTTTTGAAATTGTTGACAAAATCAACTTTATCTTATATTTTATTTATATGAAGTTCACCGTGGAAAAACTGCCACAAGCAGAAACCGAGATTGAATCATTAGAGCAATCTCAGCAAGAACTGCTCCGCAATGAATACACAAAAATTGAGACCCAAGGAATTGAGTTTGTGCGGGTAAAATATCTTCAAAAAGACATTTTTGAAATCAAATCGAATGAACTTCGCTCATTGTTCAAATATAAGGCGGGTAAGATTATTGTTGTTGGAGTTGTTTTTGTAAAGAAAACGCAAAAAACTCCAAAAGATAAGATAAAACTTGCAAAACAAAGGCTAAAGGAGGTCTGATTATGGATTATGTTTTTGTAAAAGATTCGGAAGGCTATGTTTTCAAAAAATTAGAATCAGAGATTTCTCCCGATGAAAAAATCATATCTGAAAAAGAATACATGAAAAAATCAGGTCTCTCTTCTTATGAAAAAAAATTCGGGCACGGCGGAGCAAGAGAAAACGCAGGGCGCAAACAAAAATTCTCACTGCCCCTAAAATTTCAGATTCGAGTTACACAAGAGGAAAAAGATTTCATTGCATACGCAAGGGAACACCAACTCAATTATTCAGCGTTGATGCAGATATAATTATAATATATTTTGATGAAGATTTCACAAAATTCAAATATGAATTATAACTAATTTTAAAATTTGATATGTTATCAGTACTTATCAAATAACCTCTATGCCAGTATTAGCAAATGACAAAATGCTAGCTTTATCCGAGCAAAGTAAAAAAAATGGTCGGAGTCGGGGGGTGTCCTCCGCCCGAAAAACAAAACCACAAAAAAGGGGCTGTCCTAGAAGTTGTTAAAGACTTCAAAAAGGGCAGCCTTTTTTATGTTAAATGAATTTTGTGGATTTTCGTTTGTTGTTTTTTTTCTTAGGCGTTCATTAATCGAATCAGCTGCTTGAAATCATATCCCAGCATCAGTAATCCCCATTCAGCTCCTACTTTTTCTTTTCCCCGAAGATGAAATCGCCTGAAGCCTAAATTGCCTTTTGTCTGACCAAAGACAGTTTCACATTCAGTGGAACGCTTTTTCATAAGAGTTTTATATTCTTCACTGGAAAGAAGTTCTTTTACTTTTGCTTTCTGTTCAAGCCAG
>JAFUDX010000032.1 GCA_017464425.1 Treponema sp.
AGCCGGCTCTGCGGTGATGCTTTCCGTAAAATTCTTGGTGAAGCGGTTTGAGAGCCATACTTTCAGCTCCACGCTGTAGAGGTCGGCAAGCGATGTTTCCGAGCCGTTGGCGGCAGTAAAGGCAAGCACGCCCTCAATCCCTCCGCCTTTACCAAGCGAATGTCGCGGATGCCGAAAAATTGCGCCGCAACTGCCTGTATGTACTCAAACCCCAAATGATGCTCGCCAATAAAGCCGCCCGCCGTCGTTACATAGGTAAGCCGCTTCGCTTTGCAGAGCGACTGAGGCACGCCCTGTTCCGTGTAGGCAAAGGTCACGCCTGTCACGCACACGCGCTCGATATACGCGCGGAGCGATGCGGGAAAAAGCAAGTCCCAGTAGGGCGCGGAAATGACGATTTCGTCCGCCTGGGCAAATTGCTTCGCATAAGAAAAAAACGGGTCGGAAAAATCGCCGCGCGCAATGCATTCGTCGCGATGGGTAAGCGTTTTTTCGCACACAGGCATTGATGTAGAGTGTCATAGTCTTCTCCGCGTTTAAGTATAGCTCAAGACACGAGGATATACTAGGATATACAGGGCAAACGCTATTTTGCACCCATTTTGCTCCAGAGCGCACAATAGGCTTGCGTTCGGGCGGCGAATCTCGCCACTTTGAGGAGCGCACGGATTTCTGCTTTCGTATACCAGAACGCTTCGATTTCCTCAAATTCAGAATCGCTCGGCTTGATTTCACCGCTCGCCTTGCCAGTAATCACGATGTTTTTCTCATTGGAAAACCCCACCGCAGAATACGACTCAAACCAAATCTCATCGATATGCGTGAGTGTAAGCCCCGTTTCCTCACGAAGCTCCCGCTCCGCCGCCGAAGCCGCATCTTCCCCCGAATCAATAAGCCCCGCCGGAAAATTGTAGACCCATTCACCTGTCGCCATTCGGAATTCTCGGCTCAAAAGAATCTGCTCCCCCGATTCATCATGCAGAATCATCACCACCGCGTCCACCCGAGAATTTTGCAGTTCCTTTAACGACGAAATGTTTTTGTTGCGGCTAATCATCTCGTAGACTTTCGGCCTTCCGCTCGCCGTTTCGTATTCGAGATTGTAGCGCGTGATGAATTTTCCCTCATGGATTTTTTGTATTGATTTGAATTGCATGTGATTTACCTCTTAGAAAAATTCCAATAGATTTAAAAGATACTCCCACCACATTTCCGAAGTGAACTGCTCACTGAACGCGGATGGAGCAAGGAAGCGCCGCATCTCAAACAGAAAGTCCTTCTGACCGCCTTTGATTTCCAAAAGCCGCGACTGATATTGTGCACGAAATTCACTTTCTGCAATTTTCCTATCATCAAGTTTCTGCAAAAGCAATTCCTTGTTCACCGCAACATTTTTCTGCGTAATCCAATGAATGTCCCACAAATCGCGGTTCTTCACGCGGTTCGGTCGGCGGGCAAAGGCAATCAGCTTGTCGCACAAAATCTCCGCAAGGCTTTCGGCATACAAAAGAACGCCGTCAGTTCCCATGTCGATGCTATATGGATTTCTGAGCATAGAGACTTTGCGGTCATGGCTCGGAAGCAGGCAGATGTCAATGTTGATTTTCTGCGCGGGGAAGTCCGGTCGCTCAGGTCGCGTGATGACTTTTATCTTCCAAGTTTCGGTGTTGCCGCCCTCTTTCATCGGCTCAGTCACCGTAACGGGAAGCTCATATTTCTCGTGAATCGTCTTTTGGATGACCGCACCCAGTTCGCCCATATCCGCCTTTGAAAAATCAAATCCGCCCGTAAAATCCAAATCCTCGCTCAACCGCACCGAGCCGTAACAGTCGCGCAGACAAGTTCCGCCCATAAAAGTAAGGTTCTTCAAAAATCCCGCTCCGTTCATCGCCCGCAAGATGTCGTAATGCAGCAGCTCCTTTTCGATGACCGTGCGCAAAGCGGGATATTCTATGTTCTGCGAGATGACTTGGGATACGAGGGTGTCAAAATTAGTCATAGCGTTTTATCCTTTTTGGGCATTTAAGAAGTTTTTCTTTACATAATTTAAAGAAGCTTACTGTTTCCAGTGGTCTTGAAACATTTCTATCTGTTGATAAATTCCCTTATCTCATTTCGCCATGAGCACCAAAAATGATTTCGTTCGCCCCATAAAATCATACCTTCGAGCATCATCGGCCATTTGTTGTTTTTAATGCTATCTCTAGTCGAAGCAAAGTCAAACAGATAGGCATACAGAATCGCCATCTGGAAAATCGTGCGTACAGAATAAATCAACGGTATTGTTCTGATTGCCGTTTTCAAATACATAATCAAGCATTATTTTCGCCGAATCTTGTATTGAATTAAATCCCGGTAGCCCTTCATTTTTGAGCAGGAAGATGATTTCTTGATTATTATAGTTGAGGTTATTAAAGACTTTATCACTTAACTCCCTGTTTTTTGTCTGCGGACCTTCAAGTTCATCAGGGGCTGTTATTATTGTTTTGTCGATTCTTTTCCCTGCAAGAATATTCTCGCATGTCTGAATATTTCTTAAACACGAACTTGACGCAATAAAACCTATGTCATATTTCAAATGCTTTCCGAAACTCCTCGCAAGTTCCACACCTTCATCGGTAAGCTCAACTTCGCGCCCCACGCCAGAATCGATTTTTCCGCGGATTGAATGGCGGAAAAATATCTTACAGTTTTCACCGACGGGAACTTTTGCAGCCCCCGTTTCCATGTGCTCGTAAATGGACTGCAAAATCATTTTATTCCACCTCCAGAATATTAATCTTCTTTTTCTTCAACAAAAATGCGAACGCGCCGCCGGAAACTATGCTGTCAAAAGCGTTTCCGATTCCGAAGAGGAGCGCGATTCCCGTCAAAGTCGGAGTCCATTTTCCTGTCAGATACAAGATGAACGCCGTGCCGTAATAAAGCGTGTTCGTGACGACGGACTCAAAAAGCATATAACTCGTTTTTCCAAGCCCGTAAAACTCGCAGTCAAAGACATTCTGCAATGCGTACAGGACATAAAAGCCGATCAGAAGCATGACAAGGTTATACAATTTATCCACGTCCGAAAACTGGAGCACGTTTGCCATAAAGCTTTTCCACGTAGGAATCGTGATGAACCAGAGCGCACAGACAATCAGCGTAACGGCAAAGTAGCCGAGCGTATTGTTTTTGACGGCTTTTTCGTTCGTGCCGACCTCCTGCTTAATCAGTTCGCCCAGCTGGTTCACGGGGAGCAGAAGCCAGCCCCAGATAAAATTGTTCGCCACCCAGTATGTCCCCTGTTCGTTCACCATGTTGACCATACGGCTAATCATCAGCATATAGGCAAGGTTCCGAACGAAGGACTCTAGCCCTGAAATGCCACCGATTTTCACGAAGTCCCTTGCCCACGCGAACGAGAGTTTTTTCTTGCCGAAAACAGCATATCCTTCCTTGTCAAGCAAGATGACGGAAACTGCGAACAAAATCAGATTGACGATAATGTTTGAATAGCCGATTCCGTTCACGCCGAGGTTCGCGGAGATGTTCAGTGTAGAGACAAAGAATGTATCGAAAATCACGCTCAAAACCAGTTTTGCGGCGGTGAGGATGTAGACATATTTTGATTTTCCGAGCGTCACAAGGCAGACAAGAAGGAAGCTTGCGAGTAATGAAAAGATGTTCGCCACGCTTTCAATCCTGATATAGACGGCGGACTCTGCGATAATGTCCTTGCCCGTAGCCATCGCGGATAAAAGCGGATTCGCGAAGCAGCAGATAAGCGCGGAGCAGACGGCATACACGCAGAATGAAATCAGAAGCCCCGTACGGATTCGGTTCGTGTATTCAGCCTTGTCGCTTATAACCTTTCCCATAAAAAAGTAAAGCGGAAGGATTATCGCCTCGTCAAGGATTTCATAAAGCAGGTTCACCCAAGAAAGCTGCCCCGCGATGGAAAACGCCCAGTCGCCCGGAAGCGAGCCTAAAAAGAAAACACGCAGCGTCGTGTAAACGGTCGGACACAAGCCCATGACCAAAAGGGATGCGAACAACTTCCAGTTCAAGTGTTTTAGGGATTTTGCAATCTTGTTCATCTTGAGAAACTCCTATTATATATTTGATTCTATCACAAAATCCTATTCCCCGCCACTCACCAATTCCCTCGTCCTCTTCGCTTCCCGCATTTCCTGCATAGCAAGAGTTTCGTCCGCCCACCATAAGCCAGTCCGCGTATCCAATCGCAAGTGCGGCATTATCTTTTCCGTGGGCTTTGCCGTGTGAATCAGCTCCACCGTGCCAAACCTGCCGCATTTTATAATGCCGCTCCGCCCAGTTGTCATCACGGTAATCCAGCCGAGTAGCTGCTGAGAGATTGCGCCCGTATCGGAAAGCACGGTTTCAAGGCTCACATAATTCAAATGGTCGGCGCGGAGTTTTGCGGCAACCTTGAACAGCACGAGCGAAGAATCATAGTTTGCTTTTGGATAAATGTAGATGCCCTTGCACACGCGCTCTAGGATTCCGCTTTTTGAGGCACGGGAAAGGAGCATGCAAAGATTCTCGCTCGTAAAATCGGGGAAAAGCGGCAAAAAATCCTGTACGCTAAAGAGAAAGTGTGATTTGTTTGCGTTCTGCTCCAGTGTTTCTTTCAACAAGCTTATAGGTTGCATGATATACATATCATAACAGAATGTGTTATGTTTTGTCTAGCAACTCTTTTTACACTGCTCCCATCACTTCGTAGTGCAGGCAGTCATGCTCGCACTTTCCGCTGAACGCGCCATCGCAAATCGGCATTTTGCACAGTTTTTGTGCTTCGTCGTCGTTGCGGCTGATTCGCTTCCGGACATAGCCGATGTTTTCAAAATTGGCTTCCTTGCCTTTTTCGAGCGCGGCGCAGGTGTTAATCCACACCACATTGCAGTCGTCGTGGGCGCACAAGTCGAAACTCTGTCGGAAGTCGTACGAACCCGTGGAAAAAGAGGGAACGATAATCAGCGTGAGCTTGAAGCATCTCATGAGCTGTTCCATGTATTTTGTGGTGAGGAAGTCCTTGCAAATAAGGACGGCGAAACGCCCGATTCCCTCATAATGAAAAATGTTCACGACAAGGCTCTGCATGATTCCCTCAAGGTAGCCGCGCCCGCCAAGCTCGGCACGGAAGGGATTCTGCTTGCTCTGACGGCAGACAAGGTTTCCGAATTTGTCGAGAATCGTGACTGTGTTGCCCTTTTTCTGCCAGAACGAAGGCAAAATGATGAGCGACGGAAGCGAATCCCGCTCTGATTCTGAAAGCGACTCGATTTTCTGCGTGACAAAATCAGCGAGCGTGGGATTTCCGAGCATTTCGGGGAATACGATGATGTCCGCGTGATTTTTTGCCGCCGAGAGGATTTTGCCCCAGACAAGCTCGTTTTCGGTTTCAAAGTCGCCCTCGTTATATTCAATCTTAAAATACTGAACTTTGTCCTCGCTGTACGGAAGGACTTCAAAATTCCGTTCAAGGCGGAGCGGAGTCGCGGCGATTTTAAGCGAGCGGTTCTTTTTAAAATGAGGAAAAAGATTGCTTTTGAGAAAGAAATGCTTGTCAATCAGCTCGCCGAGAATCGAGTTTTCCATCAAAAGCATGTTGAACAGAAAATTGTCCATGCGGTTGTAGCTGTGGGCGAGCCTGTGCTTTCGCTCCCACACGCACGAGCAGCGCGGCAAAAGCCCGATTCCCGTCTGCTCGCGGTTTGTGTTCAGCACGACCGAAAAATCATCTTCCTGCGCCTCGGCGATTTTTGCTTTGAGAAGCGAAGAAAGGCTTTCGTCAAGAATCTGAACCAAGCAGACAATCGCAAAAAAATCGCCCGCGTTTTTCAATTCTTCGGAAAGCGTTTGAAGGTTCTCAAAAAATGCTTCGGTCAAATCGCTTTCCGAGAGCGGACGGATTTCAATTTTCTGCGAGTCGGAATTGTCAAAAAGGCAGGGGATTTTCTCCGCCACGCTCTTATAGATTTGGCGTTTTTCTTCTATTGAAAAGCAGCTGTAGCGGACGAAAAAATCCTCCGTGCAGGACTGTATGACAAGCGAGCACAGTTCCGCGACAATGTTATAGATATTCATACAAAAAAAATTATAGCACACGGTAACAAATTTTCAACGCAGGAAGAAGAAAGGAATTCGTCTACAAATTTCTCATCGGCAAGCAAGGGAAAGAAGCAACCGAAAAAGCCACGCAAGCCTATGCGTTTTAAAATCCAGAAAGTTCCAGATTGAATTGCTTTTCTGCTCCAACACTTGTCATGGGACCATGTCCCGGCATGATTACGGAATCATCGTTGAGCGTAAAAAGTTTGGATTTGATGCCGTTCGCCATGTATTTTTTTGTGTATGCACAGGAACTAGAGCCCAAAGAACCTGCAAAAATCACATCGCCAGTAAACAAAACTGAACCGATTTTATACACGATTGAATCCGAAGAATGTCCAGGAAGTGAAAAATATTCGACATTTAAATCAGCAATTTTTTTGCTGCCATCGCCTTTTAAGATATTTTGATTGCTCGCAAGTTCATTGTCGGCAGCGAATACGGAAAAATCATAAATTTTCTGAAGTGTTTTGAGCCCACGATAATGTTTTTCGTGCTTATGCGTGATTAAAACAGCCTGCAAATCGTAATTTCCATCTTCAATTTGTTTGATGAGCACATTTGAAATTTTACACGGGTCAATAATGAAAGCCTTTTTTGTTTCTTCATTTACAACGAGATAGCAGTTTGTAAGCGTTTCAAAATCAAGATGAAAGTAAATTTTCATAGGCCAGGTCCTTTTTGCACACCACGAGGCACATTTAATTCTTGAAGCCCCGTAAAAAGCGCACTCCCCCGCTTATCAAAAATCGCCGCATTTGTGTTTGACTGGCGGAAGCTGACATTTTGTTGCGTGATTTCCCAAAAAACCGTTTCTTTAATGTTGCAGTTTCGGAAAGAAGTGTCAATTAATTTTGCGTTTATGAAATATGAACTGTACAAGTCTGAATCGTCAAACGATGACTGAAAAGAAGAGATGCCACAGAAATTATTTTGCAGCATATCGCTTCCCGTGAAAATCACATGGCTGAATTTTGAGCCGGCATATGAGCTGAACTGAATATTGCTTTTAATAAAATTGCAGTCAGTAAATGTGGCGAAAGAAAGATTTGAAATTCTGACCATGACACCTTCGGTCTTTAATCCCACAAAGAGACAGTGGGAAAAGTTGCATCCAAAAAATTTTTTATTCAGCAAATCAATTTCTCTGAATGTTAAGCCGCTTGCGTTCATTCCGATGATTTTTTCGTGTGATTCAATATATTTGTAAATTTTTGCTTGAATCGCATCTTTATCAGCAGTGTGGGCATAGCAATAATCCCCACTTTCAATCAGATTTCCATTATCATCGACATCTGACAGGGCAAAATGAGAACAATGAGGATTTTTGCACTTTGAATACAAAAACATTCTTTTATTATAATAGAAAAGACTTCAGAAAAAAAGACTTTCATTGCAAGATTTACCAGAAAAGAGTAAAATATTTGTATGCAAGTTGACTTTGCTTTTCTCGACAGCGGAACGGGCGGAATTCCCTACATGCTTTCTCTCCACGAAAAAGTGCCTGACGCAACCTGCGTGTATCTTGGCGACACGGAGCATTTTCCGTACGGCGAAAAGTCAGGCAGCGAAGTCACGGAATGCGCGTCAAAAGCGATTCAGAAAATCATCGATTTGTGGTCGCCTCGCTCAATCGTTGTCGCGTGCAACACAATCTCCGTTACGGCGTTGGATTCTCTGCGTGCACGGTTTCCAAATCTTCCGATAGTCGGCACAGTGCCCGCAATCAAAGTGGCGGCAGAAGTCACCAAAAACAAAAAAATCGGCTTGCTCGCCACGAATGCCACCGTTCACCACCCCTATTGCCAAAAATTGATTCACGATTTTGCGAGCGATTGCACCGTTTCCATGCGAGCCGACCCAAAATTGATTGATTTTGTCGAAAAAGAATATTTTACGGCAACGAAAGAAGAGCGATTGGCGGCGGTCAAAGAAGCGGCGGATTTTTTCAAAAGCGAAGGCTGCGACACCGTGATTTTAGGCTGCACGCACTTCACGCACATCGCCGAAGAAATGCGCCTTGCGTGCGGAAGCGGCATCACCGTGGTTGACAGCCGCGACGGAGTTGCGAATCAGGCGATTCGGAAGATTCATACTTCGACTACGCTCAGTCACCGCACTTCGACACAGCTCAGTGACCATGAAGAACGAGCGGCTTCTGTTGAGAATCTCACATTCTTCGTCACCAAAGCAAGCGAGCAGGAAATTGCGGAATACAAAAAACTCTGTGAAAATGTACACATTCCGTGGGGCGGGGTGATATAGGTGAGAAATCAGGAATGAGAATCTTGTCTTCTGTTTCTCCTGAATTATAATCTACTTAATCTTGTAAAATTTTGCACTTTAAGTAGATTATAATTATAAAAATGCTTGAAAATCCAAGATAATGAAGTTATAATCTACTTAATCTCTAAAAATAATTTATTTTAAGTTGATTATAAAGGAGAGCGTATCTATGGTTTTTGGTCGGGGCAGAGAGACAAAACTTTTTGAAAGCATCTTAAAAGATGAAAAATCTCATTTCGTTTCAATTTATGGGCGACGAAGGGTCGGAAAAACATTCCTTGTCAGAGAGATTTTTGGAAATCGGTTTACATTTCAGCATGCGGGGCTTGCGGACGGCGGACTTCAGGAACAATTGTTTGCGTTTGAGTCTTCCATAAAAAATAGCGGTGGCTCGCCTTCCAAAAAAGTAAAAAACTGGCTGGAGGCATTCGAGGATTTAAAATCTCTTATCATAAAAAGCTCCGAAAAGAAAAAAGTCATTTTTATCGACGAACTTTCTTGGATGGACACGCCCAAGAGCAATTTGATTACGGCACTTGAAAATTTTTGGAACGGCTGGGCTTCTTTCAGAAATGACATTGTGCTGATTATTTGTGCGTCTGCGACATCGTGGATGCTTTCTCACATCATTCATAACAAGGGCGGGCTTTACAACAGAATTACGGAATCCATAAATCTCCGCCAGTTTACGCTTGGTGAGTGCGAGGAATATGTAAAATCAAACGGCTTGGCATTGAACCGCACGCAAATCTTGCAGTTTTATATGATTTTTGGGGGAGTGCCGTATTATTGGACATTCTTGAAAAAGGGATTGAGCCTTGCACAGAATGTAGACAGTATTCTTTTTGGAAAAGATGCACCGCTCAAAGACGAATTTAAATATCTGTACGCGTCAATTTTTAAAAATCCGGTTGTTTATGAAAAAATAATCAAAACGCTCGCCCAAAAAAAAGTCGGTATGACGCGCGATGAACTGATTGATTTTTCTGGTATCATAAATTCGGGGGATTTGACAAAAAAACTTGAAGAACTTGAAAGCTGTGGTTTTATCCGAAAATACTATGCCTATGGCATGAAAAAAAAGAATGCCGTGTATCAACTGATGGACAATTTCACGCTGTTTTATTATCAATTTATGGAAAACAAGCCGACGGACGAGCATTTCTGGCAAAATCAGATGAATACGCCATGCCTGAACACATGGATGGGGCTTGCGTTTGAGCGAGTCTGCCTTGAACACATCGACCGAATCAAAAAGGCGCTTGGCATTCAGGGCGTGCAAACTGATGTAAATTCTTGGTATTGCAAAGCGGACAAAGAAAAAGGCATTTTTGGCTCACAGATAGACCTGCTTATCGTGCGGAAAGACCAAGTGATAAATCTCTGCGAAATGAAATATTGCTCGACGGAATACACGGTGGACGAAAAGCAAGAGCGCATCATCAGAAACAAAATAAGCGATTTGAAAAATCTTACGGGCACAAAGTATGCGGTCTTTCCCACACTGATTACGACTTATGGAATTGTAGAGAACAGTTTTTCAGGTGAAGTGCAAGCGGTCGTGACGCAAGACGATTTGTTTTGAGGGGTGTGGGGAAAACTCGCAACCAGTACAGGGAATTCAGTCAATTTTTTAAATTGAAATTCAGATTCCTTTATTGTACAATGATGTTATGAAAACATACGGCGTGATTATGGCGGGCGGCGGCGGAACCAGGTTCTGGCCGCTTTCTCGGCAGGCGACACCAAAACAGCTGCTCAATTTGAGCGGAAAGGATTTGATGGTCAACGAAGCGATTGACCGCTTGGCAAAAACGGCGGCGAGCGAGGACATTTTTATCGTGACGAACGAAACGCAGGTCGCGAAAATGCTCAAAGCCACAAAAGGGCGCGTAAAGCGAAATCACATTCTCTCTGAGCCGAGCGCACGAAACACGGCGGCATGCGTTGGCTACGCGGCGATGGAAATCCTCAAAAAATACGGCGACGGAATCATGGTCATTACGCCGAGCGACGCATACATCAAAAACGAAGAGGAATTTACGCGTGTTCTGGGCGTGGCGGTCAAGGCGGCAGAAGAAAAAGACGCGCTCGTTACGGTCGGAATCACGCCCACCTTTGCGGCGACGGGCTACGGCTACATAAAATTCCAAAAATCAAGCGAAGAAGTGCTCAAAGTGCGTGAATTCAAAGAAAAACCCGACGAAGAAACGGCAAAAAAATATGTCGAGTCGGGCGAATACGCGTGGAATTCGGGCATGTTCATTTGGAAAGCGAGCACGATTCTCAAAAATTTCGAGCAGTTCCTTCCCTCAATTTACAAAGATTTGCAGAAAATCGGAAAAGTGATGGGAACGGACGATGAATACGATGTCATCGACAAAATCTACCCCAAAATCGAAAGCATCTCAATCGACTACGGCATCATGGAAAAATCGCAGGATGTCTATGTCGTACCGGGCGAATTCGGCTGGAATGATGTGGGAAGTTTCGACATGATGGGCGTTCTGCACGAAGCCGACGGCGACGGAAACATCAAAATCGGAGACCAAATCAATGTCGATACCAAAAATTGTATCACCTATTCAAGCGGTCGGCTCATCGCAACGATTGGCTTGGATAATGTGGTCGTAATCGAAACCGAAGACGCTGTTTTGGTCTGCGACAAAAACAAAGTGCAAGATGTAAAAAAAGTCGTCGAGCAACTCAAAAAAGAGCGACGAATCGAATTATTATAGTTTCTATCCACAGATTAGCACAGATGAACACAGATTAAAGATTTGATTTTCGAACATCGTTCGTGTTAATTTGAGCGATGTTCAACTATGAAATATAAAATCTGTGAAAATCTGTGTCTATCTGTGGATAACCCAATAAGGAGAAGAATATGAGAAAAGCAGGAATTTTACTTCACCCCACGAGTTTGCCGACTTCGGCGGGGATTGGTACGCTCGGAAAAAGCGCGTTTGCATTCGTGGATTTTTTGGAAAAGGCGGGCATGAAGCTCTGGCAGGTGCTTCCGCTCGGACCTACGGGCTATGGTGACAGTCCGTACCAGTCGTTTTCAACATTTGCGCTCAATCCGCTTTTGATTGATTTTGACGACTTGGTGGAACGCGGCTGGGCAACTTCGGCACTTATTAAAAAGCCTTCTTACATAAAAAACAAGGGCGCGGTCGATTACGGCTCGGTCGTGTGGTGGAAGAGCCATGCGCTCCAGAAAATAGCAAAACATTTCCTTGAACTCATGACGAATCCCGATAGCGCGGGCGAAGGCTTTGACCAGAATGCAAAAATGGAATTCTTCTCGTTCTGCCGTGAAAATCAGTATTGGCTTAAAGATTATGCGGCGTTCATGAGCATAAAATCCTACTACGACGAAAAGGCGCAGGCAGAATGCAAAAAAACGGGCACGGTCGTGAACGGAAGCTGGAATGTCTACTGGGCGAAAAAACTCTCAAAGCACGATGAAACGGCTGTCGAACAGTGGATTAACGAGCACACCGAAGATTTCTTGCAGACTGAGGTGATTCAGTTCTTCGCGTTTAAGCAGTGGCAGGCTCTTCACGAGTACGCAAAATCAAAGGGAATTGAAATCGTGGGCGATGTTCCGATTTTCGTTGCTCCCGATTCAAGTGATGTGTGGGCGAACCAAAAATTGTTCCAGACTGGAAAAGACGGCACTTTCACGAATGTTGCGGGCGTTCCGCCAGATTATTTTTCTGCGACGGGGCAGCTTTGGGGAAATCCGCTCTACAATTGGAAGAACATGAAAAAAGACGGCTACGCATGGTGGATTGCTCGAGTCAAAAAAATGCTTTCTCTCGTTGACTATGTGCGAATCGACCATTTCCGCGGATTTGAAGCGTACTGGGCAATTCCGTTCGGAAGCCCCACCGCCGAGACAGGAAAATGGGAAAAAGGACCGGGAATCGACCTTTTCAACGCAATCAAAAAAGAACTTGGTGATTTGCCGCTCATTGCCGAAGATTTGGGCGTGATTACCGACGGCGTGCGGGAATTACGCGATTCAACTGGTCTTCCCGGAATGAAAGTGCTTCAATTTGCGTTCGACAAAAATGAATGGAAGCAGGGCGCGCTCAAAAATGCCTTCCTTCCGCACAATTTTGAGACCACGAATTGCGTTGCCTACACGGGCACGCACGACAACGACACCACGCAGGGCTTGCTCGCTTCTCTTGATGAAGAAACGCTCGTGCTTGTTGCCGATTATTTTACGGGTGAAAAAAACACGGTCGAAAGCGCGAAAAAATTGCTTTCTTCAAAAAAGCTCACGAAAGAATTCATCAAAGCCGTTTTAAAAAGCACCGCCGAAACCGCAATCGTTCCATTGCAGGACATCTACGCGCTTTCAAGCGAAGCCCGCATGAACATGCCGAGCACCGCTGGCAGCAACTGGGCATGGCGCGCGAGCGAAAAGCAGATTTCCGACGAAAAAACAGCGGCATGGCTCAAGAATTTGACGGTGTTGTACGCGAGATAAAAAAAATGAAAACGGAAAATGGAAAATTGAAAACTCTCTGGGAACTCTTCTCCATCTTCTTCAAAATCGGCTTGTGTACCTTTGGCGGCGGGTATGCGATGCTTCCGATTTTGGAGCGCGAACTTGCCGACAAGCGCGGGTGGACTACTTCTGATGAATTGCTCGACTATTTTGCGATTGGGCAGACCACGCCAGGCATTATCGCGGTGAATGTGGCGACCTTCATCGGCTACAAGCGGGCAAAAACGCTCGGTGGCATTGTCGCCACGGCGGGAATCGTCTGTCCGTCGCTCATCATCATCACGGTTATCGCAAAATTCATCAGCAATTTTTCTGAAATCGCTTGGGTACAGCGCGCACTCACAGGCATCAATGTTGCCGTTGCCGCACTTCTCACTTACGCAGTCGCCAATTTCGCAAAAAAAGCAATCAAAACGCTGCTCGGCGTGGGTTTGCTTTTGATTTCGTTCGTGCTTATCTTCGTGTTTAAAATCAGCACGATTTGGATTATTTTCGGAAGTTGTCTCTTCGGCATAATTTTGGCAGGAACACGTGGGGAATTTTCAAAAAACGAGGCAAACAATGACTGATTTCATTATTTCGGAAATTCAATCGCAGTCTGGATTGGGACTTTTGTGCCTTGTGGGGCTGTTTTTTTATATCGGTGCGATTACGATTGGCGGTGGCTTGGTTGCGATTACGGTCATGCACCAGCTTCTCGTTGATCGATTTGCGCTCATTTCAAATGATTTGTTTTACAACATGGTCGCAATCTCTGAAAGCACACCTGGCCCTATGGGAATCAATATGGCGACCTACATCGGCACGGAACTCTACGGCGCGGGCGGCGGCATCGTCACTACGGCGGGGCAAGTGTTGCCCTCAATCATTTGTATCGTGATTATCGCGCGGTTCTTCGGCAAATTCGCAGACAAAGCAGGCGTAAAAGCGGCGTTTTCCACGCTCCGCCCTGCCGTCACAGGCGTGGTTGCGGTTGCTGCGGCGCAGGTCTTCATTCTTGCCCTGTTGCATCTTCCGCCATCTGTTTCTGACTTTGCTCACCTTGACGCATGGAAAAATCTTGTCATAGTGCCGAATTTTATTTTTTACCTTGTGGCGTGCGTGCTTCTCTTCAAAACGAAAATCCATCCGCTCTTTTTTGTGGCTGCAGGAGCCGTTTTCGGTGTGATTTTCTGCTAGCGTTTTCAAAAACTCGTGCTATAATAAAAGCATGAGTACACATATTAACGCGCCAGAAAGTGCAATCGCGCCCAATGTCTTGCTTCCGGGCGACCCATTGCGGGCAAAATTCATCGCAGAAAATTTCTTGGAAAACGCCACGTGCTATAACGAAGTGCGCGGCATGTTCGGCTTTACGGGAACGTACAAAGGCGTGCCTGTGAGCGTTCAGGGAACGGGCATGGGGCAACCCTCGCTTTCAATTTACGCTACCGAACTTTTTAAATTCTACAATGTGCAGAACGCAATTCGCGTGGGAACATGCGGCGCAGTGAACGAAAACACTCGTCTCCGCGACACAATCATCGTAAACGCGGCGTGCTCTGATTCGTGCCTGTTGAACCAGCGATTCGGCAACCTTCATTTTGCGCCCACCGCTGATTTTTCGCTCGTCCGTGCCGCCGACAAAATTGCCTCTGACTCAGGTATCCGTTATCAGGTCGGCTCAGTCGCTTCAAGTGATTTTTTCTACGACAAAAACGAAAACTGGAAAAAATGGGCTGAATACGGCGTGCTCGGAATCGAAATGGAAAGCGCGGAACTTTTCACGCTCGCCGCTGAATACAAAAGGCGCGCTCTGGCAATCATGACCGTAAGCGACCACATCTTGCTTGGAGGCGCGACCACCGCCGAAGAACGACAAACGACCTTCACCACGATGATGAAAGTCGCGCTCGAAACGATTGTGGAGATACAGAAAAACACGAATTAGCACGAATTACCACAATTTTTTTATTTTTCCGTTAATTTCTCTAGCAGCAGCTCAATCCCCTCTTGTGCCGAGAGGGAAAGTTTCTCCAGTTTTTGAATCATGGGGCGATATTTTTGGAATAATTGCATTTCCTGATTGAGAAAATCTTGTGAAAACTGAGGATTTTTTCCCGCAACGAGATATTCAACCGTCACGCCAAGCACTTCCGCGATTTTTACCGCCGTGTCTGCGGCAGGAATGTTATTGGCTCGAATTCCCTTGCTTATATTCACCACATTAAATTCAGCCAGCCGTGCGAGTTCTTTTCTGCTTATATTCTTGAATTTCAGTTCTTCGTCTACTTTTTCTCAAAAGTTCATTTTCAATATTTTGTGGAAATATCTATTTTTTATCAGTTAAAAAGTTGAAATATCTAAAAATAAGATTTGAAATAGAAATATCTTTTATCAGTGGGGTATGATATGAAGAATTTCTTTAAATTATTTCTGATTACGATGATTGCTGTTTTGCAGCTTTTTTCTTGTAAGGTGGTTGAGACCGAATATGTGGACAAGATTGTCGAAAAGGAAGTGGAAGTTGAAAAACGAGATGAAACGCCACCTACCAAAATCGAATCTGCAAGCATTTCTGCGACTAGTGGTGACGGAGCTATTTTGCTTTCGTGGACAAATCCGGGCGATGAAGATTTTTACGGAACGGAATACACTTTTTCGCTCGTTGCGGTTGACACAAACACGAACAAGGCGACGCTTTCAACAAAAAAAACGACACCCGTTGATTCGCAAGACAAAACGCCGCCCGCAACCGTGACAGAACTTTCGGCACAAGAAGGGAACGGAAAAATCATTCTTTCGTGGGAAAATCCAGCCGACACCGACTTTTACGGTGTGTGGATTTCAGAAAAATCGAATTCAGGAACGCTCGCAAGTCCTGTCTTCATAAAATCCCCCGCGAATATGTTTGTGGTTTCGGACTTGCAGAATGGCATGGAGTATGAATTTAGCGTTATGGCACTCGATGAATCGCTGAATGAGGGTGTGGCTTCAAAAATAAACGCAACACCAACATCGACAGATGCAGGTGAGACGCTGAAAATCGAACTGTCATCAAGCATACCACATGAAAACGGCTACACAGGGAACAAAAGCAACACAAAAGTTACCGTAACGGCAAACATCACCACCGCAAGCGCAGTAAAAAGAGTGGTTTGGAAAAAGAACGGAACAGCCATCGCAAAAATTCTGCTTGCGGATGCCGACGCAACTTCTGCGCTCGAAAATTCAGACGACAACACAAAATGGACTTTTAACATTGTAGCGACAGATGAAAATGCGAATGCAACATATACAGTCGCGGCGATTGATGAGACAGGACGGGAAGAAGCCGAGCAGATTACAATTGACCAGTTTGATTTTACGCCTCCAGCGGCAGTTCAAATGCTCACGGTAACTTATTCAAGTTCAAGCAATAAAGTTACTCTAAACTGGAGCGAACCTTCCAATTCTGACTTTGCTGGTGTTAGGATTTCTTATACTTATAATACCAACGCAAACAGGTATGATGAAAGCGAAAGTTTGGAAAAAACGATAGACTCATTCAATAAGGGAACAATCGATACAGATATTCCCGTAAAAACTGAAAGCGAAGCCGATGCAAAAATCTATTCATTCTATGTTAAAAGCGTGGATTTATTAGGAAATGAAAGTGCAGCTGTAAAACGCGCTGTAGCGGTTGTTTCGGGTATAAATTTAGGCTACCAGTTCCATGAAACGCCTGAAATTTTGGAGTCTGGAACGGATGGAAATGCTGGCACAACGGCAACATATGTTTACTTTGGTGACTGGCCTCAGACAATAAAAGCAAGCGATGTTACAATTGAGGAATCGCAATACATAACGATGGGTGGCAACACTTATTACTTGGGTAGTGACAATAATTACTATATAAAGTGTACTGAAAATGCCTATGATGCAAATTACACATATAGCGATGGAACAAATGCGGCATACAAGTCTGCAAATAGTATAAAATACTTTAAAGTAGAGCCAATCAAATGGCGTTTGCTTTCAAAAGATAGCAGTGGCAAAGTTTTCTTATTTGCAGAAAATATTTTGACAGCAAATGTGGCTTATTATGATTATGCTATTGTAAACCGAACAGTTGATAATTCTATTGTTTATCCAAATAATTATAAACATAGTAAAATTCGAGCCTTTTTAAATGGGCTAAGTTATCAAGTGAAATCAAGTGATAGTACAACACAGACTGAAAATATAAATTTTTATGGTAAAGTTTTTTTGCAAACAGCCTTTACTGCAAGTGCACAAGACTTAATAGAAACAACAACTGTAGATAACAGTGCGTCGAGCACGAATCCAGCAAACTACGAAACTTTATGGAATTCTGGAATTAACATTTACGCTTGTGAGGACACTAACGACAAAATCTTCTTGCTTTCACAAAAAGAAGTAAGTACTTCAAGTTATGGTTTTGAGGAATATCATGAATACCTTACGGATTTTGTATCAGACAGAAAGTGCATTGTGGCAACTACCGACTATGCAAGGGCGAATTATGCAGGTATGGCTCAAACCGAAAAAAAACAAGATTCATGGTTTCTGAGTTCTCCTTTCTATTCTGTGTATAGTTATAGTGAAGAGTTTAGCGTGAATATAATTGACAATTACGGGAGAAGCGGGGGAAAGTATTCGATTGCCACCCCTGTCGATAATAATACTCTTGGCATCGTTCCCGCATTGTGGGTTTCTACAGAAAACTGAGCAATACTGCCGTTGGCAGATGCAAATATGATTGGAGAGAGTCATATCGGCGAAACAGAGCGAAAGGAGAATGGAACGGTATGGGAGATATTTTTGAAGGAGATTTTGAAACTGAGTACACAAACAAGATTGATCAGATAAGTGAGTTGTTTGATTCAACAAAAAAGTGTGTCAAAAACTGTAAATTCCCGAAAAATGCTGAAAGCAAATTTGTTCTTACTTATGACGAAATCAAAGAAAAACTTGCGCTAGAAAACGGGAAACGGTATATCTATATTATTTTTTGGACATCAAAAACTGAAACAGCAGAAACTATAAGCGAAAAATTTAATAAAGAAAAGAATAAGGAAAAAAAAGAATTTTCATTACCGCTTAATAATTATAATGATGCTGAAAAAGACGATTTTAATCAAAACAAGGTTCTTTATGTTGGCAGTAGCAAGGATATTACAACACGCTTACAACAGCATTTTTCTATAACTTACAAGACGACTTATGCCCTGCACCTGCCAGCATGGGCTGATGAAATAGAATGCAAGGTTTATGCAGTGTGTATGGAGCATTATCTAAATAACGAAAATGATAATGACCGTGATTATGAATTACAAATAATTGAAGACATCATAGCGAGCATCTACAAGCCACTTCTCGGTAAACGCGGACCAAACACAAAGTAACTCCTCTACCTACCAATCAGCGTTAGGCTATGGAGCACCGCCGTAGGCGTTCCGAAATGAACAAAGTGAATGTAGGAATGGAGCGTGAGCGAAGTGAGGAACAGCCGACCCGCCGTAGGCGGGTAACGCCCTGCATTCTCAACATTATTTGATTTACTACAACAGATTACACAGATGTCACAGATTTAAATTCCTCACAGAGGCACAGAGTACACAGAGAGCTGGTTGAAATAACAAAAAATAAACCTCAATTACATTGCCTTTTTCAGGAAAAGTGACTGAGGTTTTGTGCTTTGTTATGAGATGCCCTCTCTGTGCTCTCTAAAGCTCTGTGAGGGGGTTTCTGTCGTTAGTCAAAAAAACCTTTCGCTTTCAACAATTCCGCGTTCAAGATACCGCCGAGTGCGGCTCCGCGTTTGGTGTTATGGCTCAACGCGACGAACTTGATGTCAAACACATTGCACTTCCGCAATCTGCCAAGCACACACGCCATGCCTTTTTCGGTGTCGCGGTCGCGGTTTGGCTGCGGGCGGTTTTCTTCTTCGCGGTAGACAATCGGGTGCTCCGGCGCACTCGGAAGTTTGAGTTCTTGCGGAAGCGAAGTGAATTCTCGCCACACACGCAAGACTTCTTCAAGGGAAGGCTTTTTGTCTTCGGGCAAATCGAATTCGAGGTTCACGCTCGCCGTGTGTCCGTCGATAACGGGAACGCGCGTACAAGTTGAAGAGACAATCGGACCTGCCGCGTTCTCAATCTTTCCGTCTTTTACGCTGCCCAAGATTTTCAAGCATTCTTTTTCGGTCTTCTCTTCTTCGCCGCCGATGTACGGAACGATATTGTCAATCATGTCAAAACTCGGAACGCCGGGATAGCCCGCGCCTGAAACAGCCTGCAAGGTGGTGACAATCATGCGCTTAACAGGGTAGCCCGCCTTCTGCAAAGCGTAGAGCGGCATCATGTATGTCTGGAGTGAGCAGTTCGGCTTAACGGCAACGAAGCCCTTGTCCCAGCCGTGATGCTTTTTCTGCTCTGCGATTACATCGAGGTGAGAGTAGTTGATTTCGGGAATGAGCATCGGCACATCCTCTGTCCAGCGGTTTGCGCTCGCGTTTGAGACGACAGGAATTCCTTCTTCTGCATAAGCGGCTTCAAGTGCCTTGATTTCATCCTTTCCCATTTCAAGCGCACTGAACACGAATCGGCACTTTCCGAGCGCGGCTTTCGGGTCATTCGCGTCTTGAACGATTAAATCTTTTACATCGCTAGGAATATTCGCGCCGATGAGCCAGCGGTTCCGGACCGCCTCTTTGTACGCCTTTCCAGCCGAGCGTGGCGAAGCTGCAACATAAGTCACCTTAAACCACGGGTGATCTTCCAACAACTTAATATAGCGCTGACCAACCATACCGGTAGCGCCCAAAACACCAACATTAATCTTATCTGCCATAATAATTTTATCTCCATTTTTGTCCACAGATTAACACAGATACACACAGATTATATAATCCTATACGAAAATTCTTCGTAAAATACGAAAGACTTCCGTAATTCAAAACAAAAAATCTGTGAAAATCTGTGCTTATCTGTGGATGCTTTATTTTTTACAATCCACACTCCTTGAGTGCTTTTTCTATAATCTTCTTTGCCTCGTCGGTCACTTCTACCAGAGGAAGGCGGCACGGGCCGGCCGGCATTTTCTTTACATTCATGGCGTATTTGATTGAAGTGGGGTTTCCGTCCACGAATGCCGCCTTGAAGAACGGAAGCAATCGATAGTGGATTTTTCGAGCCGCCTCAATGTCACCCGCAAGTGCCTTGTTTGCCATTTCCGCAACGATTTTTGGCGCTAAGTTTGACACGACCGAGATAATTCCGTCGCCGCCAAGCGCAATCAACGGCAAGGTAAGACCGTCATCTCCGCTCAACACGGCAAAATCAGGCTTCTTTGACTTAATCTGGGCAATCACATCGCCCATTTGGTTTACATTTCCGCTCGCTTCTTTTACGCCAACGATGTTCGGAAGTTCCGCAATTCGACAGAGCACATCAGTTGGAATGTTCACGCCCGTGCGCCCCTGAATATTGTAGACGACAATCGGAATTCCCACCTTTGAAACAGCCTCAAAGTGGCGGAAAATGCCTTCTTTTGACGGTTTATTGTAGTACGGAGTGACGACCAATGCCGCGTCTGCCCCCGCTTTTTTTGCGCGCTCACAGTATTTGACTGCATCTTTTGTGTTGTTGCTTCCCGCACCCAAAATAACGGGAATTTTTTTGCCTGATTTTTTCTCAAAGGCTTTGACTTCTTCCATGACAATCTCAATGAGTTTGTCTTCTTCTGAACCTGGAGTTTCGTCCAAAGTTGGAGTTTCTGCTGTCGTTCCAAGCGGAACAAGCCCGTCGATTCCCTGCTCCAACTGAAATTTGACATTCGTTCTGAATCCTTCATAATCGACAGAACCGTCTGCATTCATCGGAGTAATCATAGCAGTAAGAGCACCGCGCAATGTAAGCATATGTGACCTCGATTTCTCTATAAAAAACTGAATATATTCTACTGAAAAGCAGAGAATTGAGCAATCTGAAATTTTTCAAACTTTCCACACAACTCTGTTTTCACGATATGGATTTTACCGCTACATTGTGATATTCTGAAACTATGGATTTTCTTGTTTCGGTCATTCTCGCGCTTTTAAAACGCAATCCGCTCGCAAAGAGTGAAGGCAACAAACATGCAAAACGCGACTGGAAAAAACGCGGACAGGCATTCAGTTTCTCAAACACGGTGCTTGTCATCGCGCTTTTGTTCCTCTTTTTGCCGCTTTTTGTAATTGTCTTCTATTCTTTTAATGCGTCAAAAGGCTCGCATTTTACGGGCGTGTCGTTCGTGTGGTACGAAGAATTATTCTTAAATTCAGGCAGATTGTGGATGTCGCTTTTGTACAGCGCGATTGTTGCGCTCGTTTCAGCATTCATTTCCACCGTTTTGGGAAGTTTGGCTGCAATCGGGAACAACTGGTACAAATTCAAAGGTCGTGCCTACATTCAGTCGGTTTCTTTTTTGCCGATGGTATTGCCCGAAGTCATCATGGGCGTGTCGCTTTTGATTTTTTTGAGCGGAATTCACATGAATCTCGGATTGGGCACAATCATCATCGCGCACACTACTTTCTGCCTTCCGTTCGTGTACCTCATGGTTTCTGCCCGCGTTGACGAATTCGACTATTCGATTATCGAAGCAAGCCACGATCTCGGTGCAAACGAAACACAGACGCTCTTCAAGGTGATTCTCCCCGCGATTATGCCAGGAATTATGTCGGGCTTTATGATGAGCGTCACCATGTCAATAGAAGATTTTGTAATCACTTCGCTCGTAAACGGCAATGTTGAGACTTTACCGATTTATGTGTACAATATGATTCGTCACGGAGTAAGCCCCGTTATCAACGCGCTTTCCTTCGTGCTCATTCTGTTAATCGGCGGCTTAGCGGTTCTTCTGAGAAAAAGTCTCAGAGGTTTCGCGGCAGCACATTAAATTAAAATTTCTCACAGAGCTTAAGAGTTCACAGAGAATGTAATGAACGGGAAGATTTTTCTCATTTCTGAAATCTCTCTGTGGGTTCTGTGCTCTCTGTGAGGAATTTATATATTTTGGGAGAATAACATGAAACTGCTTTCTAAAATCATGCTTGCACTTTGCGGTCTTGCCACAGGATTTGGGCTTCTTTCTTGCGAACAGAAAAAGACGCTCAAACTTTTCACTTGGACTTATTACACGCCCACGAGCGTTGTTAAAGCATTTGAAGAAGAATTCAACTGCAAAGTCATCGTTACTGAATACGACTCAAACGAAACGATGTTCAACAAACTCGTAAACGGCGGCGCATCAAGCTTCGACATCGTTGTGCCTTCTCAGGACTATGTTTCAATTATGATGAAGCGCGGCATGTTCCAGCCGATTATTCAGGAAAAATTTACCAACCGTGATAAAATCAACCCGAAAGTGCTTGAAAAAATCACCTACGACCCCGACATGGTGTATGCCGTTCCGTACTATTTTGGCGCGGCGGGAATCGGTGTGAACAAAAAGAAGATGCCTGCGGGCGACTACGAGCGCACATGGAACATTTTTGCCGATGAGCGATTCAAGGGGCATGCCTCAATGATGGACGACTACCGCGAAGTCATTGGCGACGCACTCAAATACAAAGGCTATGCCGTCAGTTCAATAAACGATTCTGAAGTTCAAGAAGCCGTTGATGTGATTAAAAACAATTGGCTCCCGAATATCGTCAAATTCGATGCGGAAGGATTTGGAAAGGACTTTGCGGCAGGAAATTTGTGGCTCTGTCACGGCTACGCAGAAGTCATGTATGGCGAAGTTCCCGAAAGCGAATGGGCAGACACAATCGACTTCTTTATCCCGGAACAAGGCGGCGCGTCTTATCTCGACAGTCTCTGCATTCTCAAAGACTCAAAAGAAGCCGAACTTGCCACAGAATTCATCAACTTCATTCACAGCCCAGAAAATTACGCGCAATTTCTCGACTTTTTCTGCTTCCCGTGTTTCGTAAACCTTGAAGCCGAACAGTACATGAAGACTACCCCGCTCTACTCTGCAAGCGTACTTGATAATTGTGAACTCAAAGATGATTTGGGCGAAAACTTGGATATGTACTACAAAAAGTGGGAAAGTTTACGACTGCAAGCAAACTAAACGGTAACAGAGAGGTCTCCAATCATGAAAAAACTTGCTAAAAAATCAGTTATCACGCTCATCGTTCTTGCCGTACTCGCTGTCACTGTGTATGACTCAGTATCGGTCGTTGCTCCGAATGAACGCGGCGTTCAAGTTATGCTTGGCGAAGTCACGGGCGATGTCTTGGAACCAGGAATGCACTATCATCCGCCATTTATCAGCACCATCAAGAAATACTCAATCGTTCCAAAAGGCATGAATGTGAATTTCTCAGTCGGAAAAGACGGCGCAATCACCAAAGACATGCAGACGGTCGGCTCACAGGTCACGGTGTTCTATCGCTATGATGGCGCAAAAATCATGGACGCGGTTAAAAAATACAGCGATTCTATTCTTGAAAACGCAATTACGCGCAGTCTCGTTGCAAGCGTTAAGGAGTCTGTCGGAAAATACTCGATTTATGAACTTGTCGAAAATCAGGACAAAATCACCACCGATGTTACCGTCGCGCTCAATGCAAAACTTGCCGACTACCCAATCGAAGTCACCCAACTCACGATTTCAAACTGGGACTGGAGCGATGACTTTGACAAAAACATCAAGGAAACGATGAACCGCACTCAGCAAGTCCGTCAGGCGGAGCAGGATTTGAAGCTCGCCGAAACAAACGCGCAAAAGCAGGTTGCCGAAGCCGAAGCTCAGAAAAAGGCGGCGGAGCAAATGGCAGAAGCCGAGCTGATTAAAGCGCAGAAAGCGGCGGCGGCAAAGCAGGTCGAAGCAGACGCCCTCGCCTACTACAACGCAAAAGTCGCGCAGAACTATCAGGTCGAAATCAAGCTCAAAGAACTCGAAATCGAACTCGAAAAAGCAAAGAAGTGGGACGGTCGCCAAGTGCCCGAATATGTTCCCCTCACCGCCGCAGGCGGAATCGTAACACTGCCAGAGGCAAAGAAATAACAAAAATATAAATTCCTCACAGAGCTAAAGAGGACACAGAGAATATATTATCTTAGAAGTAAACCATCGCAATCAAATTCTTTTATTTAGCGATTTGTTTGAGGTATAGACTTTCGCATCATGAAAATCTCTCTGTGAACTCTGTGCCCTCTGTGAGAAACAATTTAGGAATAAATCATGATTCAGATTTTCGACACTACGGACAAATACCCGCTGCAAAAAATCGGCAAAATGGCGGGGGTGTGCTGGAACAGCCCGATTGACAGCCCCGAAAAGAACATCAAGCGCGCGAAGGACTGCATTACGAGCGGTCACGGGCGCGTGCTTGAATATGTTGACATCGAATTGTGCATTTCAGGCTACTCGGCAAGGGCTATCCGCGAATATTACACGCACATCGGCGGAGCCCCCACGCGCTTACAGGAAAGCACGCGCTATGTAAACTGCGAGAAATTCGACTACTACCTTCCGCAGACGGCAAAAAAATCAGCCGAAGCCGAAAAGCTCTACACCGAGTGCATGGATTTTATCCGCACAAAATACGGCGAATTGCTTGCCGCTGGCGTTTCAAAGGAAGACGCTGCGAACCTTCTCCCGCTTGGCATGATGACCAAAATCGTGGACAAGAGGAATCTCCGCAACATGATAAATCTCATGAATCAGCGGCTTTGCACCCGCGCGTATCTTGAAATCCGCACTCTCGCGAACGAAATCAAATCCGCGTTAAGCGACTATTCCGAAGAATGGAAGTGGATTTGTGAGAATCTTTTCGTTCCCAAATGCGATGTGACGGGATTCTGCACGGAAACAAAGTGTTGTGGAAGAAGACCGAAAAAAGAAGTTAGCAATTAGCAGTGTGCAGTTAGAAGTCAGTCGGAAAATTGCTCACTGCTAATTGCTAACTGCTCACTATTAAAGTGCGTCAAATTCGTGTTTTTTATAATCTCTATTTTCTTGTTTTCAATTCATGCAGTTGCTCCACCAGTTTTCTCGTTGCGTGGGTATCGCTTGTGTTGTACTGCCAATTATGATTAAATTGCGCCAATACATCTTTATTGCCAGTTGTACCAATCTCAAGACTATAAAAATCCGTATTCTTTTCTTTTTCTTCTTCGATAGCCTTTACCTGTGTCTCGGAAAGATTTCCCATCACAAAGTCAGAAATGACAAGCACATCCGCATTTTTACAATCGCCTTCTGAAAGCAGTTGCAACGAATGGTCAATTGCCTCTGTTAAATCAGTGCCGCCGTTTGCGGCAATTTGCAGAAAACGAACCAATTCAGTAAGTGCGTTACTGTTTTTAAAATCGCTTAAGTCAATCGGTTTTGCGTCAGTTGACAGATTTTTAAAAATTTTTTCAATTTTTCAATCGAATAATTTTTTCCGCATTGCCCAAAACTCTGACAGAATCCGCGCTCTGTGTTATACTATGCATATGGAAACAAGAAAAATGCCGATTGGCATTCAGACTTTTGAAAATCTGCGCAATGAAAATTATATTTATGTAGATAAAACGGAACTCATTTACGAATTGGCGAACACAGGAAAGCCTTACTTTCTCGCCCGCCCGCGCCGATTCGGAAAAAGCTTGCTCATTTCCACTTTGAAAGCCTATTTTGAGGGGCAAAAAGAACTTTTCACAGGACTTAAAATCGCGGAGCATGAAGAAAACTGGGAAGTGCATCCCGTGATTCATATCGATTTCAGCAAAGGCGGAAAATTCGCTACGAACGAAGAATTAAAAATCATGCTTGACAATATTCTAAAAGAATACGAGTCAAAATATGAAATAATAGACCCGCCGCCCACAGAAGCATTCGGTCTCCGTCTTGCAAAAATCATAGAAAAAGCAAGCGAAAAAACGGGCAAAAAAGTCGCTGTTCTCATTGACGAATACGACAAGCCGCTTTTGGATGCACTCCAAACGCCTGACCGCGACAAAAATCACTACACAATGGCAAGTTTTTACGGCGTACTCAAATCCTGCGACCCGTACTTGTGCTTTCTTTTTCTCACGGGAATCACAAAATTCGCGAAGGTGAGCATTTTTTCAGAACTGAACCAACTTTCCGACATCTCCATGACAGAAAAATATGCCGCAATCTGCGGAATTACCGAAGACGAGATGAAAGAAACATTCATGCCCGAAATCAAAGCCTTTGCCGAGCATGAAAATGTCAGCACGGAAGAAATGCTTGCCCTGCTCAAGAAAAAGTATGACGGCTACCATTTTTGCGAGAACAGCCCCGATATTTACAATCCATTCAGCCTCATAAACGCTTTTGACAAGCAGACCCTCAAATCTTTTTGGTTTCAGACGGCAACGCCAAAAATGTTGTTCAGTCTCATCGAAAACGCAAACTATGATTTGACTGACATTCTTGACGGCGTTACGCTTGATTCCGATTCGTTTTCTGATTATCGCGTGGGTGGCGGCTCTCTCACTCCGATTATTTACCATTCGGGTTATCTCACAATCAAGGACTACGACAAGTCTTCTGATTTGTACACGCTCAGATTTCCGAATGAAGAGGTCCAGAACGGATTCATAAAATTCCTTCTGCCGCTTTACACAAACATTCCAGAAGACAAACTCGGTCTTGCGGTGGAGCATTTTAGGAAGGCAATCGCCACGCGCGACATTGAGACCTTGATGACGCTCTTTTCCGCCGCCATTGCTGATTTGCCCACGCGACGAAGCGGTAACATGGAATACGCATACCAAGTGGCGTTCCATGCCATGCTCAGACAAACGGGATTTTCTGTCACAAGCGAGCAGCAAGTCATCGGCGGGCGCGTTGATGTGACGCTCGAAACAAGCGACACCGCATACATCTTTGAGCTGAAAATGGACGGCGGAAAGCCGTGGGAAGAAGTCGCCAAAGCTGCCCTCGCCCAGATTGACAAGAAAGGCTACGCCGTGCGATTTGTGGCAAGCGACCAAAAGATTTACAAAATCGCGCTCGTGTTCTCCACTGAAAACGGCGGAATTGCGGGCTACACGGTGGCGGAATAGGCAAGTTACAGCCACCACTGGCGAAGAACATCATTGCCCATTTGCCAGAATTATTTCAATTTTCTGGAGCCTTAGTGTCTCGAAACAACGAGCGATTTCTTTTGCCTTCCAACCCATTTTTGCAATATTTCTGCGTTTATCCGTGTCTATTTATCTCTTTGCGAGCGCGGTGTTTCCAGAGCCAGTTGAATAGAATGCCAAGACTTCTGTTGAGAATTTGCTTTCAAGGCGACCGCGATAGTTTGAAATCTTTGCCACATAGTTGAGTGTGTGCTGTGGCGTTTTGTTCTGCTTTACGCGAGAAGTGCCCGCATTGTACATGGCAAGCGCGGTGATGTCGTTTCCTGCCACATCCATGCAATAGCGAAGATGGCTCATACCGTATTTTGCGCTCACTTTGGGGTCAAAGAATTCTGCCTCAGTGAGTTTGGGGAATGTTGCGCTGTTGAGCTGGAACAATCCGCGGTCTATTGTGTGATTTGCGTTTGAGTTTACCGCATCGCTTTTAAAACGGCTTTCGACAAACGCAAGCGAGAATGCAAGTGAAAGCGGAATGTCGTTTTTATCGGCGTTTTCAAGAATGGCAAGTGCTACTTCACGGTTGCTCGTAACATGCGTGTAGAACCACTCGACTGCGGGGCGAGACTGAGGCTGGCGGTACAAAGCCAAGCCCTGATCATCTTCTGGAGAATAGTCATCTGCATATTCTGTCTTAAAGCCGGCTTCCGCAAAGTATTCTTCGGTAAAGTCAATGCTATTGAGCATGGAGAAATCTGGAATCTCTTTTGCCGGCTCTTCATTTTTTGCATTTGACGGAATGAGCGTAAAAACAAGAAAGCAAATCGCTAACAAGAGAGAAGAAAACGCTACCGTTCCGCCGAAAATTTTGGCATTAAAAGAATTCATGAGAGTATCATTACAAAAAAACGGTCGTTAGTCAATGGAGATTTTAGAAATTTTTAGAATTTTTCGCGTTTTTTGCTGATTTTTTCGCAATCATTACGGTTTTTCGCAGAATTTACACTTTTATACTAAAATATCACAGTTAATATAAAACTACATCAGAACCAGCGTCTTGTTTGCAGAAAAAGCAGTACTGGGTGTGTTTTGCCGAAAGCTCTTCTATATAAAAGGCGCGATTTTCAAAAATCTCAGTTGGAATCGCAAAGCCAATCACGCTCACGCAATCCTTGATTCTGCGCGCACAATGCTTCATGCTTGCTGTGAATTGCCCGTAATCCGCGCTCTTGTCAAAAACAGGCTCAATGAACACGAATTCGCCTTTTTCTTCAAGCGACTTTAATTCATCACGCAATTTTGCAAGAAAATCCTCGTTGTATTCTTCCGCGCCCGATTCAACATCGCTCCATTTCACAGGAAACGCCTTTTCCTCAAGAGAAACCGCCTCGCCCGACATGGTGTATAATTTCTGTCCTTTTACTTCAAATAATCGTTCAAGTTTCATATAAATATTCCAAAACCTTTAAATTCCTCACAGATAGAGAGCGTTAAAGAAACGCTTGAGAAGCGTTTCTAGCGATTCTCCGAAGCAACTATGTTGCATAGGGCACAGAGTTCACAGAGAATAAAAAAACTCTGTGTTCTCCTTAGCTCTGTGAGGAATTCATTTTTTCACTTTTTGATTTCCTTCTCAAACACAAAAAAAATCCCCGCACATGCGAGGACTTTCACATTCATACAACATTCACTCTATTCAGTCAAGATTTTGATGACTTCAGCTTTATCCTGCGTATTCAAGATTTGTGCGCGTTTTTCGGCACTCTTGAAGAGCAAACTGACTTCTGCCAAAAACTGAAGGTGCGGACCGGTTTTGTTAATCGGTGAAAGTGTCATGATGAAAATGCGGCATGGCTCCTGATCCAAAGAATCGAAATCGACCGGATTGTCAGAAATACCAATACATGCAACCAAATCAGCGACGGTGTCGGTTTTGCCGTGAGGAATAGCAATTCCATGCTTCATGCCGGTAGACATTTTGCGTTCGCGGTCAAGCACACATTCGCGAGCCGTAGCCTTGTCTGCTACTTTTCCAGCCTTGATAAGAATGTCAAGCATCTCATCGATAATTTCTTCTTTTGTTTTACCTTTGAGATGCAATTCTACTGTGTCAGGTGTTAATACTGTTTTTAAGTCCATACAACAAGTGTAATTTTCATTAAGCCAAAAGTCAAGTAAAAAAAGCTATCACAAAGGCACTTTTTTCGATATAATTATTGCATGAATTCAATCGATAAATTTCTTTCAGATATTCAAAAAACGCTCAAATACGACCGTGCGAATAACGGCGGGCATCACGATGCAAAACGCGCCTGCACGCAGATTGCAAAACTTTTTTCAAACAATAACCGTCATTTAGGCGCACTCGCCGTTTCAATCAGCGATTATTGGCTCAACACATATGTTTTACAATCAGCAGACTTACCAAACGAGCCAAGCGAGCAGAATATCGAGCGAATTAAGGCATTTCAGAACTTCTGTGATGCCGATTCTGACGCAGATTTTTCTATTCTCACTGCTGATGACTGGGAAAACTTGCGTGATTTCGTTGATGATGAAGCCGAAACGCTTGATTTGGATTCTCTTCAAAACATGATGGGCTTGATTCTCGCAAACGGTGCGCTATCGTAATTTTTGACGCGGATACACGCAGATGGAAAAGCTTTACGAAAACTGCCGCCAATGCCCACGAAATTGCGGCGTAAACAGAAATTCTTCTCTCGGATTTTGCAAAGAGCCGCGCGATATTCGCATTGCCGTTGCCTGTCTTCACTTTGGCGAAGAACCGCTCATCACCGTGCACGGCGGAAGCGGCACGATTTTTTTGACAGGCTGCAATTTGCGCTGTGCGTTCTGCCAGAACTACCAAATCAGCCAGCAAGGAATGGGAGCCGCCGTTTCAAAGGAAGAATTCGCCGAAATTTGCTTGCGGCTTGAAGAAGCGAGAGCGGAAAATATCAATCTCGTCACAGGAAGCCACCACATTCCCGCGCTCGCAGAGGGGTTGAGCGAAGCGAAAAAACGCGGGCTAAAAATTCCAATCTGCTGGAATTCAAGCGGGTATGATTCAGTAGAATCTTTAAAACTGCTCGATGGCTTGGTCACAATCTGGCTTCCCGACCTCAAAACGTTGAGTTCTGAACTTTCAAAATCGCTTTGCGCGGCAGAAGATTACCCCGAAAAAGCAAAAAAAGCGATTTCGTGGATGATTTCTCACAATCCGCTCAAACTTGCCACAGTCAAAAAAGAAGTTGACGGAAAGACGGTCGAAAAAGACAAAATTTTACAGGGCGTGATTGTGCGCCATCTCTTTTTGCCGGGAAGATTTTTTGAGACCGCCGATGTGCTTGAATGGCTCAAACAAAATGCAAACGGAAAGGCAATCATTTCGCTCATGAGCCAGTACACGCCTGTTCCGTTCAAGGACACAAAAGAAAACCTCGCCACACGAAAAAAAGCACTTTCTTCTATAGAAAACCGCCTGGTAAACGAAAATGAGGACAAAGATTTGCGTGATTTAATCGAAGCCTACGACTTTGACTATCTGTTTTACCAAGATTTGTGCGCCGACACCGAATGGCTCCCCGACTTCGAAAAAAAACAGCCGTTCAGCTACAAGTTGGCGAAACCTATCTGGCATCACAAATACGGCTTTATAGAATAAACCACAAATGGCACAGATAGTATATTTTCATCTGTGCACTGTGCGCTTACTTTTATTTTCCGTTATGAATTTCTACAATTTTCTTGATTTTTCCAATAAGTTTTTCGTTCGCACTCAATTTTTCGACAGGTGCGCACATACGCCATGTCCAGTTGAATGGAGAAACCGTGCCAGGAATATTGATTCGCTCCGTTTTTGCGTCTTGGGCATAATATTTTGAATCCAAATACAGCCAGTCCTGAAGCGGATTTATGAACCAAGCCCCGCTCGTCTTTGCGTATGTTTCAAGGAGCATCTGGGCGATTTTGGGGTCAAATGTTTTTGCAAACTCAACCGAACTTTCAAGAATCGGATTGGAATCGGCAGATTCACCTGGAATCTCCCCAAAGAAAATGCTTGCATGCAAATTTCGTGAATCATACGGACAGTGTTTCATTTCAGTTTCATATCGCTCTCGCAATGTTGAAGAATCATGCACGCTCGTCGTTGCAACGCTCAAACGCCTGTATGTACGAATATCCGTGTACGGCTGATGCACCTTGTTCCATTCTCTGCACCATCTAAACACTTTAAGCCCCAGAATATCAAATTCATCAAGAACCTTTTCCATGCAGGGAATAAAAACACCCAAATCTTCGCCACAGGCAACCATATCTGACTCTGATTTGAGTGCGGTAAAGATTTTTTCGGCTTGTTTTTGCCAGAGTTTTTCTTGTTTTTTGGAATTTTCAGCAAACAGACTGCTTAAAATTGATTTTTCTTCGTCTGAGAGCGAAGCCCATGAGCGAGAATCGGTATATTTCCAAAGCGGAACGAATTTATTTTTTGAAATTGCAAGCAGCGTTCGATTTTTCCACCATGCAGCAAGTCGCCTGAAAATTTCAAACTGAATTGAAACATCAATATTATATTTGTCAAGGTTGATTTTTTTGATGTCGATTTCTGATTTTACAGAAGGCTTAAAAAGCCACAGTTCTTCCCGCCCGATTCGGTCACAGAGCGTGCCTAAAATCTCGCGGGTAGCTTCTGCATCGCCAATCAAGCGGATAAAGTCTTCCGTAGGAATATGAGGCTCTGAAAGCCAGCGGATTCGTTCTTTTGAAAAACCCGCCTTTAAAAGCTCGCTTTCCGTAATGGCAGAAAACGGCTCGGTATGCCCCATTTCAGCGGTGAGTTCGCCTTCTGGAATCGACCACAGCCTGAAAAATCCAGGAATATGGTCGAGTCGGTATGCCCCGAAAAATTTTGAAGCGATATTGATTCGCCGTCGCCACCATGCAAAATTGTTTTTTTCCTGACTTACAAAATCGTAGCACGGAAAGCCCCAGTTCTGCCCAGTCGGATTGTCGCCATCGGGTGGAGAACCTGCGCGCATTTTTTGATTGAACACATCTCCAAACGCCCAGACATCGCACGAGTCTTCGTTGAGCAAAATCGGAAGGTCGCCTTTTAAGATAATTCCCAAAGATTTTACATAATCAGCGGCAATCTTAAACTGTTTGAACGCGATGAACTGAACCCACGCATAATAATACAAGTCCGCCTCAAGATTTTTATCCGTCCACATTTCCCAAATTTTATCTTTTGGCATGGTGCGGAATGTTTTTTCCCAGTTTTTCCATGAAGCCTGTAAAAACCGCTGTTTAAAATGCTTGTACACGCAATAATAGGGAAGCCAATCTTCATTTTCTTTGATAAAAGACAGAAGCCGTTCAAACATTTCGTCGAATTTTTTAGGATGTGTCGTATGCGAAAGAACAGCGAACATCCGCCTGAGAAGATAATCCTTTGTGGTATTGACAAAATCGTAATCAAAACGCTCGTCTTTTTTGTGCTGAAGGAACAATTCGTAGGTTCGTCGGAAACTCGTATCTTTATCGTAACAGGCTTCAAAGTAGTCGATTTGCGTAAGATTTATATACATGGGATGCAGCGCAAAAGCTGAAAGAGAACTGTACGGAGAAGAGTGCGTACCCGTGTCCAAAACAGGCAGCAATTGAATCACAGAAAAACCAGCGTGCGCAGCAAAGTCTGCGAATTTTACCAGAGAAGAAAACTCACCAATAACGGGAGACTCTTCGGTTCGCAATGCAGAAAGAGGAACAGCAACACCAGTTAGATTTTTGATTTCTTTATGATTCATTACTTCCATTATATATCATACATTAAAAAAAGCAAAAATAATTTTTCTATACTATGAAAAATTCATTTGACAAATCCTTAAAACAGTCTAAACTTTAAGTATGAACTTTTAAAAATGAGGTGTATTATGCTCAAAAAATCTTCAATTTTTATCGTTTTTGCAGTTCTCGCACTTGCTTCATGCAATAAAAAACCAGCCGCTTCCGCAGAAAAAGAAATTACGCTCGTCATGGCGGAAGTCAATCCCGCTGAAACGATTGCAGGTCAAATGGACCAAGCATTCAAACAAAAAGTAGAAGAACTTTCAGAAGGAAAAATCAAAATCGATCTCCAGTGTTCTGCCATTCTCGGCGACCTCGACACCTTAATGAACATGGTAAAAAATGGAGGCAGTTCCGTTCACCTACTCCGTCTCTCGCCCCAAAGTTTTGCATCTTTCGGGTGCCAAAAAACGCTCATGCTTTCCACGCCCTTTACATTCTCAAACAAAGAGCATTTCTGGAATTTTGCGAATTCAGAAACAGGCAAGCAGCTTCTTGATGAACCGCTTGAAGAAGGGCTTGGCATAAAAGGACTTTTTTATGGCGAAGAAGGATTCCGTCACTTTTTCTCAACCAAAAAGATTGAAACGGTCGAAGATTTTGAAGGTCTCAATGTTCGCGGAACAAATGATTCTGCCATGCAAGGAATGTTAAAAGGTCTCAAAGCAAATTCTATTCCCGTAAACTATGCCGATTTGTACGGTGCACTCCAGACCGGCATTATCGATGCGGCAGAACAGCCAATCGCAAACTATCTGGCAAATCATTTTTATACAGTCGCGCCACACATGATTTTTGACGGTCATACGCTCGGAATCATGGAAACGGTCATCACGGAAGAATGCTGGAATTCTCTTACGGAAGGACAGCAGGCAATCCTTATCGAAGCGGGAGCCTATGCGTCGGAATTCTGCCGAAATCTTTCTCAGACAGAAGAAGACAAAGTAAAAGCCCAGCTTCTTGCAGAAGGCGCAACGCTTGTTGATGTCACCGATATAAAACCGTGGCAAAATGCCTGCGCCGAAGTAATCAAAGAAGGCTCTTCGGTCGATGCGGATTTGTACCAAAAGATTCTAAGCTACGCACACTAACTGACAAAAAAGCACTCAAAGTAACATATTTTCTTTGCATTTAACAAATGCCATGTTATAATAGAAAAATATTTACGGAGGAATAGGAGAATGAGTGTAAAAATAAAATTCAGCTTCATTCTAATCACTTTCTGTGCTTTATTCTTGTCAGTCTCATGCAATAAAAAAACACTTCAAAGCACCTCAAGCACAAATTCAGGCGATAGCGCAGAGTCAGCAAAAACAGCAGAAAACACGGTATCTACCACCCAATCAGCAGCAAAAGATGTGTTTACCATGCATGTCGGTCATGCACAAACAACCGAATCACCGCGCCATCGCTCGCTCATTCTTTTTAAAGAGCAGGTCGAAGCAAAAACAAACGGAAAGATTAAAGTCGAAATATTTCCAAATGGTGTCGTAGGCGATGAAACCGCCATGACCGTTTCTGTTTCTGAAGGCAAATTAGAGGCCGTTCGTGGCGGCGACTTGGAATTCGTTCCCAAATCAATGCTTCTTGGCCTTCCGATGATTGCTGACACACTCGCAGATGCCCGCAAATTATGCTACAGCACATTCGTTCAAGATATGCTCAGCACCGCAGAAGCAAACAACATGATGGTTCTTGCCGTTGGCGATGACTCAGGATTCCGCCAGATTACAAACAGCGTTCATCCCATTACAAAGCCGGTCGATTTAAAAGGGCTTAAAATCCGTGCGCCGCAGATTGTCGCAACGGTAAACTTCATCAATGAGCTTGGGGCTTCGGCTACAGTCGTTCCCTTCACTGAATTATACGCGGCTCTTGCTGTGGGAAAGGTAGCTGGTCAGGAAAATCCTCTTGCGCTCATTGATTCGAGCAAATTCTACGAAGTCCAGTCATATTGCTCAATCATCAACTACCAGTTCTTCCCAGAACTCATGTATGTAAATCTTGACTGGTGGAATTCTTTGCCACAAGAATACCAAACAATTCTTCGTGATTGTGCAAAAGACATGATGGAAGAAAACGGCAGAATCACCGATGATGAAAACAATGCCTACATCAAGCACATTCAAGAAAACGGATGCCAAATCATCACGCTCACAAAAGAACAACGAGCAGCTTTTTTACCATATGCGCAGCGTGTCTGGGAAAAATACATTGACGAAGGATATGCTACGAAGCAAGAACTTACTGATATGCTTGCGATTGTTGGTAAAAGCGTAAAATGGTAAAAACAAAATCCATTCAGACCAAAATCATTACGGTCGTCGTGTTGTTTGCATTATTTATTGCGACAACACTCACCGCCGTATCCGTTGTTAGTATCAATATTCTCAACAAACGCGATTCAAATCAACTTCTTGAGCATTTAGGTCGTGAAAGTGCGTTCAGTATTGATACCATGCTCATTTCAACTGAACATTCCGTCAAAAATATCTACTATTATGCCTATGACCAGTTGGAATCGCTTTTTGGTCGCTTGTACAGCGTTTCTTTCCGCCAAGAGTATCTCGAAAAAGTGGGGCTTCTTGCGGCAAGCGAGGCAAAGGGCAATGATTATGTCCGCACATTTTATTACCGCCTTACCGATACAATCAAGGATAGGCCTCAGGGATTTCTTTTTCAGCGAGAAGGCTTAAATCCGTTTGAAGAAATTGAACTTACCGACATTTCCCTTTTTAACGCCGATGACATTGAGCATGTTGGCTGGTATTACCTTCCTAAAAATGCCAAAAAAGACATATGGATTGGCCCGTACAACAATGAAAATCTTGGAATCCGCATGATTTCCTATGTAGAGCCAGTGTATGTGTACGGTCGGTTTGCGGGCGTTATCGGCATGGACATTGACATCAATGTGGTCTGTGACGAACTCGAAAAAATCACGATTTACAACACGGGTTCTGCCGTCATGTTCGATATTGAAGACAACATCTTGTACGATAAGGCACACGAAGACGGTCTTGGGCAAAAAGATTTTGGAGATGCGGAGCACGCGCTGCTTTCGGCAACGCACACGGCATTGGCAAGCGGGCATCCAGTAAAATACAAAAGCAAAACAGGCACAATGAAGATTTTTGCGACCAAACTCACCAACGGTATGACGCTCTGTGTTACGGCTCCTTTAAGCGAAATCAATGCGTCACGACGGAGCCTTTTAATCTTCTCAATCGGAATCAGTGTTTTGATTTCACTTGCCGCCTTTTTGTTCACCTATCTGATAATCCGAAGTTTCTTGCGTCCGCTCAACGAGCTTACGGCCGCATCAAAAAAGCTTTCAGACGGCAATTTTGATGTCACGATTTCATACACAAAAGATGACGAAATCGGTCAGCTTTCAAAAACATTTCTTACAATGAGCACTTCCCTCAAACGCTACTACGACCACTTCCATAATCTTGCGTACACGGATGCGATGACGGGACTAAACAACAAGGCTGCCTTTGAAACCACAAAAGAAGTTATCGAAAGCGAAGTCAAAATGAATCGGGCATCGTTTACCATCATCGTAATGGATGTAAACAATCTTAAAACAATCAACGATACCATTGGGCACGAAAAGGGCGATTTGCTTTTAAAACATGTCACATCATGCATGAGAGAAACATTCGTCGGTTTTCCGTTGTATCGAATCGGTGGCGATGAATTCTGCACCATCATAAACGGCACGGCGGATCCGCACTACTTAATCACAAAGTTGCAGGGAATCACGGCAAAGAAAAGCGAACAGGATTTTGAAATTTTCAACTGCTCATACCAGATTGCCGCAGGCGAAGCCTCATTCAATAAATCGCAGGACAAAAGTTTTGACGATGTGTTTAACCGAGCGGACAAGGCAATGTATGAAAACAAAAAGTTCCTAAAATCAAAAACGCTTTAATCATCTCTGCTTTTCTGCTATACTTTCTTCATGTTCAATTCTCTCTCTGGCACAATCACGGGCAAATTTCCGCAAAAGCTTTTTCTCGAAACGAACGGCATTGAGTGGGACATCATCGTTCCAGACACCACGCTTGACGACTTGCCTCATCTCGGCGAAAAGGCTCGTGTGTTCACATGGATGCAGCACACCGACAGTGCGATGAACCTCTTCGGCTTTGCTTCAAGTAAAGACCGCGATTTGTTTTTTGACTTGAACAAGGTTGACGGTGTTGGTCCAAAAAGCGCGATTAAAATCATGAGCAGTATCCAGCGCGACCAGCTCATTCAAAGCCTTGAAAGCGGAGATTTGGCGGCGTTGGAAAAGATTCCGGGGCTTGGCAAAAAGACGGCGCAGAAAATGCTCCTTGCGCTCAAAGGAAAGCTCACGCTCGATGAAGATGTGCCTGGTGTAAAGGTCGTGGTGAACCGAGGCGGCGAATATGCCGATGTGGTCTCCGCGCTCGCAAACATGGGCTACGACAAGCGCGATGTTGAAAGTTGCATCTCAAATCTCGTAGAAGAATTGAACAAAGAGCAGCCGCAAAACGGCGAAGTCGCCTTCAAAGACAAAACAAGAGATGCAAAAGAAGAGATTTTGTTTAGGCGGGCGATTGTGGCGTTGGCGCAGTAAATTGAAAACGGAGAAAATGTCACACGGATTCGAAAAATCTAACGATTTTTCTGTTTTATATTTGTGCTTACAGATTTTGCGTTAGCAAAATCGAATCCGTGTGGCAATAATGACATGGCTTACAATAACCAAAAAGATGACGATTTAACGGATTTTTCTCAAATAGCCTCGCAGGCGGCGGGAAGCTTGAACATTGTGCGGGCGGATGCTTCCAATCTGAACATTGTTCGCGCTGATGTGCCGAGCGATGACGACAACGCTGACGGCTCGCTTCGCCCCAAGATGCTCGATGAGTTTTTGGGGCAAAAAGAGATAAAAGAAAATCTTTCGGTCTTTATTCAGGCGGCGCGGGAACGGCGTGAACCGCTTGACCACCTTTTTTTAATCGGACCGCCGGGCTTGGGAAAAACCACGCTTGCCGAAATCACGGCGCATGAGCTGGGGGCGGATTTTAAAGTCACTTCCGCGCCCGCGCTCGACAAGCCAAAGGATTTGGCGGGCATTCTTTCAACGATTTCGCCCGGAACGGTGTTTTTTATCGACGAGATTCACCGTTTAAAGCCCGCAATCGAAGAAATGCTCTACATCGCGATGGAAGATTTTGAGCTTGACTGGGTAATCGGTCAGGGCGCAGCGGCTCGCACGGTGCGAATCCCGATTCCAAAATTCACGCTCGTGGGTGCGACCACAAAGGCGGGCATGGTCTCAAAGCCGCTCCAAACGCGATTCGGAATCATTCAGCGGTTCAATTTTTACACGCACGAAGAACTTTCCTCAATTATAAAGCGAAGTGCGGCAATCTTGAACACAAAAATCGACGATGACGCCGCCCTTTTGATGGCTCGGTCGAGCCGGGGCACTCCCCGCGTGGCAAACCGCGTTCTCCGCCGCATGAGGGATTTTGCTCAGTTCTACGGCAACGGGCGGATTACGCTTAAAATCACACAAGACGGTCTTAAAAAATTGCAGATTGATTCACTCGGCTTGGAGCATTACGACCGCGAGATTCTGCTTTCAATCATCAAGAATTTCGGCGGCGGACCTGTGGGCGCAGAAACGCTCGCAATCTCAATCGGCGAAGCACAGGACACGCTCGAAGACTACTACGAGCCGTACCTAATTCAGTGTGGCTTAATTCAGCGCACCCCGCGCGGAAGAATCGTCACGGCGAAAGCCTACGAGCATTTGGGGCTTGACTATAAGGTGAGCGCAAACAATCAGCCTTCTCTTTTTGAATAGGAATTTACATGAAACTTTCTGATTTTTACTTTGATTTACCCGAAGAACTCATCGCACAAAAACCGAGCGGAATCCGCGGACAGGACAGGCTTATGCTTTTAAAGCGCGAGACGGGCGAAGTCCAGCATTTAAAAATGGACGACCTTCCCGATTTGATTTCTTCCGACACGCTCATGGTCTTCAACAACTCGCGCGTTCGCCGAAGCCGCTGTTACGGAATCAAACTTTCCGAAGTCGAAGGTCAGGGCGGGCGCGAACAGGAATTTATGTTCCTCAATCAAATGACTCCCGAAGGAAATTTATGGCACACGATGGTCAAGGGCGCAAAAAAAGTGAAAGCGGGGAATAAGTATCGTTTTAACGATAGTTCGATTGGCACGATTATTGAACATGAAAACGACGCGGGGAGCGAATTCCGCACGATTCAGTTTGAAAACCGCCTCGATGACGACTGGTTTTCCCGAAACGGGCACATTCCGCTTCCGCCGTACATCCGCCGCGAAGACGATGACACGGACAGCGAGCGATACCAAACGATTTACGCCAAAGAAACGGGAAGCTCGGCTTGCCCCACTGCGGGCTTGCACTTTACCGAAGAGATGTTTCGCCGCCTTGACGAAAAGGGCATTGAGCGCGTGGAAGTGACGCTCCATGTTGGGCTTGGCACATTCCTTCCCGTGCGCACCGAAAATATCGAAGAGCACAAAATGCACGAAGAAGTCTACACGATTCCGTTCGATGTGGCAGAAAAAATCAATCAGGCAAAAAAAGACGGTCGCCCGATTCTCGCCGTGGGAACAACGAGCGTGCGCACCCTTGAAAGCGCGAGCGATGAAAACGGCTTCGTAAAAGGCGGGAGTAGCGCGACGCACATTTTCATGTATCCCGGCTACCGCTTCAAGTGCGTAAACAAAATGTTCACGAATTTCCACACCCCCGAAAGCACACTGATTATGCTCGTAAGCGCGTTCGCAGGCAGGGAGCACATTCTGAATGCCTACCAGAAAGCCGTCGAAGAAAAGTATCACTTTTTCTCGTATGGTGACTGTATGCTGATACAATAAAAGAGAATCGCCATGAAGAAAGTTCTTCCTGTTCTGTTCGTGATTTTCTCGCTTTTCTCACTCTCCGCTGATTCCGAGCTCACAAAAATAAAGCACAATCCGTGGGAACTCATCATCTACCGAAGCGAAAACAAGACAGACTTCAATTACATTCGCTGTTTTGTGCGGATTGAGGATGAAAACGGGAACGATGTTTCAAAAACGAAGGTCAAAGCGACATATGAATGGGCGACAATTCCGAATGTGGTGAACCATTACAAAAACAAACTCTACCTTGACGGCGGCATGGCGATGCACTTAAACCTTCGCCCCGGAAAATACCGTTTTTCCGTGTACACGCCGCGCGAAAGCTATCAGGGCTTTGAACTCGCAAAAGGAATTGAAAATCAAAATCAGTGGGAATCGAATGTGTTTGAGTACGACACCGAAAATCCCACGAAAGTCATATTCGTCACGCCCGTTGTAAACGACAACGGCTTCTACAAAGGCGAATGGTGGATTGACTTCAAAGCCCCGCGCTTCTTCAAATGGAGCGAGGGAAAAATCAGTAATTCAGACCAAAAGTAAGTCCATAGCCAAGTCGATTTTCGTTCAGTTTTGGGTGTGGGCGATACACAAAAACGGTTCCGAGCGAAAACTGAATGTTACCATCCGCAAGGGCTCCCGTGTTCGGAGAAAGATACAAGTCCGCGACAAGTGAAATTTCATCTGAATAATCTTCTTTTTCGACATTTTTAAAAATTTCACCCGTGTGACAGATATTCCACAATTCATCATAGTCACGATAATTATACGAGATTTTTCCCGAATAGCTTGCGCTTATCAAAACACGCTGCATAAAAACTGAAAGCGCGGGAATTCCCTTGTGAATCTCAAAATCAGCCAGAATTGCCTTTACGCTTCCGCTCGCGGCATATTTGGACGATGGAAACAAAGTCGCCTTAAAGATAAACGGCACAAGAATCGGAAATCGGAGTGTCAAAACTGCGCCCGCATTCACATACTTTTCTGCTTCGATACGATTTTCAGAATCGCGATATGAGCCAAGCACGAACGGTTGGAGCGAAAATCCCGCGTAATTATACACGCTCGGTGAAATCTTATGAATAGTAGAAAAAAGCAAGTACGAAAGGGCATCAACGCTCATACCAACGGAATCATCTGTATTATCCGCAAAAATATCCTCATCAATAATCTGCCTGCCGTACAAGAAATTTCCCTGCACGCCCGCAGAAAACGAAGTCACCCGTCCGCGCATGAGCACTTTTGTCAGCTGGAGCGTTTCAGCAGTCTGCATAAAACCGTCTTTGTCAAAAATACAGGTAGCAGTAAGTGCGTATTGGAAGCTATCATCGCCACTCGGAGCAATGCCGACAATCGGATTCGTGCCAAGCGAAATCTGCGCACCATAGTGATTGTACAAAATGCTGTATCCCGCTGACACAGAAACCTGTTTATCCCCCCACGGATTTGTGGAAACAAATGTAAGTCCCCATGAAGAACTTGCATTAAGGGCAAAGTCATGGCTGTAAACTGGAAGCGCACCAATTAGCGGAATAAAAACACCGTTTTTATAATAGCGGAACGGATTGTAGGAAAGAGCAGATGAATTCCTCACAGAGGAATTTTCAGATTGTCGGGTCGAGCCCGACAATGACACATCGTTTTTACCACCCATCTGTGGAATCTGTGGTTTCTTTTTCTCATCTGTGGTTTCTTTTTTAATCTGTGTTTTCTTACTCGCCTTCAATCGGACTTTTTCAAAATCACTCGTTTTGAGTTCAACGCGATAGAGCGGAGTTTGCTCGTATTCAGCGGCAAGGACATAAAAGAAAAACGAATCTTCTTCAATTTTTTCTGGAATCGCTTCAAGCACGCCAGCGAACGCATTTTCTTTTTGCAAAAAGCAGACGGCATCTTTTGACTTGCGGTTGATTTTTAAAAGCCCTGTGCGCGAAAGCATTTTTCCGCCCATTCCAAGCTCTGCCCACGAAAACGAGAGCAAAATCGATTCAGAATCACAGGAAACTTTATGCAGTTCATGAAGAATCAGATTTTTGCCCGCCGTATCCGAAAAATCATATTCAAAAAGAGTATTTTCTTCGTCAAAAAAGCGGATGCGCCAACTCAAGCCGTTTTTTACGATGGTCGCATTCAGATTTTCGTCAATTCCAATCGGTGAGAAGGGAATTTCTGATTTTTCAAGATAATTTTTCATCAAAATGTCAGCAAATTCAGTATTTCCACTGTTGATTTTAAAATAGCCTTCCCGTTTCCCCGTTTCTTTGTGCTCGGAATACTTTTTTTTCTCGATGTCGAATTCCGCCGTCACACACTTGTAATTTTTTTTGTCGATGGTGCGACTAAGCGCGAGTTTTTTGCCATCGGGAGAGAACACAACGCGCGTAATTCCCGTAATCGCAAGCAGTTTTTTGTTCTGTTTGATTTTCCCCTCAGTATCAAGTGTCAGAAGCCTGAGCGAAGAAGAAGCGGTATCAAAATACGCGATTTTAACTTCAGCCTGCTCAGAATCAAAATAGGCGTCAAAACTCGTGATTCTTGCCTTTTTGTGTGAGAGAACTTCCGCTGATTTTTCAGCATGGTCGAGTGCAAGCGTTTTTTCAAAATCGTCCCAAGCGTCGCCCACTTTCATGCCGTATGTTTTTTTGAACACTTTTGCGACAAAGGCAAGCGAGACTGTGGAACCTGCATTTTTCCAAAAATCAGCGTACTTGCTCATTCCGTAGGTTTCTTGCAAATACGCGGCAAACATCGACCCGAACATGTAGGCATCCGTGCCACCAGGATAGGTGTCTCTCGCCCCCGTTACATCGCGCCATGAAGGAAATCGCTTTTCGATAACAGACTGATTTACCATCTGCGTGGAAAACGGGTCGTTCAAGCGGCCGCCCTTTCCTTTGCTTTCAAAAGAAACCGTCGCGCCCTCCGCCCAGAATGTGGTGATTGAAGCCCATGCGGGATTCATCGCATCGGAAATGAACGACAATTTTTGCAATGCCTTTGGCTTCATGTTGTAAGTGACGGCATGGGTCAGCTCGTGGTAAAACACCGACTCGATTGTGTCCTCATACATATCAAGGCTCGTTTCAGGAAGCGTGTCATACAGAACGATGCGGTTGTACGGGATAGCCGCATAGTAGGCGTTCAAAACTTCAACCGAGCGCGTAATCGTTACGGGGAATCGTTGGTAGGCTTCAGTTTCAAGAAGCTTCGTTATTTCAAGGTAGTAGTCATCGCAGACCGATTCGATTTTGCGGGCTGTTTCACGGCTTTCTTCGGCAAAAATGATGTCAAAATACTCTGTGCGAATCACATGGAGCGGCGAAGAACTTTCCGCCATCGCCCCGCCGAGCGCAAAAACAGGCATAACAAATAGAAAAACAAGGATACCGAGAATACATTTTCGAACCATAGCGATAGTATAACAGCCTCAATTTCGGAATGCAAAATAAACGCGGATGAGCGTTTGCGTGTATACGCCATCCGCGTCACATTTTAAAACAAAGCGTCTTGTGCAGAAGGCACGACCGGCTCAGGAGCAGGCGTGTCAGCAGCTGATTTTTTGGCAGCTTTTTCTGCTTCCTTTGCGGCCTCTTTAGAGGCTTTTTCCGCTGCTTTTTTTGCGTCGTTTATCGCTTTTTCCTGCTCAGGATAAACGGCAGTTCCTTCTCGCGTACGCAAAATCTGACCAGGGAAGACTTCGTTACGAATCTGAGCCTCAATCTGCTTTGCGTAGTCGGGGTTTTCGTTGAGGAAGTTGATTGCGTTTTCCTTACCCTGCCCGACCTTTTCTTCACCACGGGTGTACCATGCGCCGCGCTTATCGATGATTCCGTGCTTGACAGCTGAATCCAAAAGCGAAGCGGTTGCAGAAATACCCTTGCCAAAGTAGATGTCAAGCTCGACCTTGCGGAACGGAGGCGCAACCTTGTTCTTTACGACCTTGACGCGCACTCGGTTTCCGACCGCATCATCATTTCCTTTTTCTTCGATTGATTCGATTCTACGAATTTCCAAACGAACGGAAGAATAGAACTTCAATGCGTTGCCGCCCGTTGTGGTTTCTGGGTTTCCGAACATGATGCCGATTTTCATTCGTATTTGGTTGATGAAGATAATCATGCACTTCGATTTTCCGACGATTGCCGTAAGTTTTCGGAGTGCCTGGCTCATAAGGCGAGCCTGCAAGCCCATCATCGCATCTCCCATGTCGCCTTCGATTTCTTTTTGAGGAGTGAGGGCTGCAACCGAGTCCACGACGATAATGTCAACCGCACCTGAGCGCACGAGATTTTCCGTAATTTCAAGTGCCTGCTCGCCGTTATCAGGCTGAGACACCCATAAGTTATCGATGTCAACGCCCAAGTTTTTTGCGTACACCGGGTCAAGCGCGTGCTCTGCATCGATGAATGCCGCGATTCCGCCCATTTTCTGTGCTTCAGCGACCGCATGAAGAGCCAAAGTCGTTTTACCAGAGCTTTCTGGACCGTACATTTCGATGATTCGACCGCGCGGATAACCGCCCACGCCCAACGCCTCATCGAGTAAGATAGAGCCAGACGGAATGACATCGACACTTGTCAAATCTGTCTGAGCTCCAAGCTTAATCAAAGAACCAGTACCAAACTGCTTTTCAATCTGCAATCTGGCCGCTTCAAGAGCCTTTAGCTTTTCCGACATGTCAGTCGGAGTCTGTTGTGTTTTTTCTGCCATTTAGACCACCTTAATTGTTTTATTTCCCACCCGCCTATATATAGGCAGAATTTTTGCATTTTCGGCAACGCAAACCGAATTTTTTTGCATTTTTTTACACTTTTTTTAATTTTGTTTAATCGGCTGATAAATAGCCCTGCCTTTTAACAAAATTTTTCCGTTTTCGACTTCGATTTTTCCGAGTACCGTAACGGCACGCTCAACATCAATCGCTGGATACGGGGCTTCTTCAAAGAAAAGCGGAACGAATCCTTCCACCCGCTCCATTTTTTCATAGCCAACAAGCAAATCACATCGGTACGAATTTCCTTCGCTCATGCCGTTCGACACCCGCCCTGACCAAGACACGATACAACCAAGATACAAATCTGGCTCTTTTGCAACATCACGGTACGCGATATTGTCATCGGTGTCAGAAAGGCTGTCAAAAGTATGCTCCCCAAAATGAGTGAGCAGAATCCGCAGATTTGCCTTCGTGCTTTCGTCCGCGTTTGAAAGCAAAAGCCGATTGATTTCAACTCTGGCGGCATTTTCTTTGTAATCCGTGCTGTATTTTTTGACCAGACCATACGATTTTTTGATTTCATCGTCTGATAAAAAATATGTATATGTTCCTGCTGACGATTTATTTTTCTGGCTGTTTTTGAGGTCATCAACGGTAAGGAAAAGCCCGCTCAAATCAGGGCGTTCTTTTGATGAAGAAATATGGAAATTCTGGATTCCAGAGAAAAATTTTCCGATGTTAAAAATCAAAAGCGCAAGAATGATGCCAGCGAGCGCAGAAAAAAAGATTCGCTTGATGACATCTGGATTCGGTCCTAACGGGGGATAGAATTTTTCGATTTCGCCAGAATCAATTGCGCGATTTACTTCATCGTAGGTGCCCCGCGTGCGAATGAATTCCATTGCAGAAAGTGCGATTTTATTGTCAGGCTCGGCATCAAGCACATCGACATAATACTCAATTGCCCGTGCCGTATCCCCGCGCCGCAAAAAAAGCACTGCCTGTGCACACAGCAAGGTACTGTCCGTCAGCCGAATTCGACGCGCACGCTGAAAATATGCCCCTGCGCTTCCCGTATCGCCAAGATAAAGGCACGCAATTCCTGCCGTAATAAAATAATCGAAACTTTCGCGGTAAATTTCCGGATTTTCTCCAGATTCAAGCAGAGAAATAACATGAGAAAATTTTCGGCGTTGTAAAAGCGAATGTGCCCGCTCTAAAGTTCCTCGACTCATCGTTTATTGCCGCCTCAGTTTGTCAAGAATCGCATCAAGTTCCGCATTCAGTTTTTTAAGTTCGTTCTTATTGACATCTTTTGAAGACTGCAACGCATCAATACGATCGATTAATCCCTGTATGTATTCGGGATCAAGCTGATAGTCTTTAATCGGCGGTACGATGAAATCAACATCAGTGCGCTTGTCAGAATTTTCTTTTTTAGGCGGAAGGGCTGGAATCGGCTCGTCATCTTTCTTTTCTTGAGAATGAGTAAGTAGCCCGTCAATATAGGCAAGCCCGCGCGGAGAACTGCCATTTTCAGCAGCAGAAATATAGAATGTAAACTCGGTCTTTTCATCAGGAGCAAGCGAAAAATCCGGCCAGTCAATCATAATCCCTGAATCATCATACCCGTGTATGTCAGAAAATCCGCGACCCTTTCTGATGAGTGCTTCCCATTCCATTTTATGCAATCGATTTATGTTTGCAATCGTGACCTTTTCGACAGGAGAAACATTTGCCCCGTCAAGCACAAACTGGAAAGAAACCTTTTCGTTTGATGACAAGAAAGCCCGCTCATTTTCGATTTCTGAAGCAGAAAAACTCGTTTCATTGCGAATCTTTTTATTGCGGTCGGTTGTGAAATGAATGGAAGTATTTTCACCACAGACGGTATCAAAAATCGCTTTTAAATCGACACGATGCGTTTTTGTGCCTAAATTTATGGTGTATAATTTGACTTGGATTATATCTTCTGCCTCATCTTCACGGCTTGCAATATATGAAAAATCAACGACAAGACGCAACTCATTCACAAACTGAAAGACAAGCTGCGCTCCATTTTCAAGGCTTCTCACTTCCCGCTGAACAAAGCTTGAATTGCACAGATTGTATACAGTGCCGTCCAACTTCATGAGGAAATTGCTTGAAGAAAAGAAATCAACGGTGGAAAGCAAAGCACATTCTTTGCCATCGTTCGGCTTGCAAAAGATGTTGAAGGTGCCCGTTTTTGCAAACAATTCAATCCGAAAGAATTCACCGTCAAATTCGTAATATTTTTGATTCTGATAATCGACCCCGATAGCTCCGTCATGCAACAGCGTTACACCAGAGTCTGCTTCTCTCGCAGCAAAAAAAGCCAACGGAAACAGAAACGCGAATATAAAGGCAAACCATTTTTTCATTTTGAATCCCCCTCATCTTGATCTTCCAAAAGATATTGCAGTTGCTTTGCCTTTCGTTTTAAGGCTTGAATTTCAGCCTCTTTTGAAGACTCACCAGTATTTTTAACAGCAGATGTTCCCTGCCCGCTTGCATTTTGCTTAACGCGGATTGATGTTTCGTTTACATTCTGAATGATTTGTACGGCCGTCTGCTTGGGATTTTCGGGCGTGCTTACACCAGACGATGCTGGCTTTTCGGCAACGGCGGGAGTAGGTGGAGCAGGCTCCTGCGCGACTGGCGCGGATTCCACCTGCTGTTGGACGGGAGCTTCTTCCGCAACGGCAATTTCTGTGCTTTCAACGGGATAACCGCCGCCTTCAAGCAGGGCTTCCAATTCCGCAATCCGTGCTTCTGCATCGATTAATGATTTTTTAATGCCCCGATCGTCTTCAAGGGCATAAATCCGCAGCTGTCTCTCATATTCTTCGCGGGTAGAAAGATTTTCTTCGCCAATTACTTTGAGAAGGTAGAGAAGTTTTTCCTCTCTGGCACGGCGTTCAATCAAATCAAGCTTGTACTGCGCATTGGGAGCCTTTTCGCATGCAGAAAAATCAGTAACAACACGCTCATATAATCCACGCGCACTCTCAAAATTGTATTCATCGTAAAAACTTTCTGCAATCCAAAAGAGAGCGAGCGGATACAGTTCGCTCTCTGCATTCTGATGGCAAAAATCGCTCAAAGAAAGAATCGCGTCTTCGTTTCGGGCAAGAAGATGCAGCAACCTGCCGTTCTGATACTGGACATATTCCAAATACGGGCTCGCCGCAAATCGCTCCATGAATTTTTCGCAATCATTCTGTGCCTGACGATATTCGCCAGCATAAATCTCGCTTTTGATGAGCATAAAGTAGGTTTCGTCGTTTGTGCTTCCGGGCGCAGAAACAGCCTTTCGCAAAAAGAAAATCGCACTCGTCCAGTCTTCGTTTTTGTAGGCATCAGCACCCTGCTTAAGATTTGCGCTTTCTGTGGCAGAAAGTTTGGGAGCCGCCAGTTTTTGAGCAAAGGCAAACCAAGAGAAAAGTGAAAAAAAAGCACCTACGACAAGCAGTTTTTTGCTCAACAGACTTCTCCGATGTGTGATAGATTTTTTAGCTTTCCGTTGAAAAACGAAGAGCCAGAGACAAGGATGTCAGCTCCAGCCTGCGCGATTTCGGAAAAATTCTTTTCGTTTACGCCGCCGTCAACAGAGATTTTAAAAGAAAGGCCGCGCTCCTGACGGATTTTTTTGAGTTCGGTGATTTTTGCAAGCGAATACGGAATAAAGCTCTGCCCGCCATAGCCAGGATTAACGCTCATCACAAGAACCAAATCAACCAAATGCAAGACTTCGTTCAAAAAAGAAACGGGCGTGGAAGGAACGATTGAAATGCCACATTTTTTGCCCAAATCGTGAATATGATGAATAAGACGGTCGATGTGCGTGGTGGCTTCATAATGGAATGTAATCCAATCCGCGCCGCTTTCCGCAAAGGAATCAACCATAAGCTCAGGCTTTTCGACCATAAGGTGAACATCAAACGGCAATGCAGTGAGTTTACGAAGCGATTTTATGATTGGCTGACCATAGCTGATTTGCGGCACAAAAGCACCATCCATGACATCGATATGGACGATTGAGCCGCCTTCGGTTTCTATTTTTTTTATTGCGCTAGCCAAATCTGAAAAATCCGCCGAAAGCAAAGACGGCGCCAACAATGTTTTTTCCATTATTCTACTATATTATCAGAAAGCAAGCGAATTGTAAAGGAAGAAGAGAGAAGACAGGAAACAGAAACGCAGTTCACTTCTCATTTTCTAACTTCAACCCCTTGACACAATCTTAAAAATACTTTATAAACTCTACCCCACTTTTAAAAAATTTTATAGACTTATTGACTAAAATCTCCATTTTTATAATAATTATAGTGCAGGTTATGGGTATCGCGGATGATGAAGAACTATGCAAGGTATACAAACTCATTGAAGAAGGGGTACCCTCACAGGCACGGGAAATTCTTTCTCAGTTGCTCGAATACAATTTCGCAAATTCTGAGATAAATTTTGCCCATTGGTGCTGCTCATACTGGGCCGATTTTATCACCCGGATTTCAAAATTCGATCCGTATGAGCAGGGCGAGGCACTTATCGCCCGCTGGAAGTCGTTTCGGCAAGACTACGAATTGCAAAAGAATTTCAGTAAAAAAGTGCTCTACCCCATGCAAAAAGGCATCTTTACCCTTGCCTTGCATGCGTACGACTCCCTCAAATTTGAAGGAACGGGAGTACAGCGGGCAGAGTTATGCCGCAAAAAAGGCTTGTGCTTAAAAAAGCTCGGCGAATACGAGTCGGCACTCAACTTGCTGACCGAAGCATACCGGCTTTCTTCCCAATCGGCACCAGTCCTTGCCGAAATGGCAGACTGCTTTGCGCTCTGTGGCGAAGATAAAAACGCAAAAGTACTGTTCCGCGAGGCATTTTTTATCGATGCCCAGCGAGTCGAAATAGACTTTTTGGACTCAGAGCTTATCTGCTGCTTGATTCGTCAGGTAAAAGAAAAGGGATACAGCGGCAGTGCGTTGCAAGAATGGATTCCTGTGTACGGGGTTTTATACGGCGTTTTCAATGTAAAACGGGAACTTCGGGTGCAAGAAGCAGCACGCTTACGGCAGGAAATTTTTGCGAAGGAAAACGAAATCAAAGATCCGTCAAACGATTCAAAGATTTTGATTCCCAAACTGATAAACATGTATTTTTGGCTGATTGACCATTATGCACATTCAAACGAAGGAAGCAGCAAAATCAACGAATGCCTTCTTCAAATTCGTGTGCATGATGAAAATATATATCGAATGTATACAAAGTAAATTTGTATTCACATAATCAGGATTTCTTTAGAAACAGGAGTAAACTATGTCAAAAGAGCTGGTGGATTTGGTTCAGGCGAAATTGAAGGAAGACACATGGACGCGTGCTACAATCAGCAACTATTCAAAGAATAACTTGGTTGAGCTTACCTCAATCGTCGAACGGGCTGAATCAGAAAACTGTGGCGATGAAATCAAGAGCATCTGTGACGAGCAACTTTCACACACACGAGACAGCATTACGGCACTGTACATCTCAGGAATGCTCAATCTCAAAAACGGTTCTTTGGATAATTCATCTCTTGAAACGCTCGTTGACATTTTCCAGAACAACCACAAGGAGCCTATCGTCGTCTACATGTGCAAAACGATTCTTGAATCAGACGCATCAAACAGATTCGCGTTGCGCACATTGGCAGCCAATTACGACCAGACGGGAAATTCTGAAGTTTGGAATGTATACGAAAAAATCATCAAAGTTGATTTTTCAGAGGCAGAAATCGCAAAAAAACTCGCTGATCACTATGCGGCTTCAGGAGACGCTGAAAAGGCAAACGAATTCTACAAAAAGGCATTGCTCCGCTTCGTCAACAACAAAAACATCAATTCCGCACAGGAAATTTGGTCTAAACTTGTCGCAACAATTCCAGAAGAAATCGACTTTTTCCTTTTGGTTCAGCGCAAAATCGCCAAGTCAATCAATGCTGACAAATCAGCACTGATGATGCAGGAATTATACAATTACTACAAAACTAACAGCAAATGGGACACGGCAATCGACATCTTAAAGCTCAATCTCTCAATCGATCCAAAAGATCAGTGGGCACGCCGAGAAATCGCCGAGTGCTACACGCAGAAATACGCAAAGCATAGCCATGTCGAAGAATACATCCGCTCATCAGACCTTACGCAGAACTACCGAAATGTGTTTGAGGCTATCTCTGACTTTGAAAAGCACATTGCGTTCGATGCGCGCGCATTCGTCTACCATCGCACATGGGGCGTTGGTGTCATTCTTAAGGTTGAAAACGATTCGCTCACCATCAACTTCGGAAAGAGCGGCAAAAAAGAAATTTCTCTCAAAATGGCAGTAAGTGCCTTGCAGCCGCTCTCAAAAGACCATATCTGGGTCATCAAAGCAACGGTCGGCTCAAAATCATCACAGTTTAAAACCAAAGAAGATCTTGCAAAAGAAATCAAAACAAACAAAGAATGGGCACTCAAAACCATCATCAAGAGTTTCGATAACAGCTGTGATTTCAAGAAAATCAAGGCAGAGCTTGTTCCGTCAATTCTTACCACAAGCGAATGGACAAGCTGGAACAGTGGTGCCAAGAAAGTCCTCGAATCAGACTCAACATTTGGCGTAAATCCAAACAATATCAACGAATACACCGTTCGTGAACGGGCAATCACCCCAGAAGAAAAATATTCAAACGAATTCAAAGCACAAAAGCAGTTCTTCGCGCGAATCGACATTCTGTACAAATTCGTTGAAGATGATGCCACAGACAAAGAAAGCGAGCTTCTTGCGGATATGTTCAGCTACTTTACGGGATACCTCAAATCATTCAGTGAAGTTGACGAGCAGGTCATCGCGTCATATCTCGTTGTCAAAGAAATCGCGCAGCAGATTCCAAGCCTTGCATTCCAGTGCAAATACACATTCGCGCAGTTCTACGGTGAGCTTGACTCGCCCAAAGAAATGTACTCAATTCTCAAAGGCTCAAAACGCGGCGATTTGCGCACAAAATTCCTCGAATCAATCAAATTGCTTCCAAACTGGGAAGACGAATACATCAAGATGTTCCCTGCAATTCTCAAAAAAGAAGTGCTTTCTGCCATCATCAATGCAGGCCATGTAGATAAAGTTCAGAAACTTGTCTCAGATTCATTCGATGATTACCGTGCATACAGAGATGTGATTCTCTTCTTGTTCGATGAATGCAGTGAAGAAGAATGGTTCAAAGCAGCGGCTGTTCCGCTCCAGAAGCAGCTCATTGCCATCGTCAACATCATCTCGCAGAGCTACCGCGAAATCGACAACCATGTTGAGTCAACCGAAAACAAAAAAATCATCAAGAACGCATGCAAAATGCTTTTTGAAAGCGGAAAGTACGCGACATTCATGCTTTCATGCGATGTCGACCAGATGGGACACATGTACACGCTCGTTGATGACATTCGCGAGCCAGAGCTTGGCGTTTACAAAACACAGCTCCGCAACAAGATTCTCGAAAAATACCCAGACTACAAGTTCCATACCACAGAAGAAAAATCTTCTGCACCAAAGGGCATGCTGGTCACCGCAAAAAAACTCGAAGAAAAGCGCAACCTTGTCGAAAAAATGCAGAACGAAGATATTCCTGCTATCGCAAAAGAAGTTGCCGAAGCAAAGGAAAAGGGCGACTTGAAGGAAAACGCAGAGTACATTGCGGCAAAAGAAGCGCAGCACAAGCTTGGAAACGACCTCAAACGGCTCCAGGAAGAGCTTGCCCGCGCAGTTGTATTCGACCCAACCACAGCAACCACATCGCTTGTTTCGTTCGGTACAAAGGTTACGCTCCTCAACAAGGATTCTGGCAAAGAAGAAATCTACACGATTCTTGGACCGTGGGAATCAGCTCCAGAAGACGGCGTGATTTCATATATGTCACCATTCGGAAACGCAATCCTCGACCACAAAGTTGGCGAAACGCTCTCATTCACAATCAACGAGCACAAATACAACTTTGAAGTCAAAAAGATTGTAATCGCAAAAATGTAAATTTAGACGCGGATACACACAGATAAACGCGGATTTTAACCACAGATTACACAGATTTTCACAGATTATGAATTTTTAATCTGTGCCATCTGTGACATCTGTGGTTTATTTTTTTATTCTCCGTGCGCTCTGTGAGAAATTTCTAGCGAAACTGTTTGTTTTATAGTAGAATAATTGTAATGATTCAACTGTTGTATGATGGCGGCGTGAACGATTCTTCAGTATCGGCGGCCATTATTTCGATTTCAATTATTCTCATCGCAGGCTTTTTGACAACGCGCGTAACGAAGCGACTCCGACTGCCAAATGTTACCGCATACATTGTCGCGGGAATCATCATCGGGCCGTTCTGCTTAAACCTCGTGCCACAACCGATTATCGCTGGCACGGAATTTTTGCCTGACATTGCGCTTGCGTTCATTGCTTTTTCAACGGGGCAGTTTTTTAGGCTTGATGTGCTCAAAAAAAACGGCGGAAAGGTCGTTGTCATCACGCTTTTTGAGGCATTGCTCGCATCGATTTTTGTATTCATCCTTGCGTTTTTTATTCTTCGGCTTAACCTTGCCTTTTCTATTGTGCTTGCCGCGCTCGCCTCTGCCACCGCCCCCGCTTCCACGATGATGACAATCCGCCAGACGGGTGCAAAGGGCGATTTTGTGGAAACGCTTCTGCAAGTGGTCGCGCTTGACGATATTGTAGGACTTGTCGCATACAGCGTGGCCATTTCTGTCGCGCTCAATTCATACGCAGGCACTGCTTTTTCCATCGTGCGGATTGCGACTCCGATTCTTACCAACTGTGGCGTTTTGCTTTTGGGAGCATTTTTTGGTTTTGTCATGCAATGGATGATGAAGCCAAAGACACGCTCCAGCGATAACCGATTGATTATTTCGGTCGCACTTTTGTTCGCTTTCTGTGGCATTTGCGCGATTTTTGAAATTTCTCCCCTGCTCGGATGCATGTCGATGGGAACGGTGTACATCAACCTGACCGATGACGACAAATTGTTCAAACAGCTCAACTATTTTTCACCACCATTTTTGCTCATGTTTTTCGTCCGCTCAGGAATGAGTTTCGATTTAAAAGCACTTGTCCATTCAAGCGGCTCCATCGGCTCCTCCCCGCTCCTTCTTATCGGCGTTCTTTATTTCATTATCCGAATTTTTGGAAAATATCTCGGAGCATTTTTGGGCTGCCTTATTGTAAAAAAGCCAAAGGAAACACGGAATTATCTGGGACTTGCCTTGATTCCGCAGGCAGGGGTTGCAATCGGCTTGGCGGCATTGGGTGCACGAACATTGCAGGGCGAAACAGGAAACGCACTTCAGACGATTATTTTGGCTTCAAGCGTGCTCTATGAGCTGATTGGGCCTGGCTGTGCAAAACTTTCGCTTTATCTTTCAAAATCATACTCAACGAAACTCGAAGATTTGGTCGAAGTGAACGAAACCACAAATTCAGGTGAAAAACGCACTGAACTGGAGCTGTTGATTGACCGCGTTCAGAAAATCCAAAAAGAACTTCCCGTCCACACAATAAACGAGGACGAAGAAGCATTCACAGAAGCAGCGGAACAGCACAACACTTCGTTTTGGGGTGAAATTCAAAAACAGAACATGAAAGAAGTCATCAGAAGGAGAAAAAAATGATTACAGATCCAATCGCATCGGTACTGGGAAATTGGGCGTCTCAATTTTCGCCATACGCATTCATTTTTCGGATTTTAATCTCGGCCTTTCTTTCGGCATTAATCGGCTGGGAACGCTCAAGCAAACGACATTCGGCCGGATTTCGCACTTTTATGATTGTCACACTGTCAAGCACGCTCGTCATGCTCATCGACTTATATTTAAACACGGTCTTTGACGGGCATTTTTTTATTCTTTCCGCACTTGCCATCGTTTCTGCGGCACGAATCGCCACACGCACGCTCTTTTTTAGCTCACGGAATCAAATCATGGGGCTTACCACCGCCGTTGCTCTTTGGGGAAGCTGCATCATCGGGCTTGCAATCGGGGCAGGATTGTACACCATCACACTTGTCGCATTTTTCATCATGCTTTTCTGCCTTTCAAAACTTCCCGCACTCGAATTCTATCTCAAAAACCGCTCGAATCACTTTGAGATTCACCTGGAACTCAAAAACAGCTTGAACTTGCAGAATTTCGTAAGCACAATCAGAAAATTGGGGCTCGCAATAGACGCAATCGAAATGAATCCCGCATATGCTGGCTCTGGGCTAAGCGTCTATTCAATCGCAATTTCCATTTCAAGCGAAGAACTCAAAAAATACAAGACGCACAAAGAAATAATCGAAGCGCTTAGAACGCTCGATTATATCTATCATATAGAAGAAATTTAAAAACGGAGACAACTGTTACTTTCCTACTCCAAATGTTCCAATCGGAATTTCTTTTGAATATGAAAGCGGCAAATTGGGCGCATAAGAAAGTTCTGGGAATGAAAGTCCGCTGTCGAATGAAAACACGGGATTTTCGCCTTTTTTGTTCAGAATCTGCGCGATAAATTTTCCTGCTGTCAGCGTGTTAAGTTTTGCCGTAACAGGAATCGTGCCACTTGAAGAAGAAATCTCGTTGTTTGCGGCTGAAAGAGAGATTGCGCTCCCCGAAGATGTTTTGAGCGAGCAGTTTTTAAGAACATATTTCCATGCGGCTGAACCAGAATTGGCTACATTCAAATTGAACTGTACATCCATATCCAAGTTTACGCCGTCAAATGCATTTTCTGCGACCGCTTTTCCTGCCACGATAGAACCTGCAAGAGCCGCAGCCTTTACGACATTCATGCCACCAGAAACAAAGGCATTTTTGAGGGAATCAAGGCTTGGGAGCGTGACTTTTGGATTTGAGAGCGAGAACGAAGGCTTAAAAATCGGAACATTGAACGAGACCGAAAATGGAAGATTTGAAGCAAGCCCTTGAACAATCGTAGACTTTCCCAAATCAAGCGAAGCCGTACCGTTAATTTTAAATGGAAGGTACTTGCTTGAAGAGGCATTTGATTTTTTTGCCAGCGAGAGAATGGTTTCATACGGAATTTTAAAATTGAATTTGTTGGATTTTTTGCCGCTTGCTGAAAGTTTTACACCTTCATCAGCAGAAAGCGATGTGAATTTGCTCTCATTGTATAAAACATCAGCGGCAACCTTTTTAATGGATATGCCAACCGGAAGCGGATTTGAAACCGCGTAATTGCAGTTGAATGTAATTCCCTCCAAATCAAGGGAAGCAATTGAAACCTTTTCAAGAGAAACCGACGGTGCCAATCCCAGTTGTTTGAGCGTTGCACAAGAAAAAAACACAAGCCCAATCACCACAAAAGAAACGAACGAAACGATGTATGATTTTTTCATATCGATATTGTACAAAAAAGCGAGAATTGTTTCAATTTGTCTTGCCGCCAGAGATTTAGCCTTCTTTTCCGTAGCGAATTCGGGGGTCAACAAGAGCGAGCAAAATATCGCTGATTGTCATACCAGCAAGAACGAGTGCCGAAATGAACATGTTATTCGCTAAAACAAGGTTTACATCCTGCTGCATTACTGCGTCATACATAAGCCGCCCGATTCCAGGATACGAAAAGATGATTTCCAAAACAAGAGAGCCAGAAAAAAGGCTTGCGAGCAGGTTCGCGCTCCCTGTGATATATGGATTGAGCGTGTTTCTGAAAGCATGGTGCAAATAAACACGCCGTTCTGAAATTCCCCGTGAACGCAATGCCATGATATACGGCATGCCCATTTGGTCAAGCATGGTTGAACGAATCATCCGCATGGTGCCACCGATTCCGCCTAAAAACGAAGCAAAGAGCGGCAGGAAAATGTGGTAACTGTAGCTGAAAATAAATTTTATCGGGTTTTCTGAAATCGGAAAATCAGGATACGCCGTAACAGGAAACAGCCCCGTAACCGAAGCGAACAACTGGAGCAAAATCAAAAGCAAGATTCCGGGAAAAGCATGGAAAAACAAAGCAAAAAAAGTGGCGGCGATGTCAGTGCGCGTCCCCGCTTTGCTCGAAAAATACACACCTAGCAAAAATGAAAAAATCGTGATAAACACAAGAGAAATGAAATTTAAAACAAGAGAATTGACGATTCGACTTTTTATCAAAAACGAAACGGGGGCCTTTGAAATGAGCGAAACGCCTAAATCATGGTGAACAAGCACACGATTGAGCCAACGAAAATACTGCACGGTAAATGGCTTGTCCAACCCCATTTCCGCCCTCATTTTGGCAAGTTGCTCTTCGGAAAACGCGTTGTCCCGTTCTGCCCCGCCCCCGCCAGCTTCAGTCTGACTCATAAGCTGCTGTTGCATCATTTGGTCAACGATGTCACCAGGAGCAAGCGCCATCAGCGCGAACAAGGCCCAGCCCAAAATAAAAAGGATGACAACCATTGTGACAATGCGTGAAACAATAAACGAGAGAAGCGGGAATTTATTTTTAAAAATGAAATACGGATTATGTGACAGCACTGCCCTGCCAAAAAATCTGCCTTGCATTTTTTTATTATAGCATATTCATGGATTCTGTGCGATAAAAAAACTATTTTCAAATCAAGAAAAATAGTGTATAATTGTATGCTATGGGTGGAATTAAAAAAGAAGAATCTCAGGCGGTCAAAAAAACGACCGCCAAATCATCGTCTGAAAAAAAAGTGGTTTCGACAAGCTCAACCACCGCCACAAAAAGCACGACCAAAAAAGCAAAGCCCACTGCGGGAATCGATGAAAACGGAACTTTCCGCGCGTGGGACAACGCAAAGACGGTCGCAAAATCAAAAAAAGCCGAGCCCCCGAAAAGCAGCGTAGAAGAGCGGGCGGCTGACAAAAAAGCCACAGCCGAAGCCGAAAAAAAACTTGCGGCGGCAAAAAAGGCTGACCCGAACGCGGGCGTGGCAAAAAAAGAAGTCACTGCCGCAGATTATTCCGACGACAAAATCCGCCACTTGGACGCGCTGGAGCATATCCGCTTGCGTTCAGGAATGTACATCGGGCGGCTCGGCGACGGCTCGAATCAGAACGACGGCATTTACATTCTTCTCAAAGAAATCATCGACAACTCAATCGACGAATTCATCATGGGCTTCGGAACGAGAATCGATGTCGAAATCAAAGAAAACCGCGTGAAAGTGCGCGACTACGGGCGCGGAATTCCGCTCGGAAAGGTCGTGGAATGCGTGTCCGAAATCAACACGGGCGGAAAATACAACGACGATGTGTTCCAGTTTTCGGTCGGCATGAACGGCGTGGGCACAAAAGCCGTGAACGCACTTTCCTCATATTTCCGCGTCATCTCCATCCGTGACGGAAAATGCGTGGAGGCAGTTTTTGCCGAAGGAAAACTCCAGACGAACAAATCGGGCGCGGTAAAGCCCGGCACAAAGAACGGCACTTACTTTGAATTCGTTCCGGACGAAAAGATTTTCGGAAAATATTCGTTCAACATGGAATTCGTCGAAAAACGCATGTGGAACTACGCTTATTTGAACAGTGGTCTTACGCTCCGCTTGAACGGCACGGAATTCGCAAGTCAGAACGGACTTTTAGACCTTCTCACGAAAGAACTTGAATCAGAAACCATCTACCCCATCGGAAGCTACACGGGCGAGCACCTGCAATTCGCGTTCACGCACACAAACTCGTACGGCGAAAATTATTTCTCATTCGTAAACGGACAGTACACTTCTGACGGTGGCACGCACTTAAACGCATTCAAAGAAGGCTTCATCAAGGGCGTGAACGACTTCTTCCAGTCAGCGTACAAATCAGAGGACATCCGCGAGGGAATCACGGCGGCGGTTTTGGTCAAAGTGAAAGACCCACTGTTTGAAAGCCAGACCAAAAACAAGCTCGGCAACACCGACATCCGCGCGTGGATAGTGGCGGAAGTGCAGTCAGGTCTTGACAACTGGCTTCACAAGAACCCGAAGGCGGCAGAACGGCTCAAAGCCAAAATCGAGGCAAACGAAAAACTCCGCACAGAGCTATCGAGCGTAAAAAAGCAGATGAAGGAAGCCGCCAAAAAGATGAGCATCCGAATTCCCAAGCTCGATGATTGCCGTTTCCACCTGAAAGACGGAGCAAAAGGCGAGAATTCCATGATTTTCATCACCGAGGGACAGTCTGCTTCAGGCGTTATGACCCACTCACGGAACGCAGATTATCAGGCAATTTTCTCCCTGCGAGGAAAACCTGAGAACATGTACGGAAAACGCCAGACCGACATCTACAAGAACGACGAGCTTCACCAGCTGATGATGGCTCTGGGAATCGAAAATTCCGTGGAAGACCTTAAATACTCAAAAATCGTCATCGCAACCGATGCCGATAACGACGGCTTCCACATCAGAAACCTCGTGCTCACTTTCTTCTTGGGTTATTTTGAGGAATTGGTCACGAGCGGGCGCATTTATATTCTTGAGACCCCGCTGTTCCGCGTGCGAAACAAAAAAGAAAACATCTATTGCTACTCCGAGGACGAGCGCGACAAGGCACAGGCAAAACTCGGCAAATCGTGCGAAACGAGCCGATTCAAAGGTCTGGGCGAAATCAATCCGAGCGAATTCAAGCAATTCATCGCCCCCGACACGATTCGCCTCACCCCCGTTGAAATCAGCCAGCTCAAAATCATCCCGCAGCTCCTCGCGTTCTACATGGGCAAAAACACGCCAGAGCGAAGGAAGTTCATTGAGAACAACCTGCTGAGTAACAGCGAAATAGATGCGTAGACGGTGAAATCACAAATTGTGACTTCACAAGGAGAAATAATTACACAACACCTTGTATAATTATCTTATAAATTGTATAGTTGTTATATGAAACAAGAATTAAAGCTTGCTACCGTTTTTAGTGGCATTGGTGCTATTGAACACGCACTAGACAGAATGAATCTTTCTCACAAAATAGTCTTTGCTTGTGACAATGGTGATGTCGATATTCTCTCAAAAAAAATTCCTGAAGATATTTCAGAGATTGAAAAAGAACTCTCAGAATTGACGAAAGAAATTGAAAAAATTGAAGTTCAAGATGAAGAAGATAAACTGTACAAAGATGAATTGACATTGATTCTTGCAAAAACAAATGAGGAGCTTGTAACCTATAAGGGCATGAATCTTGAAAATTCCAGTGAAAACAAAATAAAACGAAAAATCAAAGATATTTGCCAGCGAACAGGAATGTTGCATGAAAAAATTAATTCTTTTCGTATTTTAAAAGAACTTTCAAAAATTGATTCTTATGAAGAAAAGAAAAAGTTTGTGGATTCGCTCTACAAAGGCAAGAACGAGAGCAATAAAGTAAAGAAAACCTATATGGCGAACTACAAACTTGATGAAAGCAATTTCCATTGGAATGTTTCATTTTTGGACGGCAACCAATATAAAGATGAGGTTGATTTATTTGTTGGCGGAAGTCCTTGCCAGTCATTCAGTTTAGTGGGCAAGCAGAGAGGGCTTGCAGACACGCGTGGCACTCTTTTTTATGAATACGCTCGTCTTGTAAAGGAAATTCGCCCAAAAGTTTTTATTTATGAAAATGTAAAAGCACTTTTGAGCAACGACAACGGAAAAACTTGGGAAACAGTCTCAAAAGTTTTTACTGATTTGAATTATAATTGGAAGTACAAGGTTCTCAATGCAAAAGATTATGGAATTCCACAAAATCGTGAACGAGTTTTTGTTGTTGGATTCAGAAACGATTTTAAACTTGAAAAAGAATTTGAATTTCCACAGCCTATAAAACTTGAAAAGAAAATGCAGGATTTCTTAATTGATAACGCTCCAGGTGGTTATTTTCTTCCCGAAAAAGGTGTTGATTTTGTAACGGACGAAAAAAATCTTACAAAACGCTATACTCAGATTGACGGCGAAATTCAATTGTGCCAAAAGAAAAATCAACAGTTCAATTGGCATGGTGATTTTGTATTCCAAAGCGAAGAAGAGGCAAAACAAAAAATTAAAGTCGATTTGAAAAAATACTTTCTGTCTGAAAAAGTGCGAAAATATGTTTTGGCAACAGGCACAAAAAATTTCTATTCAAAACCGAAAACAGACTTGGAAGTCGCCCGCCCCCTTCTTACCACAATGCATAAAATGCACCGTGCAGGGGTTGATAATTATGTAACAACTGACGGAAGATTGCGAAAACTGACCCCACGCGAATGCTTTAGACTTATGGGGTTCAGCGATACTTTTGTTATTCCCGTATCAGACACTTCTGCGTATCAACAGGCGGGGAATTCCATTGTTGTGGATGTTCTGATTCATATTATGAATAAAATTTTTGAATCATACCCTGCATTAAAATCTGACGAGGTAAACTAAAATGAAAATTCTAGATGAAAATTGGGATGTTAAAGAAATTTATGATTCTGTTATAACCGTTCCTGATTGTTTTGTTGTAAATAAAAATCAACTAGGAACAGGTCACGGCGAAGCAAAACTGTATATAGGCTCAAAAGAAGCGATGAGAAATTTCTTTGGAAGTGAAGGTTTCTCGGCAAAATGTTTTATGTTAAAGAAAGATTTGCTTGATTATTTAACTGCGGTCAAATCGGAGTATTTCTCTCCATCTCAAAATTATGTTGGAAAAAATACTTTTAAGGATTTGTGGAATGAACGCGTGGTACTTGTAAACAATCTCGATGATATTATTTGGTTTGAAGCAAATGACCAAACTCAGATAAGAGGCCCGCGTGGTTATGTAAACTCGACTGATGACGGATATAAAATCATTCGCACTTTAGCATTGCCACTGATTAGTTATATTTCTTCGATGATGCTAGTTCGCCCAAACAATGAGATTGTTTTTTATTGGAAACTTTTTGTTGATTTTGACGCAATAGCCGAAAAGAAAAACGGACCGCTTGTTTTCAACTATGGAAAGAAAACTTTGGACGAAAATGGTGAGGTTGTCGAAGAACGAAAAAATCAAAAACTTTCGGAAGAATCGAATAACGCTCGGCAAGGTCAAGGAAAGTTTCGGGATAAACTTTTGGAAGAATGCCCTTTTTGTCCAATTACTATGTGTACCGAAGAAAAATTGCTTATCGCAAGCCACATAAAGCCATGGGCAGTTTCAAATGAAAAAGAAAAAATTGACCCAAAAAATGGATTTATGTTATCTCCACTCTATGATAAACTCTTTGATAAAGGCTTTATCACATTTACAAATGACAAACACATGATTCTATCAAATTGGATTTCAAATAAAAACTATGAGAGACTAGGTGTCGTGAATAATTCATACTATCAGATGCTTCCTATTGATGATAAACGAATTGAATACTTAGAATATCACAGAACTTCTGTTTTTAAGGGATAAATCTTTTTCGGGGGCGTTGCGGGGAACTCCCCGCAGAGAGGGTAGCGAAAAACGCCGTAGGCGGTTGTAGCGAGGGGGAGACTTTCCCCTTCTGCATAAAAGGGATAGAATTATGGCATTTGTAAAAAACTTATTCGACAAAAACTTCATTGAGTATGCGTCTTATGTTATTCGCGACAGGGCGATTCCGGACTTGGAGGACGGGCTTAAGCCTGTTCAGCGGCGCATTATGCACACGCTGTTTGAGGTGAACGACGGGCTTTTCCAAAAGGTTCAGTTTGTCGTTGGGCGCACGATGAAATATCACCCGCACGGGGACGCTTCAATTTACGGGGCGTTGGTCAATCTTGCGAACAAAGAGATTTTCATCGAAAAGCAGGGAAACTTCGGCAACAAGTACACGGGTGACGGTGCTTCCGCGGGGCGTTACATTGAGTGTCGCGTGCATCCGCTCGCAAAGGAATTTTTGGTCACGAACAAGGAAATCACGCACTATGTTCCGAATTATGACGGGCGCGATTTGGAACCGGAGGTGTACCGCTCAAAACTGCCGGTTACGCTTCTGATTGGTGCGGAGGGAATCGCTGTCGGCATGAGCACGAAAATTCTGCCGTACAATTTAAAAGAAGTCTTGGAAGCCGAGATAAAATGCCTGAAGGGCGAGAAATTCAAGATTCTCCCCGATGTTTCGACGGGCGGGCTGATTGATGTCTCCAATTACAATGACGGGAACGGAAAAATCATCACGCGGGCGAAATTCGACACTTCGGACGAAAAACGAATCATCATCACCGAGCTTCCGCTGGATACGAACGCAAAGGGGCTTTTGGAATCAATCGATTCTGCGTACAAGGCAGGAAAAATCAAAATCAGTTCCGTTGACAATTTTACAACCGACCACTGCAACATCGAAATCAAACTTCCGCGCGGCGTGTATTCAAAAGATGTGATTGACGCGCTCTATGCCTACACAGACTGCGAAAAAACGATTGCCTGCTCAATGCTTGTCATCAAGGACAATATGCCCGTTACGATGACGGCGACCGAAATCATCAAATATTACGCTCAGAAACTCACCGCAATCATCAAGGACGAGCTTGAATTTGAAAAACGAAAGCTTACCGAAGAACTGCATTTGCGCACTTTGGAGCGAATCTTCGTTGAGGAGCGCATTTACAAGGAAATCGAAAACAAGCGAACTGCCGAAACTGTCGCGAAAGCCGTAAAAGACGGATTCAAGCCGTTTAAGGACGAGCTTGTCCGAGAAGTGAGCGATGATGATGTGGAGCATTTGCTTCAGATTCCTATTCGGCGAATCTCGCTCTTCGACATTCAGAAAAACCGCGACCAAGTGAAGGCAATCAAAGACCGCCTCAAAGAAATCAACCGCCGCTTAAAGGATTTGACTGGCTGTGCCATTGAGTATTTGGACGGAATGCTGGATAAATTCAAGAAAATCGCCCCAGAGCTTTTAAAACGCAACACCACCGTCGCAAAATTCAGCGCGACCGATGTAAAAGAAGTCGCTCGGCAAGACCTTTCGCTCCGCTACGACGAAAAAGGCTACCTCGGAATCAGCGTTTCGGGCGGCTCGGAGCTGATGAAAGTCTCGCCCTACGACCGAATTATCTATGTGCGGCGGAACGGCATGTACACGATTACCGATGTGCCCGACAAGCTCTTCATCGACAAGGGAATGTGGTTCTGTGCGCTCGCCGACAAGGAAAAACTGCCGAAGCAGCTTTTCACGGTGATTTTTAAAGACCCGGAGACTGGCTATGCCTCAATCAAACGCTGCCGAATCCCCAGCTGGATTATGAACAGGGATTATTTCCTCGCCCCCGACGGCATGGAAGTGCTTCACATCGATACGCGAGAAAAATTCACCTTCACCCTGCACTACGCCAAAAAACCGCGCGTAAAAATCCTCGAAGAAAAGTTCAAAGCGCAGGATTTTGAGGAAAAAGGCTTGAAAACGCTCGGCGTGCGGTTGAGCACGCATGAAGTCGAGAGCATTCAGGTGGACGGCGCGCAATTGGAGTTGGGGTTGTAGATGGGCAATACGACAGAAATTCAAAACAAACTTCAGATTTTCGACAACAGCAAAATCCGCTCGGTGTGGAATTCCGAAGAAGAAAAGTGGTATTTTTCGGTCGTCGATGTGATTGCCGTGCTTACGGACAGCGTGAATCCGCGTGATTACTGGTTCAAAATGAAGAAGCGCGTTCATTCAGAAGATGGAATTGAACTGTCGACAATTTGTCGACAGTTCAAAATGCAAGCTCCAGACGGAAAAATGCGCGAGACCGATGCGGCACATGTCGAAGCCTTGCTGAGAATTATCCAATCCGTGCCGAGCAAAAAAGCCGAGCCGTTCAAAATGTGGCTTGCAAAGGTGGGAAGTGAAATTCTTGACGAAGCAGTAGACCCCGAACTTTCGATTGACCGCGCGATTCAGAATTACCGAAATCTTGGCTACAGCGAAAACTGGATAAATCAGCGGATAAAATCTATCGAAGTGCGCAAAGCTCTGACCGACGAATGGGACAAGTCTGGCGTAAAAAAAGGCAAGGAATACGCGCTTCTCACGGATTTGATGTACCGAACTTGGGCGGACATGTCCACAAAAGAATACAAGGAATTCAAAAGTCTCAAAAAAGAAAATCTGCGCGACAACATGACGAACATCGAGCTGATTCTGAACATGCTCGCCGAAGCCTCAGCAACGGAACTTTCACAGAATGAGAATCCAGAGAATCTTGCCCAAAGCGCACAAATTGCCGTTTCGGGGGCGGAAGTTGCTCGCGATGCCCGAAAATCTTTGGAAAAACGCGGTGGAAAGGCAATTTCGGCAAAGAATGCAAAAGAACTGGGAATCAGGCAGCTTCCTTTTGAAGCAGAACAAACAAGCGCAGAGGATTTTTAAAGAATGGAAGAAAAGAAAATTTCGCCACTGGACACCAAACGGCTCATGGTTAAACTGAATCAGATTACTTCTCAATACATCGGCAAAATCATGTACGCGCTGTTTTTCATGTCAATTTTGGACACGCTCGTTTCATTCGTGATTCTTTCGCCTGTTATGCGTCTTGTCCAAAACGATGCGAATATGCTCACCATAAAAGCGGCGACTTTCTTTCTTGCCTTCGTTGCGATTTGTGCGTGGCTCACCTTTCAGTTCGGCTTTGCGGTCATGCTCTTGCAGATGACGCGGCGCAAAAACACGAATCTCGGCTACATCTTCATCGGCTTCAAATGCTTCAATCCCGCTGGCAAGGTCATCGTCGCGTTCGGTGCGCTCATTTCTTTGCTCGCCGTGGTTGCCCGATTCGCCGCGAAATTCGTTTTTCTTAAAATCAAGCCCGATTTTTCGTTTGAAGCCCCAAGCATCGAAACTTTGCAGAATGTCGCCGAAAACTCAGAGCAGCTTTCCTCGCTCGCAACGGACACGCTTCTTTTTCTCGCGCTGTTTTTGCTCATTCTCCTCGCGCTTTCGCTTTTCGTGCTCATTCGCTTTGTGTTCGTTTTTCACTTGCATTTTGACAATCCTTCGTTGAAAGTGCTCGCCGTTTTCAGAAAAAGCGCAGAATTCATGCAGGGGCAAGTCTTTCGTCTCATTATCTTTGCGCTCCGTGCAGGCGGAAAGCAACTCTCCGTCGCGATTCTGCTTGCACTCATCGTCAATTTTTTCCCCGAAGAAAAACATTCCGGGCTTTCAGTGCTTGTTTTCCTCATCGACATCGCCTATTTCGTCAATTTTTACACCGCGCTCGTGCGAATCTACCTGACCGTTCCCGTGCTGTACGAAGAACAAACAAAAACAATTTTACCCCTCACAGAGCACACGGAGAACACAGAGAATAGACCTTGAAAGAAATCTCTCTGTGCACTCCCAAGCTCTGTGAGGAATTAAAAAAATGAAAATACCAACACACTACGCGTCGTGCGAAGAAACAATCAAAGGGTCTCGATTTTTGGCGGAATTGTTCTTGATTTCCTCTCAGGCACAGGTGCGTGAAAAAATCAAGGCGCAGAAGCAAAAATATCCCGACGCAACGCATGTCTGCCACGCGTTCATCTGCGGAAAAAACGCCGAAATCATGGGAATGAGCGACGACGGCGAGCCGAGCGGAACTGCGGGCAGGCCTATGCTCGATGTTTTGAAAGGCAGCGGGGCAACGAATCTTCTCGTTACGATTACGCGGTGGTTCGGCGGAACGCTTCTCGGCACGGGCGGCTTGGTTCATGCCTACGGAAACGGCGTGAAGAATGTGCTTGCCGTGGCGGAATTTGAAGAACTCGTCGAAAAAAGCGATTTTTCCCTCGTTTGCGATTATCAGCAATATCAGGTCGTGAAGAAGGTTTTCGAGAATTTTAATCTCTACGATGTGGCGGAAGATTTTGGCGAAGCAATCACAATCAAGGGGCAAATTGCGCAAACTGACTTTGACCCATTCAGCAAAAAGATTTTCGATGCAACGAACGGAAAAGTACAAATAAAAAACTAAACAAAAAAGGCGAAAGACTGTTTTCTTCCGCCATCAACAAATGCATTAGTTATTTTTAAGCAAGTCCCGGATTTCTTCAAGCAGAATAGCTTCATCTGACTTGACGATTGCAGGAGGCTCTTCAGGCTTTGCAGCTTCCTTCTTTTTGAATTTCTCAAAAATCTGGATTACAAGGAAAATACAGAATGCAACAATAATAAAATCAACGACAGTTTGAATAAAATTTCCATATTTAATTTCTGATTCGCCGATTTTAACACTTAATTCCGCAAAATTAAGCTTTCCCAATGCAATACCGATAAGAGGCATAACAATATCATTCACCAAACTTGTGACAATTTTACCGAAAGCACCACCAATAATAACGCCCACAGCCATGTCAACAACATTTCCGCGTGAAATAAATTTTCTGAATGCGCCCAGTTCTTTAGTAGCCGCGCCAATTCCATCTTTTATAGTAGCCATATCACACTCCTTATTTCTAAGATATCTCATTTAAATTCGCCTGTCAATTATCTTTTTTAAAGAATTTTTCCTTTGCGTTGCCGAAACTGCAAAAATTTTGCCTATATATAGGTGTAAGGGAAGAAAAGAATAAACAGAAATCAGGAGGTATTTTTTATGACAAAATCTTTACGACCAAGCCCGACAGCATTATTGAACCCACGGTGCGACCCGTCGTTCAAAGCGATGTTCACTCAAGGCACAAAAGAGGCAAACGCAGCACTGAACACGATAAGTGAAGATGAACGCAACTGGTGGATTCAGAATTCAATCGATATAGCCCGTCGTGACAGGAATTCTGAAATTGAGGCTGGAATAAAAAAAGGCTTAGAAAAAGCCATTGCACAAGGATTGCAGCAGGGAATACAACAAGGAATTCAGCAGGGAGTTGAGCAAGGCGAACATAATGCAAAACTCGAAGTGGCATAGCGAATGATTGAAAACAATATGCCAATTTCAGAGATAACAAAAATCACAGGACTTTTAGAAACTGAAATACAAAAACTGAAAACCCCGAACAGAAACTACATCCTGCGTTTTCCCTACGTCCTTGTAGGGCATTACTGAAAACGCCCGAAAAGTTGAGCATTTCACTCACCTCTTCGGGCTTTAGTTTTCTCCCACCAATTTTCGCTTGCTGTGTTGTCATTGTCGGGCTTAGAGCCGACAATCTTTTCGCCACCTCGTGTGGCGAATTTACTTGCTACTCACCTCTTAAGAAGTCTAACGCCAGCATGTCTGAGTTGAAGCCAACGCCGACAATTGCTTTGCTACTCGCGCCTTTTGTTTCCTTTACATCAGGAAGGACAGAAGTACGCTGATCGCCGGCTTGCCACTTGGCAGGATCGGTCATATTCTCGAAGTTGAGAGTTGTTTCGCTTACACTTTCAAGATATGCGACTTTTACGCCCTGTGTTGTGCCAAGATAGCTCGTGTTGATGTAAGAAATGACAGGCTTACATCCCTCAGGAGTTGATTTTGAAGCGTCCGTAAGTTCAATATCTGTCCAGCGACCTGCACCACTCGTTGCATCAACAATGACGGTGTATTTCGGTTTGTAGCCATTCGTTTTCTCCAAGAACAGATAATACAACTTAGCATTCGTTGCGTCTTGGGCTGCAACATGCAAGTTACCGCTTGCATCCATAGTAGCACTTACATAGCGACCAAAGTCAGCCTTGCTATTCGGAGTGATTCCTTTATATTTCGTCCAACCATCCTCAGAATGGTCAGTTGCAGAATTATACGCAGAACCATTTTTAACAACATTACCTTCATGGGTTGGGAAATATGTATTTCCAACGGCGACTTCAAGCGATTTCTCAGTCTTGTTGTAGTAGATGATGACTGGATATTTGGTTGCAGGGTCAACCAAAATATCACTCCATTCACCAACTTCTTCTTTGAATTGTGTCGGGTTATTATTCAAAGTATCAAATCCTGCAACAACCGCATAACCCTTATCCATATTGTCAGCCGTACGAACCTGTTTCACCAAATCATGAGCATCAGCATTTTTTCCCAATTCAGAGCCCCAATAACCGCTAACTTCAACAAGCCGACTGGCATCTGTTACCCTGTGACCAGCTTTATATCCTGCAAACTTCAAGCATCGAGCATAAGAATCATAATAACTAATATACACATAATCGGTTGAATCAGAATACGCATCACCGTTATTATTATATTTTAATGTCTCTGTGGTATTATTCCATCCAGCAATACGTGGATTTTTAAACTGCTTCAGCACACTATCATAGCCTTGTGATGAATTTCGATTTCTAGCCTCTGAACTAGCACCCTGCTTTTCAATAATAACATGGTAGTTGGTAATATTAGCAGTTGTCGTATCGGCATTCAATTCTCCTTGATTAAAACGCCATCCAATACGAGCCATAAACAAACCTGGCCCCCAACAGTTTGCATCAACATTTCCTACCCAACTTTGCTGAACAGCATAATACGGTGCACCTGCAATAATAGTACAATCAAGCTCATCAGGCGGAACACCTCGGAAAATATCCGTATTATTCTGCCCAAACACATACCGATTACCCATAGAAGTTCCTGATGCCTTGCCAAAGTCATATGTGTATACACGCATATCATCTGAAGATATTGATGCGAAATAAGTATCTTGCATCTGCTCTTCATAGCTTACACCTGCACCATTCGTTTCTGCAACATACAATCTGTTTGAAGAAGTATCAGTATTGTCAGCCGTTACCTTCTTAATCACACCACTGTGCGGGTTAATACTTCCCGTAAAGCTTGTTTCAACATTCCAAACGGCAATGTATCGGTCATCTGTCCAGAAGTTCGTTCCATTTTCACTAGCGGTTGCGAGACCTTGGTCTGTATTAACGAATTTCTGCAGGTATCCTTCCTCAATATTCTGCTTTTTGTTCTTATTAGTGTTGTTGGCAGTTTCATGGCTTTCAACGGTAACAGAGACAAAGCGAGACTGACTTGGTGCAGCAACTTCAACATAATTTCCGTTTGTACCATCTGCGGTCACACTTGGATTAGGAGAAACCGTAGTAACAGTTCCCATTTTCACACTTCCATTTGTGTCATACTGAATTGTTCCAGTTGCGTCTTTAGATGTTTCATAGAATTTTACGGTTGCGACTTCACCAACCTTAAAGTTCATACCGTAAATTCGGATATTTTCACCAGCACGAACAGGGTATCGTCCGAGTCGAGAGCGAGAAACTTCCGTTCCGTCTGAGAGTGTGATTTTTTGAATATACGGCACAAAATCAAGGTTGTAGCGAGCCGTCGGTGTATTTTTCGTTGTCTGATCAATTGTATTTTCTACACCTGACGCATTCGGCTTCTTGTCTTTTCCTTGTACAAAATATGCTTGGGCAGTTTGTACCCCATACTTCGTTGTATCAACCTGGAACTTAAATTTAACTTCATGGTCTTTCTGGCTCGCTTTTCGCTCATAAGTGATTTCACAGCCTTTCCAACCAGTAGGCCAAGAAGGAGCAGTCATTGGCTCTTCTGTATTGTCAGTCTGCATATAGCTTCCGTCAAAGTATGTCGGCATCCATGTGCTTCCATTATAATATCCAGTGTGCCAATATCCATCATCACCACGAGTTGCAATTGTAACAGGATCTGTAGGCTCGCCTGAATAACTTGGCTGCTGAATAAGGATTTCACTAACTATAGTGCTGTCAGTTACCGTTCCACGAAGATAGACTTCACCAGCGACTTGAGGATTAGTAGCATTTAAGTCTTCTTCAGTATCAACATGACCAAGCGGCTGATTTGTTTCAGAGTCGTAGACTGTTGAAGAATCTTCTTTACTCGTCCAATAAAGCGTGTCAAATGTTGCAGTCGGAGCCTTGTCATCGATTACATTCACGACGATAGGCACTGAGAACAATGCCCAAAGCGTATTTGTTCCTTGTATGAGTTCATCACTACCAGTATTATCCCAAATTGTAAAGTTGAAATAGCGAGATTCTTTAGCTGTTGTAGTCCAACTTTCATACTCTTCCAAAGTTTCTTTGCTATAATAAATTCCCCGCGTTGGAAGACCTGACGGCAATGTTCCATTTTGTTGTGCTTCAAGTTTTCCAGAGAGGGCAGTTCCCGTAAGGAATTCCTTCAAAGCATAGTTTGTTCCTGCCTTTGTGGCAGAAATTTCCGCGGTTGGACTTGTAGCGGCATCTGAAACTTTCGCTATATATTGGAGTGTACCTTCTCCACCGACAATTTCAGGGAGAATGAGAACATCATTTTTTGCGACAAAGTTTGCGTTTATACCTCTGTCTGCGATTTCGGCTATTGCACTTGCATTTCCTTTGCTGTCAAGAGTTGAGAAGAACACAAACTCACCTACCTCTGTGCCGTCTTTCATTTCTTTCGCAGGAGAAGTATACGCGGCATAATTAAGGCGTTGTTTGCTAGAATCTTTCTGACCAAACACTTCGTCAAAATTCCCATTAGCGATACTTGCATACGCACTTGTATCAAAAGTAAACTTGCTATCAAATCCAAAATCAGTTCCGACAAAGAGTTTTGCAACTCGTGGTCGATTATTTTGGACACTCGTATCAACATAAGCGTGGCTTGAGTTGCCCGCATTATCAAATGAAACGACATGGATTCGAGCAGGACCGTCAGGAAGGTTTAACGAATCAAAAACAGCTGCCCAAGTATAGACTTCACCTTTTGCACGAAGCGTTTCTGCAATACCGTCACCATCATCACCTGCGACCGTGTAATAATCAGAGCCACTATCTTCAAGTGTCTCAACGCCAATATGGTCAATGATTCCAGCGTAAATGAATTCTACATCAGCGGTATTTCCTTTAAGTCCCAAATCAGAATCAAGAGTTGCTTTTGTTCCAGAAATTGCATCAATTCTATAATAGCCACCATTGATTTTTACCATTCCATACGGTCTATTGATGAATGTGTTCGTATCTCCAGAAAATCCTGAATAGGTAACGATTGTTTTTGAGTTTTCTGTTCCTACTGCTACATTCGATACTTTAAGAACAGGTAGCCCTTCAGAATTTACATAAATATCTCCTGTGCTTGTGTAATCAGCCGTCTTATAACCACTTGAACTTGATGGTAAGAAACGGAAGCCACTCGCTGTTTTTACAATTGGATTATACAGTTTACCCGTTCCGCTAGTTGAGCCAACCCGTTCAATCCAATATGAGACAAATGCAAGACCAGAACCGCTCTCAACAACCTGATCGCCCATTGAGAATGAGCCGTTTGAATTTTCGATTACATACTTATCACCAAGTTGGCCGTCACCGATGAGGCGCAAATTTCCACCGGCAGTATAAACACCCGCAGAACCAGTTGCCTTTGCTCCAAGCGTGTCGTTGGTTTTATACATTTGAGGCGCAACATTGTCAATGTTCAATGTAATCGCCGTAAATACATCCTGATGCGCACCGTCATAGCGGTATAAATTAGAAGAAAGATTGCCTTTATTTACAGGAATCGGAATTGCAAATGAATAGCTTGTTGTTTTTGCAGAAGGCTCTTGTTTGCCATATTTGAACTTTCCGTTCGAGTCTTTTAGTTCAATTCCTTCAACAACAGAGTCATCGGTTACCGTCGCAATGTAGAACCAGTGCGCACCGACATTGCCATCATCTTTGAGACCGCTGAACCACATATTCGCTTCATAATTTCGGTCGACAAGAATTGTATGAGATTCAGTGGCACTTACTTTTACAAAACCATTTTCGATTCCAACAATCTGAGTTACTGCACTTGTGCTGAGCGTATCACTATCTGCAAGACGAACGATTCGCTGAGTAACAAGCGCAGGATTTTCCGTATCAACATAGGCATAGCGAGTTGCGACTGATTCATAATCGTTTTCATCGTAAGAAGCAATAACAACTTTTATTGCGGTAATTTTTTTGCTCGGAGATTCATTCTTAAGAGACTCAATCAAGCTAGAATTGAAACTAAATTCAATATCGAACGCTTCAACCGTGTCGTTTCCTTTTCCGCTCAGTTGTGAACCTGTAAGCGTAAGCACAATTCCCCCATAAGTACTATTTGTACTTACGGAAGAGCTTGGTGTCACGCCGTCAACAGTCTTAATAGTAATGTCACTAGATGTGACCTTCGTCCATGTATTTGAATCACTTCCAGAAGTTTCATTAACCTTGCCTTTAACTGTTGCCGCATCATCTGTTGTATACCACAGTTCACGAACTTCAATTTTCTTGACAGCCTCATTATCAGTTGCAACACCGTTGAGTGTAACTTCTTCGCTGATTTTCTGCCAATCTTCAGTACTTTCTCCAGAATTTTTGTTCTTTGGATAAGAAATTTTTGCCGTTGGACGACCTTTTTCAACATCAACATAGAATGTGCTTTCAACAACATCCTGGTTTCCTGCCAAATCGGTCACAAGGAAGTACACGGGAACCTTACGATACTGAGGATTGTTTGTTTCATCAAAATAAGTCGCATATTCAAATTGGGCGTCAGTTGTTGGGTATCCTTTTTTTCCATCTTTGAGAGTTGCATCGCTTGTCGTTTTGAAGGCGTAGTACACAAAACTTTTTGCGTTTGAAATACCATATGTTGCGTTTGTGTAACTTTCATTTTCAAGATTTGAACTTTGGAAATCAATGCTCCAGTTTGCACTGATTTCAGAAGCAAAAGCATTCCAAGTAGCACCGCTAAGAGCAGAAACACGCGCACTCGGAGTTGTTGCAGCATTAAAACCAGCCTGCTGAGTTTTGTTCGGAACAATCCACTTGAATTTTCCGACCGCTCCGTCAACGCCAGAAACACCTATATCTGTAACCGTTCCATTAATCGTTGTCTTTCCTGTAATCCATGTAATGTCGTTTGCAGTTGGATTTGCAGTTGTTGGGAGTTTTGGTGCAGTAACGGCAATTGTAGGAGCAGTTCCATCAACCTGCAAAACAAACTGTTGGTTTGTAGAAGAGTTTTTTGCAGTATCGTATACTGTAATCTGAATCGTAACATTTCCATTGAATTCAATATTTTGTTTTTTAGGAGTTCCATTTGAATCTGTATCAACTGAATTATGTTTTCCGTTGATATATTCTTTTTTTATTGTTCCTTTCAAAACAGAGTTAACATAAGACAAGTCACAAGCCGTAACCTCATTATTATTCACGGTCACTGTAGAATCAGAAAGCGGATATTGCGTACCATTGTAAATCGCAGTAACGACGACACCCTTAGTTCCATCATCAAATACTTTTTCAATATCAATTCCACTAGCATTCTCTTGGTCTTTTACAGTAATTTCAAAAGAAACATCCTTTGTTCCATTTGCAGGAAGGTTTCTATCTCCCTCGTCAGGCTCTGTAAACTCAGGTCCAACTTGGTCTATTTTAATGACATAACTCGTTGGTGCAGAAATATTTCCAACATTGTCCTCCGCAGCAAGATAAATTTTGCTCGCACCACTCGGACTAAAACCAGAAATCGTACTTGAGAATTTACCGTTTGAATCCGTCCCCATTGCTCCAGTAGCGATTTCCTTTATTTTTTCGCCAGACGCAAGTTCTGATTCATCAACAGTTGGATTAATCACATAATGAATCGCACTTATACCACTTTCTGTTTCTTTATACCATCCCTCAAACAAAAGAGCCGTATCCTTTCGCCAACTGCTATTCTCATTTTCAGAGTTGTATATTGCCCCGCCAATACGAATTGCTTTAGGCGTGTCATCTCCCTGTTCATCGGCAGTTACTAAACTAGGCTTTGTCACATCCGCATAATATTTTTCAGTAACAAACTCTTCTGATTTATTTCCCGCTTTGTCGGTCGCAGAGAATTTGACATCAAGATAATCGCCTGCAGCAAGGGTAATTTCGTCAAGAGGTTCTCCCTCGTCATTCGTCATATCAAATGAATATACGGCCGCAAGCTCTCCCGTCTTTAGGCTCTCGCCATTTTTACGGATGTCATAAGAGGCTTCATATGGATTTTCTTCATCAATATTGCCACGCAAGCGAGATAAACCAGTTGCTCCGACCCAGTTTTTAACCGTTGTACCCGTTGTATCGGTGTAGACTTTATCTGCCTTTGTGATTTCTATAGTAGGAATTTTTGTATCAATGTGAACGATATATTGCGTTTGGAATTCACCGCCCGGTTGCGCATTTGTCGTTAAGTCAACCGTGTACAGATAGCGTTTTCCGCTTGCAAGAAGTGTTGTTTTTTGCTCTGCACTTGCTTTTTCAAGCAAATTGAATGTGAAAGGCTGCTCGAATTTTTGATTTTCTTCAGAATATGCAACCGTATTTGTAAAACTACACACAGCATTGTCTTTTGTCAAAGATTCATCGGTAACTTTCAACTCATATTTTATGTTAATAATTTTTCCAGAATCACATGTTGCTTTTCCTGTTATGCTAAGATTTCCCAAATTGCTGTAACCGTTCGCAGAAATCACATCTTCTGTATTATCATTTTTGACAAAAGCGACACCTTTAAAAGTCGGTTTGTTACCTGTGACCGCAAGTTTAAATCCGTAGAAATTATCGCCATTCGTAAAGCCAAGACCTTCTTTATCACGGCCAGTCGCAAAGAAGAGATACACAGAATCCGCGCTCGGTAATTCCTCTGGAAGCGTGTACGGATAGGTATAAGACTCACCAGAACCGCTTACATCGCCCGAAAGTTCTAGTTTTTCGAAGAGCGTGATTTTATTTTCTTCCATCCACGCTGCATTATCTGAAAGATATTTCGCCCAAATTTCATCATTCTTTGCAGCATGCGCAGCTTTTGTCTCATCGGTGTCAGTCGCTGAGTCATACACATATGTATCTGAAAGATTTTCCATATCTGTGTTGAGCTTATCAAGCAGCTCGGTATTAGCAGTTATAAATTCGCCGACTGAATTCTGAGAAGCAAATGGACCGACAAGATATGCCCGCTCTGAATTTTTATCGATTGGGTCTTGGTTTAAGCCCTGAGTCGCAACGACAGAGAATTTTGCTTTTACCGTTGACTCAGACCACGGAGTTTTTGTTTCATCAGTTGCAGAGAGCGTTTTTTCGTATCCAAAACCAATGATGCTATAGGTTGGGTTAGCTTTTGGGTTAAGGGTAAACTTTGCCTTTGACTGAGAACTTCCTTCCGCAAGCAAAGCCGCTTTGAATTTGTCAAGATTTTCGCCAGAATATGTTCCGTTGATGACCTGCATCATCTTGTTTGCATCAAAGTCATCTGAACCAACAATGTCTCGGATATTATAATATGCGAATAGCTTTGAAATTGAATTTCCCAAAGAAACTTGTGTCGTTGCGGCAGCTTCACGAGAAGATTCTTGCGTTGAAGACGGTGTTCGATAAACCTGAGCCTCATCAACCAATGTAATTTCGCAAGAATATTTTCGAGTTCCCGTGCGTGTAAGGTCATCGGCAAAATAAATATTGATATAATTGTTGTTAAGTTCATTACCTGTTGTTGTGGTATTGAGATAACTTGCAATTGTTTCGCTCGTACCACCAGCCGTCGTGACATTATTTACTGTAATCGGGTTGTTTTCAGAATCAGCGACAACAGTGCCTTCCTCATCATAAACAACAATTTTCATGGTGGAAACTTTGTGGGCATCAGCGATTGTTCCCGCGATTTTGAGTTTTGTTCCGTAATTTGTCATATCGCTTTGGTCATCTATCTGCGGACTTGTAATGAAGAAAATCGGCGGAGTATTATCGATTTCGACCGTTCGTGAAACAACAATTGATGATTTTCCCGAGGCATCAAAAGATTTTACAGAGATTTCATATTTGCCATCTGGATATGTATAGATTGGTAAACCGAAATCATTTTCGTTTTCGGTTTTTGCGTTCAAAGAGATGCTCCAATTTTTTTTCTCTGCATCAAGGGTCGCGTCAAACCAAACGGTTTCTTCTTTCTCAGAAGATTCCGAAGCTTCAACATTTCTCACAGAAACTTTTACACTCGCAAGATCCTTATCATCTTCACAAGTACCAGCTAAAATAAAGTCTTCCTTTATGACCGAGCTTGTTTCAGGATAAGTAATAGAAACAGTTGGCGGATTTACATCAACACTCGCTCCCAAGCCAGAATTTTCGCCGCAGGAAGCAAACATACCGATAGAAAGAAGTGATAAAAACACCCCCTTTCCTATCAGGCTCCTCATTTTCTTTTGACTTGATTTTTTCATTGCTTCATCTTTTTTCATATTCTTACCCCATTATAAGAAAATATACATTTATAAATGAATAAAATTTCTAAATCACTGGAGATTTTAGAGATTTTTATACTATTTTAAGGTTATGTCGATTTTTTGAGGGGCATTTCTGCCCCCCAGTTTGCTTTTCCAGTTACTACCTTAGAATACATTCACACGCAGACCGAATGAAATCTGCGGGACAATACTCTTAACTTCTTGCCCTGAGCTAGAAACATCCGATGGAATGAACCATAACTGACCTTCCGTGTAGAATGCAATCGTTCGGAACATCTTCTGCTTTGCGAATGTAACGCGCGGGAATTCCAACTGCACGAGAGCAGCAGAAAGAATCTGCGACTTACCTGCACCAGATTCGTTGAATCGGCTGAAGTTAGCACCGACAGCCAAGTTCAAAGACAGCCATTCCCAGTCCGGACCGAAGTAATATCGGAACGGCATGTAGAAGACATTCGCAAGCAACTTAACGCCCCAAATATTGTTACCACCATAGCGGAGATTAGAGTTATCGAACAGGTTACGCTGCTGCTGAGTGAACTGGCCCCACTGGACCTGCAACTTAACATTGTCGTCGAAGAAGGTAAGACCAGCACCGACATTGAACAATGTAGCACCCCAGAATGACCAATCGAAGTACAAGCCCTGAATGAATCCTGGAACTTCGTACCAAGCTTTGTCACCTTTTCGCAATGCAAGCGTGAGGCTCTTAAGCGCGATGTCATCACGAGCCAAACCAGAGAATTCCATCTCCTGATTGTATCGGCCGCCCGCGCCCGGAGAAATGAGCTTGATAGTAGGTTTAGTGCTATCAACCTGAACGATACAGCGTGTGACAGCCGTTTCGCCGTTCTTCATCGTTGCACGGAGCAACAGGAAGTGATATCCCTCTGCAATGTCCTCGTTTTCGATACGATAACGCCACTTGCCGTTTGTAGAAAGTTTCTTGAATGTTTTGCCATTGTCGAGAGAAAGCTCAACCTTTTCGACAGACTTAGCCTCAACAGCTTCTTTAAGTTCTTTTGGTGCGCCCTTAGCGTTTGCACGGACGACTTCTTCTTCATCGTAAGAATAGCCTGCATTACCGATGATGTATGGTCGTTCAAATGCGAAGTCACCGTATGTCCAACTGTCGATTGTAACCCACGGACCGATAGCACCGTAGTTAAGGTACTGCGTATTAGAAACAATCTTTGAGTTGTCAGAAAGGTATGCTTCAACACGGATTGTGTGCTGACCTTCTTCAATCATCGTCTGGTCAAGCGTGTACTTGAAGTAGCCGCTTTCGCTCAGTTCTGTCTGGGCAACATTCTTGCCGTCAACAAAGAGCGTAAGGCTCTGAATATTGCTTTCGCTGACCGCTGTACCATAGATATTGAACAAGCCCTGTACGAATTCGCCGTTAAGCGGATAGAGCAAGTCGACTTTTGCCTTTGGAGCCTTTTTGTCGAGCTGCAAGTTACGGCTTACGCGAGTGATATTTTCTGCCGCGTCAACACCAGTAAGTTCGATGTTGTAGAAGCCATCGTCAAGGTTTGTAATATCCAATGCCTGAGTGATGATTTCGTCAGGAGTAAGATCTGTGCGCGCAAGGCGTGAGTTTACTGTTTTTCCGTCAAGAGAGCGGATTGTAATAAACAACTTGGTAAGGTTGATGTTATCAGTTGTCTGACCAGAAAGGAATACCATGCCCGTTGTCTTTGAATCATCAAGCGGAAGCATGAGATCCAATTTTGGAGGTGTATTGTCGATGTTAATCAAAGATGAATACAAGCCTTCGATTCCGTACCAGTCAACAACCTTCATGAATACGACATGTGTGCCGTCTTCAACGACGCGCGTATCAAATTCATAGCTCCAGTTACACTGTGTCATTTCGTGACCGAAGTTGCCAAGTGCCTCGTTGTAAGAGTTTCCGTTATCAACAGAGATGTATACAGCCTTAATACCGTTTTTATCAGTTGCCACACCAGTCATTTTGATAGTCTGTTTGACCGTCTCGCTGATTGGTGGCGTAAGAACCGCACCCTTTGGCTCTTCGAGAGAAATACGGAAGTTACGGACGAATTCCGGGCCTTTTACACCGTTAATATCTTCTGCGTAAATAGTGATTGAGTGCTCGTTATCAGTGAAGTCAGTAAGTTTCTTTGGAATGACGAAACTTGTGCCAATCTGGTCAAGCTCTTCAAAGCGGCCGTTGTCGAATTTGTAGAAAATCTTCGGACCTGCAATGACATCGCCATAATCATCCTTTTTGACGCCATCATCATCATAGATAACGCCAGAGAATTCAAAGTCACGGGTGATGACTGCATTTTCTTCTGGAACATGGACTTCGGCGATTGGGAAATCACTCACAGTGTCAATGATGAAGTCCCACTGTTTGACTTCGGTAGCATTGCCAATTGCATCGATAAACTTGAAGCTCATAAGATCATCGATTGGCTTTTCTGAAGTACCGACATGGGTAACAATCATTGTGCCAAGAGGAACATCAATCGGCTTTGGCGTTTCACCGCGTTTTGTGGGCGGGAAGTACTGAACCTGAGACAGTTTGCCATTATCTTTTGCCATGAATGCGATGAGGTTGTCACCGTTTACGATATCTTCACCGCCCGGAAGCAGAACTTCTACTTCTGGAGGAGTGGTGTCTTTTTGGATTGCGACAGATTTGACTGTTGATTTGCCCGTAACATCCGTTGCGCGGACATCAATTCCAATCAAGCCGTCTTCCGCGTTGCGGATATTGACAGTAGCAGAATACTGGCTGCCATTTGAGCGCATATCAGACCATGTTTCGCCACCGTCGATAGAGTACTCAACCTTTTCGATTCCGTTGACATCGGTCGCATTAACGGTAAGCGTAGTGCTTGTCTGTACCCACAGATGATTTTTGGGAGAAACAATCTCAACATCTGGAGCAGTGCTGTCAACAACGAGATTTACCAAAGCGGCATTGTATGTTCTGCCGTTGCCGTCTTTTACATTTACGCCAACGCTCTTGTATGTGCCGTCTTTAAGACCAGTAAGAACGATTGATTTGCCTTCGTTAGAGATTGCGATGCCGTTCGTCATAACGCTTGGCGTGACAGGAGCGGCAATATTCGCATAGCCCGTAAACGGAGCATCAGCTGCAACGACATAGGCATTGAGCGCATTGTTATACACAGCGTGATCATCTGGAATCCAGTGAATATCACCCGTTCGCCAGCTGCTCTTCTTTTCTGGAGCCGGGCGAACAACGCAGAATGTTGTGGTGTAGCCACCAGAAGCAGCTTTGCCTGCGGATGCCTCAACTTTGAGCGTAGTGACGCGAGAAGGAAGGTTTGCGAGCCGAACTTGATAAACACCTTCTTCGACAAGCTCTGCCTTGCCCGTCTGTTTTGCATCGCCACCGATTTCTGAATCACCTTCGATGGTGTAGCTGACAGAAACAGACTTTTCTGCCGTTTCGACTTTGAATTTTGCGAACACAGGCTCTGCACTTCCATGCGGAATAACGACATTCATACCTGCGCGATAGTCTTTATCACCAATGGTAAGCGGATGAACAGAAATGCTTCCGCTGCCGTCCAAATCAATGATTTTGCTTGCAAGAGGAGCGTCAAGCAAATCTTCGTGAATATAGGTAAGGTCTTTAATATCGATGAGAGATTTTTTCTCGATTGTGCGCTCGTAAATATCTGTTGCGCTTACGGTAATCTGAATCAATCCCCACGGAGCATTTGAGAGCGGGATTTTTACGGAAATGTTTTTGTCACCAGCCTTTGTTTCAAATGATTCAGAAGTGAACACTTCGTTAAGACCAGTTTCGATTTTATAAGAATATGAAGCAATTCCCGACGGTGAAGATGCAGAAACTTCATACACAGGATTTGACTCTGGATGCACGAGCAAGCCGTTCACAACCTGCGTAGAACCGATTTTTGCCTCAGCAAAGCTGATTTGTGCGCCTTTTGAAACGAATGTGGTTGTAACAGGACTGCTTTTGATTCCGTGAATATCGGTAGCAACCACAGTGATTTTGTGGTTACCTGCCGGTAAATCTTCGGATTCGATTGCCGCACAGAACACGCCTTCTGAAGCGAGCTCTACTTCTGAACCACCATCAAGGCTGTAAGAAATAGAAGCAACGCCGTCATCATCAGTTACAAGTCCGCGAACGAAAATTGAGCCAGCAGTTCCGTCAATCACAGAACCTTCTGCAGGAGTCTGAATTGAAACGACCGGCTTGTCTTTATCCTGATTGATAGCAATTGATTTTTTGACCGACACAACATTGCCCGCAGTATCGATAGCACTGATTGAGAAATCAACTGACTTTGTGTTCATGCCGCGCGTGTCAACTTCTTTAGACCAATACGGGTTCCCAGGAATGAGTTCGAATTCTTCTGTTTTGCCGTTAAAAGTCCATGAAAGTTTATGAAGGCCGACTTTGTCTTTTGCAAAGCCCGCGATGGTAAAGAGACCGTTGCATACTTCGTCTTCTTTTGGAGAGACGATTTTTACATCTGGTTTTGTATTATCAATAAAGTAAAGGTATGAAGTAATGCCGACCGAGCCCATGTTATCTGTAGCTTTGAGCCAAAGGATTGCAGGGCCGTCTTTTGAGAGTTTTGTATCAAGCGGAATGTCAAATGTCCAGTACGCTTCTTTTTTGTTTTCTGAAATTTTAGTCTGAAGATATGTTTCGCCGTTATCAAGAGAATAGTAAAGTGATTTGATGCCGTTTCCGTCTGAAACGGTACCCTTGATGTTGATTTTGCCAGAAACCAATTCGCCTAATGTGTGGTTTGTGATGGTCGTAACAGGCTGGCGACGGTCCAAGTTCCATGTAACGAAAGCCTTCTTTTTGGGTTTTTCTTGAGAAGAAAGACCGTTGATGTCAACGCCCCACACTTCAATGGTGTGCGGACCTTCTTCAAGATTATTTGTATCAAGGTAGTAAGACCAGAATTCCTTTCCTTCTGCTTTGATTGGCTCGCCACCATCAAAGACAATCCAGACTTCCGCAACGCCATCATCATCGACACAAGTACCGACGATATTGAGGTTGCCAGGAACGCGCATGTTCTGGATTGGGTTTGTGATGCCAGAAATAGCGTAGTCAGAATCAGGATCGATATACAGATTGTATGGGCCGGCGATTTCTGTGTTGCCGCCTTTATCTTTGGCTTCAACATAGATATTGTATTTGCCTTCCTTCTTTTCGTTGATGTCGAATGTCTCCTGCCAGCTATCCATATCCTCGACATCACGGAACTCATTGTCCTTTTTGCCGACCGCGAAAGCTGAGAGACTGCAAGCAACCAAAACTGAGGTCAAAAGTATTTTTTTCAGACTTTTTTTCATACTTTACTATCCTTTTACTTTTTTATAATCTATTTTATATTAGTTCAAGTCGAAAACAAAATCAAATTTAAACATAAAAAAATTTGATTTTTTTGGGAATTTGTTTTTTATTATCGGCAAAAAACTCTAAATTCTCAAATTATCACACAACATTGGAGAGACAGCGCACTTTTCAACAGGCACTTTAGAGCACGGAGGAATTTATGGACGAAAAAATTGCAGAACTTCAGAAAATGATTGACGAGTCGCACAGAATCGTCTTTTTTGGTGGCGCGGGCGTTTCTACCGAGAGCGGAATTCCCGACTTTAGAAGTCAGGACGGTTTGTACCAGCAGGAATGGAACTACCCGCCCGAAACGATTATTTCCCGCTCGTTCTTCGACGCAAACCCAAAAGAATTCTATCGCTTTTATAGAAAGAAACTGATTATCAAAGGAGTTCAGCCGAACATCACGCACAAAAAACTGGCAGAATTAGAAGCGGCTGGCAAACTGAGCGCGGTCGTCACGCAGAACATCGACGGCTTGCACCAGATGGCGGGGAGCAAAACCGTGTATGAGCTGCACGGAAGCACGCTCCGAAACTTCTGCATGAAGTGTGGGAAGAGCTATGACATTGACTTTATCGCCGCAAGCGAAAATACCGAAGAAAAACTCCCCCGTTGTGAGTGCGGCGGCTTGGTGAAGCCCGATGTCGTCCTCTATGAAGAAGGGCTTGACGACAAAGTGATTAACGGTGCGGTGGAGGCAATCGCGAACGCGGACATGCTCATCATCGGCGGAACCTCGCTCGTAGTCTACCCGGCGGCAGGCTTAATCCGCTATTTTAGGGGAAACCACCTTGTGCTCATTAACAAGAGCGAAACGCAGGCCGACGCAAACTGCGACTTGGTGATTCACGACTCTTTAGGCAAGGTTTTCGAGCAAATCAAAGTGAATTAATATTTGTCCGTTGACATTTTGTGTGAATGTGGTATAGTAGAGGAAAAGGCATTCGCAACCGAGCGCATTGCCCCACATTTTGGTTTAAAGTCCGCCACATGGTTCCAAACACTGGCGGACTTATTTTTTACTCAGACTTCTTCTTTTTGGGAAGGCTCTTAAGCAAATCGATAATGAGCCTGATGAACTGAATCATCAGCGAAAAAATTTCGTATATACTCATAGCGAGCCTCCTACTGTCAAATTCCAACCGTACGGTCGGTTGAGTTCGGGGGCAAGTCCACCTAGTTACGAATGCCGTTTTTAGTATACTACACTACTAAAATCTTGTAAAGTCACGCCTGTTTAGTTTTTATGACATAATTCCGTAAGCGTTTGCTTTACTTGCAGCGTGGCGAGCAAGGGATTTTCCATGTCAGTTTTTTCATCTCCCGTACGGATTGCGCGAATCAAGAGATTTTTCGGAGTGGCACTTTCTTCTATAAATTCGAGGATTTGGACGCGGTAGCCGTGGCTCTCCAAAAGCTCGGCGCGGATTGCGTCGGTGGCGAGGGCGGCGAAGCGTTCTTTTATAAGCCCGTATTTTAAAAGCGGCGCGAACGGCGAATCGGCGGGAACGGATTTTGCGGAAAGCTGGCTGTTCAATTCGTGCTGGCAGCAGGGAACGGAGAGAATTGCTTTGGCTTTTTGGCGGAGCGCGTAGTCGAGCGCGTAATCGGTGGCGGTGTCGCAGGCGTGGAGCGTAACAATAATGTCTGGCTGCTTATCCTCGCCAAACGAAGCGATGTCGCCCACGGCAAACGAAAGATTTCTGAGCGCAAGTTTTTGCGCGAGCGTGTTGCAATAGGCAATCACATCTTTTTTGAGGTCAAGCCCGAAGATTTCAGCGGGGATTTTTTTGACCGCAGAAAGATAGTGCTGAACGGCAAAAGTAAGATACGATTTTCCAGAGCCAAAATCCACGATACGAAGCGGATTTTCTCCCGAAACAGGATTCCGCTCGCTTTCCCGCAAGCGAATCACATCGCCAAGCACATCATCGAGCATTTCAAGAAATCGGTTGATTTGGCGGAACTTGTCGTACTTTGATTTAATCACCTTCCCTTCCGCCGTCATAATCCCCAAATGCACCAAAAACGGCACAGGCGAGCCTTCGGGAAGAAGATAGCGTTTGGTACGGGACAGTGCCCCGCACGGATGCGGGGGATAAGAAAAGAGAGAATTTTCGGTTCGGAGATTGCTTCGTCGCTCCGCTCCTCGCAATGACGGGCTGCTCGCCGTTTTTTGCAATGACGGGCTGTTCTCTGGTTTTCGCAATGACAGGGTATCTTCTGCTCCCTGCTCCCCGCTCACTGCTAACTGCTCACTGCTAATTGCTAACTGTTTGCGAAGCAAACTCACTTTTCCTTTTTTGTTCGCGAGAATCGTGATTTCCTCGTTTTCGGTGCGCTGAACGCAGTTTTTGAAGGTCGTGCCCGCGTGCGTGGAAATAAAGTCGTTTAAGTCGGATTCAGTCATTTTTTTATGGAAGACTTGTGTTTTTGTGTAGAATTCGGCGAAGTAGTTTTCGTTTTTTGCCGAAGCGAGCGAGCTTGTGAGCAATTTGATTTTAACGCGCGTGTACTCTGCGTCGAGTATTTCTGAGATGTTCTTGACTGGCTTTGAAAATGTAACTGAGAGAATCATAGTATTCCTTATTTTAAATTTCTCACAGAGGACACAGAGACCACAGAGAAAAATACCGTATAAAACTATTCTCTGTGAACTCTTAAGCTCTGTGAGGAATTTTTTCTTCCTGCTTTGCTTGCACGCGCAAGGGATTGTAGGGGCGCGAAGCGTTGCCGTAGGCAATGAAGCGATAGCGGAACCCCGAAAAGCCCGACGGCGAAGCCGATGCGCCCCGTGAAACACTAAAATTGTTTCACGAAACACTATATATTTTAATTTAAAAATCCGATAAGATAAATATATGGGAAAGATTTTTGTTTTTGTTAATCAGAAGGGTGGCGTTGGCAAAACAACTTCGGCTATCAATATTGGCGCGTACATGGCGCGTCTTGGGAAGAAAGTGCTTCTCGTGGATTTTGACTCACAGGGGAACATGTCAACGGGCGTGGGAATTTCAAAGGACAAGCCTTCAATCTACGAATTTATGGATGATGATTCTATCGCTCAAAGCGCAATCAAACATACGGCGGTCGAAAATCTTGACGCGATCTGCGCTGACGAAGATTTGGCGGGCGCGGCGATTGAATTTGCTGATGTTACAAAAGTTCCTGCGGACAAACGCGATTTTATTCTCAAAGAAACGCTTGAACCGCTCAAAACGGTGTACGATTATATTTTGATTGACTGTCCGCCTTCGCTTGGCATTCTTACGACGAACGGACTTGTGGCGGCGGATGCGGTTTTGGTGCCGATGCAGTGTGAATATTTTGCGTTGGAAGGAATCACGCTCCTTTTGCAGACGGTCAAACGCGTTCAGAATTCAACGAATCCGAACCTTACAATTGGCGGCATTTTCTTTACGATGTACGATTCTCGCACGCGCTTGGCTCAGGATGTCGTGCGAAACGTGCAGGCGTATTTTAAGGATGTTGTTTTCAATACGATTATTCCGCGAAATGTCCGCCTTTCTGAAGCACCATCTCACGGTCAGCCGATTTGTCTCTACGACCCGAATTGTGTCGGCGCGAAAAGTTATGAAAAACTTGCACAAGAGGTAATCAGCCGTGGCTAAAAAATTCGGGCTTGGAGCGGGCGTTGATGCATTGATGGGGAAAGCGGGCTTGTCTGCCGCTGATTTTGCTCCTCATCAGAAAAATTCAGAAAGCGCACAGGCTGCGGAGGCTGTTTCTAAAGCGGTGGAAGCGGGGAACATTCCTGCCGAAGTTGCGCGGGGCGAGCGAAAATTGCCCGATGGAATCAGTGTGGACGAAAACGGGCAGTTGTGGCTCAGCGTTGATTTATTGAAGCCGAATCCTCATCAGCCGCGAAAAGAATTTGATGAAGATGCGTTGCAGGAACTCGCCGATTCAATTCGCGAGCATGGCATTTTGCAGGCGATTACGGTTGAGGACGCAGGCGATGGTTCTTTCTATATAATTGCCGGTGAACGGCGAACACGGGCGGCAAAAATCGCCAATTTGTCGGAAGTTCCCGTGCAGCTCCGAAAATTTTCTGACCAGAAAAAGCTTGAAATCGCATTGATTGAAAATATTCAGCGCGAAGATTTGAATCCAATCGAAGAAGCAGAGGCGTACTATCAGCTCATGGAAATTTCGGGCTTGAGCCAAGAGCAAGTGGCGGCGCGTGTGGGGAAAAATCGCTCGACGGTGGCGAATGCCGTGCGTCTTTTGAAATTGCCCGAAGACATGCGCACATCGCTCGTGCAGGGGCATATCACTTCTGGTCACGCGCGGGCGTTGCTTTCGGTAAAAGACAATGCCGACATGCGCATCCTGTTTGCAAAAATCATCGGAAGCGGCATGAATGTGCGCGAAGCCGAAGAAATGGCACGAACGCTCAACGAAGGCACTGGTAACGGCGTTAAAAAGCCGAAAGAGCCAAAGCAAGAGCATAAAGACCCGAACATTGCCGAACTGGAGCAGAAATTCATCGAAAAACTGGGAACAAAAGTGCAGATTAAAGGTACTATGGAGCGCGGAAGCGTGGAAGTGCAGTTCTTCACAAAAGATGATTTGAATCGGATTTATTATTTGATTTGCGGAAATGAGTAAATTAGACGCGGATTCACGCAGATGAACGCGGATTTTTGAAAAAAAACGGGGCGATTTTTTGCCCCGTTTTTTATTTGTTTTTATTTCTTCGTGAGCGTGCCGTTTTCAAAAATGAGGTTTGCTTCTTTTAAGTACGCTTCGGGGATTGTGATTCCGCAGTTTTTGGCGGCGTCAAGGTCAAAGAGCAAATCGCTGTCGCTTGGGTCGGTCATGAAGCGGACTGGGATATTTTCGGGCTTCTCGCCGCTCAGGATTTTCAAGACCATTTCACCTGTGGCACGACCTGCCTTGTAGTAGTTGAAGCCGCTCGCGATTACGCAGCCGCCGTCCTGCGCTCCCGTAACATCGCCTGAGAAAATCGGCTTTTTTGCCTCACCGAAGACTTGCTTGACGGCTGAAAGTGCGCTGAAAACGGTGTTGTCTGTGGTGAGGTACAAGCCGTCAACGCGAGAGATGATTGCTTCCGCCGCCTGTTTGACTTCGCTTGAATTCGTGATTGCCTGCGTAACGAGGTTCAAGCCCGCAAGTTCACAGCCATTTTTGACCAATTCCAAAGAAGAGACCGAATTTGCTTCGTTGCTCGTGTAAATGTAGCCGAGCGTTTTGATTCCCGTGAGTTCTTTAAAAAGAAGAATGTGCTGGACGGTGGGGATTGCGTCGCTCATGCCCGTGACATTGCGCTCGCCGTGCTCAAGCGTGGTGACAAGCCCTGCCCCAAGCGGGTCAGTGACCGTGCCAAAGACAATCGGAATGTCGTCAATCGTGTTTGCAAGCGCAAGTGCAACAGGCGTTGCAATTCCGACCGCGACATCAACGCGCTCGTCCTTGTATTTGAGCGCAATCTGAGTGGCGGTGTTCGTGTCTCCGTTTGCGTTCTGAAGGTCGTAGGTCGCTTTTACGCCGTTTTCGTTCAAGACATCAATAATGCCCTGCTCCACCGAGTCAAGCGCGACATGCTGAACGATTTTTGCGATGCCGATTTTGTAGGATTTTTCACCCGAAACGGATTTTTTGTTACAGCCGATGAATGCGAACAGCGCAAGAGCCGAAGCAAGCACGGCAAATGATTTTGTGATTTTCATAGTATGCACCTCAAATTGTTTTGATTTCACGAAGATGTTACTATAAAGAGAAACAAATATCAAGAGCGCGGACTTTCTGCCACTTCATTACAAATCAATATCGTCAATTCATGCTTGTTGTAATTGAGGTGCACGATTTTGGAATTCGGGATTTTTGCAAATTCTGAGATTAACACCCAGTCGATTGCACCTTGCATTTTGATAGTACAGATGATATTTTTTGCTCGCCCGCTCTCCCGCCAGTGCTGTATCCACTGGAGCAATCGGGCAGGATAGCAGATAACATCACTTAAAAGCCAGTCAAGTTTTTCGCAGTGCAAGGCTTCACAGACTTCTTCGGGCTTTAAAGTAAATGCATCGTGCACCATGAATTGTATGTGTTCGTCGGCCATTAAATCTGGGGCAAGTTCCGCACGGTCAACGGCAAGGATTTGTGCCCCCAAATTTCGCAAGACCCATGTCCAGCCGCCAGGACATGCCCCTGCTTCAAAACAGGTATCGCCAGGTTTTGGAAAATCAACGCCAAAAAAAGTGTGGAACAGGCTCAATGATTCTTGAATTTTAAGATATGCACGGCTCGGCGGGTTTTCATGGTCTTCTTCAAACGCAATCGTACCGGCAGGAAGCGGAGAATTTGTGACGGCAGAGGCAATCATCGTCTTGTCATTGAGAAGCGTGTACAATCCGATGGGAGAATTGGGAATATGCGCGGGAAATGTTCTTGTTTTTGTGTTGATGTACGGAAGTTTTTCTTGAATCAGACTTGCCCGTCGGTAAAGCTGAAACTGATAGCTTGCCCAATTCCGCTGGATGCCCTTGAGCGCGGATGCAGCATCACCAATTGAGTCAAAATGAACTAAAAATGGCTCGACCATGCAGGTGCGTGCAAAATAAGGAAGCGAATGACCGACTTCAGAAAAAATTTCATGCTGAAAATCAGGGCAATACAGCAAATCCCCATACCATGAAGATGAGCCGAACGGCGTAAAGGACATTCCTGTTACGGTGGCAGTCTCGACAATCTTTCCGTACTCAAAGCGTTCTGCAAGTTCAGAAGTGAGAAGATTTTTTAATTTAGGGAAAGCAAGAAATGCCAGTCCTGTCAGTTTTTCGATTGTTGCCATTTTTATATAAACAGTGATTCTGTATCGAATGTTATTATCCCGTTTGAATCGGCAGAAGATTTGTCATCTTTTCGCATTTTAATGTATTGATCAAGCCGTACGGAATCTTTTGAATGAAGAATCGAAAATCCAATTGATGTTTTTCCATCGGTGACTTTTTGCCACACTGGTTGCACGGTAAGTTCAAGTGGCTCGGTAGAAATCCGAGAAAGCCTGAGCAGAACCATATATTCCCGTTCTGTATCGACTTCGCATGGTGCGTTAAATTCAGCCTTAAATCCGCTTTCACTTATGTCAGTAAGAGAACCGCTTACAATACAAATCTCCGGGCACTCAATACGGGCAAAATCATCGTATCGCTCAGAAAGTCTCTGCTTCTTCATAGTGTGGTTATTATGAAGAAAAGTACGGTAAGTGTCAAAAGGGGACGCTAAGCATTTGCATCGCGTTAACTTAGATTTTCTATGATTAATGTGGCTATTGCAGTCTTTTTGGAGCCTGTGTCCATTGCCTGCTTTTCTATGTAGCGGTGGGCTTCTTGCTCGGTCATGGATTTGTTCTGCATCAAAAGCATTTTGGCGCGGTTTACGATGCGGATTTCTTCCATTTTTTCTTTGAGTTTGGTGGTCTGGCTTGAAAGCACTTGCACTTTGTACTGAACCGCAATCGCCACCTTAATCATGTTGTAAAAATAGAACTGGTCGAACGGGCTTGTGAGCGTAAGCACGCCGTATGGCTCGACCTTGTAACTGATTTGGTCAAAATGCTGGGCGGGGGACAAAAGCAAAATCGTGGAAAGGCTGTCTGAAATATCAATCGCAAAGTCCGTGCCCTCGCCTTCGGCAAAATCCACGAGCACGATGTTGAAATTCCGTTCGCCGCATTTTCTGCGCGCTTCGTTAAAATCAGTGCACACGGAAAGTTCAAACAGCGGCGGAATCAAAATCGCGCTTACAAGAGAAGAAATCTTTGTGTCTTTTGTCACAACAAGGACAGAATATGTGTCAGATGTCATTTTCTAAGGCTAGCCCAAAATTCCTTTGATAAACTCGCTTTTCAATGCGATGGCTTTTGCTTCGTCAAGCGTGTCGGGAATTGTCTTAAATCGTACTGATTTTGCCACCTCTTTATCAAAAAGATTCAAATTGCACGGCTCGCAAGGCTTTAAATCGTTCTTGATGCCGTCAATTGCCGCATGAATCAAAAGCGTGAACGCGATATAGGGATTGCAGAGCGGGTCAGAAGAGCGGATTTCGATGCGGGGCTTTTCCTTGCTTTCTGGGACACGCACGATTGCCGAACGGTTCTGCCTGCCCCAGCAAATGTATTTCGGTGCTTTTGCCTCGCCCAATCGGTTATAGGAATTCTCAGTTGGATTGAGGAAATAGGTAATTTCTTCGATATGGGCAAGGATTCCTGCCAAAATATGCTCGTTCTGTGCGGAATCTGAGCATGAAATATTGATGTGCATGCCGCTGCCAGGCTTTTCTTGAATCGGCTTGGGAGAAAAATCAGCGTACAACCCGCTTTCCGCCGCCTTTGTGCGGACAATCCATTTAAAAGTTGAGGCATTGTCAGCCGCCGTAAGCGCGTCAGAATATTTAAAATCAACTTCATTCTGGCCAGGTCCTTCTTCGTGATGGCTTGCCTCAGGAGTGATTCCCATTTGTTCGAGCGTAAAGCAGATGTTTCGGCGGATATTTTCGCCTTTGTCTTCGGGCGCGATGTCCATATAGCCTGCATTGTCGAACGGGATTTTTGTCTGCTCGCCATTTTCGTCAAGTTTAAAAAGATAGAATTCAAATTCTGTTCCGAAGTGCAAATCAACGCCACACTCGTCTTTGATTTTTTTGGCAGCGGTTTTTAAAAGGTAGCGGCAGTCCTTTTTGTATGGCGTTCCGTCAGGATAGCGAATGTCGCAGAAAAGGCGAATGACCTTGCCCGCGCTCGGTCGCCACGGAAGAACCGCAAGCGTGGAAGCATCAGGAAAAAGAAACAAATCAGACTTGTTCGGCTCCTCAAAATCTTCGATCGCAGAAGCGTCAAATCCGATTCCGTTTTCAAATGCACGCGGAAGTTCGCTTGCCATAATCGTAGCGTTTTTTTGCTTGCCTGAAAGGTCGAAATACGCAAGCCGAACGAATTTGACATCTTCTTCTTTTACATAGTCCAAAACTTCTTCTTCTGTGTAATACATAAGGTCTCCATGAAAAAAGGCCGTAGATTTTTTGCCGAAAGACAATTCCAGCGGAAAACCTACGACCTCTTTGCCGTATAATGACTGTATAATATCGGATTCGAAGAATTTTTGCAACTAGGGAATTTTAAAAGCTGATTATCTCCGTAAAGCACTCAATCGCGAATTCGTCCGTCATGCCAGAAATGAACTCAATCACGCACTTTTTGTAGCTTTCGTTGTCGAAAATGTCAAACACTTCGCTCGTTTCGTAGTTGGCGGGCTTTTTTTGATTGGTTCGGTTGGCATAATTCGTGTAGTGGAGCAGCCATTTTGAAAATTCGTCGCCGAGTTTAGGGTACGCGCTCAAATGAAGCTCCACCGTGCCTTTTTGCACGAAAATCTGTGCGCGCATGAGCGTATTGAAAATCGTTTCGAGCACATTCCGCGCGTATTTTTGAAATTCCACGAGCCGCCAATGGTTGTAGATGTTCGCGTAGCTGAATTTTTTGAGTTCGGTGATGAAGTGGAAGTAGCTTTCGGAAAAGAAAAGCCCTTCGTCGGGATTAGAATTCTCGCACAAATCCACAATCATGTCGTTGATGAGCACGCTCGGATTCACCGCCCGCCCGCTCCTGTGCGAGAGCGTTTTGCCCGATTTTGTCATGCCGAGCGTTTCCGTGACGATTTCGCGCAACTGGCGGTAGCTTCCCATGTCCAAAAGATGGTACGCCCGCGCGTCCTGAATATCGCGCCCCAAAAAAGCAATTTTGTCGCTGATTTTGACCACGCATCCTTCCCAAGTGAACGGCTGAACCAAGCCCGGTCGCTTGATGTCGTAGAGATTCATTGCCTCGTCGCGCGGCTTCATGCCTTGCTGGTCAACTTCTCCGCAGTGGCAGATTAAGCCGTCGCGCACCGCGTAAGTGAGATTGAGCGGTCGTTTGATTCCGTTCGGGTCGTCGAGCGTTTCAATAAAATCAGCAAAAAAAAGCGAATTCCGTTCGTGCCAGAATTTTTTGGGAGCGTTCGCGCCTTCTTTTTTTCCGAGCAAGTCATTCAGAATATCTTCGCCCGAATGCCCAAAGGGAGCGTGCCCGATGTCATGCCCGATGGCGATTGCCTGCGTGAGTTCCTGATTGAGCCCCAGATATTTTGCAATCGTAGAAGCGACCGAAGCAACATGCAAAACATGCTCCATACGCGTACACACATGGTCATTATGCGGCGCAAAAAAGACCTGTGTTTTGTGTTTGAGCCGAGAATACGCCTGGCAGTGAAGCAAGCGCGTGTAGTCGCGCTCAAACTCGGAGCGGATTCCGTTCCCGCGCGAATAAATCGGGATTTCACGGGCAACCGCCTGCTCGTACTTGTGGCTGAGACAATCGCATTTTACGGATTCAAAAGAATTCTGCATGAAAATACCATATCACAATTCTTAAGAATTTTAAATTACCTTTTTCCTGCCCTAATTATGTTATTTTCTCACATTGTTTCTATTGACAGAAACAAATCTGTTTTATATACTGTTTCTATAAACAGAAACATGGGGCGTTGCGGGAACTCCCGCAGAGGGGGTAGCGGAAAAGCAACGCTTTGGAGCGAGGGGGAGACTTCCCCCTTTGGAGGATTTTATGACCAGAACTGATTCACTCTATTTTTCACTTCCCTGCGACCGATATACACCGTTTTCTCTTGCACGAAAAATCGGGGCATCGGCTATTTTGGAAAGCGCAAGTTTTGCACGCGGCAAAGAACGCTATTCTATTCTGCTGCTTGAACCTGCGTTCCATATCGTTCAAGATGATGAAGGTGTGGCATTTTTAATTGACGGCAGACGACTTCCGTACAAAGACAAAAACACTACTGGCGAAACGATTGCTCCGGGGAGCCGAGTATTGCACACGCCAGATATTCTGGACGCACTTTTGTATGTGGCTGAGCAGAATGATTTGACCGTTGTTCATGACGAAGAAGGCAACGAAACGCCAAACTCAATTCCTGTGCCTTCAAGTGGCTTGGGCTATTTAAGCTACGAATTTTCCGCACGCTGTGACACGATTATGATGAGTCCGCAGACAGACGAACTTCACATTCCAGAAAGTGAATTTGTGGCGGGTCACATATATGTTGTTTTTGACCATTTTACCGAAAAGCTGCATATTTTTGCCTTGAACTACAATGAGCATCAGATTGACTTGGACGCGGCAGTCGCAAATCTCAAAAAACGACTGAACGACATGGATTTTAGCTACCTTTCCGCTCCCGAAGAGCCGTGCCCCGTGCGAACGATTACAAACCTTGAGCAGAGCGAGCGCGAATATAAAGAAAAAGTTGAGGCGATTAAAAAAGAAATCATCGCGGGAAATCTTTTGCAGGCGGTTCCGAGCCGAAGGTTGCAGCTTGAATGTGACAATTCCGCGCTGGAAATATATAGAAGACTCCGCGCCGTAAATCCAAGCCCCTACCTTTTTTACATCGATTTTGGCGAGCGGCAGTTAATTGGCTCTAGCCCAGAAAGCCTTGTTCGCGTGCGCGAGGGGGTGGCTTCAATCCGCCCGATTGCAGGAACGCGCCGACGCGGGAAAAATTCTGCAGAAGACGAAGAATTAAAACAGAATCTGCTTTCAGACCCAAAAGAGCGTGCAGAACATTTGATGCTCGTCGATTTGGCACGAAATGATTTGGGCCGAGTCTGCGCAAACGGAAGCGTTGAAGTCAACCGATTTATGGATGTCGAGATGTTCAGCCATGTCATGCACATTGTAAGCGATGTTCAGGGAAAGGTCTCGCCCGCATACAAAGCGATTCAAGTTCTGCGCGCGGCTTTCCCGGCAGGAACGGTCAGCGGTGCCCCCAAAATCAACGCAATTCAGATTTTAAGCCGATTAGAAAAAACAAAGCGACGATTTTATGCAGGGGCAGTCGGCTACATTCAGTCAAACGGAGATCTCGACTTCTGCATTGCGATTCGCTGTGCCTTAAAGCAGGGAAAAGTGTGGAGTTTGCAGGCCGGCGGTGGCATTGTCTACGACTCAAACGCAGACCGTGAATGGGAAGAAACGAACGAAAAGCTTGGCGCACTCCGAAAAGTCATTGAGGGCTAAAGAATCACGGAAGATTCCACGCATTTTACCGTTTTCACTGAGCAAAAATGTAAAATGATGTGGAAATCTTCTTGCAGCCATGTTATAATGAGAGCTACTTTTTGATAACGACTACAGATTGGAGATTCTTATGCTCAAAAAAATTCTCATACTAGTAATCAGCATTCTTGCTTTCGCACCTGCTTCATTCGCTCAAGAAAAAAGTCAGACAAAGATTTCAGGTCTTGAAGATGACAATTACATTTGGTACGAATTTAAAGTCCGTCAATTCAAGAGAATCTTTAAATTCTATGCTTTTAAAACGGACGAGCAGCGCAACAACCGCACCATTCAGCTTTTTAGATCTTCTGGCTGGGGTATGGGTCCAAATGAAACTATCACCGAATTCTACAATTTTGAAGGTGGCGAAAAAACAAAGCTCTGGGATGAAGAACTCAAACCAATGATGAAAAAAGAAGGCTACAAATATGCGTTCACCACATACCGCGACACCGGTAAAGACAACACTACGATTTATTTGTACACCTTCTACTACGATGCAAAACGCGATGACTTATACATGCTAAAATCATATAAATAATGTTAGTTTTCAAGCATCACCCTGTCGTTTAAATCGCCTGCCGCACTGAATTTTGCGAGCAGGTCTTCTACTTTTAGGTTCTTTTTTTCTTCGCCACGCACATCGTACACAATGTTTCCCTTCATCATCATAATGAGGCGGTTTCCGTACTGAATCGCATGCTTCATGTTGTGGGTAACCATGAACGCGGTCAGATGATCCTGTTCGATAAATTTTTGAGTGAGTTCAAGGACTTTTGCGGCGGTTTTGGGATCGAGAGCCGCCGTATGCTCGTCAAGCAAAAGAAGCTCTGGTTTTTTGAGCGTTGCCATCAAAAGCGTAAGTGCCTGACGCTGCCCGCCCGAAAGAAGCCCGACCTTGCTTGAAAGGCGAGTTTCAAGGCCCAAGTCAAGCATGGCAAGTTTTTCGCGGTACAAAGCCCGCTCTTCCCTTTTGATGCCCCACCGAAGCGTGCGAGCATTTCCGCGCCGCAGAGCCATCGCAAGATTCTCTTCGATTTCCATATTTGCGGCGGTTCCTGTGAGCGGGTCCTGGAATACACGGCCTAAAAAAGCTGCCCGTTTGTATTCTGGCATTGCAGTGACATCCTGCCCGTTCAAATAAATAGAGCCTGTGTCACACGAATGAACGCCAGCAATGAGATTAAGAAGCGTGGACTTGCCAGCACCATTTCCGCCGATGATTGTAACGAAATCGCCGTCTTCAAGCGTAAGATTTATATCGTGGAGCGCCTGTTTTTCGGTAATCGTTCCAGGATTGAAGGTTTTTGACACATGTGATATTTGAAGCATATTAGTTTCCTTCCTTGCCAGCTGCAACAGCGACCTTCGTTTTAACAACTTTCTTCTTTGCGACAGGAATTGCGAGCGCAATAACAACGATGATTGCCGTAAGCAGTTTGAGATCTGAAGATTTTAGACCGAGCTGCAAGACAATCGCAATAATCAAGCGGTACACAACCGAACCAAGCAGAATTGACAAAAGCGTAACATAGAATGCAAAACGCTTGTTAAACCATGCGAAAATGCTTTCGCCGAGAATGATTGAAGCCAATCCGATGACGATTGCGCCCGTTCCCATGCCCACATCACCGTAGCCCTGCTGCTGTGCAACGAGCGCGCCCGAAAGAGCAATCAAGCCGTTTGAAATCATAAGACCGAGCAACTTCATTTTGTCGGTATCAACACCCATAGCACGAACCATTTTTTCGTTGTTGCCCGTAGCCCGCACGCATGAACCAAGCTCCGTTCCGCAAAACCAATAGAGAATGATGATAAGCGCGATTCCAAAAATCAAACCGATGATAAAAGAAGAAATATTGGGTGAAAGACCGAATGTATTCTGCATTTTTGTCATCATCGTCTGCACACCCAAAAGCGGCGTATTTGATTTGCCCATAATACGAATATTGATGGAATACAAGGCAATCATTGAAAGGATACCCGCCAAAATTTCGTGGATTTTGAGTTTAGTATGCATAAGCCCAGTCGCAAGCCCCGCAACCAAGCCCGTTAAAAACGAAATCAGAACAGCAAGAAGCGGATTGTACCCCTTTGTGACCAAAACAGCACATGTTGAGCCACCAAGAGCAAAAGAACCATCGCATGTCATGTCCGCAATATTTAAAATTCGAAATGTAAGATACACTCCGAGAGTCATAAGCCCCCAAAGCAATCCCTGTGCCACCGCTCCCTGCGCAGCACCTAAAATACTCATGATATTCATAGCGATATATTATATCATACTATCACCAAGATTTCTATAGAACAGCGGAATTTTAGTTTTTAAGATTTTCGGCTGTAGGCGCGTTAAACGGTGCGCTGGGGTTCGTCCAACTAACTTGTCGTAATGGCCACACCTACCATAATCTTGCAGCTTTTCCCCACTTTTCCGAGTTCTTCCCGCAAGAGTTTTATCGTGGTCTCCATGTTCGCGACGGTCGTTGTCATCAGTGCGAGAATTTAGGGCGTTCCCCTCTCTTCGTTCGGGTCAGGCTTTTCGGGGTTCCGTGCTTTCGCACTCCATTGCCTACGGCAACGCTTCGCGCCCCTACAATCCTTAACGCAATTGGTTACTGTTTTGTCAATTCTCCTGTGCATACGCCTGAAATTATCATCGTTTGCCAATTATCAGTTGTAGAACCTATCAAACCAGACGCTGTGACATTACCGAGTGTTGTTCCTGTGAGTGCAATACCGTTTGTTGACTGTTCATAACTTCCTGAAACAATCGTTCCGTGATTATCTTCTGTAGTATATGTGCTGTCGGTATATCCTTGTGAACTCCATGTGCCATTTGCATTCATTTTGAAAATCACATAGAAGGTTTCGCCGTCCATCGAAATTGTACCTTTGTAAGTGCCGCTTATTCCATTGCCGTTTTCTGTCGCAGAAGAGTCAGACTTTACCGTGAAATATCCTGGTGCACTTGCGCCGCCGTCTACGCGGGCATAAGTTTTATCGGTGTGGGCACTGTCGTAGGTCGTGCCGTTTCCACCAGTGAGGGAAGTGCAACCATAGAACACATCAGTGCTTTCAGTTAGTCTAGTTAGATTGTTCCAATCGGTATTAGAAGAGACATAAATTGTTTTAAGTTTTGAGCAACTTCCAAACAACCCTTCATAATGAACACTAGCATCTGAACTTGAAATCCATGAATAAGTCAGTTTTTCTACTTTGTTCATATCAAAATTGTTTAAATCAAGTTCTATGAGAGAGGAACATCCTTTGAACATTCCCTCCATGTTTATTACATTTTTCGTATCAAAATTAGTAAAAGCAAGCGAAGTAAGCTTTCGACAGTTATAAAACATTCTCCCCATATCCGTGACATTGCCCGTATCAAAATGACTTACATCGAGTTCTTCCAATGAAGTACACCCTATAAACAGTTCAGCCATAGTAGTGACATTGCTTGTGTCGAATTTACTAACAGCAAGCGTTGTGAGCGTTCTACAGTTTCCGAACGCTTTTGCCATATTTGTCATTTTACTTGTATCAAATTTACTGACATCAATCGCCGTAAGTAAATCGCAATGATTGAACATATCACTTATATCAGTAACATTACCCGTTTTAAACTTGCTTATATCAAGTGATACAAGTTTTTCACAGTGGTGAAACATAGCATGCATATCGGTAACTTTGCTTGTGTCAAAATCGCCAACATCGAGCGAAGTAACCATTGCGCAATAATTGAACATACAGCGCATAGTTGCGACATTACTTGTATTAAATTTACTCACATCAACTGTTTCTAGAATTTCACAGTGATTGAACATATTGCTCATTTTCGTCACCTTGCTCGTATCAAATGTACTTACATCCACTGAAACCAACGCAGTACACCCATTGAACATACTGCTCATATCCACGCAGTCACTCGTGTCAAATCCCGTCATATCAATCGTGGCAAGCGAAGTGCATCCTTTGAATATGCCCGCCGAACTTAAACCGAGTGGGATTCCCTTGCCGCTGTCGGTGTAGCCCGCGGCGTAATAAAAAATCGTTGTGCCGTCGAGCCACATGACCGCATTCACATCCTCATTGATGATGTAGGTTTCCGTGCCAGTTGCAGGGGCAACAACCGACGGTTTGAATTCGGTCGCAGTGCTTGCCGCGCCCAATTTTTCGAGAAGAATCGCGTTGATGTCGATGAGTGGCTTTTCATTTCCGTCTTTGTCGGTGACTTTTGTGCTTGTGTTTCCTTCGGCATCGGTCGTTTTTGTGGTGGTTGTTCCGTCGGCTGCGACTGAAGTTTCAACGGTGCTCGTTGCGTTGCCTTCAGAATCTTTTTTGATTATGGTAGTTTCGCTTGTTTTTGTTCCGTCAGAAGTTTCGATCGTGGTGCTTGTTGATTCAATCGTTTCCATAGTGCCGATTTTTTTGGTCGTTTCTTCTACTTTTGTAACCGTTGAGCCGTCGGAAGAGTCTTTGGTTTCTGTTGTGGTTTTGTCAGTTTCAACAGATTTTTCATTCGTTGTAGTGGTTGTTTTTGTTCCTTCCGTTGCTGATGATGATTTTTCAAAATAGGCGAACAGCGTGACATCGCTCGTAATCGGCTTGTTTGTGTAATCCGTGCCATCTGCGCTCATCCATTTTTTGAAAGTATAGCCTTCGGGGGCGATTGCGAGGCTTGCGCTCAAAGTTTTTCCGCTTTCGATGGTCGCCGTACGAGGCGTGACGCTTGTCGTATCGGCGTAAAATGTGACAGTTACGGTGGTTACTTGCCCGCCGCCGTTCTCTCCACCGTCATCGCTTGAACAAGCTAAAAAACTTGCTGAAATGGCAAAAACTGCCACAACCGCAAACAAAAATCTGAAAAATCGTTTTGATTTTGTCATACAAGCCTCCGTTTTTGCAAGCAAGATAAAATTACTTGCATATTGCTAGTATACCAGCAATTAAAGCAAAACGCTAGTGTAAAATTTTTAAATAGACTTGCAAAATGCAAGTAATGACAGAATCTGAATTACATGAAACGCTTTCTCAAAATATTAAAAAGTACCGCAAAGGAAAATTCACACAAGAACAATTGGCAGAAGAAATTGGTGTTTCTTCACAAAATATAAATGATATTGAGGGGAAGCGGCGTTGGCCACGGGAGTCAACATTGGTAAAAATAGCCGATGCGTTAGGAATAGAAGTATATCAGTTATTTCTACCGCAAAATTTTACTACCATAAAAATAGAAGAAAACGATGAAAATAAAAAAATCCGTGAGTATTTGCAGACACAACTTGTCGCCGATTTTAGGAAATCAATGAATAAAATACTAGATAAGTGGGAAATGAGAAATAGATAATTCTCATTTTTCAATTTTCCATTTTCAGTTTCTCTCTCTACTTCCCAAACACCTTCGTTCGCAAAACCTCCTGTTTTGCTCACTTCGACAGAATTTCTCCGAAATTCTGTCCTTGCTTTTACCCTGCCTCCGTGCAGGGCATTTTCTATTTTCCGAAGACTTCTCTTGCTATAGAAACAGACACCATCGCGTCCTTCGAGTAGTAATCTCCGACATCCTGTCGTGACAAGAATTTTGTTACACAAAATTCTTGCGGGTTTTATTTGCTTTTGCCCACCTCCATGTGGGCATTTTTCTGGATTATCCGCCCACCATAATCTTGCAGTTTTTCCCCACTTTGCCGAGTTCTTCCCGCAAGAGCTTTATCGTGGTCTCCATGTTCGCGACGGTTGTGGTCATGAGCGCGCTCAATCCCACGAGCTGAATGTCCTTTTCAAGCACGGTCTCCACGACTTTTTCTGCGGGCACATTTTTTCCGAGGTCTATCACCGTGTAGCCGTAGTTTTCGAGCATGGCTTTGACGATGTTCTTTCCGATGTCGTGGATGTCGCCGAAAACAGTGCAGATTACGATGCTTCCCTTCGATTCCTGGGCGTTTCCGCTCGCTTCCAGAAAGGCCTTGATTACCGCAAAACTGTTGCTTACTGTGTCTGCCGAGAGCAAAAGCTGGGGCAGGAATTTCTTTCCGATTTCAAAGTCTTTTCCCACGATGTCCAGGGCGGGCACGATGCAGCGGTCAATGATTTCTACCGGCTCTTTTCCCTCGTCCAGAAGTTTTTTTGTGGCCTCTGCCGACGGCTGTCGCTGCCGCTTGCCCTTGCAATAATTCTTTTATTTATTTCTTATTTCCGAAATCCTAAGTTTTGTGACAATTAGTGCTTTTTGACTTTCTTCAGTGATTATTTCTTCAATTTTTGACCAATCAGTTTCGTTTATTAGTTTTTCGTCAGGAGCATAAAAGAGATTAGAGAGCGAGACATGAAGTGTTTGTGAAATATTTTCAAGGAGTTCCGCAGAAACAAAACTCTTACCTGTTTCTAAATCACTTAAATGTTTTATTGAAATATCAAGTTCCTCAGAAAGTTTTTCTTGTGAAAAGCCCATTTTCTTTCTGTATCTATGTAAATTATTCCCGAAGATTTTTTTTGCATTCATTCTTAAATGATAAATATGAAACAGGGAAGAAATAATAAACTTTCAATTCCTGAAATAAATTTAATTATAGATAAAAGTTTATAAAAATGTTGACATTTGGTATTTTTAGGTGTAAAATAAAAATCGTAATTAAGTTTAAGGTTAATATATAGAGGGGTGTTTTTATGAAAAAAAAAAATTCAGTTTTATTTTTTGCTTATTGTTAGGAGTCTCAATCTTTGCAGAAGGTTCATTTCTTTCAGACGAAAATTGGATTGGAAATTACAACATTGGCTTGAGCATTCCGATTTTCAGCACATCTTTTGAGTCAAATTCTTCTGTCAACTCAGATGCTAAAGGAAATGGGGTAAATTTTTACTTTAATGCACAATCAATTCACAAACACACGGGTTTTTTGTTTGAGGCGGGATTAGGGGCTGGCGGTCTTAAAGCAAAAGATTTTTATAATAGTGATGATGAATGGGGATTTAATTTTCTAGGAAAAATAGGTTTAGGATACGCTTTTGTACATAGTAAAAAGGCCGTCATAAGTCTTACAGGTGTAATTGGACTTGATTGGTCGCTTTTTGACAAAGATTATGATATGACGGTTTATGACTCAACATATACAATGACCGCCGAAGTAATGCCGTGGGTATTTTTCGCAGGTGCAGAATTATCAGGAACAATTCGCCTTTCTGAAAGAGTCGGAATTTTTGGCTCTTGTTTGTTTGCGATTCCTTTTGCGGGTTGGGAAGGTGTAAAAGTGAGTTACAATGGGATAAGCAGCTCAGCATCGTATGATTTAAATTCAGGCGGATATTTTATTCAACCTGCATTTGGACTGAGCATTACGGTTGACTAAAATATGAAAATATACACTAGACTCACTCTTTTAAAGCCAAATTTTTTTCAGAAACTCTTAAAAAAATCTCCAAAAGACAATTTTGTTATTGAATTGCAAAATTTACTCGAAGAAAATGAAAACAATATTTTTGCTATAAAACCAATTGATTTAGAAAGCTTAAGACAGAAATATAGTGTAAAACAAAATGAATATAAAGAATCAAGAATTGCATTGTTAGAAAAATATAGATATTTTTGTTTTTTTAATGAAGAATTTTCTGAAGAAAATAAAAAACAAGCTCTATATTTATGTGAATTGCTTAATTTAGATAAAAATGAACTAAGAAAGCAAATTGATGAAGAAAACAAGAAAAGATTTTCAATAGAAATAAAAGATTTAATTAGGATAAATAAAATTTCAGATAGACTTTTATATGAAATCAATAATCTTCAAGAAAAATATGAAATTTCTGACAACGATAAAAAAGAAATTTTCTCTAATATTAAAGATGAAATTTACAAAAAGAAAGTTTTGGTGATTATTTCAAATGAAAAAATCACGGATGCCGAAAGAACCGAACTTTCAAAATTGCGCGAAATATTAAACATCAATGAAACAGAGGGAAGAACTATTTATTCAAAAGAATGTCAGTCAAAGATCCAAAGTTTTGTGAATCAACTGCTTCAAAAACGCAGGATGTCTCCAAATGAAGAAAATCATTTATATGAAATGATAAAAAATCTCAATGTTACCGCATCTTTTAACACATTAAATTTACAACAATTTCGCAGATTTTGGGAAGTTGAAAACGGGAGCTTAGAACCAATTATGTCTCCAATAAACCTTCAGAAAAATGAAAGCCTCTACTATTCTGCTCGAATTGACTGGTACGAAGAACGCACTAAAACAACTCATGTTTCATATTCAGGCATTACATTGAATAGTCGAATCGTAAAAGGTCTTTCTCTTCGCTCTGGAATGATTTTCCCAAATCGTCATACAGAAGAATATATGAAACTTATTGATACTGGTGATATATATTTTACCAATAAAAGAATTATTTTCGTTGGTAATCACGGAAATAAAACAATTCCTTTATCAAAGGTTATGTTTATTACACCTTTCTCAGATGGTGTTGAAATCGGAAAAGATGTAGGTAAAAAACCTTTCTTCAAATATAGTGATGTTGAAATTATGTGTTTATACCTCGCTCGACTCCTAAAAGAGGCATAAAATGTATAATAAAATTAAACGAAGGGTATTTGAAATTATTGAAAAAGCAGAAAAAGGCGACATAGCTAGCATGATTTTCGATTTTTTCATAATGATATTGATTTGTTTGAATAGTTTATCAGTTTTCATAGAGACATTTCCCATTTCAGATAAAACTGAAGAACTTCTCTATAAAATTGAATTTTTTTCGATAATAATTTTTTCAATTGAATACCTACTTCGAGTTTGGACAGCGAATTTTTTATATGAAAATAAACCCTTTTTGAAAGCACGATTTAAATACATTTTTTCCTTTATGGCATTGATTGATTTATTTGCTATTCTGCCCTTTTATATTCCATTCATTGTTAAAGTTGATTTGCGTATGCTAAGAATGTTGCGTTTAATTAGACTTTCAAGAATTATAAAAGTAAATCGATATACGACAGCATTGTACAAAGTTCTTAATGTCGTTCGAAGAAAATCTTCTGAACTTATTTCTGCAATTTTTATACTTTTCATTCTGATGTTAATTTCATCTATTTTGATTTATTACATTGAATCACCATCACAACCCGAAGTATATAAAAATGCCCTTTCTGGTCTTTGGTGGTCAATCGCGATTTTTACATCTGTTTGGCTCGGCGACATTTATCCAATTACAACGGCAGGTAAAATTCTATGTGCGTTAATGGCTATTTTTGGTGTTGCAATAATCGCAGTTCCTACGGGAATAATTTCATCAGGCTTTGTCGAAGGCAGTTCCGAAGAAGATGATGAAAGGCTAAAATTATTACGAGAAATAAAGAAAGACTTAGACGAATTAAAGAAAAACTACAATGACGAGAGCAAGAATACTATTTATAATTCTCTATAAACACTTCTCGTGAGTGTTCTTTTAGCGAATTACAAACAGCCGCTTTCTTTTTACCTTTTATTAAAGCATGAGCAATATTCGCACCGTGTTTTAAATCTTCATCTTCACCAACAGGATCATAAATAATATCTTGTTTCCAGGCAGAAACAATTTCACCAGTTCGTTTCGGATTACGAATATTTTTTATTTCATCACATACAGTTATTTCTATAACTTTCGTACAACCTTCACTGATATGAAACGAAGTGAACGGATTTTTCATATAGAATTCCCAGTCACATGACAATTCTTCATCTATATAAATTGCTGTAGGAATATCTGTTTGGTCATCAGGAAATATTCTTGGATTACAATACCGAAACAGATGCTCTCCATTTGGAATTTCACATCCTGGACAATGTTGAATACTCATCAATCAAAGCTCCTGGTGTATCAAGTGAATCTAGGTCAACATCTGAAAAATAATTATCTGATTGCTTTTCTATAGTTACTTTTTTATTTTTGTTTGGAATTGTAATATAAATGCAATTGTTATTAGGTATGTGAAATTCCATATTTATGCCACCTGTTGGAATTGGTGACATTACAAGTTTAGGGATAGGGAGTGGTGTAGAAAAAAAATCAATGGGACTTGCAGGAAAATCTGAGGTTCCTGACATTTTTATATCAAAAGAAAAATTATCATATTGATTATACCGCGAATAATTTTGTAAAATAAAATCTCGCACAGATTTTAAAACATTTTTTGTTTGTTCTATAGCGTTTGTATCAGGTTTTATAGAATTTCCAGAAATCCAAACTTCAGGCAAATTTTTAAGTGAATCTGTATATTCTAATCGTCTGTCAATTAAGTCAGAGAAATTTTTTGCTTCTTGAGTATACCAATTTTTTTCATCCGCAAAAGTAATAATTTGAGGAGGAGCATCATGGAAGTTTGTGGTTAAACGATTGGTTGAAAATATATTCATTTTTCTTATCTCCACGAATCTAATACAGTTTCTTTAAAAAGAGAGGTGAAAAAGTCTGTTTGTTCATTATGAGCAGTGTCAAACCAAGTTTTTATATCAGTAGTCAAAGGATGCCCTCTATAAATTGTCTCAATTCTAAAAACTTGATTACCAGTCATTGAGGTTGCAGTATTTATATTAATGATTCCAAAACCATTTAAACTATCTTTTTTCTGAGTATATTTTGAAAAAATATTATTATAAATAGAATCAGAAACAATTGGAGGCGCTTGTATGTTCATTATTTCTGAAACTGAATTTAAATCAGTTTTATAAGTTTGCCAGTTTATCCTATCTTGATAAGTCAAATCTAACAAATAAATGTTTTCCTTTAATGATTTATGCAACAAATTTTCGATGGCTTCTATTATTTTTAGAAATTTATCAAATATTGCATTATATCCTATGTAATTTCCTACAGGTGCAGAATCTTGTCTAATCCAATTCAAATAAATTGCATTGCCTTGCATTTGTAAAAGCCAATTTCGCTCAGGAGTCCTTCTTCTGTACAATGTTGTTCCCGTTAGTGTTGGATTTATTATTGGGAAAAGTTGAAAATTTCGTAAATCTTCAATTATTAGCGGTGCAACAATTTCTACAATAGGAAATTCTTCAGAGAATAAATTATTCATCAAAAATAATTCATCATCTGAAAACATTCGAGACTTATAAGTAAATCCAAAAATAACCTCAGAAAGAGGTGCTTTTTTGTATGCCATTTTTTATTCCTTGCTGAAAATATAACAAATAATAATAAATTTTGTTACAGTGTAATTAGTATATAAATCTTTTTATAATTATTCTATAAGCCAAGAATATTATTGAAATTTTATATGTGCCGTCGTTCCCTTACTTCCCAAAGACTTCCTTAGCTATGGCGACCGACACCATGGCATCCTTGGCGTAATAATCTGCTCCAATCTGGCTTGCGTAGTCCGCCGTGAGGACTGCTCCTCCCACCATGATTTTGCAGGTCTTTCCGGCTTTGCCAAGCTCTTGGCGCAAAAGTTTGATTGTGTCTTCCATGTTGGCCACAGTCGTTGTCATCAGGGCGCTTAATCCCACCAGCTGAATGTCTTTTTCAAGCACGGTCTCAACGACCTTTTCCGCAGGCACATTTTTCCCCAGGTCGATTACCGTGTAGCCGTAATTTTCCAGCATGGCCTTGACGATGTTTTTCCCGATGTCGTGGATGTCGCCGAAAACCGTGCAGATTACGATGCTTCCCTTTGACTCCTGGGCGTTTCCGCTCTCTTCCAAAAATGCCTTGATTACCGCGAAACTTGCGCTTACCGTGTCCGCCGAGAGCAAAAGCTGGGGCAGGAATTTCTTTCCTACTTCAAAATCTTTTCCCACGATGTCCAATGCCGGCACGATGCAGCGGTCGATAATCTGGACCGGCTCTTTTCCCTCGTCCAGAAGTTTTTTTGTGGCCTCTGCCGACGAATCCTTGAATCCCTTGCAGATTATGTTTATGAGCGCGCTTTCCGAGTCAGTTAAGTTTTCAGGTAATTTTGGCGTTCCCGCCTCTGGCGGTCGGGCTTTTTGGGGTTCCGCTGTCGCTCCATTGCCTCCGGCAACGGCTGACGCCGCCCCGCCAATCCCTAACGCGCCGGATTTTGCGGCCGCAACTTGCTCAGCGGTCAATCCATAAACCGGGGCCGGGGTGTCGTTGTATTTTTCGATGTAGTCAAGGCAGTTTTCGTCAAATCCTGCCAGAGCACAGTAGCCGTAGTAGGTTTCCATCATCGGCTGCATGAGCGGATTTATGATACAGGCAGAAAGTCCCGCGTACAAAGCCATGGCGAAAAATCTTGAATTTATGATGTCTCGCCGTGGAATTCCGAACGAGATATTTGAGACTCCCAGCACGAACTGTAATCCCTGCTCGCCGTATTTTTCTTTGAGAATCTGAATTGCACGAACGGTTTCCAAAGCCTCTTTCTGCTGGCTTGAAACCGTGAGGGTAAGAGTGTCAATCACGATGTCACGAACAGGGATTCCGTATTTTGCCGCCTCCGCGATGATTTTTTCAGCTACCGCAACCCGTCCTTCCGCCGTGGGTGCGATTCCCGCCTCATCGATACAAAGGGCGACCACCGCTCCGCCGTATTTTTTCACCAGAGGAAGGACTTTATCCATCACATCCTGGCGGCCGTTGGTTGAGTTAATCAGGGCTTTTCCGTTGTAGTAGCGCAGGGCTTTTTCCAAGACAGGCCCTTCGCTGGAATCAATCTGAAGCGGCGTGTTAAAGGCTCCCTGAATGGTCTTTACCGCGTCCACCATGGTCTCGGCCTCATCGATTCCCGGCAAGCCTACATTCACATCAAGAATCTGTGCGCCCGCGTTAATCTGACTTTCCGCCTCGCCAAGCACGAAATTCATGTTGTGGGCAAGCAAAGCCTCTTTGACCTTTTTCTTGCCAGTCGGGTTGATTCGCTCGCCGATAATCTGCGGGCCAGCCGCGCCGCCAATCTGAACGCTCGAATTGTACGAGCAGATAAAAGTCGCGTTCTCGAATTCGCATGGCTTTCGCTTTTGCGGCGGAAGAGCCTCGACAGCTTTGACCATCGCCGCGATGTGGTCGGGAGTCGTGCCGCAACAGCCGCCAAAAACGCTTACTCCAAGCCCGCGATATTTCTTGTGATGCTCTGCAAATTCTTCTGCCCCGACAAGAAAGACTGCCTTTCCATTGATAACAGTCGGCAAGCCTGCATTCGGCTCCACGCAAACAGGCAGATGTGCGTAACGCATGAACTCAGCAACGATTTTGTCATCTTCGTTCAAAGAACCGCCGCAGTTAAATCCGATTAAATCGACTCCAAGCGACTCAAGATAAACCACAACCGTGCGGATGTCAGCTCCGGTCAAAGTTCGCAAATTGGGCTGGAAAGTCATGCTGGCAAAAATCGGAAGGTTAGTGTTTTCTTTTGTGGCAAGAACCGCAGCCTTTACTTCCCGCAAATCTGCCATTGTCTCGATAATCGCAATCTCAGCCCCGGCTGCCTCCGCAATCATGGCCGCTTCTTTGTAAGTCTCGTAGGCTTCATCAAAAGTGAGGTCGCCCATCGGTTCGAGCAGGCGGCCAATCTGGCTTGTATCCCACGAAATGTAGTGCGGTCTCGTGTTTCCCGCAGCCTCCGCCTCCGCCACACATTCTTTTTGGAGCGCAATTTCCGCCTCGATGTACTCCTTGCACGAATATTTTGCCGAAACGAGCTTTAACGGAAGCGCACCGAAAGTGTTCGCCGTGAGCACATTCGCCCCCGCCGCAAGATATTGCAGATGAATGTCCTTGATAATCTCAGGTTTTTCAATCGAAAGGTCTTCGGGAATGTCGTAGTCCGTGTAGCCCGTTTTCTGAATCATCGTGCCAATGCCACCGTCAAAAAACACAGGCAACCCGGCTTCAATCTGAGAATGTAAAAATTCGCGGAAGTTTGGTTTCATGTCGCCCTCGTCATGCTGAACTCGTTTCAGCATCTCATTCTATCGTAAATAAAAAACTACCGCAATGATAGGTAAAACTAATAGAGCTTTGTGCTTAGTCCGTTATCAGCATAAAAACTCATTTAATAATGCAATAATTTCGTTTTTTGCATTTTCTTTTTCTTCATTCGTATTTTCAAACAAAAGTGTCGGTGAAATATTCAAAGCATCGGTGATTTTAAAAATTGTGTTGATATTTGGAATCCTTTTTCCAGTTTCGATAAGAGCGACAATGTTTTGAGAAAGCTGAGCCTTAAACGCCAAATCAATTTGAGAAATATGTTGTTTTTCCCTTTCTTCGCGAAGGCGTTTCGCTAAGAAGTGCTGTCGTTCTTCAATCGTTTTTTTCACAAGTGTATTTTAAACACATTTAAAAGTTGACAACACACTTGTTAGTGTTGTAATATTACACACAATAATAAGGGGAGATTTATATGAAAAAATTTTTCAAAGTTTTGTTTTATTTGATGATAGTGTCAGCGCTGGTTTTAATTCCATCTTGTTCTGATAGTGATGATGGAGGAACTCCTTCCGATGAAACAATTGTGACGAAATATACTTACAATCTTACAAGCAATCAAAATTATTACATTGTCGATGAATTTCATTGCGTAGATAATGGTGACAACACTTATGATGTAAAAACTGCCTACAGACATTTTTTCAAAAACACTAGCGAAAACTATAAAAACAAGACGGGCCAAGAACTTATCAATTTGATAAAAACAAAATCCGTTACGGCAACGACAAGTAAATCTGGAACTCAAACAAGCGCAGCCACACAGCCAGTAAAAAATTCTGCTGGAGAAGTCACTTGGACTTACAATATTCCTGCTGGAATGTCATACACGGTCTATTATTACGAATAACGGTGAGCAAAACTTATAAAAGAATCCCCATAAAATGTGCGGAAATCTGGTTTCATATAGTTTTTATCCACAGATGCACACAGATTATAGAAAATTAAAAAATTGCAATCTGTGAAAATCGGTGCATATCTGTGGATTTTATATATAAAATAAAAAACTCCCGCAACAATCAGTAGAAACTGTGCTGTTTAACTTTCTTTCGGTTTCTGATATATTTTCTTAGTTATCATTATGGAAAAAACGACTTATATTTTTGGACATAAAAATCCTGACACGGACTCGGTTGTTTCTGCGACTGCATTCGCTGCTTTAAAAAATGCATTGGGGTGCAAGGAATACAAGGCTGCAAGAGCGGGCAAACTCAATCCTCAGACCGATTACATTTACAAAAAATTCGGAATCACGCCACCAGAATTCATCCCCGATTTAAATCCAAAAGTTTCCTACTACATGACGAACAAAGTCGATATGGTGCATCAAATGAATTCGTTTTGGGCAGCCGCGCAATTTATGCGACGGACGGGCCGTCGGGTTCTTCCTGTGGTAGACGATGAAGGAAAGTACAAGGCGATTTTGAATTTCACATCATTTTCAAAAAATGTATTTGAAATCTTAAATCCAGAACACCACATTTCAATTTTTACCGATATACATCTGATGAATCAAACCTTAAATGGCAAGATTCTATTCAAAGGCGAATTCGCTGATGAACTTCACAAATACACTATCGTATCGGGAGCCGCCAGTTTTGACTCATTCAAACAGACTTTGCGTGATCATGAGCATGAAGGAATCGTTGTTGTCGCAGGTGATCGTGACGATATTCAAAAACTCTGTCTCCAACAGAATGTCCGTGCACTCGTTTTGAGCGCAGGCCGCATGCCCAGCCCTGAAATTTTAGAAGAGGCAAAAAAAGGCAAGACAAGCATCATCGTCAGCAAATACGACACCGCTTCCACCGCCATGCTGATTTTATATTCCACTCCAGTCCGCATGGTCTGTGACCACAGCGTCAAGCCGATAAAAGGCGACGACTCAATTCAGAAGATTCTCCCCCTGCTCAAAGAAGCCGATGGTCAAACACTGCCTGTCGTTGATGACAATAACAAAGTTATCGGAATCCTAAGCGAAATCGACATTCACCATGAGCCAAAAATTTCTGTCGCGCTTGTGGATCATAACGAAATGACTCAAGCCGTTGACGGAATCGAAAATTATAATATCACGGACATCGTTGATCATCACCGGCTTGGCTCAGTGCGGACAAAAACGCCGATTTCATTCATAAATATGCCGTTGGGCTCCACTTCCACCATTATCACAAAGATGTTCAGAGAGCAAAATATCGCCATTCCGATTGATGTCGCAAAACTTCTTCTCTGCGGAATCTTAAGCGACACGCTGATTTTGCAAAGTGCCACCACCACTGCCACTGATATTGAAATCTCTGAATTTCTCTCACAATTAACGGGCTTGCAAACAAAAGAACTGGGGGAAGAAATAATCAAGGCAGGAAGCCGAATCTCAGGGCGCACTTCATATGAAGTCATAAACCAAGACATGAAAGAATACACTGAAAACGGCCTGATTTTTACGGTGAGCCAAATTGAAGTCGATGGAACGGGTGAAGTTCTCAAACGAAAGAATGAATTCTTAGACGATTTGGAAATTGCGCGAAGAAGTCATGGCGCGCTGTTTGCCTCGCTTTTAGTGACCGATATTTCAACACTCAGTTCCGTAATGCTTATCGCAAGTGACGAAAAATTCTTACAGAGCGTGCAATTCCCGAAGCAGGACGAACATATCTACTATTTAAAAGATGTGGTGAGCCGCAAAAAGCAGCTCATTCCCATGCTCAGTGAAGTGCTTGCCAACTACACCAATTAACGGCAGTTGGCAAACGCTTTTTAGTACAAACGAGTCGGCAGGATTTCTGCAGCGTTTGACTGATCAAAAACGGCTTCATCGACATACTGGATTTTTTCAACAGTACCGCCATTTTCGAGCGCATTGATGATTTCTGCAACACGCGGTCCGTGAAGCGGGTTACATTCGCACGCACAGTTGATTTCGCCTGCAATCATGCGGACAAAGGCTTCGTGACCAGCATCAAAGGTAATGATGATGATGTCTTCGCCAGGCTTTTTGCCAGCCGACTTGATCGCTTCGATAGCACCGAGTGCCATATCATCATTTTCTGCAAACACAACATCAATGTTATCGATTCCAATGTCAGTGATGATGTCCTGCATTGCGATTTTACCGCCATCGGTTCTGAAATCACCTGACTGCTGAGCGATAAGCGTCCAGTTTGGATGAGAAGCAATGCCTTCTTCGATACCCTGTGTGCGGCCTACCTGAGCAGACGCACCGATTGTGCCCTGCAAGTCAACGATATTGATTTCTTCTGAAGCAAGATTTTTGCCTTCAAGATATGACTCAAGCCATTTTACACCGTCACGACCTTCTTTAAGGAAGTTTCCACCGACCCAGCAGAGATAGAGGCTTTCATCGCTCACCTGCATCTGGCGGTCAGAAAGAATAACCGGAATAGCAGCTGCTTTTGCTTCCTGCAAAACCTCGTCCCAACCAGTTTCTACGACTGGCGCAACGACAATGTAATCAACATTCTGGGCAATAAAGTCGCGGATTGCAGCGATTTGCACATCCTGATTTCCGTCAGCATCCACAAAAAGCAAGGTGTAGCCATTTTCGCTTGTAAATGTGGTTTTAAATGAGGTCGTGTTTGCCTCACGCCAAGCCGCTTCGTGGCCAACCTGAGCATAGCCGATTTTAATTCCGCGATTTGCAGCCTGTGCAGCAGGAGCCACTTGTTCGGTTTTATTTTTTTTGTTACACCCAACGAAGAGCAGTGCCGAAACAGAAAGAACAGTCGCAACGAAAAGAAGTTTTTTCATGATTTTTTATCCTCCAAAAAATCGTTTTGATTGTTCTATTTTGAATCAGATTTTGCGAAATGTAAAGTATGTTTTTAATCTTCCGCCTTCACCACAAACAGTTTGATTCCCTCGTCGGTGAATCGTTCCTTTACGGCTTTGATAATAGCACGCATTTTGGGAAGATTTTCGTCCGCAACATAGCTCACGAGCAGGAAATTTGTTTCAGGCCAGGTGGCGCTTCCCATTTTGTAGGAATTTTTGCCCCGCCCCACAACGAGCGGAACAATCGTGTAGAGAATGTCAGGAATATGCTCTTCCATGAGCGAAACAATTTCGTCCTGCACGGATTGGTTAGCAATTATCTCACATCGATACATAATAAATCCTTAAATAATAGTTTTATTGGCTATTTCAAAAAATAGTCTCCCAGCGGGAACCGCCCCTTAGAATCCACGGTTGTGCGTATTTGGAAATTGGTCTCGCTTCGCTCGCCCGCACAAAGTGGATTCAGGAGCGAACCCCGCTTCCGACTATTTTTTTTCATTATTCTTAAGCCTTATTTTAGGTTTTCTTTTCCTCAGCATAAAATTTGGCTTTTAAAGAAATTGCGTAGCAATTTCGAATCCGTGTGGCATTCTAGTCTTCTGTCAATAAGACTTCAATTCTCGATTTGTTGCGCTTTTTTTCTTTCATCATGAGCGAGTACAAAACGGGGATGAAGAAGAGCGTGATGAAGGTGGAACTTGTCAGCCCGCCCACGACGGCAACGCCGATTGGCTGAACCATGCCTGCACTGCCGCTTGTGGCAAAACACATCGGGAGCATGCCCAAAATCGTTGTGAGCGTGGTCATCAGAACGGGGCGCAAACGGCTTGTTCCCGCTTCAAGGCACGCTTCCTTCATTTTGTAGCCACGGTCAATCAGCAAATTCGTGTAGTCAACGAGAATGATTCCGTTGTTTACCACGATGCCGACAAGCATAATCAAGCCAACCGCACTCATCATGCTGAATGCCTGACCCGTGAGTTTGTAGATAAAGACAACGCCCACAATCAGGAAGGGAATCGTCATCAAGTTGATGAACGGGGCTTTGAAACTTTCGTACGTGCCCGCCATAACGCCGAAGACAAGCAAAATCGCCATGAGGATAATCAAGCCGTAGACCTGCCCTTGCTCCTGCGTGTCCTTCCAGTTGCCTTCGTAGCTAATCGTAACGCCGTCTGGCACGATGAAAGTGGCGGCGATTCCTTCTTTTATGTCGTCCTCAACTTCGTAATCGTTTCGCTCGCCATTGTTGTCCGCGCTTACGGTAACAACGCGCGTTTGGTTTGCGCGGCGGATTGAAACAGGTCCTAAGCCTTTGACGACACGCGCAAAATTCGCCACACTCACTTTGCCTTTCGTGCCGTTCACATAAATCTGCTCCAAATCGGAAACGCTCTGGCGGTCGCCTTTTTGGTAGAGCAAAACCATGCTGTATTCTTTGCCGTCCTGCCGATAGGTGGTCGCCGTTACGCCGTTAATCGCGTAGTTGATTTCTTTTGCGACGGTGGTGACATCAACACCGAACGAGTATGCACGCTGTCGGTCGATTTCGATCTCAACTTCGGGTAAGCCTTCTTCGGTGTCAATTGAAACTTCGCCGATGTCGGGAATCGTTTCCATAACAGAACGCACCTGAGAGGCAACGGAAAGCGCGGTGTCCAAATCGTCGGAGCGGATCTTGAGTTTGAACGAAGAACCTGTCATCTGCCGCCGCATTCCCTGTGAGAAATTGAATCGGGCATCAGTGAAGTCGCCGAAATGAGCGCGAAGTTTTTGCTGAATCGTTTCGCTCGTGTCAATCTGCTTTTCGGTACTCGGCAAGTTGATTTGAATCGAGCCTTTGTAGGAATTTCCGCCCGCACCAGAGCCTGTTCCAATCGAAGTAATGAGCGTAGTGTAGCCTTGAATTTCGTCCTCGCAGATTTTCTCAAAAGTCTTTAAAACTGCCGTCGTTTCGCTCAATGTCGTTCCAATTGGCATAGTAAGATTCATCGTTACGCTGTCGTCACTTCCGCCCGTAATCATCTGCACGCGCAAAGTCGGAATAAAGACGAACGCCATCATAAGCACGCACACGCACACAATGCAAGTGACCAGTCGGTGAGAAAGAGCCGCATTCAAGCCTTTTCGGTACACAGAGGTGAGTTTGACGAGCGGAATTTCAAGAATCTCGTAGAATTTTTTGAGCGGTTTGAACTGCACGGGCTTTTCTTTTCGATTTGTGAGCGGAAAGAATTTGCCCGCAAGCACGGGAACAAGGAAAATCGCAACGAAGAGCGAAGAAACGAGCGCGATAACGACCGTAAAAATGATTCCCTTGAACATCTGCCCCATCATTCCCAAATCTTTGATGAAAAAAAGGAACGGAATGAATACGCAGATAGTCGTGAGGTTTCCCGAAATGACCGACATGACCATTTCCTGCGAACCAAGCACCGCCGCCACTTTTGGTTGTGCGCCCCTTGTGCGGTACACATAAATGTTTTCAATCATAACGATGGAAGCATCAACTATCATGCCAACGCCCAAAATAAGCCCCGTAAGCGTCATCATGTTGAGCGTGATTCCCGCAAAATTCATGCACAAAAGCGTGATGACGATTGAAAGCGGAATCGAAATTGCGATAATCATCGTGGATTTGCCCGATTTCAAGAACAAAAACAAAATGATGACCGCAAGCAAAAGTCCCGTGTACGCTGATTCAATGAGCGTGTTGATTGTGTCGTTAATCGAAGTGGAAGAATCGCGGATAACTTCAAGTTTAATGTCACTCGGAAGGCTTTCCTGAATTTCAGCAAGTTTTTCGCGCGTTTTTTGCGCCACCGTCACTGTGTTTTTGCCCGACTGCTTGGTAATGCTCACATATACGCCTGGCTCACCGTTGATGTAAACTTCGCTCGACTTGTCTTTGTAGCCCATGTATGCCGTTCCGATGTCGCTCAGTTTTACGCCGTAGCCGTTGAGCGTGGTGATAATCGTGTCGTTCACTTCATCAATACTGGAGAATTCACCCGTCGTGCGGATGGTGTAGTCATGCGTTCCCTCAGTGATTTTTCCGCCGCCGAGTTCCAAGTTTTGTTTTCCGAGCGCAGAATACACATTCGCCATCGTAAGTCCGTACGCGGCAAGGCGGTTTTGCGAAATGTCCACACGCACGATTTTGTCTCGCCCGCCCGAAACGCTCGCCTCAGCTACGCCGTCAACCTGCTCAAAAAGGTCGACAATCTGGTCTTCGGCAATCTGCTTTAAATCGTCGTTTGAACGGTTTCCGCGCACCGCGATTCGCATAATCGGCATGGAGTCACTGTCCATTTTGAAAATCGTGGGGCTTCCCGCATCGTCTGGCAAATTCCGCGTGACACGGCTGATTTTATCGCGAATGTCGTTCGTGGCAGAATCCAAGTCCGTGCCGTAATTGAATTCAAGCGAAATCGAAGAAGAGCCAGAAGATGAAGTGGAAGTGAGATTTTTAAGACCGCTCACCGAAACCAACTGCCCTTCAAGCACCTTCGTCACGGATTTTTCGACCGACTCAGGCCCTGCGTTCGTGTAAGTGGTTCGCACTGTGATGTACGGAGAATCCACATCAGGCATTAAACTAATCGCCACATTTTTCAGCGTAAACACGCCCATAATCAGCAGAAGCACAAACACAATCAGCGTAAGCACCGGATGGTCAAGCGTTTTTTTAGATATGCTCATAATTTCCTCAGTTAGTAGTTAGCAATTAGCAGTTAGCAGTTAATTTCTCACTGCACACTGCTCACTGCTCACTTTTTCTTTCCCCATTAGCAGGGCGATTTCCTCGTTCGCTCTTTTCTGATTTCTCACTTCTCTCTTCTGCACTACGCACTCCATTCGTGATGTCTTGGATTTTTGAGCCGTTGCCGAGAGAGGTCTGACCTTGCGTGACCACTTTTTCGCCCGCCGCAACGCCGTCAAGAATCTGCACAATGCCGTCAACCGTGTTTCCGAGTTTGACTTTTCGCTTTGAAACCGTTGAATCAGAATTCACCACATACGCAAAATAATCATCGCCGTTCTGAACCAAAGAATCGCTCGGCATAACGACTTCACCTGCGTAATTTTCTGTAAAAAGTTTGACCTTGCCGAACATGCCCGCATTGATTCTGGAGTCTTTTTCGTCAAAATGCAAAATCACTTCCTTTGTGCGGCTCGTCGTGTCAACAACGGGGCTTACGCGCGTAACCGTCGCCTTGAACACCACATTCGGATAGGCTTCAACCGTGATGTCCGCCTTCAAGCCTGTTTTGAGCACCGAAACATAGCGTTCAGGAATATTTGCGCTCACCTGCAAGTTCGCAATGTCGCCGATAATCGCAATCGCCGTGCTCGTGGAAACTGTCGTGCCGTTTTTGAGCGGAGTAGAAATAATGCTTCCGCTGATTGGCGCATAGACAGGGCTTTTTTTGTAATACTGACCGGGCGCGCTGGGGTCAACATAGGCAATAATGTCGCCACGACGTACGGGAGAGCCGAGCATAACATGTGTTTCCATAACCTTTCCCGAAACATCAGGGAACACATTCACTGAATTCTGGCTTTCAATTTCGCCGTTCGTTGAAATATAGCCGTGCAGCGTGGTCTCTTCCAAAATCTGCGTTTTTACCGAAACGACCGTGCCACCGCCCCCGCGCTTTCCGCTGGGAGATGCCTGAGCCCCGCTCTGTATTTTCGCAACAATCACGCACACCACAAGGAGCGCAACGACCACCGCCACCACAATGACAGGCTTTTTTGACTTGGATTTTACATTTTCGTTCATAAAAATAAACTCCATATTAAAATTTCTCACAGAGCAAAAGAGTACACAGAGAGCGTGATGAACAAGAAAATTATTGACAAATCTGACATCTCTCCGTGACCTCTGTGTTCTCTGTGAGAGGTTATTTTCCAAACTATTACTATAATACTCTCAATGACGGAAAGTTGCAAAAATAAACTGTTATATAAGCGGAAAAACAAAAAATTATACAAAGAAAACAACAAATTGTTCCCATAGCATTGAATCCAAAAAATCAGTAAAATAAAAATCTCTATGATTGAAAAATCTCCTGCGCCCAAACGCAGTTCCACAAAAAAACGAGTTTCTCCTAAAAAACGCACGGCAACACGAAAAACAAGCTCAAAAGCAAAAAAGCCAAAGGTTATTCTCGCAAAAAATAAGGTGGCTCTTCTCTGTGGACTTATCTGCGGAATCTGTGTGCTGGCAATCGGCGTAAATATCGCACTGAATCAAAGTAGCGAAATCAAAAGCCAAAAATCAGAAAATGTAACAAAAATGCCACAAATTGCACAGAATACAGAAGTGCAAAAAGAAAAATCAGAAGCTAGAACTCAGAAAGCACAAACGCAGCAGCAGCCAAAGAAATCAGACGCAGCACCGAGCGCAAAAACAGAAGCGAAGCCTCAGAAAACACAGGTAACGGAGCAACCCAAAAAGGCCGAAGAGAAAAAAGAAAAAACTGAAGTCAAAAACAAAAAGATAAACACGCAAGCAGTTGTAAAAACGATTCCACAAAGTCAGACTTCTCAGGCAGGAAGCGCGGCATCAGGCAAAACGCAGTCAGCACAACCAGTGCAAAAACTCCAGACGAACCAAAATTCGCAGGTTGCTTCGGTACTGCCACCAAAACAGCAGGAACAGATTCAGCAGAATATTCCGAAAAACCGCTTTGACATTCCGCCCGCTTCAAACGGCGCGACGATAGTGATTATTATTGATGATGCAGGGCGGAGTGTAGAAAACACCAAGCGATACACTGCACTCCCCTTCCCGATTACGATCGCCGTGCTTCCCAAACTGCCGCAAAGCCGAGCCTGTGCAGATGCAATTAGATCCGCTGGCAAGGAAGTGATTTTGCACCAGCCCATGCAGTCGTTGAATCACAATCTTGACCCAGGTCCTGGAAAAATCACGAGCGAGATGACGACATATGAAATCGCACAGATTGTAAAGCAAAATCTTTTGGAACTCGGTCCAGGCGTGCGTGGGATGAACAATCATGAAGGGTCTGATGTCACCTCAAATGAGATAAAAATCGGGGCAGTGCTTGAAGTGTGTGCCGAAATGGGAGTATATTTTTTAGACTCGCGGACGACCGCCGCCACAAAAGCACCGCAAGCCGCCTTAGAGCGCGATATGCACATTTTTGAGAAGGCAGGTCCGTACCTCGATAACGATATTGACCGTACAAAGATGCTTGAGCGGATGCGCGAAACGCTCGCCTACGCAAACCGCCACGGCAGGGCAATCGTCATCGGGCATGTCGACAAGAGCGTGAATATTCTCCCCGATTTGCTTGCCGAAATGTACCCCGAAATGAAAGCCGCCGGCTACCGATTCGCCACACCGAGCATGTTGAAATGAGTATCCACAGATAGGCACAGATTTACACAGATTTTTTTTGTTATAGGAAATACTTTCGTGTTTACTTGTAAGATTTTCTTATAGGACTATATAATCTGTGATTATCTGTGTTAATCTGTGGATAAAAAATATAGAGGTTTTATGAAAGTTTTAGGAATAGAATCAAGCTGTGATGAGACAGCGTGTGCTATTGTTGAAAATGGAAAAAAGATTATCTCGAATGTGGTTGCCACGCAGATTCCGTTTCATGAAGTCTACAAGGGCGTGGTGCCGGAAATCGCGAGCCGAAAACACGCGGAGTGGATTTTGCCTGTGGTGCGTCAGGCTCTCACCGAAGCGAACATGACTTTGGACGAAGTGGACGCAATCGCCGCAACAAACCGACCGGGCTTAATGGGAAGTCTTCTTGTCGGTCTCACATTCGGAAAAACGCTCGCATGGGCAACGAATAAGCCTTTCATCGCAATCAACCACATGCTCGGCCACATGTACGCCGCCCACCTTGAAAACGACATTCCCTATCCGTATTTGGGATTGCTCGTTTCTGGCGGACACTCGATTATCGCAAAAGTGAACGGATTTGATGACCTTGAAGTGCTCGGAACGACGATTGACGACAGCGTGGGCGAAGCCTTTGACAAAGTGGCGAAATTCTACGGGCTTGGCTACCCCGGTGGCGTGATTATAGACAAACTCGCGCAAAAAGGAGACGCTGCCTCATTCGCATTCCCCGTGCCAAGACTCGACAAGCGCGACTCAAACCGCTACGATGTTTCGTTCAGCGGGCTTAAAACTGCCGTCATTCATCAGGCGGACATGTTCCTAAAACCGGGCTACGAAAAAACGAACGAAAACATTTGCGCCGCCTTCCAAGAAACCGCGTGCAAAACGCTCACAAGCCGCCTGTTCCGTGCCGTTGAGGACACGGGATTAAAAACGGTGGTCGCGGGCGGCGGCGTGGCGGCAAATTCTCGGCTTCGCGCACTTTTGGCTGAGCGCACGGACATCAAGTGCATTTTCCCGCCGTTAAAGCTCTGCGGCGACAACGGCGCGATGATTGCGGGCGTTGCGTACCACTTTTTGCAACGCGGCGACCGAAGCGGCTGGGACACAACGGCATGTGCCAGAATTCCACAATTTAAGCGGGGGTTAGCTAACTTAGAGAGCTTTGGGCGTAGGTAGCCCGCTTAAATTGCTACGGCGGCGAGAACGAATGCCGCCGCGCAATTCAAACGCGGATTAGCGAATCTGGAGGCATTTGGTCGGAGATAGTCGCTTTACTATGCGCTCACTTCTTTGAATACGGTTTTTATAAATTCACTTGCAATATGGACAGCTTCATCACGAATTTCTTTGTCCAAATTTGCAAATGCCTTTATGATTTTGCCCGTATTTTTAAACGCATCATGGCTCAGTTCTGAATTCGTAAGCGCATTTGTTGAATCCAAAAGGCCAAAAAGCGTCTCTACAAACTGCTCCCGCTGATTCGGCAACAGTGATTCAAACCATTTGTTGAACGAATTGAAAAAAATCGCGCTGCCAGAATCAAATTCGTCTTTCACTTGAAACTGTATGCCTTTCACAAACCAACTGAACGGATTGTGCTGCATAACGAGTTTTTCCGAACTAAGGACGACTTCGCACGAATCATAATGATGAAAAAGCATTCCAACAATCGAAAACTGCGGGAAAACGGAGCGGATTTTCGTTTTTACCGAAAAAAATGAATCTGAATCAAGCGATTCCTGAGAAAATCCTGGTCCATCAAAATTATACACCACTTGAAGCCGATTTTTTGCCTTTTCATTGAGGTGGGCAGAAGAAAAAATCGCCAAATTTCCGCCTTTTGAGTGCCCGCCCACAAAGATTTCCGCTTTTTTGAACGATAAGGCGACCGTTTCAAGGTAGGCAAGCGCATCGCTCTGGGCAGGAACCTCTTCCAAAAACGCAAGATTAAAATCTTCTTTCCAACCGACGATTGTGTCATCAGTGCCACGGAACGCAACAAAAATCTGCTGTTTTTCAAGGATTCCGCCCTGATTCAAAACGAATGTGACGGCAGAAAACTGCTCCTCGATTTCGCGATTGTATTCGCTGACAAAGCCCGTGACTTCAACATCCTTAAAACGAACCGACGCTCCGCATTTTTCTAAAAGCACATTGGATTTTACATCAATCAACATTCCCAAATCGGAGCGTTCTTTAAAATCACTAGACCCAAAGAAAAGATTCGACAAATCTGACAATTTTATAGAAGAATCAAAATCGACAGGGGCAAGATTTTCAAAATTCAAATAGGAAAGCTGGCAAAAAATGAGCGCATCAACTTCATTCAATGGGGATTGCTCAAATGTCAAATCCCCGCGCCAATCAATGTAATCGAGTATGTCCGAATATTTCTTCATAAGGTAATTTTATCATAGTTATAGAAAAAATCTAATAAATTCGGTATACTTTTTCTTTCTTTTAATACTGATTTTTAAGAGGTATTTCTATGGGCGGCATTTTCGGTGTTGTTTCAAAAGACGACTGTTCTTTGGATTTGTTTTTTGGCGTGGATTATCACTCTCATTTGGGAACGCGGCGCGGCGGTCTGGCGGTGTGGCGCAAGGACGAACGCTTCCAGCGCGCGATTCACAACATTCAGAATTCGCCATTCCGCACCAAATTTGAAAGCGACATCGAAGAAATGAAGGGGCATGTCGGAATCGGCTGTATTTCCGACTACGAGCCTCAGCCGCTCCTTGCGCGAAGTCATCTCGGTCGCTTTGCGCTCACCACGGTCGGCATCGTCACCAACAAGGACGAACTTGTCAAAGAATTGCTCGACAACGGCGGCGCGTTCTTGGAAATGAGCGGCGGCGAAATCAACCAAACGGAATTGATTCTTGCGATGATTAACACGCAGAAAACGATTCTTGAAGGAATCCAATATGTTCAGTCGAAAATTCAAGGCTCAATCACCATGCTCGTTGCCACTCCCGAAGGAATTTACGGCGCGCGCGACAAACTGGGGCGCACTCCGCTTCAAATCGGCATCAAAAAAGACCAAAAAGGCTCGATTTTATCACACTGTTTGAGTTTTGAAAGTTTTGCCTACATCAATTTGGGCTACCAAGACTTGCACGAGCTCGGACCTGCCGAAATCGTGTATGTGACGGCTGACCGCTACGAAGTGCTGCAAAAGCCTCAAAAAGAAATGAAAATCTGTACCTTCCTCTGGATTTACTACGGTTACCCCACAGCCTGCTACGAGGGCGTGAACGTCGAGGCAATGCGCTATAACTGCGGAAAATTCCTTGCCAAGCGCGACAAGGATGCAAACATTCACCCCGACTGTGCTGCGGGCGTTCCCGATTCAGGCACGGCTCACGCGGTGGGTTACGCAAACGAAGCGGGCATTCCGTTCACGCGCCCGTTCATCAAATACACACCCACTTGGCCGAGAAGCTTCATGCCCACAAACCAAGAGCAGCGCAACTTAATCGCACACATGAAGCTCATTCCCGTTCAGCAATTGATTAAAGACAAGAGCATTTTGCTCATCGATGACTCAATCGTACGCGGCACTCAGCTTCGCGAAACGACGGACTTTTTGTATCAGTCGGGAGCAAAGGAAGTGCATGTGCGCCCCGCCTGTCCGCCGATTATGTTCGGCTGCAAATACTTGAATTTCAGCCGCTCAAAAAGCGAGATGGACTTAATCGCTCGCCGTGTGGTCAAGCAATTTGAGGGCGAAAATGTGAGTAAAGAAACGCTTGCCAAATACTCGGATCCCGACACTCCCGAATACGCAAAAATGCAGGAAGAAATCCGAAAGCAGCTCCACTTCACCACGCTCCGCTTCCACCGCCTTGACGACATGCTCGACAGCACAGGGCTTCCGCACGAAAAGCTATGTACTTACTGTTGGAATGGTAGAGAATAGTTAGCAAGGAGCAGTTAGCAGTTAGCAGTTTTTAGGAGAGAGTTCTATGAGCGAAAGTATTGTTGCGGAGAAGAGCAAAAAATTTGCGATAAAAATTATTCGGCTTTATAAATCGCTGTGTGATGAAAAGCATGAATATGTTTTATCAAAGCAAGTGTTAAGAAGTGCGACAAGCATTGGTGCAAACATCTGCGAAGCACAATGCGGTCAATCAAAAGCTGATTTTTATGCGAAAATGTACATATCGTACAAAGAATCTGCTGAAACAAAATATTGGCTTGAACTTTTGCACGAAACCGACTACATTTCAGACTCACAATTTGACGAGTTGAATTCGGAAAACCAAGAAATATTGAAAATTCTAGCGAAAATAACGAAAAGCCAACGCAACTGCTAACTGCACACTGCTACCTGCTAACTTAAGGAAATTATATGCGTTTAGTCAAACAATTCACGATTTTGGTTATCGTCTGTTTTATCGGCGAGATTTTGCATGCGCTTATTCCGCTGCCGGTGCCGGCGAGCATTTACGGGCTTGTGCTCATGTTCATCGCACTGCAAACGAAAGTCATGCCGCTTGAAGCCGTTGAGGAAATTTCCGACGGGCTTTTGGGGATTATGCCGCTTTTGTTCATTCCGTCTACGGTGGGGCTGATTCTCGCGTGGGATATTCTCAAAGCGCATTGGCTTCAGCTGCTTTTGATTGGCATTGTGGGCACGATTGCGGTGTTTTTCTGTGCGGGTCATATTACGCAACTTGTGATTACAGTTTCTCGTAGGTTCAAGAAAAAAGAAACCACAGATGTCACAGATTAACACAGATTTTTATATAATCGGTGTCATCTGTTTAATCTGTGGTTAAAAAGGTATTTTTATGGCTGAAATTTCTGACTTTCTTTCAAATTCCGTGTCATTCGGGTTGTGCATTTCGCTTGTGTGTTTTTGGATTGCGGATTTGATTTACAAAAAAACACGCTTTGTGCTTTTTGCGCCGTTGCTCGTCTCGTGCACATTCATCATCATTTTTCTTGTCGCGCTCAAAATTCCCTACGAAAAATATCTCGCAGGGGCACACTTTCTCTACTATCTAATGACTCCGTGCACGGTCGCGCTTGCCATTCCGCTCTACCGCCAGTTTTCCAAGCTCAAAGACAACGCGCTTGCAATCGTTCTTGGAATCATCGCGGGAATTCTTGCGAACGGATTTTTTATTTTTGCGATGTGCGCCTTCTTTAAAATCAACCACATTGAATATGTTTCGATTTTGCCAAAGTCAATCACCACGCCGATTGGAATCGCGCTTTCTGCTCAGAACGGGGGCGTTGAAGCAGTCACGATTCTTATGATTTCGATTGCGGGAAACATGGCGAACATTTTCGGGATTATTTTCTGCAAGATTTTTAGAATCACAGAGCCCGTTGCGCAAGGTGTTGCCTGCGGAACGAGCGGGCATGCAATGGGAACAGCAAAAGCCTTTGAGATGGGCGAAGTTCAGGGCGCGATGAGCGGACTCTCTATTGCTGTCTGCGGAGTGCTCACCGTCGTCATACTGCCCATCTTCGTGAATTTGATTTAAGCCTTTGCCAGTTCCACAATCCACTTTGCCGTAGCTTCAATACCTGCGGTCGTGCTGTTAATCATCATATCGTAATTTTTGCGGTCCCCCCAGATATTCTCGGTGAATGTGTTGTAATGGTTCGCACGGCGTTTGTCGATTTGAATGATTGTTTTTTTGGCGCACGATTCTGTTTCTTTGTAAATTTCTTCGATTCGCTTAAGTTTGGCATCAATATCCGCATAGATGAATACATTGAGCAAATCTTTGTTGTCGATTTGGTCAGATGTTGAAAGAATGTAATCTGCACAGCGGCCAACGATAACGCACGGTTCTTTTGTAAGCCCCAGAATAATTTTGCGCTCAGCATTGAAAATTTGGTCTGCAAGCGGAAGATTTGCCTGTCCTACCGGCTGCCCCATGCCACCCGCCGAAGTACCAGCATAACTTGTACCCAAAAGAAGATTGTACAGCCAGCCAGAAGAAAGATTCTGCTCGGTTTTTTTGATGAAGTCCGCCGAAAGACCGCTTTCTTCCGCAGCCATATCGATGATTTCTTTGTCATAGAACGCATAGCCAAGCTGCTCTGCCACCATTTTACCAATCAAGCGACCGCCTGAGCCATATTCACGACTGATAGTAATATATTTTTTCATATTGAGCCTCCATTAGAATACTAGATTTTTCACCCCATCCATTATATCATATTTTAAAAAAAAGGGAGAATAATATGTGGATTTTAAAAGATTTTATCAACGATACCATCATTCCGCTCTTGCCGTGGGCACTTGTTTTTCTCGGTCTTGTCATTTTTTGCGCCGAATTTGTCTGGACAGACCGAAAAACACTTTCTGAAGCGCAAAAACAAATCATCAAATCATTTTTTGCCTGCTCGCTCGCGGGTTTTATCACGACCTATTGGGCGCACAGGATTCTCCCGCCAGAAAAGCAACCGATTCTTATTGCCTGCATCATTCTTCCTGTTCTTATTTTTCTGAACAATAATTTCATAAAAAAACACGATATTCCACGCGACTGGCAGATTGTCCTTTACATCTCGCTTGTTTTTGTTCCGCTCGCCGTAAAAGATTCCGCGCTTCTTGTTACGGGCTGTGCGGTAAACTGTTTGTTCTATACACTCGCAAATGCCCGCTCGTCTTCTAAAAAACTAAACAAGACAATCAATCAGGTTGACACAAAGCAAGTCAAAAAAAGCAAAACGCTCTACGGTGGAATCATCCTTCTTTCTTACGCCCTTGCCGTCGCACTGGTATTCGCCTATCAGCACAAAGCCCCCATCACTTTTCTGTCAATGATTGTGCTATCTGCAATTACGGCAGTTTCCTTTGTGCTTTGGTATATAATCAACGACAAAGAACGAATCCACTATTACATGGCATTTGAGACGATTTTTCTCTTTCTGCCATTTTTATTCAATCCGTTCGAACACTTTTGGATTGGCTCTGCCGTCACGATTGCGGCATTGGTCTGGAACGAATATTTTTCTATCATTCTCGCAAAAAAATACAAGCAAGACCGATTTTTCATCTTCTCGCTCGGTCTCGAAGTTATTTCAATTTCGCTTACGATTGGAATCGCCTGTGCAGGCATGTTCTATCAAACAATTCCGCTCTATGCAATCATTGTGGTAAACCTTGCCTCTCTTATTGCGCTCTTACTCTATTATGTGCTTTTTAGCATCGAAAATTACTGGATTTACACGCTTCTTACGATTTTTTTGGTCTGTCTTTCGATTTTTACAAGTCCGTTCGGTCAGTTTTGGATTGTTTGTGCCGCGCTCTGCCTTCTACTTCCACTCATTATCGCCGCGTTCAGGGAACATCACTGGCTGTTGATTGCCGCGCTTGCCTGCTTGATGGTGGCTGTGGCATGGCTGTGCATAATGGTACTTTCAGGGCAAATGGATTTTGACAAGATTTTTGAACACATGCATATTTTTGGCGCGATGACTGGAAAAGGCCTTATCCAAGCGGACATCGTTCCGTTCGCGCTCAAGACTGGCCTTATCCCCGCATTGTGCATTTCAGTTCCGCTTATACTGGAATTGGTTTTGGGAACGATGATTTTAGTGCAACGAATCAGAAAACGCTAAAGTATAAAATCATCGTTCTAGTGGCGGCTAGAAATCGTAATCATCAAGATTTTCTTCGCCGTCCACGATAACCCAGCAGGCAGCATCTTGCTTTGCGACTGGCTCTATATATTTTTTGAAAGCAGCAATTACATCTTTTGTAGCGACCTGCTGAATCAAATCAGCCCGTTCAAGATATGCCGATTCAGAATGAAGATAATTCATGCTTGAAACAATACTGTTCGCAACTCCAGAGGCAGTCTGAGAAGAGCTAAAGAGTGAAGTGATATATTTGTTTTTGTACTGCGCCATGTATTTATCAAGATGATTCCCATCAAACGACAGAATTGCATCAAGAATCAATTTTTTGAGCTGTTTTTTCTCGCTTGCCTTGTACACCGAAATGACACCAACCATTTCCTTGCCACCGATAACACCCGTATTTATTGAATACACGGCACCAGACTTTTCGCGCACCTGAGAGAAAAACAATTCATCAAGGTACATCGTTGCAATGGCAAACGGAATATAATCATCATCAGAACGGTTGGGGCACTCAAAGAATCCTGCGACATAGCCAGTGTTTCCCGCCTGCTCGTTCGCAACACGAACCGCTTTTGCGTTCACGGGGATTTTTGGGATTTTTGGAATAGAGAATGCCTTACGCGGAATATTGCCAAAGTTCTGCTCCAGTGAAGCCGTAAAATCATTGATTAAATCCGCACTGAAGTTACCGACAACGACAAATTTTATTCGCAATGCGTTTATAAGGCTCTGATACAATCCCTTCGCAAGATTTAAATTAAGATTTTTGTATGATTCTTCGGTGATTGAAGAGGTAGTGGCATACGGATGACCTTCAAAAGCCGTTTTTGAAAGCGCAAGGCTCAACGCCCCAGACGGATCCGATTTTTTGCTTGCGATTGCAGAAGAAGCCTCCGTCATTTTCTGATTGTAGTCAGCTTCTGAAAGCGTTGGATTCATCATACAATCCGAGAAAATAGCAAGGACTTCAGACAAGTCTCGCTGAATGCAGACAAAGCCCGCCGTTGCGTAATCTTTGCCAGAAGAAGAAGTAAATGAAAAACTCTTTTCGTATTCGAGTTGGGAAATTGTATCGTATGAATATTTTTCTGAACCGCGAAGAACTAAATCAAGGGTTAAATCTTCAAGACCGCCCATGCTCGCGTCCAATGCGCTCGTTCCGCCCTCAAAAACCATTCGGAAAACAACGATTTTGCTGCCCCGATTCTGCTTGTAAACGACGGGAATGCCATTGGTAAGATAGCGTTTGGTAAAATCCTCGACCGTTCCAAGAGGAGCTTCTTCAATGCCTTTAGTAGAGCCACAGGAAGTAAAACTGCCAGCAGAGAAAAGCAAAACGAATACAGAACAGAGCGTGATAAATGTGCGTACGAATATATTTTTATTTTTAGTCATAAAATAAGCCAATTGCATGATATCCCCCGTTATTTTGCGTCATTCTGAGCGACAAAATCTTTTTGCCAGAACGCATTCTCTTCCGTAATTTGTTCATAGCCATGATTTTCAAAGGCACTTTTATACTGTGCCCAGACTCCAGGACTTACGCTCACGATGAGTGTTCCACTTCGGTTTTCAAGATAATTCTGAACAAACGAAAGGACATCCTCTTCCGTTGTGCGGGCAATATTTTGGTCATATGAGAAGAAGTAGTCAGAGCCACACGTTGACCAGAAATATGAAAGTGACGCAAGAATCGATTTTGCACTTTCAAGCTCATAGATGCGAGAATCAGCAAGCTGCTGCAAAACGCTTGCAATTGCATTGTCCTTAAAGAAAAGCTCTCTGTCAGACATGGAAGGAATTGCCTTTTCTTTTAAAAGTGAAAGGAAGGCGTCGGCCTTTTCTGCAGGATTCATATTGTCTTTGCGGAATGTACGGAATGTACCGAATCCATAGTTTGTATCAACTTTTTGAGATGGATTATTCATCATTGCGGCAGAAAAACCAATCAGTGCGCTTGCACGCCGTGTGGGATATGAAACACCCACATAATCACTTTCTGGAATTCCAAGCTCACGGGCAGACGTAAATGTCGTCGCAAACAGTCCTTTGGGATTATTCGCAATCGTCAGCCAGACATCGGCTGCATAAGTGTCAGCGGCATCAGTCTCACCATCAGGACCGCGCAGATAATAGCCAACCTGTATCATCGAATCGGAATTTCCTGGATTTACAAACACCAGTTTTTTATCATGAGGAAGCGGATTTTTTGCGCCAGGAAGCTCGAATGATGTTTTTGCGACAGGATTCTGCCAGTCGCCATAAATTTCTTTGACATAATTATAGACATCATCATGATTGACATTGCCGCCAACAAAAATCGCCGAATTTGAGGGAACATAATATTTTTTCTGAATATCACGAAGCGAATCAACACTTGCACTTTCTACAGCAGCAGGACTTCCAGCAGGATCGACACGCCATGCACCGTCAGGGAACATCGTCTTAAACAGTGCCGCAGTGCGAATATGCGCAGGATCGGTAAAATCGGCATTTATTTCCGCCAAAACGACCGCCTTTTCATTTTCAAGTTCCTGCATGTCGATTTTGGGAGTGCGAATCGCATATGACCAAAATTCAAGGCCGTCTCGGACTTTTGACGCGGGAATGGTAAAGTAATAGTTTACACGGTCAACACCAGTCGAGCCGTTTTGATCCGTCTGCCCCAGCATGTTCGATGCCATAGTGAATTCGTCCTGATTCGCATAGCGGTCATTGCCTTTGAACATCATGTGCTCATACAGGTGGAACAAACCAGCCGTGGAAGGAGTCTGAGTAACGGCACCCGCGCGAACCGCGATTTCGATGTACGCAAGCGGTGCCGCATCATTTTCGGCAACAAAAAGCTCCAGCCCGTTGTCAAGTTTATACCGATAAAGCCCCGTAATTGAAGTGAGTTCCGCAAAAGCAAAAGACAAAAGCGAAACGAGACCGACAAAAAAACATTTTTTGAACTTGGTGAACATACTTTATTATCGTACCAAATTCTAAAAAAAATGAGAAGAAGCCTGCCTATTGGTTCAGGGCGGAAATTACGGCCTGAATACCCGCCTTTCCGACATTGCTTGACTTTCCGACACCCCATTTTTGCGTGCCATCGTGCTTGGTGATTTGCACATAGGCGACCGCGTAGGTGTCACTTCCCATACCGACCGAATGTTCGTGGAACGCGGTGATGTTGAATTCGGGAATCGGTGTTTTTGCAAGTGCGGAAACGAATGAGTCAAGCGGACCGTTACCTTTGCCGCCAATTGAAATCTTTTCGCCGTTATACAGAATCACGCCACGACAAGAGACATTCTCTCGTGCATCGTGTCCTTCAAGCTGCGTTGAAGCCAAATCAAGCACACTAATCGGCTCTTTTTTGCTAATCCACTGCTCTTCAAAGAATTTGAGAATTTCTTCAGGCTGCAATTCACGCTGAGCGGCATCGCTTTTGGCTTTGATGAGCTCGCCGATTGCTCCCTGCATTGCCTTTGGAATCGCGTAGCCGTAGTTGTGTTCGAGAATGAAGCTTGCCCCACCCTTTCCGCTCTGAGAATTGATGCGGATAATGCCCTCGTATTTTCGCCCGATGTCGTGCGGGTCGATAAGAAGATAGGGAACATCCCAAGTGGCGTCCTCTGGCATTTTGGCACGCGCGGCAAAGCCTTTTGCGATTGCGTCCTGATGACCGCCAGAAAGCGCGGTGTACGCCAAGCCGCCCGCATAAGGAGAGCGCGGATTGATTTCCATTTTTGTGTATTCTTGGTACGCGTCTGCAATGTCGGGCAGATTTGAAAAATCAAGTTCAGGGTCAACGCCCTCACTGAACATGTTGAGCGCGACCGTTACAATGTCCAAATTTCCCGTGCGCTCGCCGTTTCCGAACAAGCAGCCTTCAACTCTGTCTGCCCCTGCAAGCAAGCCCAATTCACAGGAAGCAACTCCCGTTCCACGGTCATTGTGGCAATGCGTTGAGATAATCACACAGTCGCGGTGAGAGATTTTCTGCGCAAAGTATTCGATTGAATCAGCATAGATGTTCGGCGTGTAGCACTCAACGGTGGTGGGCAAATTGAAGATGATTTTGTTCTCTTTTGAGTAGCCCCACTCGCTTCCAACCGCTTCGCAAATTTCAATCGCATAGTCAATTTCGGTCATTGAAAAACTTTCCGGGCTGTATTCAAGGCGGATTCGCTTTCGCTCGTCTTCACTCAAATCTTTCATGCAGTCTTTGATGACTTTTACGCCGTCAGTCGCAATTTTGATAATTTCTTCTTTTGATTTATTGAAAGTGTATTTTCGCTGGGCAGGAGATGTTGAGTTGTAAATATGGAAGATAACGCTCGGCGCGCCCTTAATGCACTCCATTGTGCGGCGGACGAGTTTTTCGCGAGCCTGACAGAGCACCTGAATCGTGACATCGCTCGGAATGCGGTTTTCATCGATTAAGCGGCGGATAAAATCATATTCGGTGTCGCTTGCACTCGGAAAGCCGATTTCGATTTCCTTAAAGCCAAGTTTTACAAGGAGGTCAAAGAAAGCAAGTTTTGTTTCGATTCCCATCGGGTCGATGAGAGCCTGATTTCCGTCGCGAAGGTCAACCGAGCACCAAATCGGCGCCTTTGTGATTCTTTTTGAAGGCCATGCACGATTCTGAATCGGAATTGAAGGAAATGGTTTGTACTTTTTTGCATTCATTTTGAAACTCCTTAGATTAGATTCTGAAACGAGTTCAGAATGACAGTTTTGTCATTTAATTGTCATGCCGAACTCGACCGCTTTCGTTATTGCGGTCGCTTCGTTTCGGCATCTCGCTAATAAAAAAAGACCTGCTGCCAAAGCAACAGGTCTTGTAAAGTGCGAATTTTTTACCACCACAAAGCCTTGTTTTGGCTAATTTGAATGAGAATCAATCAAAAGTAGTAGTGATAGTGTAAACATATTCATAGTATGACTTTTTAAGAGGTTTTAGTCAATAGACAAAGAAGTTAATTCAGTAAATAAAGTTTTTACTCGTTTTTCAAAAATTTCGGTCTGTTCCTTCATTTCAAGAATAAACTCATTGTCCGTGATTCCGCCCAGAACGGCATCCATTTCACGAGCGTTGCGGAATGTCTGCATTCGGAATTCATCATCAAAGTCTTTCATTCGGGAAATCAAAACAGCATCATACATTTTTTGATTCGCAATCTGCACATCCTCAATGATTCCATCGTACACTTTTTTGTCAAATTCAGAGATTGGCCGTCCATACAATTTTTCAAGAAGATTCAGCGCATAAGAAACCTTGTATTCATTATATTTGCTCTGGCACGCATTATAAAACTCGTGCACCTGATCCCAAGAGCATATCGTTTCGTTCTTAATCAAATCAAAAAGCTCGTTAAGCGCATTTTCTGTCACTATCTGACCGCCGACATTGACCCATTTTTGATAAATCGGACGCAGAGAAATCGCTTTTATATCATCGTAAGAAAGGCTTTTTTTGCCGTTTTTTTCGCAATACTCGCACAGAGTTCGAACGGCAAAATATTTTACGATTCTTCGGTAGGCTTTGTACGCTTTTACCGGCTTTATGATGACCGCTCCATATTTTTTTTGAGCAGACGCGTCGCTTAATGTGAACGAAGCATTTGGATTTTGATGAAGGAAATCCTTTGCAATTCGGTACAACTCATCTTTTGATGATGCGGCAAGTGCCGTTTCGTTTTTGAGCGCAACAAGATAGTCCCCAGTAAGGCTGATTATTTTTCGCAGCGCAACTTCAATTTCCTGAATCGTATCGGGAGCGAACGGGTCTGTTTCGATGTGCTGGATTTTTGTCTTTCGTTTGTCGCGCTTTTCAAATTTTGCCTTGTTCCGTGCGACGGCATACATATTGTACATGAACGAATACGCCGGAATAATCGTAACCGGCTGGCAAGGACCATTGCTTGCTACCAGTGAGAACGGATAGGTAATATTCAGCTCGTTTTGGTAGCTTCCCTTTGCAACCAGCGTAAAACTTGCAAAACGAGAATTATGCTTAAAATCAGAGCACAAGCCCGGCCAGAATCCGCGCCCCGCATACATTTCGCCATCTGCGGCACGAGAATTGTGATTTGAGCCAATCGTTGCCCCAGAAGCAATGTTGCTCTGCCCCGCAACAGTAGAAGCAATCAAGAACGAAGAATTGTGATGCTGTTCATGGAACGGGAAAATGAGATTGTTTAAAATCTCACAGCATGAGACCGTAGAATTATCACCCAAAATAGAATTTAAAAGACGCGCACCATATTTAAGCTGGCAATTCCGCCCAATCACGAATCGGACAGCGACCGCCTGATAGAATGCCTTTGACGCAGGATTCATAATGCCGTTGACAAGCTCCACGCCTTCCCCGATTTGCGATGGTTCTTCATCAGTGGAAAGAATCGTAATATTTTTGAGTTTGAACGCGCCTTTTATGTAAGCACTGTCGCCAATTTTTGCATCTTTTAAAAGCGTCGTGTTTTTGATAACAACATCGTTCCCCGTGATGCCGAATGTGTTGAGTTCCTTTGAGAACTGATTTTCCGTCAATTCGATAAATCGCTGCTGAAGAACGGAATCATCCCGAAATTTTGACCAAATATAAGCATCCGCAGGAATCATATTCTCAAACGCAAGCACCGCCCGCGCGTCATTTTCATTGCCCACGCCAATCCAGATTCGGTTTGACTCAGGCTCGCCCGCTTTCAAAATACCATTTCCGAATTTTGAATGGTTCGTGCACGACATTTCTTGAATATTGAAGAGAATATTGCGGTTCCCGATTTTGTAATTCGACAGGTAATGCACATTACGGACGGCACAATCATCGCCAATCACGACATTTTCCAGATACGAATTATACAGTCCTTCCGTAAGGGAAAGATCATGGTATTTAAGGTTAGAAGCCGAAAGATTTCCAATCACAAGAAAGCCATGAATTTCACAGCCAGAAATAAGCGAAACATCAAACGCCTTTTCACTCACCCACACATTTTTCCATGTGGCATCAGAATTTGTATTCGTTGCTTTTAAGAATTCAATTTCTTCAGATTTTAAAGGCCGTTTTCCAGCAAGGAATGAGGAATAGAATTGAGGAAGTGTTTCAGAATTCTTGACTTTACTGACTTGTACCATACTATCTATTCTAATTCATTTGAGAAAAGATTTCTACATTTTAAAATAATCTGATACGCATGAAAAATTGCTACACGCTTTTTTGTTTTGTAGGTATACTGTCACTATGATTATCCAACCAGTCCATCTTATCATCGGTGCGCTCGCAGTCATTATTCTGATACTACTGATTCTTTTGATTCATTCTGCATTTTCACAGCACGGTTCAGGATTAGCCGAAATCCATCAAAAACTTGGCTCACTTGAATCTTCCGCGCAACAAATTCAAAAAATCGCCCAAGATGTTTCTTCGCTCAACCTGCTTTTACATGCCCCAAAACTGCGGGGAAATTTCGGGGAATACCTTCTGTACAATGTGCTCAAAGACACGCTTCCGCCCACCGTTTTTTCTACACAGTACCAGTTTTCTGACGGTGCGACCGTTGATGCCATTATTCGGCTCGGAAAGAACATCCTTCCCATTGACTCAAAATTCCCGCTTGAAAGTTTTGAGCGGTACATCAATGGAAAAGAGCCAGAATCAAAAAAGAAGGCAAAAGCTGAATTTATTCGTTCGGTCAAAGCCAGAATCGACGAGATTTCAAAAAAATATATCCGCCCGCACGAATGCACCTTTGATTTTGCGCTCATGTATATTCCTTCAGAGAGCGTGTACTACGAAATCGTCATCAACAGCAGCACTGAGAATTTCGCCCTCTTTGACTACGCGCTCAAACGCCATATCATTGTGGTTTCGCCGAACACATTCTACGCATATCTGATGTCAGTCGTCTACGGCCTTAAAGGAATGAAAATTGACGAACAGGCACAACTCATCGTCAGAAAAATCGAAGGAATCCAAAAGAATTTTTCAGATTTTGAAGAAGAACTCGCCACGCTCGGAAAGCATCTGGCAAATGCCGGAGCAAAATTCAGTGAAGTGCAAGAAAAAAGTGAAAAAATCGCACGGAATCTCGAAAATCTTACCGAATAAAAAAGGCGACACAAAGCCGCCCGTCTGATTTGAATCTGATTATTTTACTTCGATTTGCAAATCGTTGTTCTTCTTTTTGACATCGTATTCGTATGTTTTTCCGTTGTCAGAAATAATTGCAAGATAGTTGAATGAACTGATGTAGTCGCATGTCAATTCCGTTTCCATCATGTCCGAATCACCATTTTCCTTTAAGTCTGACATACCAAGCCGAGTCCAATGCTTGTCATCTTTGTTGTTGAAGCCATACAAGAAGAAATTCATGTTTGCGTCTTGCGATTTGTTGAAGAATTTTACGACATCGCGGTATTTTCCCGAAATGTTCTTTGGCTCAAAGACATATGCCGCATTTCTGACTGATTCAGGAGTTTCTTCCTCTGGGACTGAGAAGACACAGATTACGAGAATATGATTTTTGACGATGTACAAATTCTGGAATTTGCGCCGACCAAGATATGAATATTTGTTGCCATCAGTCGGAACAATCGCAAAATACTCGTATTTGTCTAATTTGTGCTCGAATTCATTTTCGATGTTTTCAATCTTGAAAAATCCGTTCACCTTTGCGTCGCCAAGTTTCTTCCAGCTTTTTGATTTTTTTGCATCGTACAAGTAGATTGAAAGGGCAATGTTTTCATGCTCGCTGTAGTTCTGAACCCAAAGATAATCTTCGAATTTTTCGTATTTTTGCCCAATCGTCGTCTCTTTGTTCAATTGCAGGACAGTCGCATTTTCTGCGCCAGGACCGTCATACACTAGTGCTTCATCAGCAGCAAACGCGAGTGCCGAAAGCAAACCTGCGGCAAAAAGAATGGAAATAAGTTTCTTCATCATAGGTAAAATCCCCCTAAAAAATGTGATTCTTAATTCTACCTTGAGACTACTGAATTGTCCACTTATTTTTAATGACCCCAATGCGATTCGAACGCACGACCTTCCGCTTAGGAGGCGGATGCTCTATCCAGCTGAGCTACGGGATCAAAGATTATGGATGAAGAATATCATAAATCCAAAAAAAAGAAAATAGCAGGGATGCTCGTTCTCATGAGCGAAATGCTTTCATCAATCGCGACAGAAAATAAAAAAAGGGAAAGCGCAACCTTTCACAAAAGGTTTCTCTTTCCCTTTCAATCCCTTTCTTTTCCAAAGGTCAGTTATTTAGCATCTCCGCGCCCAACAAGGCACATGAGGCGGACAAGCCGCCTCGCACTGAGCGGAAATATATACTGTTCGCTCACGCGAACGGCAGTGTCCATTCCGCCTGAGCGCAAAGCAATTTTCGTGCTGTTAGTTACCTTTTCCCACCAAGCACATCCACTCAGCCTGTGCGCAAAGCGTCTCGCCGACAAAGGCTTTGCCGCTCTGGACGACCATGTTCTTGGTGCAGCGTTTGTTCGTGACTTCCATGCGCACTTTATCGCCGGGGCGAACTTGGTGCTTGAACTTCACATTGTTCACCGTCGCAAGGAAGAACAAACTTCCCTCATCGAACTTTTTCTGCAAGCTAAGAGCCGCACCGCCGCCCTGCGCCATCGTCTCAATCAAGATAACGCCCGGCACAACCGGATACTCAGGGAAATGCCCCTTAAAGAAAAAATCCTCGTCCGTAAAAGTGCGGTGACACACACATCCGTTCTCATCGTAGCTGTCGATTGAGTCCACAAACAAAAACGGCTTTCTGTGCGGCAAAAGTGATTCAATATCTGTAAATGCTTCCATACTAGTTCACCTTCTTAAAGACCAAGCAGCCGTTGTGGCCGCCGAAGCCGAAATTCGCGCTCATTGCCACATTGACCGGCATGTCCAGGCCCTTGTTCGGAGTGTAGTCCAAGTCACAGCCGCCCTCAACATCAACTTCGTCAAGATTGATTGTGGCAGGAATGTATCCGTCCTGAATTGCCTTCACGCAAATCATCGCTTCAAGGCTTCCCGCGTTTCCGAGACAGTGACCCGTCATTGATTTTGTTGAAGAAATGTGGAGTTTTGGAGCCGCGTCACCGAACGCGATGTGGAGCATTTTTGTCTCGCCCGAATCGTTCAGTTTTGTTGAAGTTCCGTGCGCGTTGTAGTAAGTGACTTCCTCTGGTTTTACGCCCGCGTCTTTCATTGCGATTGTCATACATTTCGCGCCGCAGATTCCGTCTGGGTTTGGAGCGGTGAGGTGGTAGCCGTCGCTAGAAGCACCGTAGCCTGCGACCTCAGCGTAGATTTTCGCTCCGCGAGCCTTTGCATGCTCATATTCTTCGAGAATCAAAATCGTTGAGCCTTCGCCCATGATAAATCCGTCGCGTTTTTTGTCGAACGGTCGGCTTGCCTTTGTGGGGTCGTCAGCATAGCCACTCGAAAGCGCATGGAGCATTGAGAAGCCCAAGTTTGCGTAACCACACTGAGTGCTTTCCGCGCCGCCCGCCAAAACGACATCGTATCTGCCAGAGCGAACCTGGTCGAATGCATTGCCGATTGCGTCCGTTCCCGAAGCACAAGCGGTCGCAACCGTGTGCGTTGCCCCGTGCAAGCCGAATGCCATAGAGATGTTGCCCGCGCCCTCGTTCGGAATGAGCATCGGAATCGTCATCGGAGACATGCGGGTCTGGTTAGAATCGAAATATGCCTTCATCGTGCTTTCAGTAACTTCCAAGCCCCCAATGCCAACGCCCAAGTACACCGAAGCGTCTTCAAGCACCTCTTTGTTACCCATCAAGCCAGAGTCTTCGAGAGCCATTTTTGCCGCCGCAACCGCATACTGCGTGTATAAAGCCATCTTTCGAGCCGCGCTTGAATCCATGTAATCGGCAGCCTTAAAATCCTTGACTTCTGCGGCATACTTTACCTTGAAGTTCGTGCTGTCATAATGTGTAATCGTGTTGATTCCGCTTTTTCCGGCCTTGATACCAGCCCAAGTTTCATCAACAGAATTTCCCAACGGTGAAACACACCCCAAACCAGTAACAACTACTCGTCGCATAAAAATCTCCTAATTATCAATTTAGCGGCAAGGATGCCGCGTCAATAAAAAGCAAAAATAATTCTGCGAGTTTTTGCTAGCAAAAACTCGTCGGAGTGGCAAGCTACATGGAGGTGGTTTGCCACGACTTTTTATTATGACAAAATAACAGATTTTGTCATTTTGCACAAGAGGGCGCGTTATAGAAAAATATCAAAAAATTCTCCCGATTTTTCCATTTTTCGTTGCCGAAAACACAGTTTTTTTCGCTATATATAGACAGGAGAAAAATATGACTATTCCTGTACAATATAGCGGTGAATTCGTTCTGACATCAGATGGGAGAAGAGATTTCGGCGAGATTTCGCAAGAAATTGCCCGACAAATAAAACGACAGGCAGGGAAAATACGGCTTAGAATCGGCTGTGAACAAAAAGGCGGTAATGGAAACTACGGGGAAAAACACATAGAACGAGCAACAAGATTGAAGCAACTCCGTTCAGCGGGATTCCAATGCGCGAGAGATTTAGTTGAACACATTTGCAAAGATTTTGACGCAATCTATGAAAACGGCATGGATTTATTGCTCTATAAATACGGGGAAAACGATAGCATGGCTTTTGTAGAGCTGACACCATCAGCAGACGGTGATTTTTACGATGTGAAAACCGCTCTTCCTACAAGGCGAACATATATCAGGCACAAAACACCGATTTGGACAAAAAATAATGCCACCCTAAACACAGGTGGCAGTTGAAGTTGGAATTGAGGCAAGGCGCCGACAAGCCAATCCAAAAAGGAACTCCCTCGCGCGTTCTCGGGTCTTCCAACGCTTTCATTATAACACAAACTCAAAAAAGGTCAAATGATTTCAGCGGCTATCATTGTTGTTCCGCTTCGCAAAAACGGGAAACATCTATGCCAATTTTCCCCTACCCTCGCCGTCGCAATTCCGTCACTTCATCGGCGGGAATCGGCTTTGAGAAATAGTAGCCCTGCACGATGTCACAGCCCGCTTCTTTGAGCAAGTCGAACTGTTCTTTTGACTCAACGCCCTCGGCAATGCACGGAATATTGAATTTCTCGGCGATTGCGAGAATGACCTGCACGAGATACATTGTTTTTTCGTCGTAGATGATTTTTCGGATAAAGCCGATGTCGATTTTAATCGCGTCCACAGGGAGCACGGCGAGCATGTTCAAACTTGAATAGCCAGAGCCAAAGTCGTCCATCTCGACCTTAAAGCCCGCCTCGCGCATTTTGTTCACCGTGTTGAGGAGAATGCTCGTGTCGTCAAGGTAGGCAGATTCCGTGATTTCAAGCAAGAACTCGCCCGGCTCAATGCCATTTTCCTGCGTGATTTGCAAGAGGTAATCAACGATTTTTGGGTCATGCAAATCAACGCGCGACACATTCACCGAAACGGGAAGCGTTTTTCCGAAAATCTCCTTCCACTTGCGCATTTGCTCCGCGACTTCTTTCCATACATATTTGTCAAGTTTTTGAATCAGCCCGTTTTTTTCAAACTGCGAGATGAAAAAATCAGGCTTCATTTTTCCGAATTCGGGATGCTGCCATCGGACAAGTGCCTCAAAACTTGAAAGAACGGGCTTTTCGCCCTGAATATTGTATTTCGGCTGATAGTACACCTGAAACTGCCGCTTTTCGACCGCATCAGCAAAATCACTCAAAAGACGCGCCTTTTTTATTTCTTCATTGTGCATTTTTTCGTCATAAATTGCGAAAGACGACTCAAATTTATCGCGGAGAGTATTGCACGCGCACAATGCTCGGTCAAAACTTTGCTGTGCAGAAACTGAAGGAAAATCCCCACGGCACACACCCATTCGCACATGAATTTCGGTTTCTTTTAAAAGCTCGGAAAGGTGCAGCTGAATCCGCTCAAGCAATTTGTCATATGAACTGTTCCATTCAATATAGAGATAAAATCCATCAGCATTGTCTCGGCATCCAATTCCGTGCGACTCTTCGGCGAGCTGCACAACTTCATCACCAATAGTTTGAAGAAGAATATTCCCAAAATCGCGACCGTAAATTTCGTTAATAAGATGGAAATTCGTGAGATTGAGGACAACCGAATCCATAACCGACTGGGGATTGCGTTCTTTTATTTGATTCGCGTATTCGTAGAAAAATTCTTTTGTGTACAGTTTTGTGAGGAAATCGCGCTCCGTAGACTTGATGAGCCGCATGTCCTCGGCAAGCGCAATTGAGTGGCGCACGCGGGCAAGAATGACTTCAGTAGAATCGTAGGGTTTTGTCAGAAAATCGGACGCGCCCATCTGAAGGCTTTTTATTTCGGCAGATTTGTCGCTCGTAAGCACGATAATCGGGATTCGGGCAAAATCAGGCTCAGAAGAAACGGCTTTCATAACTTCAAAGCCGTCAATTTCGGGCATGAGCAAGTCGAGAAGAATCAGAGAAATTTTGACCTTTCGTTCCCGAAGCGTGGCAAGTGCCTCAGCCCCGCTCTTAACGGCAATGACATTGTACGCCTGTGAGAGAATGCCAAAAAGCATCTCCTGATTGACCTTTTCGTCATCAACAACGAGAACCGTGCGTCTGAAATCTTTTCTATCGTCCATACAGGTTATTTTAACCCTGTTTCCGAAATTTCGCAAATTTTTAGAAGAGGGATTTTAAAGAAAAAGAAAGAAAACAGCACAAAACTACAGCTTTCCGCCCCGCAAGAACTGGAACAACCCCATGAAAATAATGCCGTGCTCGTCCGTGTAGGTCTCAATGTCGCTCCCGACTATGACAATTTTTTTGAAAGAATCGTCGATTTTTAAAAGCGATGCAAGCTCCTGTTCTTTTTTCTCTTCGGATTCAAGACTGTACGCGCTCTGAATGTAGCATTTTTCGATTCCGTTCGTGGCGATAAAGTCAACTTCGCGCTGAATATACTGCTGCTTGCCGTTTTTCATTTCGCGCGATTCCACAAGTCCCACATCGACCAGAAAATCACGGCTCCGAAGCTCGTTGAAAATCACATTTTCCATGATGTGCGTTATTTCCTGCTGGCGGAAGTTCAGCCGCGCGTTCCGCAAGCCCACATCGACGGCATAATATTTTTGAATCGCGTCAAAATATTTTTTTCCTTTGATGTTGTAGCGTTTCGCCCCCTCGAACAAAAACGAATTCTCCAAATACGAAATGTAATTTGACACCGTCTCATCGTCGATTTTAATTTTCTGAACCGTTTGCAGGGTGTTCTTCAAACGCGCAGGATTTACGAGCGAGCCGACAGAAGAGCAGAGCGCGTCAACCATCGATTCAAGCGCGATTTTGTTGCGCACGCCGTTCCGCTCCACCACATCATCGATGTATGTTTTGTTCCACAATTGCTGTAAGTAGCGGGCTTTTTGTTCGGGTGTTTTGAGCTGCAAAAGTCGGGGAAGTCCTCCGTAGGTGTAATATTCTTTCCATAGTTCGGCGGTCGGCTCAGTGCGGTTCTGCGAGAATTCCGAAAAAGAAAGCGGAAACACGCGCACTTCGTCCCCGCGCCCGCGGAAAATCGTATTGATGTCGGACGAAAGAAATTTTGAATTGCTCCCCGTAATGTAGACATCGACATTTTCTTTTGCCGCAAGCCCGTTCACGAGTTTTTCAAAGCCTTCGACTTCCTGAATTTCGTCCAAAAAAACATAGTATTGCTCATTTTCGGATTTTATTTGCGAGTACAGAAACTTTTTTAAGACTTCGCGGTCAGAAAAATCTTCGTCAGAATCCTCGTCCTCAATGTCGAGGGAAACAATGATGATATTTTCTTCTTTTACGCCTTGCGAAATCAGATAGGATTTGAATACTTTTTTTAGAAGCCAAGATTTGCCACACCGCCGAGAGCCAGTAATGATTTTGACCTCACCATTGTGCATTCGGTTAATCAGTTTTTTGAGATAGACATTTCGCGCAAGCGTTTCTTTCATGAGGATTCCTAATCGCTATTTTCTGCAACTTGCAGTAAATGGCGATTAAGAGTATACATCTAATCGCTAAAAGCTGCAAGTTGCACTTTTTGGCGACTAGAAAAGAATTTAGCACCCCATGCCTCCGTCAACACCGAGCACTTGACCTGTGATGTAGGTGCTCAAATCGCTTGCGAGGAACAATGCCGCGTTCGCGATGTCCTCTGGCTTTCCAGCGCGCTTCAAGGGAAGTTGCTCTACCCACTGCGCTTTCATGTCGTCTTTGAGAACGGCAGTCATGTCAGTTTCGATGAATCCCGGCGCGATTGCGTTCACGCGCACGCCACGGCTTCCGACTTCCTTTGCGAGAGCCTTTGTGTAGGCGATGATTCCGCCCTTGCTCGCCGCGTAGTTCACCTGACCGCCCTGACCGTGCAAGCCGACAATCGAAGCCATGTTGATGATTGAGCACGATTTGTCTTTCGCGCGAATCATGTTGCTTGAAACAATCTGGCTGATAAGGAACACGCTCGTAAGGTTCACACGAAGCACATCGTCCCAGTCCTCTTTCTTCATGCGGAACGAAAGCCCGTCGCGCGTGATCCCCGCATTGTTCACGAGAATGTCGAATGTGCCAGCCTCAGTGAGAGCCGCCTTTACGACTTCCGTGACCTGCTCGGCATTTCCGACATCAGCATAAATCTCATGGAACGCGACACCGTTTTCAGAAGCGAGCGCTTCCAATTCAGCCTTGCCCGCGCTCGGCTTAGAGCACAAGCCCCACACTTCACAGCCATTCTTCAAGAACGCCTCAACAATCCCGCGCCCAATTCCGCGCGAGCTTCCCGTTACAAGTGCTTTTTTATCTTTCAACAACATAATTTTCTCCTTTTTTATCCACAGATTTCCACAGATACTCACAGATTATATTTTTTGAAGGGGGGAAGTCTCCCCCTTCGCGCCCACTTCGTTGGTCGCTACCCTCTCTACGGGGGATTCCCCCGTAACGCCCCCATTTGAAAAGCGTGGTTTTAACCAAGCATCGAGAGATATAAACCACAGAAATCAGTGTTAATCTGTGATAATCTGTGGATTTATTTTTACAGTGCGTTAATCGCCTCTGCGGTGTTTACTGGCGTACAAGAGAGCGTTGCGCCCAACTCGGTCTGTCCCCACAAGCCGCTCAAAACTTTTCCGGGCCCCACTTCAAGCACGACCCATTCGTTTTCTTTGTCGCTCTGAATCAAATCCGCGAGGACTTTTTCTTCGTCTGTCCAGCGGACGGGGTGCGTAAGGTGGTCAACCGCGCTTACTTTTGCGGGTGCGCCTTCCGTGACCTTTTTGCCCGTGACATTGCTGAAAAGCGTGATTTTCGGGTCGCAGAACTGGTACGGCTCCAACGCAACCTTGAAATTGTCAGCCGCGCGCTGCATAAGCGGACAGTGGAACGGACCTGCAACCGCCAAACGCACGGTTCTTCTAGCACCCGCCGCCTTTGCCGCTTCCTCAGCTTTTGTAAGACCGTCACTAGTTCCTGAAATGACCGTCTGCTTCACGCTGTTAAGGTTTGCCGCATACGCGCCTTCGATTCCGTTTGCAATTTCTTCGACTTTCTCAGGCGGAAGACCAAGAATCGCGCTCATTCCGGGAGCATTTCCCGCGTTCTCTTCGGCAATCTGCTCGCAGACTTTCTGCATAATCGTACCGCGCTGAACGACCACATTGACGACATCCTCAAAAGAAAGAATTCCCGCAGCATACAGAGCCGGGAATTCGCCCAAAGAAAATCCCATCGCCGCGCTCGGCTCGATTCCCTTTGTTTTCAAAGCCGCCATAACCGCAAGGCTCGCCGCCGTAATAGCCAACTGGCTGTTGTCGCTTCTATTTAATTCAGTCTGCTCCGTTTCCCAGAGCAATTTCGGAATATCTTTTCCTGTTACTTTTGAAATCTCATCAATGACCTTGCGGGCTTCCGGAAACGCCTCGCAAACATCTTTCATCATTCCCTGCGCCTGTGCGCCCTGTCCCGGGAACAAAAATGCATACTTCTTAGCCATCTGTTACTCCTATGTCATTATCGGGCATGTCCCGATAATCTTTTCATTATGACAAATTTTGTAAAAATGTCATTTTCAATAAACATATAGTATAAAAATATAGAAATTTATTCAATAGAACAAAGAAGTCAGAACAGAGTTTTTACAGCAAATTTGGTTGCGCAGTTTCTGAGCCCTCAGATTCCAAAGATGTATCAGCAGCAGGAGCAGGAGCTTCTTCTTTCTTTTCCGCCTTCAATTCATCTGGCTTTATAGAAAGTTTTTGCCGCAATGCCCCAGAAGCCAAAAATGTATCAGACTTTCCGTTCACGCGGATGTAATTCTGCTGACCGTTCGCCGCATCTTTTCCGACTTCAAAAGTCAAGTATTCCTTGCCGTTGTCGCTCACACGAACCGTGATTTTACTTCCATCAGTAAAGCCGTAGCGTTCATCTACATCGCCACCTGAAGATTTTGAAATCACACTCAAAGTATGCAGACTTCTCACCGCATCAGAAATGAGTTTCGCCTTTCCCGTATCGGCTTCCTCGTCGTTTACTTTCCAAAAATCGCCGTAGCGTTTGAGGGTAATCGTGCCGTTTTGCGCAGACGCAATTTCAATCGTGTCATAAGTCTTATCGATGATAAAATCCTTCACGCTCGACCGACTCCCCGCAATCACCTGAATCACATAAATCAGAGCCAGCACCACCACAGCGCACGCCAGTACCGTCTTTCTAAGCATTAATTTATTTGTAAACATTTTTCTGTCTCCCTAAGCATTTAGTTAGAAGTTAGCAATTAGCAGTGAGCAGTTTTTCATTAACTGCTCACTCCTCACTTCTCACTGCTAACTACTCTAGTATCATTTGGATTATATTTTTCTCGAATCGCTTGTTTTTTCGCTTTGATTTTGAGCAAGACGATGAGACCTGCGAGCGCAACGAGCACGACTAAGCCGATTTCGTTGAAATATTTCGCAAAGTTTGATGCAGCCGTGCTCTTTACGGTGAGCGTGTTGAGCGAAAGACCTTTGGTGCGCATGGTGCACAAATCTTCCTCGCCGTTTAAGTAATCGACCGCATTCCGCACGAACATCGAAACAGGCTGGCTTCCTTCCGCGTCAATAAGCTGGGCATTGTTAAAGAGCGGGATATGTCCGCCACCCAAAATTGAGCTTCCGATTACGAGAATCTTTCCGTTCTGAATTGATTTTGAAATATGCTCGTTCGTTGCGATTGAGTCAGCAATTTCGCTAGCCTTCGCCTCGCCCTCTGCCGTTTCTGACTTCGGTTTTCCGCTGAAAGCTGAAGAGAATTTTCCTTCGACCAAAACCGCGAGATTTTCGCTTGCCATCGTTGATTTGTCGCTCGGAACGGAGATAAATCGCGGGTCTGCGCTGATGTTCGATTCGACCGTCCAGGATTCTTTTGACGATTTTGCGAGCACCGTGACACGAGCGTCCTTGTTTTCCTTTGCCGCGCTCACATCAATCGGGGCATTCTGGAAGAAAATCACATAGCCCAAGTTTTTGGTAATCGGGCTTTTTTGGTCGAGCGTGTTTTTCTGCATCATCGGGGCGACATAGAAATTCATCTTTCCGTACTGTCGGTCAACCTGAGAGAAACAGTTCGTGTCATAGACATATTTTTTGCCGACCGAAATTCCCCACTTTTCAAGATTTTTCTCGATTCCCGTGTTGATTGGCGTGTAAGTCGGGGCAGAATACGGATTTGCTTGGCTTTCCTCAAACGGGTCAAGGAAGAGAAGCACATTTCCGCCTTTCAAAACATACTGGTCGATTTTGTACAATTCTTCGTCAGTGAATGACGATTTCGGACCGTTGATGATAATACTCGTAAGCGACTGCGGAATTTCTTCCTCGGCAAGTTTGATTTCTTTGAGCGTATAGCGGTCTGAAATCAATTTTGCGAAAACCGACTGCGAAGCTTGCCCATACTGCGATTCTTCGCTCAATTCAAGTTCGCCGTGACCGGTGATGTAGCCGACTTCCTGTGATTTTGAGACGATTGACTTCAAACTTTCTTCTATTTGAACATCAAGATTTTCAAGCCCCGTAATCATGTTCCGACCGAAGAAATCGCGCGTCATTTTGACAGGGAACACGCTCACTTTTTCGCCGTATTCAAGCACCAAGCCGATTGCGCCCGTGCCCTGCCCCAAAGCAGGGTCGTTCCAGTTGAGGCTTTGGATTCCGTATTTTTCAACAAGTGACAGAATTTCGGCTGGATTTGGCTCAACGCTCGTGAAAGTGATTCGGTTCTTGTTCTTTTTGTTGATTTCGTTGTACGCCGAACGGATTTCATCTTCCATCTGATTGAAGCCGATGATTTTGAAGTCCGCAAGTTTCTTGGTCGCATAGAGCGTGAGCTTGACTTCGCCCTGCAAGCCCGAAAGTGCGCTCGTTGTTGAAACCATGTTTGAAATCGTGGTGGTGATTCGGTATTCCAAGCCGTCCGTTGAAGTGAGCGAATCAAGCGTTTCAATTCTGTCCGCATAAAGAAGAACGAGCCCCATCCACACGCGCTTTACGCCGACTTCGTTGTTTTTGAGTTCCTGAATCTGAATCTGATTCAAACCGTACTCGCGGGCAGCCTTTTCATTCTCCGCCTTTTTCATATCGACGAATTCATACGAAAAATTGCTGTTTGCCGCCGCCTTGTACTCGACCAAAATGTCCTTGATGTACTGATACACGCTCGAATACGGCGCGTTCAAGTTGTCCGAAAAGAAAACTTTGACCGAAAGTGGCTCTTCCAGCGTTTTTACAACCTGCGCACTCCCCTTTGAAAGCGAATACGACTTTGGGGAAGTGAGGTCGATTCGGAAATACGCGCGAGAAACAACCAGATTTGCGAAAATCAAAAGAAGAATGAATAATAAAATATCACTTTTTGGACTCTTTAGGTATTTAAGAAAATTTTTCATTATCGTGCTTCCCCCGTTGATTTCAGTGACTCTACGGTCAGAACAAAAAACAGTGCCGTGAGCGAGACAAAATAGAGCAAGTCACGAAAATCGATGATTCCCCGCGAAATCGACTCAAAATGAGAATACGCCGAGAAAAAATCGAAGAACTGAACCACGCTCGCTGGCATGAAAATCAAGAAACTTGAAATGAGCGTGAACACAATGCAGATTGCGAGTGCGATGAAGAACGCGATAATCTGATTTTTTGTGACGCTCGACGCGAACAAGCCGATTGCGCTGAACGACGCGATGAGAAAGAGCGCGCCCAAATAGCCGCCAATCATCGGCCCCGCATCAGGCTTTCCGAAAATAAAGCAAGTGATTGCGTAAAACAGCGTGGGAACGAGCATGACCGCCCCCGACACGAACGAAGCGAGGAATTTCCCCGTCACGATTTCAAGTTCCGTCACCGGGAGCGTGAGCAGCGTTTCATATGAGCCGCTCCGTTTTTCCTCAGCCAACAGGCGCATGGTGAGCGCGGGAATGAAAAATGAGAGAATAATCGGCAACAGACCGAAGAACTGTCGCAATTCCGCGCGGTTATTCAGGAAAAATGTGTTGAAGAACAAAAATCCCGAAGCCAGCAAAAACAGCCCCGTCACAATATACGCGATAGGACTTGAAAAATACGATTTTATTTCCCTGCGAAAGATAATCACCGCAGGTGAAGCATTTTTTTTCATATAAAAAACTCCTGTAAAAAGGTTAGCAGTTAGCAATGTGCAGTTAGCAGTTTCAACTTCTCACTGCTAATTGCTCACTGCTCACTCTCTATCGTCAGTCCGTGGAAGATGTCTTCGAGGCTGTTCTTGCGGACGGAAAGCTCGTAGATTGTCCAGTTTTTGCTTGCGCACAGGCGGAACAAATCCGGGCGGATTTCTTTGCCGTCTTTTGCGCTCACGATGAACGAAACGGCTTTTTCCGCCGATTCGATTTTGTCGCCCTCAGTCGCGGTGCAGCCTTCCACATTATCTATAGAAGAAATTGCACTCTTCGCCTCGTCCTCGCCCGCGCCGTCAAGCTGGATAAAGACCGTCTCGGAATGCCCGTATCGTTCGCGGAGTTCCTGCGTGGGGCTGTCGGCAACGACCTTTCCCTTTGAGATGATAATCACTCGCCCGCAGAGCATTTCGACTTCGCTCAAAATGTGCGTTGAGATGATGACCGTGCGCGTTTTTCCGATTTCGCGGATAAGATTTCTGACATCTTCAATTTGGTTCGGGTCAAGACCGCTCGTCGGCTCGTCAAGAATGAGGATTTCAGGGTCGTTCATGAGCGCATGAGCCAAGCCGACACGCTGTTTGTAGCCGCGCGAAAGCTCCGAGATATTCTTGTGCATGACTTCTTTTAGACCGCACTCCTCGCAGAGTTTGGGGATTTTTTCATCCGCATTCTGATTCTGCATGAGCGCGACATAGCGAAGGTACTCCTCGACAATCATGTCGGCGTAGAGCGGCGCGCTTTCCGGCATGTAGCCGATTTTGCGCTTTGCCTCGACCGCATTCTGCTCGATGTCGATGCCGTCAATCAGCACCGTTCCGCTCGTTGGCTTAAAAAATCCGGTAATCATGCGCATGGTGGTAGACTTACCCGCGCCGTTTGGTCCCAAAAGACCGACAATCTGCCCCGTCGGAATCGAAAAGCTGACATCATCGACAGCCTTGAACTCGCCGAAGCGTTTAGAAAGATGTGAAACTTCAATCATTTTTGAACTTTTTCCTACAAAAATAAAAACTAAATACGCAAAATAGGTTATACTTTTTTCATGAAAAATGCAATTTTTACGAATATGAAAACCGCGATTTTTGATATGGACGGCACGATTTTGGATTCAATGGGCATGTGGCACGGAATCGGGAAAATCTACCTTGAACGCATGAACATTACACCACGAGAGAATCTTTGGGAGGAAATCAAGCGATTCAATCTCGTGGAAAGCGCGGATTATTTTATCGAAAAATACAATGTGAAAAAGAGCCGTGAAGAAGTCATGCAGGACATTCGGAATATCATCAGCGACTATTACGGAAAAACCTTACAGCTCAAAGAGGGCGCACGCGAACTGCTTGAAACGCTGAACGAAAAGCACATTCCCTGCGTGCTTGCCACCGCCACCGACCGAGCGAGCGTGCTTGCGTGCATGAGGCGGCTCGACTGCGAAAAATATTTCGTCAAGATTCTCACTTGCCTTGAATACAACACTACGAAGTCAGAGCCAGTGATTTTTGAAAAGTCTGCGGAAGTGTGCGGAGTAAAGAACGAAGAAGCCGTCGTGTTTGAAGACGCGCTCCATGCGCTCAGAACGGCACATAATGCGGGCTTCAAAACATGCGCGGTCTACGATGAAAGCGACGAAGAGCGAACCGAGCCGCCACTTACCGACTGGGAGCGAATGTTGAATATCTGCGACGCAAGCTGTCTGTCGCTAAGGGAAGTTATTTCATCATTTTGACGACAGATTTGTAATTCGGCATGAAGCGAGCGACCGTTGCGTAGAAGTTTTTGTCGTGCGAGATGTTCAAAAAGTGCACTAGTTCGTGCAAAACCACATAGTCGATGCAGATTTGCGGAAAGCGGAGCAATTCGTAGTTTAAGGTGATTGTGTTCGTGCGGCGGTTGCAACTCCCCCACATTGATTTGAGTTTCCGCCCTTTGAGCGTGATTTCGCTGAGAGTGGGCATTTTCTTTATAAGTTCGGTGTTTTCAAAAAGGTGATACTGTTTTTCAAGCGTGGCACAGAAGGTTTCAAGGGCGAGCGATTTCCATTTTTGAGAATAAAGCCGTTCCCCTTGCCCCGCCGATTGTGCGGAATTCGTTTCGCCCAAAAAGTCAGAATCTTGCAAGCCGAGCGAAAACGCGACTGAATCTTCGCTGAGAGAATCGCTTTTTAATAGAAGAGATTTCACTTTTTCGACCGATTTTTGAATCCATGCCGATTTTGCATTGATGAATTCTTCGATTTTTGCGTGGGAAGAAAGGTGCGGCACGGAGCAAAAAACATTCCCGTCTTGGTCAACGCACAATCGGAACGAGCGGATTCGTTTTTTGGAGACAGTGATTTGAATGTCGGTGTTCGGTATGGTGTAAATCATTTTTAAAAGTGAATTTTTGCAGTATATATTAAAATCAGCAACGCGCCGTTCACCACGAGAATCGCAATCGTGGAAATGAACAAAAACCGCAGGCGGCGCACATACTGAACGGCGAGCGAAAGCAAGTCGGGGTACTTTTTGTTGATTTCACCGAGCGGAAGTTTGCTTTTAATCACAAAAATGTCGTCAAGCGTAATCGCATCGTTCTGAATTTTCACGCCGCCGAGTTTTTCAAGCGCAAAGCGGGCAACAGCATTCGCGCTCACGGGAATAAAAATGCTCCGACCAATAGCCTTTTGGATTCGGTTTTTCTCGCCTTTCGCGCCCTTCCAATTCTGAACAAAGCGAGAAATGTGCTTCCGATTCTGAATCGCCGAAAACGCAAGCCGAAGAATCGTAAAAATGAGCGTCACCCGAAAAATCATGGAAGCAACCGTGTCGTTCACTTCGGCGGGAAAGGGCTTAAAAAACAAAATCACGCAGCCCGCAAGCGAGCAAAACAAGCCCACAAACGACCACACGACCGCCTGCACGCAAAACGAGCGGATTTCAGGCTCAATCACTTCCTGAACCGAGTCCAACGCCTTTTCTTCAATGACATGAGAAAGCCCGCCCGTCTTTTCAGCCCACTTTTTGTACGCAGAGACCGCATCGGAAATGAGCTTTAGGCACAAGCCGACCATTCCCGCGTCATCAAGCAAGCCCGCAAGGGGCACGACATCGGGAATCACATCAAGCGGCGAGAACACATAGATGAGCGTGAACACAATCGCGGCAAGGTTCGATTTTGAAAGCCCCGTGTACTCGCGCCGAGCCACCGCCTTCACCATGTCAACGAGGCAGAAAATCTCGTCAGAAAACTGTGAGAGAAAGCCCGTCACCGATTTTTGCTTGATTTTCTCTTCATTTTTGACCACCGTGTCCAAGTCGCGCTCCGTCGGCGTTTTGTGAAGAAACGAGTCGAAGATTTTTTGCAAGCGGGAGCTTTGTTTTTCGGTCAGTTGGGGCATTTTTCTCTTCCTTACAAAAACATTCCCATTGAAAGCGGCAAGAACAAATATTCGCTCGTTTCGCGGAGGTCGCCTTTGGTGAGAACGATGGGCTTTTCCATGTCGGGCTTGAAATTCTTGCTCACAAAATCAAGCGACGGGTGCGCCACGGCATTTCCGCTCTTCACTTCGAGCGGGAGCGTTTTGCCGTTTTTTCGGAGCAGAAAATCGACTTCGTACTTTTTTTTGCTGTCGGTTATCGTCTCGTAAAAGCGCAGGGGATGATTGTTGGTGGCGAGCATTTGCGCAATCAGATTTTCAGTCATCATGCCCTTGTTCACGGAGAGTTTTCCGAGCACGAAGGATTTGTAGATTTCGCTCGTGAGGTAATTTTTGCCCGCCGCGAGCGTAAGAAGCAAGCCCGTGTCTCCCATGTAGCATTTTGCCTTGCTCGGTTCGATTGAAAATCCCTCAAAAAGCACAGGCTCTTCCACGCCGTAGCACAGCGAGCCGACCATCGACTCAGAAATCCAGTGAAGCGCGTTGCTGTACGAAACGGAAAAGCGGTCGCCCTGTCCCAGCGCGGAATATTTGATTTTTTTGTCGTGGTGGGAAAGCATCACGGGAATCGCGTCAAAAATCGCACGGGCTTCGGCGACATAAGTGTCGGCATATTTTGCGATGTCGTCACGGTACAAGTCGAGAATCGCCCGCTTTGCCGCTTCCGCCGCGTCGTATTTTTTCGTTTCAATGTAAGCGGCGACAGACTGGGGCATTCCGCCGATAATCATGTACAGGCGAAGTTTTTCGTTTATCGTTTTGAGCAAGTTTCCGAGCGGCTTTTTTGACTCAAAATGCTCTCGCAAGAACGGCACAGTCACTTCATCGCCAAATACCCACAAAAATTCCTCAAAATCGAGCGGATGAAGATACATTTTCTCTTCCTCAGAAGGAAGCAGAATATCCTTCACATTTTTTTTGATTGAGATGAGCGAGCCAGTTTCAATGTAATCATAGCGGTTGTCGGCGACGAGATGCTTTATGAATTCACGCGCTTTCGGATATTTTTGGACCTCATCGAAAATAATGAGCGACTCATGCTCGTACAGAGGCGTGGAAAAAATCACAGAAAGTTGGTTGAAGAACTCGTTGATTCGCATTTTGTTGCCGTACTGCGCAAAGAGAGAAAAAACGCTGTCATCAACGCTCGAAAAATCAATGAGAATGTACGATTTGTATTCGGTTTTGGCGAATTCCTCAACGAGAAAACTTTTCCCGATTCGGCGCGCCCCCAACACGATGACTGCCTTTGAGCGGGGAGAACTGTTTTTCCATTCGACAAGCTGGGCGTATCCCTTTCGGTGAAAGCTTTTCATTTCGCACCTCACAAAAATTTGAACATGGATTTTAATGAAATTCCACAAAAAATTGAATATGACTTTTTATGAAATTCCACAAAAATTTGAACATAACTTTTAGGCTAATTCTACAAAAAATTGAACATAAAAACAAGCAAAATTCCACAAAAAATTGAACATAAATATGAATTACATTTCTCTTCAAATGTTTCTTTTTTGCATTAGATTTGTTATTATAATCATATGAAACGCTCAATTTTTACATTCGTTTTTAGTATCACGCTTTTTACTTCACTTTTTCTCTCATGTTCATCAGTTCCAAAAGAAATTCCCGATGATTTGACCGCGCAAGAACTCATTCAAAAGGGGCAGAACGAATTTGAAAACGGCAGATACAAAGCCTCCCTCGCCTACTACAACGCGGTCACAGAACGATATGCAGACACGCCCCCCGTTTATCTTGAAGCATACTACGAAATCGGGCATCTCTACCTAAAGCAAAAAAAATACAGCAAGGCAGAAGTTATTTTTCAGGATATTCTAGACATCTATGCCCAGTCCCAGCCTGGTACTCTTCCAGGCTCATACCACAAACTTTCTCAGCTCGGACTAGAAAAAATCCAGAATAAAAAATAACAGAGCATTCCACACTATCTTCCTCTGTCACTTTTGTTGTCTGGCACAATAATTGCGTCAATCATAACGCCTTTCTGCTCAGAAAGGCTCGCAACCCGGTCTTTTGAGTATTTTCCCGTACCGCGTGGTGTGGGGTGAGGTTCGGCATCGCCAATCAGAATGATTTTTCGCTCTGCTTCTGGCCGCCATTTATAATACTCAAGGGAAGCAAAAAGTGCCTCATACACAGCTTCTGGAATATCGCCCCCCTCAGTGCCATGAATATAAAAGCCATTTAAATTTTTCTTAAGAACCAAAACATTCGTTGTGAATTCAAATTTTCTGACGGGCAAATCCATCCATTTATATGTATCGCCATAATCCCGATACAAGAGCAAACCAATCCGCAGGCTTTTGAATTCCTTTACCTTTTCAATCATCTGAGGAATCCATTCTTTGCGGAGTTTTTCAACATCGTCCTTCATACTGCCCGTCGTATCAATCGCAAAAACGACATCAGCGCAGTCTTTGTTTTTTATCCTATCAAGCGAATCCATAATATCATCAGGAAGCGTCTCAGGGCCTTTTGAATAGACCATTTCGCCACCGCCGAATGCCGCAATATTCTTAAAACTTTCAGCCGCGTCAGGATTGTAATCATCGGTCAGAACAATCACTTCGCCTTCTTTCGGAGTATCTTCTTTCGGTTCCTCGACCTTTTCTTCAATCACCAGTTCTTCTGGAATCGGCTCTTCCTCAGCAGGCTCTTCTGGCTCAGGTTCGACTTCTTCTTCCTTCGGCTCAGGCAAATCCTTCACCACAGGCTCGTCAGGCATTTCTTCTGTATTCTCTTTTCTGATTTCTCTCTTCTCTCTTCTCTCTTCTCTTCCCAAATCAAACATATACGCATTGTCAGCATAATCACCCGTGTAGTCGCCATATTTTTTTGCGAACGAGCGGATATTGATGAATGTTCCCCGACCAATCTTTACGATTCCATTTCGTGTCCAGGGATAGCCATACGCGATTTCAGACGGAATGAAAATATGAAATGCCTCGCCAAAAAATTCATCTTTTTCGGGAGTTGAGTCCATGAGCGGATATTTTGCGCCAGAAGAATCAAGCACCTTCCCGTTCAAATAGCGAATTTCATCGCCGTTAATCGGATTGTATTCAAGCGCACGGTAGGCATAGCTGTCCGCCTTGCCCTCTGGATCTTTTGTGGTCTCAACAAGCATCACGGACTCTATGCCGCTTTTTTTTCTGATAAAAAGATGATAGCCCTTTATTGAATCAAAATCCGTACCATCATCATACACAAGCCGTAAATCCTCAGGGTGAATCAGAATATCTTCCGCAGAAAAAACAGAGAACACACAAAAAATCGCCAAAATCAGGGAAAAAAAGGACTTTTTCATCTCTCTATTTTCGACTTATTTTTTTGTTGAATTTACATAAATGTGTGCTATAATTTTAAATGAAAATTTTGCCCCTATTGGCAATTTTTTTACTACAGTATGAACACCCAATATTCAACGAACGAAGAATTTACTTCTGTCGACATAAACGAGTTTTTTGACCCAAACGAACAGTCTCCCCAATCAATAGACACCGGAATCGTTGTATTCACCGAGCCGCAACGTTTACTTATTAAAACAATCCGCCAAAGTCTTTCTGAATCAAATGAAAAACAGCTGGAACCGTTCAATAAGCGCGTAGAAGACCTTAAAAAGCTTGCCTCTGCAATCGCAGCATTTCCGTCTCTTCTGGAACGGGCAAATCTTACTGGTGGCACACGCACGCCCACTTCACTTATCGATTCGCTCATAAATTCAAACAGAGAGGGAGACACCACCTTGCAGCTGCCGTCAAAAGCCACGCTTGGCAAAGGCTTTCTTGTCGCAAAGCTTCACACCTTTTCTTCCCTCGAAAAGCTCTGCCGCGAAGAAAATCTTGATCAAAAACTCATCTCGGCCGTGCATGATGAAACAATCTCAATGATGTTTCTTCTTCTTTCCGAAGATGTCTACCTCAATTTAATTCGTGACACAAGCCTTTCCATGAACGAACGCCGCCAGCTTGCCATTTCGCTCTTGCTTCTGTGGGAACACCGCGCTGACCAAAACATCGCGGACATTTCTCCCGTCTTGCAATCAGTCTGGAAGGCACGCACACGGCTTGCACCCGCATTCGGTACGATGATGGGCACAAGCGAACTGATTATGATTTCGTTTCAGCTTGATGAACAATGGTCTGTTTTTATCAAGACAAAACTTGGAGATCCCGGCGTAAATCAAGCAATGGAAGAATTTCTGTTCGGCATTTCGTACGAGCAAATCACAAAGCTTAAAAACATTCTCCGCGAAAAGGGAATCGCAGCCATCGGTCGTGATGAAGTCTCTGCATTCTTGGGCGCAGATGTAAAAACAAATGTGAGCGAAGATTACCGTGACTTTTTCCAGCAGTATTCACTCCGCCGTGACAATGCCCGTGCACGCAAACGGCTCAATCTTCCCGGTCCTCACAAAACCCTTGAAGACTATTTTATCAGCTTCGTCATGGAAAAAAATCGTGAAAAGCAAGAAAATGACACCGTTGCTCAAGAAAAAAATCAAGAAGAAGCGGTCGTAACGGCTTGAAATATTTTTTGATTTCTGATAAATTTACAGAACTTACGGATTCTTCGGTAGTGAGGAGGTGAACACACATGGCAACAATCTTTGTTGAAGATTCAGAAAATCTTGAAAAAGCAATCAAACGCTTCAAGAGAATGGTCGAAAAAGAAGGCATCATCCGCGAATACAAAAAGCGCGAATACTACGAAAAACCATCTACAATCCTTAACCGCAAGAACAAAACGCTTCAGCGCAAATTGATGAAGAAAACACGCAAATCACACGATTCGCGCTCTGCTTACTAAGGAATCACGCCCTTGCTTTTGCAGGGGCTTTTTTTTGCTAATTTATTGACGACAAGGCTTTTATAAGTTATTATTATCCTATGGGAATTGCGACTAGCCAACAGCTTACAAAATATTATGATCAGTACAGAGATACTGAAATTACTTTCACTAAAGACATTATTCGTGCTCTCGGTCTCGATCCTCGTCAGGTTTATGTAAAGTGCAATGGCGGTCAGTGGCCTTGTATCATCAACTCCACTTCATTCCAGCATGCAAAAATCATCGTCGGCACAAAGGGTGGTGCATTTCAATCGCTCGCAGCAAAAGACAATCCCACAGCCAGCATCCGTTTTTGTTTCAACGAGCAGGAAGGTGATGGCATTATCACATTCTTGGTCTCTTCACGCGTTGCAGAAATCCGTCCATACATGAATTCAAAAGATTTGGTCATCGTTACGCTCCAGTTTTCTGCGCGTCCGCCAGATGATTTAATCGAAATTTGTGGCAAACTTCTCGAAGCAAACGCAAATGCAATCCGCCGCCGAGAAGAGCGGGTCATTATCAACGAAGACTCAAAGCGCAAACTCAATCTTGCAAAAGAAGAGTGCAATGTTATCGTTCAGAGCGTTCCGCGTCACTGTGTTGTTCGTGATTTGTCATTCTCTGGCGCACGCCTTGTTCTTATCGGACTTTCACAGTTTCTCTCAGGCAAAGAAGCAATTCTCCGTCTGGAATTCAACGAACCAAGCGAAATCGTTTCAATCAAAGGCACTATCGTTTCAGCAGATTTAATTCAAGGTCGTAAAGATATTTGTATCGCAAGCGTCAAATTTGAAGAATCATCTCTTCCGCTTTCTTACAAAATGCATCTAAACGAGTATCTTACGAGTGTCCGTAAAACACAGCTCACAGCCACCGAGCAAATTGAGCAGCAAAAGGCGGCTCAGCAGCAGGCACAGGCTACCATACAGCAAGTTCAAGCTCCGCAGGCACAGCAAGTCGCTTCAGAGTCTGCCCCAGAGCCACAAGAACAGGCATAACCCATGAATCCTGTTTCGCCATTGGACTCTGTTTATTTCATTACTCTCCCCGAAGATTTTAAACTTTCAAACAGTGCGTTTCATATCGACACCACGATTCCGCTTCCCGTGCAAAAAAAAGCAGAAGATGCACCCGGCACATTTGATATGAAGTCGCTCACCCAAGAGCAGATTTTGGCCGGTCTTCTTACGGTCATGGCATATGATCCCAAAAACGAGCATATTCTATATTATCGTTCAGTTTTAAAAAATGCCCGCCCCAACCTAAAAAAAGAACTTGGCGAAGCGGCAATTCTCAAAGCAAAAAACGAAGATTTTGAACTTGCCGAAGAAATTTTCCGCGCTTTGCATGGTTTTGACCCAGAGGACATGACGATTGTTCTCAACATGGCACTTTTCTTTGACCAGCGGGCGGATTCATACCGTCGTTCAGGCTTGCACGAAGATGCCGATGCTTACGATGCAGACGCATTCAATTACTACCGCGAGGCATTAGAAGCCGAGCCATCCCTGCCCGATGCATTTTTTAACGCAGGATTTTTCTACCTCAAACAGCGAAAATACAAAGAAGCAAAAGATTCCTTTGAAACATACCTTGCACTCACTTGTGATGCAAAAGACGAAGATTTGGGCGAAAACGGCATCTACAAAAAGAACCGCGCTCAGGAAATCTTAAACGAAATTGCAAACCGAAACATGGATGACGAGCATTTTTCTGCCGCATATGATTTAATCAACCGTGGCGAAGAAGAAAAAGGCTTAGAGGAAATCCGAAAATTCATCGAGAAGAATCCCAATGTCTGGAACGCATGGTTTATGCTTGGCTGGGGTATGCGAAAGATCAAGCATTTCGATGAAGCAAAATTGGCTTTTGAAAAGGCACTTTCACTCGAAGGCGGAGAAACGAGCGACACATACAATGAACTTGCAATCTGTCTGCTTGAAACAGGCGATTTAAAAGGCGCAAAAAAATTGCTCGAAAAAGCCCTTGTAAAAGACAGCGAAAATACAAAAATCATCTCAAATTTAGGCTATCTAGCACTCAAAGAAGGAAATCCATCTCTTGCCGCTGGCTACTTCCAGACCGTACTTGAAATCGACCCAGACGATAAAATTGCCGCGTTGGAACTTGCAAAATTGGAAAGCTAGGTTTAGCCACCTCTGAATTCGTTTCTTTACTTCTATTTTTTATCACTTTTTGTTATACTTTTTCATTATGGTTATCGTACTGAAAAATGGAATCAGCGAGGGCGAGAAGTCTAACATCAAGAATGTGCTCGCCGCGCGTAAGTTTAAGATAAATGAAGTCAAGGGCGAGGAAAGCACTGTCCTTGCCGCGGTCGGAAAGCTTGCAATGGATGTTCGCGAGGTCGAAGTTTTGCCGGGCGTTGAGAAGGTCATTCCGATTTCAAAGCCGTACAAAATGGCGAGCCGCGAGTTCAAGCCGGAAAATTCTATCGTGGAGATTCCGAACAACCGCGGGCAGATTATCCGTGTGGGCGGAAGCCGTTTGGTCGCGATTGCAGGTCCGTGTGCAGTCGAAAGCCGGCAGCAGATGCTTGACGCGGCTGAGGCGGTGGCAGCAAGCGGGGCGACCATGCTCCGTGGCGGCGCATACAAGCCGCGCACTTCCCCCTACTCGTTTCAGGGCTTGGGCGAAGAGGGCTTGAAGTACCTCAAAGAAGCGGGCGAAAAGCACGGTCTTCCCGTTGTCACTGAAATTGTCGCAAGCGAATACATTCCCGTCATGAAGGATTATGTCGATGTCTATCAGGTGGGTGCGCGGAACATGCAGAATTTCGAGCTTTTAAAGCGGCTCGGTGCGCTCGGAAAGCCTGTCATTTTAAAGCGCGGGCTTTCTGCCACGATTGAAGAATGGCTCATGAGCGCGGAATACCTTCTTTCTTCGGGAACGGACAAGGTTATTCTCTGCGAGCGCGGAATCCGTACCTACGAAAAGGCAACGCGCAACACGCTTGATTTGAGCGCGATTCCCGTGCTCCGAAGCATGACGCACCTTCCGATTATTGTTGACCCAAGCCATGCGCTCGGCGTTCGCGACAAAATTCCTCCGATGGCACTTGCCTCAATCGCGGCGGGAGCTGACGGCATCATCGTGGAAGTGCATTGCCACCCTGAGCAGGCTTTAAGCGATGCGGCACAGGCACTCTACCCCCAGCAGTTCGACAAAATCATGCGCGATATTGAGTCGCTTGCCCCCGTCATCGGAAAGGAAGTCGCCCATATCCGCGCGGCTGAAAAATCAGAAAAAACGGACGGACTACCCGTCGCGCATAAAAAGCCCGTCTGCGTGTTCAGTGGCAAAAAAGGCGCGTACGCAGAACAGGCAATCGAGAATTTCTTTGACGATATGGCGGTCGCTGAGACGGTCAACTCGTTCGACGAGATTTTCCAAGCGGTCGTTGACGGAAAAGCCGAGTACGGCATGGTTCCAATCGAGAATTCAACGGCTGGCTCAGTCTACAACAACTACGACAACCTCACGCGCTACGAAGACATTTCTATCGTGGGTGCGCTCACGCTCCGAATCCAGCATTCGCTCCTCGGCGTAAAGGGCGCAACTCTTGAAACAATCAAAAATGTCTACTCGCATCCGCAGGGCTTGGCGCAGTGCTCCAATTTCCTCAAAAATCGGAACTGGCAAGCCGTCGATACGGTCTCTACGGCAACGGCGGCTTCTCTCGTCGCAGAAAAAGGAAGTGCCGAGAACGCGGCGATTTGCAACGCACGGAATGCGGGCATCTACGGTCTTGAAGTCATAAAAGAAGGAATCCAGAACGAGCAGGACAACTACACGCGCTTCGTCGTGATTGCCGCGAACCACCTTTCAGAGCCGGTCAAACAGTGGGGCGAGAAAAAGCCGAACATGGCGAGCTTCGTGTTCACCACAAAGAACGAGGCGGGTGCGTTGTATGATGCGCTCGGCGTGTTCAAAACGGAAAAACTGAGCATGAACCGCCTCGAATCACGCCCGATTGCAGGCAAGCCGTGGAAATACTGGTTCTACTGCGATGTTGTGATTCCGAGTGAGTGCGAAAATCCCGTCAAGATGATTGGCGAATTCAGCGAAAAATTGAAGAGCGTCGCCGAAGATGTGCGAATTCTTGGCGTGTACGCGGAGTAATGCTATAAAATTCCTCACAGAACTTAAGAGTACACAGAGAATGAAATATAATTTCTTATTCCAAACGCTCTCTGTGACCTCTGTGCTCTCTGTGAGAAATTTATTACAAAATCTGTGACAATCTGTGCTAATCTGTGGATACAGTTTTATTCAAACACTGCGCCGAAGTCGTAGCAGAGTTCTTGCGCGGCGTTCCATGCTGATTTGATTGCCATTGGAAGACCGCCGGGCATAATCATTCGCTGTCCGGCGAAGTACAAGCCGCGTACGCTCTGTGCCTTTGACGGGAATGAAGTCGTCATCATGCCAGCTTTCATCAAGTTCATGTAGCCGCCCTCAAAGGTCTTGCAAAAGCGTTCGTTCGTGAGGGAAGTGGCAAGGTCGGTGACTTCGATGTTTCCTTTGAACTCAGGGATTTTTTCTTCAAGAATCGCCGTCAAATCATCGATTGCCTTTTGCTTTTTCTCTTTGTAAGTTCCGTCTTCTTTTGCCTTTTTCCAGTAATCGTAGAACTCGCCCAAAAGCAAGCAAGAAAGCGTTGTGCAGCCTTCGGGCGCGTGATTCGGGTAGAGCGCGTAATTGTTCACGGGGAGCACATAAAATTCTTTTCCGCCCGCAACAAAGGGCTTTTCAAGCGGAATGAGCATTGAGCGCGGGTAATCTTTTAAATCCGCCTTGATTCCGAAACCGAAGAACATGTCCTGCTCAGAAATCGAAAGCCGCTTCATCTTCGGAATCCATTTTTCTTCAAACGGATTTTCTTTGTCAAACAGGTCTTCAATTGCCTGTCGCGCGTCCTGCGTTACGATGACGGCATCGGCTTCGATAAAATTTCCGTTCGCAATAACGCCCGTCACCGTCTTTTTTCCGTGCTCATCGGTTTTCATGCAGACTTTTTCGACATTCTGCCGATATTCGATTTTTCCGCCCAACGAGGTAAAGGTGTCCGCCATATTTTTTGCCATGCGCGCAGAACCGCCCTCTGGGTAGCCGCAATCCCCGCTTGAAAACGAGCCGAGCGTGTAAATCAAAGAAAGCGCGTTGTAGTCCTGATTTATCATGCCGCCGATGAGATTTCTGACATCTTTGTTTTTGAAGTGGGAGATGTACTCGCGCCCAGACACATTTTTGAGATACAAGACGCGCAGGGCAGCCGTCCACATCTTGAGGACTTCGCCGATTTTCGGTGATTTGGGATTTTTGCACTTGAGACCGCGCTTGTCCTTTATGAGCAGATGGACATTTTTGTAATAGGAAATGTCTTTGCACAAGCGGTTAATCATTTTTTTGTCTTCGGGTGCGTGATTTAAAAGCTCTTCGCGCAGTTTTTGCGTGTTGCGGTAAAGGCAGAGTTTTTTGCCCCCGCCAATCATCAGCGTGTAAATCGGGTCTTTGTAAAAAACGGGATTATTTTCCTGCAACGCGCCGACTTCTTTCCAGATTTTGTACAGGGGGATTTTTTCTGATGAGCCAGTGAGCCAGTGAAGCCCGCCCTCAAAATAGTAGCCTTTTCGGCTCCAACTTGCAGAAAGTCCACCGGGAACAGCATGTTGCTCTAAAATCGTGACATCAAATCCTGAGCGTACAGCATACACGCCGCTTCCAAGACCGGCAATTCCGGCTCCCACAATGACAACTTTTTTCATACTTGCACCTTTGTGCAATTCTACCATAAGAAAAGATTTTTTTAAAGGAGAAGGGAGCGGACGCGCACATCAAAAAAAGATATTTTTTATCAAATCTAACGCGGCTAATGCGGCGCAACTTGACATAAGCACATTCCGCGAAACCGTTTTCACTTGCCGCGACTTTTTAACGCCATATTTGCACCACATCGCAAAATGCTCGCAGTTGTTCCAGGCGATGTTGTACTGACCTTTCATCTCGCCGACCTGAGATTTCGCCCGTCGTATGGTCGATTTCGCGGAAAAAGACTTCCGATTCAGCGGCTTTTGAATTTCAAGCGGCGCGCCTTCCAAAAATTCTTCGACCGAAGTTTGCCTGACGACGGCGGTTTCAGGGTCAAGTTCCCGCCCGGAATCTGCCGAAAAGTGCACCACCTGATTTTCCCCGACATAAATTCCAAAATGACGATAAGAGCCTCGGTTTACCGAAACAATATCGCCTTTGTTCGGCGTTTCGTTTTCCACCGTCTCTTTTAAAGTGCGGTTTTTCAGTCCGATGATTTTTTGTCTGAAATACTCGTTTTTTTGCTCCAAATCTTCGGCGGAAGGAATTCCCTTGATTCTTTCGACTTTTTCAGGAACATCGATTATCATTCGCGTGCGGTGAAACACGCTGAAAATTCCGCTCAATCCGACGCAGAGAACAGGAATTTTGTATGTCCGCGCGAGAAAGGCATAGCCCGACTTGAATTCGGAAATCCGCCCGTCCTCGTTGCACCGCCCTTCCGGGAAAATCACTATCGAGTGCCCCTTGTCTATCGCTTTTTTGGCAAGCAAAAACCATTCCGTGTCAAGATGATAGCGGTCGCAGGGAATACACTGCGCGAATTTCAAGAACCAATGCAATTTTTTGTTTTCGTACCAATCCTTTGCCACCACCGATGTTATTTTTCCGCGAAAAACGGTCTCCAACAGTATCGGGTCGAAAAAATGCGTGTGATTTGCGATGATGACGCAGGGACTTTTCAATCTCCGGGACTGCACTTTCTTGTCCGTGAAAGTGATTTTTGGCTTGTAGAGAATAGTGACCAAGATTTTTAAAATGAAGCGTACTATGGAACGCATGTCTCTACACTATCTGAAATTTCAGAAAAAAGAAGTTACAAAAAACGGTATTTTGTGGGATAATCAACAAAAAGAGGAATATTGTGGAAGAAAAATCGGCAAAAATTGACAAACGAATCACGAAAACCAAGCGGCTCATTCGGAACACCTTCGTTGAAATCTTAAAAGAGAAAAAACTCAGCGACATTTCGGTGACGGAACTTTCCGAACGGGCAGAAATCGACCGGAAAACATTTTACTATCACTATGCGACTCCCGCCTCGATTCTTGAAGAAATTGAAAATGAAATCAGCGCGAAACTGGAAATAATTTTCAGTTCAGAAGAAAGCAGCGACATTGAACGCATTTTCCCGCTCATCAACAATTTGCTCGAAAGCGACCCCTTGTATCTGGAACTGGGAAAAAACAGCCGCGTGATGAACACGATTTCGCCCCGATTGAAGGCGATTCTCAAAGAAATAATAAAACGCAATTTTGCCCAAAAAACACACTTTTCCGACGAAAAATTTTCGGTATTCATAGAATTCGCCACAAGCGGACTGTTGGGCGTGTATTTGGACTATCTTTCAGGAAAGCAAGAAATTCCGCTCGCAAAAGTGTCTGAGTATGTGACTGAATTTTTCTTTACGGACTGGAAAACGCTTTTTTAGCGAAACATCTTCTTTCATCACAAGATTTTTCGCTTCGCTCAGAATGACACGCTTTATTTATTTTTTTTGATTCTCTGCGTATGCGCCGTCCTCAATTTCCCAGAAACTGTCGACGAGCATTTTGTAAACGCTGTCTGAATAATACGGCTTTATCACTTCTTTTTTTGTCTCGTCAGAAAGGAAGCCATTTTCGGCGAATTCTCTTCCCGCAGCTTCGTATTTCGTGAGGAATTTGACGAATCGCGGGCGGATTTTCATTGCGACCGCCGTTCTGATTTGCGGCGCGAAAATCGTTGTGTACTCACCTTTTCCAAAAATGCAGTCGAATTGCGCTTCGATGGGGGCAAAAACCCGCCAGTCGCTCCATGCGCAGCCCGGAATCACGATGAAACTCTTTTTGCTTGCATCAAAACTGAATCCGTGGAATGGCCCGCTTTCGGGAACGGGAAGCCCCTCGTAACGGTGAAGAAGGCTCAACAGCCTGTCGAACAAGACTTTCATTTCGCCCGGAAGCCCGAAGATGAAAATCGGAAAACTCAGAATGATGATGTCTGATTCGAGGATTTTGTCTTTCACCATCTGCACATCGTCGCCCTGAATGACGCACTTTCCGTTCGTGCGCCCCCAGCAGGAAAGACAGCCTTTACACGGCTTTACATGCAACGACGAGATGTTGATGATTTCGCTTTTGTATTCGCCCGTGCTTTCCAAGCCTTTTAAGAAGTTGTTCGTGACGAGCATGGTCGTGCTGTTTTCTTTTTTGGGGCTTCCGTTTAAAACAAGAACTTTTTTCATCGTTTTTTGTTTGTTGCTAGTTAAAAATTATTTTCCGAGAGAGTCTTTTGGAATCGTCGTGAATGTGAGCGCACCTTTTGCACTGACTTTCCCGTCGATTTTTACCACACAGTCAAATCCGACAAGCACGCCACCACCCCGTGATTTTGTGACGGTGATTTCAAGACGGTCGCCCGGAATCGCGGGCTTAACGAGCTTGAAGCCGTCGATTTTGAGGAGCACATAGAGTTTGTCGTCCAAATCTTCGGGAGATTTTTCGATGACGAGCGAGCAAAGCTGAGCGCACGCTTCTACAACGAGCACGCCCGGCATAATCGGAGTGCCCGGAAAATGCCCAATAAAATACGGCTCGTTCACCGACACATTTTTGATGCCCGTTGCCGTAACATTCGGAACAAGCTCCGTGACTTTTTCAATCATCTGAAACGGCGGTCTTTGGGCAATCTTCTCGCTGATTTCAAAAATATTCATTGTTTTTGGCGCGATTTCGCTTTTTTGTGTGTTGGCATCGCTCATAATGAAAGTCCTCCGTCCAAAACGATTGTCTGCCCCGTGACATACGAGAACGAGTCAGAAACGAGCGCAGAAACCACATTCGCAACATCTTCGGCAGTGCCAAAGCGACCTTGCGGAATCGCCTTTATATATTCGTCACGCTTTTCTTGGGGAATTGCGTCAATCATTTCGGTTGCGATAAAGCCAGGGCACACCGCGTTCACCCTGATTCCCTGCGGACCGAGTTCTTTTGCGAGCGTTTGAGTCATTGAATTGACCGCACCCTTTGTTGCCGAATACACGCTCTGCCCCGGAAGCGCGAATTTTGAGCTTACCGAAGACATATTGATGATGACGCCTGATTTTTGCTTGAACATTTTGAGCGCGACCGACTGAGCGCAGTAGAAATAGCCTTTTACATTTAAGTCGAAGCACTTGTCGAGCGTGTCTTTTTGGAGCATGAGCAAGAATTCATCGCGGACGATGCCCGCATTGTTCACCAAAACATCGATTCTGCCGTACGCCTTGTAGACATCGCGCACCATCGCCTTGACTTGCGCAAGGTCAGAGACATCGGCTTTGTACAGCATGCCCTCGCCACCCGCAGCAGTGATTTCATCAAGCGTTTCTTTGGCGGCATCGTCAGAAGAAGAATAGTTCACCACGACCGTGTAGCCGTCCTTCGCGAGCTTTATGGCACATGCCTTTCCGATTCCTTTTGAAGAACCAGTTACGATTGCAACTTTCATTTTGCGCTCCTTATTTTCCGATGACAACAGCTGTGTAAGAACCGCCCGTCGCAAATGATGTGACGAGAACCTTCTTCCAGCCCTTTGACTCTGCACGCTTTTTCTCGACAGAGCCGTCTTTTGTGATAAAGTATGCGTCGTCTGTTTCGATGTCACCGTTCAACATCAATGCCGCGTGAGCCGCCGCAAGTGTTGCGCTTCCGGCTCTGCCCTCACCTGCACGTTCCTTTACCTGAACGACAGGGAGCGAGCCGATTTTGTCTTTGAAAACGCGGATGTATGATTCTTTTTCGATAGTGTCAAGCGCGTTTAAGCCGTTTGCAAATCCGAACACGGCATCAATTTCGTCAATTGTGACATTTGCGTCTTTTAATGCAGAAGCAATCGCTGTGTCCAATGCCTCGCCAGAGCCGGTGAGCGTTCCGAATTTGACATTCTTTCGCCCCGTGCCATAGCCGAGCACATAGCCGTAAATCTTTGAGCCGCGCTTTTTTGCGTACTCTTCGGTTTCAAGAAGAAGCGAAACGCTGCCGTCGCCAAGCACAAAGCCGTTTGACGCAGAATACGGAGCAACGACTTTATCTGCCGTAAGCCCCAGCTTTTCGTAGAATTCTGAAATAATCGGGATATTTTCGTCAGTGCCCGTTGCGAGCATTGCCTGTTCCTGATTGTCGTGAATGACATTCATCGCATAGCCGATGCTGCCCAATCCTGACTGCGGACCGCTCGTAATCGTAACGCCGTAGCCTTTGATTCCAGAGCAGATTGAAAGGTAGCCACCTGCCGCATTGTAGACCGTGTGCGGGAATTTGAACGCGCTGCCCTTTGCATTTCCCATTTTTGCAATCAATTCGCCAAAGTCGCAGCTTGAGCCTAATCCGCCCTCGCTCGTTCCGACGATGATTCCGATGTCTTTTTCGGTTTCTTCGGTAATGGCGAAATTGCCGTCTTTTAGCGCGCGCATACCTGAGACCGTCTGCAACTGACCGAGATTGTCGAGCTTTCGGTAGAATGCCATTTTGATTCCAAGCTCGTTGTAGTCTTCTTCCGTGATTTCTGAGTGGATAGAAGTTCCGCTTGGTTTGAAGCCGTTTTTGACGGATTGAATATATGATTCCTTGCTGTTACCGAGCACACTGACGATGCCGATACCAGTAAGTGCGATTTTCTTGTCTTTTGCTTCCTGACTTTTGACATCGCCAGGCTTTTTAGAGAAGATGATGCTTGCGTTCGTGCCGCCAAAAGCAAAATTGTTGCTCATAACGCTTACTAATTCTTTTGACTTTGGCTTGTTCTGAACGAAATCGAGCCGACCAGCCTTCTCTTTGAGTTTTTCTGAATCTTCAGCGGTGTAGTTCAATGTAGGCAAAACGGTGTTCGTGGTAAGAGCCTTTACGCTGAATACCGCTTCGATAGCACCCGCCGCGCCAAGACAGTGACCTGTCATGACTTTTGTAGAACTTGCGCTGATTTCTGGATTTTCTTCGTCAAAGACGGCATGGAGAGAAAGAATCTCAGCATTATCGTTCTTTGCCGTGCCCGTTCCGTGCCCGTTGACATATCCGATGTCTGTTTTTGAGATGCCGGAATTTTTGATTGCGCGGTTGATTGCCTCAATCTGGCACAATCCGTCCTGTCGCGGAGCGGTAATGTGATGGGCATCGCTCGTGACGCTTGAGCCCAACACTTCGCAATAGAGTTTTGCGTTTCGCTTTTTTGCATGCTCGTATGACTCAACGATGACGATACCCGCGCCCTCACCGAGCGTGATTCCCGTGCAGTGATTGAACGGAGAGCAGCCGTTTTCGTCGAGCGCATGAAGCGAGAGAAAGCCTGCATACGGAATAGAAGCGAATGAGTCCGCTCCGCCCGCAATGACCACATCGGCTTTTCCGGCGCGGATTAAGTCGCAGGCATAGGCAACGGAAATCGTTCCTGCCGCGCACGCGTTCGCCACATTGGTGACGATTCCGCCCGCATGGCAGGTTTCGGCAACCTGAGAAGCAATCGCTGCGATAGGCATTTTAAGGATGTCGTCCTTTCTGCGACCGTCGATTGGATAGTTTCCGACGCTGATTGCTCCACCAACGCAGCTTCCGATAATGACGCTCACGCGCCCATCATCGCCAAAATCGCCCAATCCCGCATCGGTCAAAGCCTCTTTTGCTGCCTTAATGCAGAGTTTTGAAGCCCTGTCCTTTTCGTAGGGAGCGTCGATTTCCATGTCCAACGTGTCGCACTGCACTTCGGCGGCAAGGTCAGCGTAGCAGTTCGTCGTGTCAACGGAAGTCGTCTTGTGAATTCCTGAAACTGAGTTCAAAGCGTTTTTCCATGTTTCTTCGACATTGTTTCCAATCGCGCAGATGACGCCAAGACCCGTCACCACGCAGCGTTTTTCTTCAGGTGTCATAAATAATTCCGTATGTTTGTTAGTTTTTGTTGCAGTTTTTCTGAAAGTATGCGCGTTTATTACGCATTTTCAACGATGAAAGATGAAATTGACTCGATGGTGAGAAAGTTTTCTCGTGCAGCACCAGCCATTGAAACGCCAAATTCATCATCAACAAAAGAAATGATTTCCAATGAATCAACAGAGTCGAGACCGATTTCTTCTCCGAAAAGTTCTGTGTCATCGTTAAGCATAGAGCCATCGACTCCGAGATTTGATTCAAAGAATCCCTTGAGCTTTGTTTTAACTTCTTCTTTGTTCATGTTAGTCCTCGCTATATATAAATTTATTCTTAAAAAAGAATATCTTACATTATAGTATAAAGCAAAATTATATCACTTTCAAAGGTTTTATGGAAGTGCGTATAGAAAAAACATCAGAAACCGTGTATAATTTACCTATGGAACTAATCCACATAGACGACAGAATTTCGTATATTCCAGCCACAGAAAATCCTCTTTCAGCCGATGTGGGCATTGTCGAGGGAGACGATGCCGTCTGGTTCTTTGATGTTGGCTCTGAAGATAGTGTCGCAACATTTATCGAAAACTACGACACAGGATTCAATTCTAAGTCAGAACGCAAAAAAAAGTTCGCCGTTATCTCGCATTTTCACACAGACCACACGGCAAATCTTCCCCGCATACATTTTGACAAAATCTTTTTAGGAAAATACACACTCAAATATCTCAAAATCATACAAAATTCAAGCGAATTGCAGGCAGAATACGGTTCAGACACGCCGACGATTCAAACAAATGCGGATTTTTCTTTTGAAGATGTGTGCCAGATTATCACTGAGCCAATCGAAGTCGATGACGGAATCAAGCTGCGAATTGCTGAAATTCCAAGCAGTCACACAAAGGGCGCGGTGTATTTGCAGGCAGGAAAATACACATTTTTGGGCGACGCCACCTTCTACGGCTACAAGCGCGAAAAAAAATTCTACAATGTGCAGCTTTTACAGCAAGAAATCGCGGCATTAAAAGAAATCGACTCGGCATTTTTCCTTTTGAGCCATCGCCGGCATTTTACGAAGCAAAAAAAGGCTGTCGTTACGCTTTTAGAGCAAATTTACAATGTCAGAAAGCCAGACGCAACCGAAATAGAGATTTTCTAAAGTTCATCCGCCATTGCAAGAATCACTTCCATCGCGCTTCCTAAATACGGGCGATTAAGCACGGTGTGACGAAGCGCATCCTCAATTCGCTCAGGCATTTCTGGGGCTTCTCCAAGCGTGTGGCGGATAAATTCAGATTTTACGGTAGGATGATCGCGCATAACGAGAACCACGCTCGCATCATCTTCTTCGATTATTTCTTTTCGTTTGAGGGCTGCGGCATACGCACGGCTCGTTGATTTATCGGCATACACATTGTAATCCAAAAACAGCTTTCGGCAGGCATCTTCTGTCTCTTTTTTAGAAACTTCCGCAGGATACACAAAATGCTTCATCATAAGCTCGTTTGTTCCAAAAATTTCTTCAAGCCGCTCAAGATTTGACGGACTGGCAGGATCGGCAACTCCGCGCTTTGAAAGAGAGACAATGCTGTCCATAATCTCGCAATTTCCAGTCAAATCAACTTTGATTTCATCGGTCGTGGGGCAGATAAAGCCGTTCACGGGGAGCGAAAGCCGCCACGAGTACAAGCCCGCCACCAAATTTGAGTAATTTCCGCACGGCATCGCATAGAAAATATCGCCACTCACTTGATTTTTGAGGCGGCTGAATGCATAGGGGTAAAAAAATGTCTGTGCCATAAGTCGCCCGATATTCGCCGTATTCGCCACCGTAAGATGATATTTTTCAACAAAATCACGATCAGCAAAAATTTCACGAACGATTTCATGGCAGGTATGTTCACTTCCGTCAATTTCAATGGGAAGCACATTTCCGCCGTTCCAGACAAAATCGCTTTCTTCAAGCCCGCGCACAAAGCCACGCGGATATAACAAAACTGCTTTCAAATGGGATTTTCCTCGAATCGCACGGGCAAGGCTCGCTCCCAGTTCACCGACAGTCGCGTCAAGAAAAACAGCATGCCCGCCATTCATCGTGAGAATCGTTTCAAGACAATTTACCAGATACGAAATGCCGAATTCTTTATGGCTTCCCGTAGGCGTGTGATACAGTTCAAGCGTAAACAGATTATTATCAAGCCGGCGCACCTTTGGCGAAAACGGAAACGCCTTCGTCGCTATCGTTTCACAAATAATCGGGGAAAATTCATCGTTGATGCAGGCAGAGGTAAGAGAGCCAGCTATACTCTGAAAAGTCGTGCGCTCATTCGTATACAAGAGCCATTTTCGCAAATCGGCAAAATTTTCAGGAATGTACAATCCGCCGTCACAAGGCATACAATTAAGAACTGACTGAGCGAAATTCACCTGATTCGATGAATCTCGTGTAGAAATAAACTTCATTTTTCCCCACCCTCACAAAACCTATTTTAGCTGTAATTTTGCGTAAATGCTTGCCGAATTCACGAACTGAAACACATCGGGCACTTTTTTATAGAATGCCTGCTTTGTGTAGAATTCATCTTGGGCACCAATCCGTACAATTTTTGAAAGCGGAATCTCAAAGCTTGCATTAGCAACGCCAATCCATTCACAACCGCTTGAACTGCCAGGCAAATCGTCTTGAAGCTGCGCGTAATAATCATACATTCCGTTGCCCCGTACTGAAAGAGCGAAGGCTGTTCCTTTTTCTGTCAGGTAACGCACCTTTAAAATCGTCATAGGACCAGTTGTTATATTATAATTTCGCATACTGTCGTCTGAATCCGTGAGTACTCCCAATTTTCGGTGATAGTAGTAATAATCGGTCGTTCCCATTGCATTCCATGCGCCATGAAGCTGCCATTCAAGCACGGAATCTTTAAAACGCACGCGCTGTTTGATTGCAAGGCCTGGTCCGAGCGAGGTAAGTTCATAAAATTGGTGCCAATCGAATTCATATTCCATGACAAGACCGAGCGTAGTATCGGTGTTTTCAGAAAATTGCGGAGCGCAGGCAAATAACATTCCGTTGCTCAAAATTCTGATGTCATACATGAGTTTTTCATCTAATTTTTCATAATTACATTTTGCGCCTTCGCCAGAGCCCTTTCCGATTGCGGCAGAATTTTCCAATTCAAATTGAGAATATGGGTCGTTTGAATCGTGACCGTACGGGTCATTGTACGCAACAAAAAGAGCTGGAGTAAAAAACACTGGATAAATTTCATTCTGAACATACGAATATGCGGAACTATTGATAATATTTGTGTATGTGCGTGCCGTTCCAACTCCGAATTTAAAACTCAATTCATGAATATTGTGCGTCGTCCCACGCGGCTTTTGCCGAGTCCAAAGCTGTGCCCACCAACGAGTGGGATTTATAACATGTCCCAAAATCTGCGAAATTTCGTCGGCATTCAAAGAAAGTCGGTACAGCATTTCGCCCAGTGCAAACGAACCGACGGTTGTGTACATCATATCGTTAATAGAAGGCGAATTCGTTTCGCATAAATACTCCCACATAGCAGAACCGAGCAAAGTCACTCCGAACGATTCGAGTTGATTGAGATTTGAACCACGCGAAACCTGATAGTAAATGCCGCCCTGATACGGGTGAAGCACGAAATTTGTCCAGTACCAGTCGCGGTCGTAGTCTAATTTACGTTCCCAAAAATGTCCCCACTCATCCCAGCTCGTTTGCGCCCATGCAGCACCAAGTATCCATCGGTTGTACGAAGAAAGAGCGATATTAAAAAATAGCATGCCGCCGATTGCAACGAGTGGATGTTTTTCTCCGTCATTTTCGTGAAGAAAGCCAGAAGAAGAACTCGTAGCCGTCTCGGCAAAAAGCACCGAATTCGACAAAAAAAGCACAAGCAACACTGTTGAAACAATTCTTCTCATTCGTAATTTCTCACTGCACACTGCTAACTGCGCACTTTTTTAATGATGATGCACCCATTGTGACCGCCGAAGCCTAAGCTCGCGCTCGCCGCCACATTCACTTCGCATGAAATGCCTTTGTTCGGCGTGTAGTCCAAGTCACAGCCGCCTTCAATGTCGGGATTTTCAAGATTAATTGTGGGCGGAATGAAGCTTTCATTGATTGCCTTTACGCAGAACAGCGCCTCGATTGCGCCCGCAGCCCCAACCAAGTGCCCCGTCATGCTTTTTGTGGAAGAAATGTGCAATTTTCGCGCGTTTTCTTCACCCAGAGCGAGTTTGAGCATCGCCGTTTCGCCCGAATCATTTGCATGAGTTGAAGTGCCGTGCGCGTTGTAGTATTGGATTTCGCTCGGTGCAATTCCCGCGTCTTCAAGAGCGAGTTTTACCGCCTTTGCCGCCCCGCTTCCGTCTTCGAGCGGAGCCGTAATGTGATAGCCGTCACAGCTAGAGCCGAATCCCGCCACTTCCGCGTAGATTTTTGCCCCGCGTGCTTTTGCGTGCTCGTATTCTTCGAGCATGAACATCGCCGAGCCTTCCGCCATAACGAATCCGTCGCGGTCGCGGTCAAACGGGCGGCTCGCTTTTTGCGGCTCATCGTTGAATTTTGAGGCAAGTGCCTGCAATTTTATGAATGTGCCGATTGAAAACTCAGTGATTGCCGCTTCCGTGCCGCCTGCGAGCATCACATCGCAACGACCAGAGCGAATCAAATCGGTGGCAACGCCGAGAGAATCAGTGCCAGAAGCGCACGCCGTGTTGATTGTCCAAGAAAGCCCTTGAAAACCATAGTAAATGTTCACATTCGCCGCCGCTTCGTTTGAAATCATAAAGGGTGTGGTAAGCGGGGGGATTCTGTCTGCGCCCGCTTCGATAAATTTTTTGTAGCCTGCGTCCGTTGCGTCCATGCCACCCAAGCAGCAGCCGACCATCACGCCCATTTTTTCGTTTTTGAGCGTTTCGCCCGTGTAGCCAGAATCCGCGATTGCCTGTGCGCTTGCCGCCAAGCAAAATTTTGAAAAGCGAGCCATTTTTCGCGTCGCCTTTGAATCGATTCCGTATTTTGTGATGTCAAAATCTTTGACTTCCGCCGCGACTTTTACACTCAATCTTGACGGGTCAAACAGCGTGATATTCGTGATTCCGCACTTTCCGTTCTTGACGGCGTTCCATGCCTCATCAACCATATTTCCGACAGGCGAGACAACGCCCAATCCCGTAATGACAACTCTTCGTCTGTTCATATTTATTCCTTTTTTATCCACAGATGCGCACAGATTATCACAGATTTCAAAAAATTAGAAGAGAGCATTCTGCATTTCTGATTCCTCTTCCTACACCTTGAATTTCGCGACCGCTTCACCGAGCGACTCGATGCTCTGCGTGTTTTTGTGGGTCATGTCGTTTACGGCGTTGATTGCTTTGTTTATGCCTTCGATGCCGATTGACATTTCTTCCATGCTCGAAGTGATTTCTTCGGTAATGCGCATGAGATTTTCCATTTTGACATTCGCCGTGACATCTTGAATTTGCTTGATTGCTTCAAGAATCTGCTCGCCACCCTCCGACTGCTCGTGCATGGCGTTCATAATCGTGAGTTCCTGCCGTGCGACCGCCTGCGTGAGCCGCCTCGATTGCCGCATTCATCGCCAGCATATTCGTTTGGCTTGCAATCGACTGAATGATTTTGCTCGCCTCCAACAGCGTGCCAGACTGCTCTTCGATTTTCTGAATTGACTCAACGGAAGAGGCGATGCTTGCCTTGCCAGCCTCAGATGAATTTTCAAGCGACTTGATGGTGTCGCCGTTCTTTTCGAGAATGCCCGTCACCCTGCGCAATATTCTGCATTGCCGAAACGCCCTTGTTCATTTCTTTGACAACGCCCTGAATAATAAAGAAGAGAATGGCAAGAATTATGATTGCCGTCACAACAAAAGCCACCACCACGATGGCAAAAACGGCATCTGAAGCGGCGGTAATTTCCTTTTCCTTGACATTCAAGCCCAAAAAACAGACCTGCTCGGCATCTTCAACTTTAAACGGCTGATAATATTTGAGCGTATCGCCCCCCTTCATTTTTATGCATTCCGAACGGCTGGAGCGAATTCTTTGCGAGAGCAAATTGACCGTTTCCAAAATCAGAAAGAATCTGACCTTCATTTGAAGCATCGTAATCAACCGCAATAAGCCCGGAATTTGAAACCAATGAAAGATAGCCCGAATCATACACCGTAACCTGCTTTAAAAGCGAAGAAAGCGTATCAAGCGACATATCAAGCCCGATAACGCCGATTGCCCGACCCGTCGAATCATGATTTTCAGTGTCGGGATATTCTGAATCAAGACCGTCAAGCGCGTTTGGCTCGTAGACAACCCAGGTATCGACAAATGTTTCGTTATCAACAAGTGCCTGCCGCAAAACCTCGTTGACAAAATCGCGCCGCTGCTCAGGCGGAACGGCTTCAATTTGCTCGATGCTTGTTCTGAGGGCAGCACAGGTGGCATATTCGTGCGCGACAATCGCTTTGGTGCTTTCGGCATAATACGAAGCCATTTCGTGAAGATAATTGTTTGAAATTGTGCGGAAACTGCCCGACACGCGCGTTACAATGAAGACTGAACAGAGCGTCAGCAAAGCGATAAGACACACGCCCGTAGTTAAAACCAGTTGCGTCCGGATACTCTTGAATCCGCGTTTTGTTTCAGAATTTTTGCTCACAGTGAACTCCTATGGTACATATTTTAGCAAAAAGACGATAGCCCTCTACTCATAGCAAAGTGTACACGGAAAAAGCAAATTAAGAAAGAAAAGATTCAGATAATTTTTAGTTATTTTTAATATTCCGTTTTGTCAGATTTTTCGTGCCACTGCTCAAAACAGCGGCTTGCCTCTCCGTGAAGCAAGTTTTCCATAGGAATGGAGCGTTGACTAAGCGGGAGCGGAATTTCTTTGTAGATAAAATCGTCGTCGAAGCCGATTTTTGCCGCGTCCGTGCGATTGTTCCCATAGTAAATTTTTGAAAGATGCGCCCAGTAAATCGCGCCTAAGCACATGGGACATGGCTCGCATGAAGTGAAAATTTCGTATTCAGAAAGATTGAATGTGCCGAGTTTTTTGCACGCGGCACGAATCGCGCTCACTTCGGCATGAGCCGTGGGGTCGTTGTCGGAAGTAACGCGATTGCACCCCTCTGCAACGATTTCGCCGTTCTTAGCGATGACCGCCGCAAAAGGGCCGCCCCCGTTTTTCACATTTTCTTCGGAAAGGGCGATTGCCCGCTTCATGCATTCTTCGTTCGTCATAAGAACTACCAATTATTCCTTTGAAACAACGATATTGTCATCCATGAGGAGATCATTTTCTTCGGCATAGAGAAGACAGCGGCGTTCCCAGTCTGCACCGCCCTGTCTATCAAATTCTTGAAGCCAGTCTTCCCAATCATCAAGATTCTTTCGTCCTGCAACGAAATCACGCACGCCTTCTTCGTAGAACGCTTTTAGCTCTTTTGAAATTCCAGGAATACTCACCGCGAGTGTCCAGGGGCATTTTTGCATTTCGCGCAACACTTTGAATGCACTCATTTCTTTGCCATTTTTTGAATACCATGTTGGATAACGCGCCTGAAGTTCTGCATTACTGTTATAGAACACCAGATTGCGAAGCTGTAAAAGAGGAGCCGCTTTTTTTTGCGTATATGCAAAACTAGGATCGGGCAAGCCTTCTATGGTGACATTTCCATCATCATCAAGCATGTAGTTTATTGCTTCTTCGCCATATGCCACCGTGATGTAGCCGTCAGTGCTCATCCATTCAAGAAGACGCGCAATGACGGGCAATTTTCCAAGTTCTTGAGCACGGCGAGAAACAGCGTATGTTCTGTAGCCAGTCGCATACGCACCGACCGATGAATGGCCAGTGGGGCCTACCGGCGGATTGACTAAAATCCATTCACCATACGGAAATTTTTCATCAAAGTCTTTATAATTTGACTCCAACGCAAACGCCGCATTCTGCTCGCGCATGATTCCAAATCGGCCGGCTTTCCATGCCGCACGGAATTCATTTTTTGTATATGTAGCCCAACCGGGATCAACCAATCGCTCTGCTACAATGCGGTGAACAAATTCCAACGCATTTTTATATTCTGGTTTGCGAATATTAAGTCCAGGATTTTTTTTGGTCGCATTGAATGTGCCTTCAACGCCAAATGCTCCAAAGAATGGCGCAAATCGACAGCCTAAACCTTCCTCAACGGCACGAATATCGATGTATGCCCCGTATCCATAGGTATTCGGAATGCCGTCACCGTCAGGGTCACTGAATGTAAATGCCTTCATGACATTGTAAAAATCATCAAGCGTTACAGGAATATCAAGCCCCAGTTTGTCCAGCCAGTCTTTGCGAATCAAAACGCCTTCGTTGCGGTCGATTGAACCTGACTGAGAAAGTCCGTACGAAACACCGTCAAATGATGAAGACGCGATTGCAGTCGCATCATACATTTGCTTGGTTCGTTCCGGCATTTGCGGATAGAGGGAATCAACATGAGTGACATAGTTTTCTTTTACGAGCGTTGTCAGCACATCTCGGTTGACCATGAAAATATCAGGGAGCGAATTTGTCCGTGCTGCTTCCAAAATCATTTCTGCCTGCTCGTCTTTATTTGACGGAAGCGGAATGGCAGTAAGAGAAATACCCAAGTCCTTTTCAACATGGTCAATTAAAACGCTGTCTTCGGGAAGCGCGGCCGCATCACTTGTATACGGACCGTACCACAACTCGATTTTATTGAGTTCGCCGATACCTTCAATATCGATTCGCTGACAAGACACAAACAAAGTGACCGCGACAAGAGAGGAAAGAATACTGCTACCAAGTTTTTTCATGAAAAAATCCTTTTATTCTTTTTATTATCACCTAGAATTTCGATAAAATCAAGAATAATTGCCACACGGATTCGATTTTGCTAACGCAAAATCTTTCAAGCAAGTTTAGATTGAATCCAACGCTTGCTTTAAATCGGCGATAATGTCTTCGGTTGCCTCGATTCCGCACGAAAAGCGAACCATATCGGGCGCGACTCCGCAGGCAACGAGTTCTTCGTCGGTGAGTTGTCGGTGCGTAGCCGAAGCCGGGTGAAGGACACAAGTGCGCGCGTCAGCGACATGGGTTGCAATCATCGCAAGCTTTAAGTGCTTCATGAATGTTTCCGCCGCTTTTCTGCCGCCTTTAATGCAAAAACTCACCACGCCACAAGTGCCGTTCGGCATGTATTTTTGCGCCAAGTCGTAATATTTGTTGCCTTTTAAGCCGGGGTAATTCACTGATTTGACATTCGGGTGATTCGCCAAGAATTCCGCCACTGCCAGGCCGTTCGCGCAGTGCTGCCTCATTCTGACGGGGAGCGACTCCAAGCCCAAATTGAGCAGGTAAGAATTCATCGGAGAGGGAACAGAGCCGAAGTCGCGCATGAGCTGAGCCGTGCATTTTGTGATGAACGCGCCTTCCTTGCCAAATTTTTCGGCATAGGTGATTCCGTGATAGCTTTCATCGGGAGTGCAAAGCCCCGGGAATTTTTCGGCATGAGCCATCCAGTCGAATTTTCCCGAATCGACGATACAGCCGCCGACCGTCGCGTCGTGACCGTCCATGTATTTTGTGGTGGAGTGAGTCACGATGTCCGCGCCCCATTCAAAAGGGCGGCAGTTAATCGGAGTGGCGAAAGTGTTGTCAACAATCAGCGGAACTCCGTTTTTGTGCGCGATTTTTGCCCACCGCTCGATGTCGAAAACCGTGAGCGCAGGATTTGCAATCGTCTCGCCGAATACGGCTTTTGTGTTCGGCTTGAACGCCGCTTGGATTTCCTCGTCGCTTGCGTCGGGCGAGATGAAAGTGAAATCAACGCCCATTTTGCGCATGGTAACATTGAAGAGATTGAAAGTACCGCCGTAAATTGAGCTTGACGCAACGATGTGGTCGCCGTTCTGAGCGATGTTGAACGCCGCAAAAAAGTTCGCCGCCTGCCCGCTTGAAGTGAGCATTGCCGCGCTTCCGCCTTCAAGGGCGCAGATTTTGCCCGCCACCATGTCGTTTGTGGGATTCTGCAAGCGGGTGTAAAAATATCCGCTCGCTTCAAGGTCGAAGAGTTTCCCCATGTCCTCGCTTGTGTCGTATTTGAAAGTCGTTGACTGAATAATCGGAATCATCCGTGATTCGCCGTTTTTGGGCGAATAGCCCGCGTGAATACATTTTGTTGCGTTTTCCATTTTGTGTGCCTCTTGGGGATATTTTACGATAAAACGCAAATTTAATAAACCACAGATGTCACAGATTACACAGATTGATTTTTTTGACGCAGATAAACGCAGATGCACGCGGATTATTTTAAATTATACGTATTTCTTTCAGTACAAGACAGAAGCGGGAATACAGAACGCCACTCATAGGCTTGTATACCGAATTGACGACGAAGGTATTCTCCATATAGTTCAATGTAAAACACATTACCACAAATAAAAAAATCGGCTTTCCTTTCGGAAAGCCGACTGCACCATTGCGGCAAAGCCGCAATGGCGGCCACCTTCGCTCTGCGAAGGTGGTAAATAGTTGAATAGTTAAATCCGCTCCACTTCGTTCCGCTAGTTGAAAGCCCGAACCGCACACACATAAGTGACGCCGTACTTGTAGTAGTAGTTCCAGTCCCCATCGAAGAAACCGAGGTAGTATGCGTCAAGATCGGTGGAAGCGTACTGGGACGACGACCAGTATACATCTGTACCGAATTCAGAGCCGCCGCATAGTTGGCTTGCCGCGTCCACGGTCTCCTTGCTCTTCCAAATCTGGAACAGTTCCGCAATCGTGGGCAGGTACCAGTCGCTTGCGTAGTCCGTGCCGCTCACATGGCTTCCTTCTTGGCTCGCGTAGTTCTTGGCAAAGTAGAACGCGGGGTAGTTCGCTTCGGTCGCGGTGTCATCGGTGATACCGTTGCTTGCCAAGAATGTGCCGATTTGCGAAAGGTTGTCGCTCCCGTCCTTGTCGCCCGTAAAGGTGAGCGCGCCCGCACTGCCGCTTGCAGGGCACTGAATCGTGGTGATGTTCTTGTTGTATGCGTTCGCGCTGTCCTTGCACCATGCAAGCCCGCTTGTGTTGTGAGCCAAGCCCACGCCAAGCGTGCGGCTCGTGGTGGTGTCAGCGTTGCCTTCGGCCTCATCTGAGTTCAGCTCAGTTCCCACATAGAAAATCACGGCGATTGCCTTTGCTTTTTGGTCGTCAGTAAGCGTCAAATCGCCTGTGTACGGCGTTGCGCTTCCGTCACTGAACACGATGTCGCCCACGGCTTTGGCTTCGCTGGGGGCTTTCGTGCCGATGTAGGTGAGCACAGCAGTTTCCGTCCACTTCGCTTTCAAGGTGATGTCATCCGTTATTGGTGTGGCAAAGTCAAATTCGGTGTCGCCATTGTACCAGCCCGCGAATGTGTAGCTTGCCGTGGCGGTTGCTTCTTTTGTCGGGTCGTTTTCGGGCTTGGTCGCGGTCGCTCCGTAGCGCACGGTCTGTGCTGTGACTTCGCTTCCTCCGTCCGCGTCGAAGGTGACGGTGTAGGTATCGCGGTCGTACTTGATTTCTACCGTCGTGCCGCTCGCCGCGATTGTCGCCTGTGTGAAGCTTTGCGCGGTAAAGCCCGTGACGGTCTTTGCTTCGGCTTGCGTCTCTGCGCCAATCGTGCCCGATTTTGTTTCGTCGGGGTAGCTTGCGTTCTGCTCGTAGCCGCTCGCATCGGTTTTCTGGAACAGGTGGCGCACGGTGTAGGTCGTTGTGTCGGGCGGCAGTGCGGTGAATGTCGCGGAAACCGTTACATTTCCTGCGGGCATGGTAAAGGCGTTGTTTGTGACGGTGACATCAGCCGTGCCGTTCTGTACCGTGAGCGTTGCAAGCTGATAGCCTGTGCTTGGCGTTGCGGTGAGCGTGACAGTCTCGCCCTCTGCCGCAGAAGTTGGGCTTGCGGTGACTGTGCCGTTATCTGCCTCGTTCACGGTGACGGTGTAAGTCGTGGTCGTCGGCGTGTCGCCACCGCCCGAAGTCGTCTGCTTGAATGTCGCGCTTACGGTGACATTGCTTGCTGGCATGGTGAACGCGCCGTTCGTCACGGTGATGGCGTTTGTGTTCGCGTCAGTCACGCTGAATGAATCGAGCGTGTAGCCGTCCGCTGGCGTGGCGGTGAGTTTTACGGTCTCGCCCGCAACCGCGCTCGTCTTGTCCGCGGTGACTTTGCCGTTTTCGATTGTGCTTGCAATCGTCACCGTGTAGCTTGAACTGTCATCATCTGACGAGCAAGCAGCAAATCCAAAGGCAAGTACCGCGCACGCGGCAAGTGCCAGTTTCTTGAAATGCTTCATGTGCATTTCCTCCATAAAAATAGATTTCCCGTTCAACGAACAGGATAAAGATAGTATACACTATTTCCATTTCTTTTTCTCTAGCTTTAAGGCATCTTTTTTTAATCCAAAATGTTTTGAAAGCTGCTCCGCAAAGTGTTTTTTCAGCACCGCAACGCGCAGTTTCCATGATTTGTACTGGCGCAGAATGCCGAGGTACGAATTGGTGCTTGCAAGAATCGCATTTTTTTCTTCTTTGGTCGGCTTGTGGTCGTGCGCAAGGCGTTCGTAGGCTTGCATTTTCTGCACAAAATTCTTCTGAACCCGTCTGCCCGCCAAAATCAAGTTCGGTTTTATGAACGCGCCCAAAAACGGCACTCCCCTTTGTGCTTCCTGCAAGTAGATTTTCTTGGGGTGGAGCGTCAAGGCAAGTTCATCTTTTAAAAATGCGCGGATTTTCGGAATCAGATATTTGAGATAACTCTTGCTTTCATGCACAATAACAAAGTCGTCCACATAACGCACATAGCGTTTTAGTCTGAGCGTATGTTTGATGTAATGGTCAAATTCGGTCAAGAAAAAATTGGCAAACACTTGGCTCGTGAGGTTTCCAATCGGAAGCCCGCAGCCTTCTTTTGCCGTAAAAAGCGATTTGTCGCGCGGAAGTCCGTTCCATGCAGATTTGGGGCTTTTAAAATTCACCTGCTTTGTGGGGTCATTGAACACAATTTCTTTTGCAAGGTATTTTACAAAGCCGATTTTATCTTCAATTTCTTTGATTTCAAAAATCCAGTCGCCTTTGTGCGCCTTGTTCTGCTCCTTCGTTTCGTTTTTTTCGTACAGAAAGGCGCGGTACTTGCTTTCAATAAACCGCTCCAGTTTTTCGTACAGAAGATTTCGGTTTATGCTCATAAAATAGCCTTTTATGTCGAGTTTCAGAATGTACGCGCTTTTTTTGCCGTTTTGCGATGCGCTGTTCACAAAATGCGCAAGGCGTTTTATGGCGGCAAGCGTTCCTTTTCCCGTGCGGCAGGCAAAACTGTCTTTTATAAAAAATCTTTCAAAGCACGGATTCAGCGCATCAATTAAAATGTGGTGAACGATTCGGTCTTTAAACGGGGCTGCAAAAATCTCGCGCTTAACGGGCTTTTCCACGATGAAGCAGTTGCATGCGCCTGGCTTCCATGTTCGTTGATTGAGTTCATCGCATAGTTCAAGCAGATTTTCCTCGTAATCAATTTCAAAGGCAAGCGCACCAGTCGCTCGGCGTTTTGTCTTTCTACATTCAAAATAAAGTTCAAAAAGTTTTTCTATAGAAATCACAATTGTATAATAGCAAAAAAATGGGCTGCCCAAAAAGAAATGGACAGCCGCTAATCGCTTTGCGTAAAATCCCGAACCGCACACACATATTTGTTGTTGTTGTTCTTGTTGTTGTTGTTCCAGTCCCCATTGTTGAAATTGAGGTTGTATGCGTTATTATCGTTGGAAGCGTACTGGGACGACGACCAGACAATGCGGATTATGTATGCTCTGTAATACGAATGTATAACAGAATAAGATTACCGAAGAAAAGACACCTTTTGGTCATGCAAAATTTCTGCATTTTTTGTTTCAGTCAATCCGCCGCTTTTACGCAAAAGCACTGTCACGCTCCGTAAAGGCGTACCTCTACGAATTCTGGACTTTACCACTCGCATTTCTCCAAGCGGTAATTTGCCTACCAATGCTATTCATTTTAGATGCAAGTTCGGCTTGATGCTTCATTGTAATAAGTTTTAAGTCTGTACACAACCTGATTTCAAATTTTAAGATTTCAAAATGGTCCAAAAACTCTTCAAGATACTGACTTTTTTCCTTTGCTTTGTTCGCACGATAAATATAACGCACAAGATTTATGCAATCCCGCTTCATATCCTGCCCAAGAGTAAATTTGTATTCACGAGGAAAATTTGAAGTCAGTTGAAAAAGGCGAAGAGAAAGCCCATAAACATCATTAAAAACAGGCAAGTCGTAAATAAGTGCCATAGTTATTTCTTTCTCTGCTCAGCGAGGGTGTTCCGCTCCCAAAACACGCCGTCACTGTAGCCTTGAATCGTCTTGTCGGTTTCGGCGCGGTGGAGGCGTTTTTGTGCATACAGGCAGTATTCTTCGCTCAGCTCGATTCCGACAAAAGTGCGACCGAGTTTTTTTGCGACCACGCTCGCCGTTCCGCTTCCTAAGAATGGGTCAAAAATTATGTCGTTCGGCTTTGAACTTGCCAAAATCAGCTTGGCGTAGAGTTTTTCGCTTTTTTGTGTGGGGTGGTCTGTGTTCTCGCTCATTGACCAGAACGGAATCGAAATGTCGTCCCAAAAATTGCTCGGATATGCCAGGCGGAAATTTCCCTCGCTCTCCTCTTCCCAGTCTTTCGGTTTGCCGTTTTCTTTGTAAGGGGCGATTACGCGCCGTTTTTGCTTGACCGCCTCGACATCAAAATAATAATCATTCGAATTTTTGACCGCAAACCAAATATCTTCCATTGAATTCTTCCAGTTTGCACAAGCCCCTCTCCCTTTTTCGCGCTGCCAAGTGATTCGGTTGAGAATCGAAAGTTCCTTTTGAACCACTCTCTGCAAAGAAGAAGTGCATTTCCAGTCGCCGCAGATGTAAAGCGAGCCTGTTTGTTTCAATTTTTCGCACACGAGCGGAAACCAAGTCGCAAGATAGTCATCGTAAGCCTTTTCTGACCGCTCATTGAAAACCGTGCCACCAAAATTTTTTGTGAGATTATAAGGCGGGTCGATGATGATGAGGTCAGCGAATTCATCAGGAAGAAGAGGAAGAGCCTTTAAGATGTCGGCGTTTATCGTCTTGTCTAGGATTTTTTCGAGCGGGGCAGATTCCCTATCTGCAAGTCGATTTTCTGAATTGAAAGAATTTTCTCCACCAGCCGAGAAATCTTCCAAGTCAGAAAGAGTCAGAATCTCTTTTTTGAGAATCGGAATTTCATCATCATTGAGAACAAGCGTTCTGTTCCGAGGTGCTTTTTCTTTCATAAAATTCCTGGCTTTCTCATCTTTATTTTATCCGCGTTCATCTGCGTTCATCCGCGTTTAATTGCTTCACTCAAACCAATTTTCAAGCATGAGCGGAGAGACTTCTTGAATCGGCTCAAAATGCTTGATGTTCCGCGTGACTAAAACCATGCAGTTTGAAACGGCAATCGCGGCGATTTGTGAGTCTTGAAATTCTATCCCGATTCCTTTTGCTCGTAAGCGCGAACGAATATCCGCTTGAATAAGTGCCGCGTGACGGTCGTACTGAATGATGTCGAATTGCGATTGGATATCATTCACTAATTTTTCATAGATAAAAGTTTTCTTTTTTCCTTCTGCCATTATATTCATGCCAAAAAGAAGTTCATTCCAAGCCGTTGACGGCAAACCACAGGAATTTTCGTATTTCCGAAGATTTTTTAATACATTTTCATTGGGGTGCGGTTTTAAAATTTCAGAAACTACATTCGTATCAAGCAAGAGGTATGGATTTTTCATTCATCCTCCCAATCAAAAATATGCCCTGCTTCTTCTCGCTCGCGATTTTCAAAACGAAACCATTCTTCCCTTCGGATTTTCTCCAAATGTTCTGAAAAGTCAAAATCATCGTCATCAGTAAGCCCATACTCTGCACGGGAATCATGAATTCTGTCCGCAAGGCTCTTTTTGGGAGCAGCCATTTTTTTCTCATAATCCTCTTTTGAGATAATATACGCGACTTCCTTGTTCCTCCTGCTGATTGCGACAGGTCCTTCGGTTTCGGCTTTGTGAATAAAAAATGGCAGGCGGTTCTTCGCCTCAAAAATCGGAACTGCGTTCATAAGCGACTTCTCCCTAACAAGAGAATTATCGCACGAAAAATAGCTATCTGTCAAGAAAATAGCCATTTCCCTCAACTCATCGCCGCCTTCTTCCCCTTTGTGAAATCATCAGAATCCGCACGAACGAGCCGATTGCGCTCAACGCGCTCGCAACATAAGTCATCGCCGCCGCCCACAAAACGCTCCGTGCGCCCGCAAGCTCTTCTTTATCAACAAAAACGCCCGCGCCTTTGAGGATTTTCAACGCCCGAGCCGAAGCATCAAATTCAACAGGAAGCGTGACGATGTAAAAAAGCGTCGCGCCAGCAAAAAGAAGCAAGCCGATGTCGGTGACAAGCTGCATCATCGGAAGATATTGCTCCGCCTGCGCCGAATAGCCGAAGCCGATTCCAAGAAGAACGAGAAGAGGACCGAGCCGTGAGCCAAGATTTGCCACAGGAACGAGCGAACGGCGGAAATTGAGCGGGAAATAGCCGACATTGTGCTGAATCGCGTGGCCCGTCTCATGAGCGGCAACACCGACCGCCGCAATCGAAGTGCTTGAATAAGTCGCGTCGCTAAGGCTCAGGACTTTCGTGCTCGGGTTGTAATTGTCGGTGAGATTTCCGCGAATGTGCGCAATTTTTACATCAGTAATGCCGTTTGCCCGAAGCAAGATAGCCGCCGCCTGTGCGCCCGTGACGCCCTTTTTGGTGGGAACGCGGTCGTATTTTGCGAAGCGGGATTTTACCGCCGCGCTCGCCCAAAGCCCGAGCAAAAGCGCGGGAAGCGCAAAAATCAGATAAGTGTAGTCAATTCCGTAATACATGATTCAATTATAAAATTGAAAACGGAAAAATGAAAGAGGAAAATTGATAGTTTAGATTGCTGACAAATGCAAAAACAGGCTCGGGGGCAAGTGCGTTTGTTGTCGGTTCTTGCTTAGAGCCTGTTTTTGTTTTTTAAGAAATTAATTCGTTCCGCTGTTTTTTCCCGTTATTGTCGGCGTAATCGTCACATTGCTTCCGGGCATTGTAAATTCATAACACTTGTAGTAACTTTCCATATACGAACTCGCTTCGGCTGGCTCGAACGAAACAGTCTGTCCACTTGAATCAGCTATCGCCAGCGATTCACAACGAGTGGTATTGACGAATATTTGCACGGTGTTGCCAGGACGGAATTTTTCAAGATTGCTGTTGATTTTTATATAGTATATTTTCTGATTCTCAGCAATATTTATCGAGCTAAAATCAAAAGTAATATCATACAGCGTGATTTCTTTGAAAGTGGCACTAACATTCGCATTGCTATCCGGCATGATGAAAATACAAGAATAACTATGACCTGAAGATGAATCTATATAATTTTCGTTAGTTGTTGCGATTTTTTTCCCATTGCCATCAGTAATTGAAAGTTCATCAATTCCGACCGTTTCATTTGCGAATTTAATTTGAAGCAAAATCCTTGTACCCGCCTTTACCTTCGTTATATCTTTATCAGGCTCACCAAACACAGAAGCCGTTATAGAGATAGCCTTTGTGTTGTCATAGTCGCTAGGAACGATAACAGGATGAAAACCAACCCGCTTGCAAGTGACTTTTATGGTAATTGAAGAGTCCGGCATCCTAAAATCATAGCATGAAGTTCTAGTATTGAAGATGCGCTCAGGCTCTCCCAATTCAAGTTCAGAGTTGTCAGAATCTTTGGTTACGGTAACTGTATCAATTTCATATCCGACCTCTGCCGTATCTTCAGGCGGTGTGACTTTGAGCGTAAGACTATCACCACGCGTCGCAGTCGTGACTGTTTCAAGATAATATCCTATTTGCACGGTGCAGCCATCAGAATCAGATACATTTATCGCATATTTTTTAGAGGATTCCGAAATCGTGACGGCAGGAATCGTGACCTCAAAAGATTTGTCGGCATTGACTTCAAATTTGAAAGTATTTTTTGAATCCGCCACGACTGTAACAAGAGAACCGTTATCCAAGGCTTTTTCGACCGTCAGTTCAAGAGCAAGCCCTTCCGTCGATGATTCAGAAACGACGGTTGAAAAAGCCAAAATATCGCCTTTGTAACTTCCTCCGTATTTATGAACATTTTTTTCATAAAATTCCCAAGTTCCGCTTTTTGAGGTGTTAACCGTGGCGGCTCGAGAAACGAGACTCGCGTTGATAGAAGGAATTTCCGTAAACTCGTAATAAGTTCCGCTTTCCGCCGTGCTGACTTTCACAGTATTCTGACCAAGCAGATTTGTGCTCGCATTCACACTACTTGAGGATAAAGTTCCAGAACTTGCAAGCGATTGTGTTTGAGAGTCTGATTTTTGAATTTCACTTTTTCCTTCATTTTCGTCATCTCCGTTTGAGCAAGCGGCGAAAGAAAAGAGCAATGCAGACGAAATCAGTGCAAATAGAATTGATTTAGGGGAATATTGTACCCCCCCCCCGTATAACAAGATTCTTTTTCATATTTTCTCCTGTGGGATTTTAGCAAGGCGAGATGATTCAAAATCGATTACAGTATAACACAAGAATGAGATAAATCAAGGTTAAATCAATATCTTCAGAAACTTCCGCACAGAAAAACACTATGCGGAATCTGTTTTATAGTTAAATAGCGTTATTCACTTTTCAAATTCGGCGTAATCGTTACATTGCTTTCGGGCATTGTGAATACAAAGCAAGTTTCGTAATAAGCAGGCATACTAGAAGGCTTTTCTGTCGTTTTTTTATATTCAACTGCGTTTCCGTTTGAATCTGTTATCGTCAAAGAGCCGTATTTTGAACTGACGAAAACTCTGACAGTGTAACCAGGCCGGAATTTCGAGAGCGTTTCATAAAGCGCATCATTGAGTTGTATGTCAGCGGTGTTAGTATCAGTCAGACTGATTTCATACAATGTCACAGGCTCGTCTTTAAAAGTCGCGCTTACTGTGACATCATTGTCAGGCATTATAAAGTAGAAGTAATAGAAACAACCATTATTGTCAGTGTCACCATATTCATCATCAAATATTTCTACTTGACTTTCACCGCCAGTTCCAGCAGTTATTAAGATTTTATCGACCGCGACAGTCTGAGCCGCAAGTTTTAAGGCAACATGGATTTTTTCGCCCGCTTTTAGGGTGGTCATTTTCGCAAATCTGTCGTCAGGTGCGCTTCCCGTAAATGAGATTGCCTTGCTTGAATCAAGTTCAGCAAAAGTAACCGTGCGGAACGGAACTTCTTTGTATGTCAACTTGATAGTAATAGAGTCGTTTGGCATTGTGAAAGCATAATATGTGGTGTTTTCTTGAGAACCAATAGGATTTCCGAGCGGCACGAGCGTTTTATCAGAATTTTTTGTTATCGTCAATGTATCAATAGCGTGGCCGACTGTGTCCTCATCAATAGGTATCGTAACTTGAAGTTTAAGTTCCTCGCCCCCATTCGCTCGTTTCGTTCTACTATACAAGGTTTCCATATTAAACAACTGAACATAACAGTCTTCTTGGGCATCGATAGTGATGTCATAATAATTTTCATCGGGGATTACAATATTTGGAATTTCAGGTTCGGTTTCGGAAAAAGCAGGAATTTCCGCTTCAAAAACGAAAGTCCCTTCTCCACCAGTATGCTTGACCTCAAAATCAAAAGATTTTTTGTCGTTTTCTTCCAGTTCAATAGCATTTCCCGAAGAATCTAAAACCTCTGTTACCGTCAGTTCAAGTTTCAAACCTTCCGAAGAAGAATCAGATTTAAGAATTTCAGTAAATTCAGAAATATCACCTTTGTATGTGCCCGAATATTTTGGATTTGTGCTGTTTCCCTCGAAGAATTTCCAAGTTCCGCCTTTTGATTCATCAACGGTGAGCGCACGGGAAGAAATATTTGCGTTCAGATTTGAATTTGATTTCGTGAATTCATAATGAGAGCCAGAAGAATCAGCAGTAACGGAAACAACGCCAGTTGCAGAAATAATAACGCTCTCAGAAGTGATTTTGCCAGTCGTAACCGTACCGCTCTTTTGTCCAGCAACGGAATTTTCCTCGGTTTTGTCATCTCCGTTTGAGCAAGCGGCAAAAGAAAAGAGCATTGACACCGAAATCAGGGTAAAGAAGAGTGATTTTAGGGAATAGTATACCCCCCCCCGTACAATAAAATTCTTTTTCATATTTTTCTCCTGTGGGATTTTAGTAAGACGAGATGATTCAAATTCTCTTTAATTATATCCTGAAAAGCAGATAAATCAAGGAAAATTTCAATTATGCTTACGAATATCGCTAATCAGGCATTTTTCGTACTGCCGTGCAGACATACCGTCTCAGCTCCAGTCATGCCCTTTTTGGTGGGAACGCGGTCGTATTTTGCGAAGCGAGACTTTACCGCCGAACTTGCCCACAAACTCAAAAGCAGAGCCGGCAGGGCAAAAATCATGTAGGTGTAATCAATTCTGTAATACATGAAGAAATTGTAGCACGGAAACTGAAAATTGAAAACGGGGAAGCGAAAAGCGGCGCAAACAGATTGTGAAAAATTCCGCACATAAAAATCAAAATGTACTAGAATCGCCGTATGCAAAAAATCTTCGTTTGGCTCAAAAATCTTTTCAAAAAAGACATTATGCTTTCCGTTTCGCTCTTGGCGGCACTCGTTTCGCTTTTTATCACGCCACCGTCACGGGAACTTTTGCACGACATCAATTGGCGCACGCTCGCCACGCTTTTTATGCTGCTTTCGGTTTTGGAAGGTTTTAAAAGCGAGCAGATTTTTGACCCGATTTTGCGCAGGGCAGAAAGTGCGTCAGTGACTTGGTCGGGAGTGATTTGGGATGCTTCACTTCGTTCAGCATGACGGGTGGTGTCATCCTGATGAATCCCGAAATCTCCCGTGAGAGGCGCGAGTTTTGTAAAATAGGCGCGGTATTCAGAAAGCAATGCGGGCGTTTTTTCGGCGATAGATTGTCGGGGCGTGCCCGACAATGACACATTGTTGTCATTCTGAGCAGCGCGAAGAATCTCATCTCCTGCCGCTTCGAGTTCTTTTGCTTTTTCAGAAAGGTCGGTGGCTCCGATGAGCCGCGCGGAAGATTTGAGCGCGTGAACGAGAATCGTGTAATTTTTCCAGTCCTCAGATTTTGCGTATTCTTCTATTAAGTTAGATTTTTCTTCGATTGATTCACGGAAATTCTTGACCGCCTCCAAAAACACCTCTTCCGTCCCGCAATTCCTCAACGCCGAAGCAATATCGATGTCGAAGATAGTTTTGAAAAGGGATGCTGAAACAAGTTCAGCATGACGAGGCGTGTCATTCTGACGAATGTCAGAATCTCCTAAATCGTGATATGCGAGATTTCTCGATTCGCTCTGCTCACTACCAACTGTTCCCTGCTCCCTGCTAACTGCTAACTGCACCTTGTTAGTCGACAAATATTTCACCAGCATTTCTTCGAGCAATTTTGGCTCAATCGGCTTGGCGAGGTAGTCTTCAAAGTCTGCGGAAAGGTACTGCTCTTTAACTCCGCCCATGACATTTGCGGTGAGGGCGACGCAGATTGTGTGCTGATTTACGGAAGAATCATCGGCGCGGAGATTTTTTATCATTTCGATGCCGTCCATTTTGGGCATCATATGGTCGATAAAAATCACGTCGAACGGCTCGGTTTTTGCTTTTTCGAGCGCGTCAAATCCGCTTTCTGCCGTTGTAATTTGAATCTGCGTTTCTTTGAGTAAGCCTTTCATCACGGTAAGATTTATGGGCGTGTCGTCAACCACGAGAATCTTTGCCTCTGGTGCGTGGAAACTTTCGGTGTATGAAGCCGTCTCTGCCTGCGATTTTTTCTTGGTCTCTTCGTAATTTCCGATTGGCTCCCAACTGCGCACTTCTTGCACCACGCTGAAAGAAAAATCGCTGCCTTCTCCGTAGACGCTCTGAACATCAAGGTGCGTGCCCATTGCGGCAAGCAGATTTTTGACGATGCTCATCCCTAATCCCGTGCCTTCAATCGCGCGGTTCCGCCCTTCCTCAATGCGCTCAAACGGCGAAAACAATTTGTTGATGTCCTCAGCTTTAATTCCAATCCCCGTGTCCTTCACGCTAACTCTGAGCAAAACGGTATTTGGGGGCGTTGCAGGGGTATCCCCCGTAGAAGGGGTAGCGACCAACGGAGTGGGCGCGTAGGGGAAGGCTTTCCCCTCCTTATTTTCCATTTTCAATTTTCCATTTTCAATTGCTAATTGCTCACTACTAATTGCTAACTTCACACTTCCTTTGCAGGTTGGATGACGAGTGCAGACGGTACTTCAACTGATTATACAAATGGTCAAAAATTTACGCCGTCAGGTGATATAACTCTTTATGCCCGTTGGTCTACTAACGGCAAAGAAGAATACACAATCACTTTCAATCCAAATGGCGGAACAATTGAAACAGAAAGCAAAAAATTCATTGCTGAAGAAGAAACCACACTTCCGACCGCTTCATCACTGGGTCTTTCACGCGAAGGATACAGTTTTCTTGGCTGGGCGGCAAATGATTCTGCGGAAACTTTAGTCTGGAAAGACGGTTCGACAATAACTCCGTATACAAACCAAACTATGTATGCGATTTGGATAGAAAATTCTGCTTACGGAAAAACATTCACAATTACATATTATTTAAATGATGGAAGTGGAGCAAATAAGACAGTAATAGTAAGTGGTGGAATCGTTACTCTTGAAACAGATACAAATTTAGGATTCGCACGATCAGGATATTCTTACGGTGGCTGGCAAAAGACGGCAGATGGAGCAAAGACTTACAATAAAAGTCAAAAAATTGTTTGTTCTGGTAATATGAATTTATACGCACATTGGGTAGAAATAACATATACCATTACATATCATGAGCGATATACAACATTGCTTGGAGATACTACAAGCGAAACGGTAACGGCGACATCTCCTACTATAACGCTAAAATCAGCAAGTCAATTAGGCTGGATTAGACAAGGATATATTTTTGAAGGCTGGTCAACATCATCTTCTGCTGTTTATGCAGAATACAGTGCAAATGAATCTATTACTTTAGAGCAAAATTTGACTTTATATGCAGTTTGGGCGGCAGATGAAACCGTTTATATATGGGTCAGGCTTTATCATCCTGAAATAAGCAATAGTTCATCTTCATCATCTAACATCAGAAGTTATGGATACATTTCGGCTACAATTGACGGAGACTGGAAAATTTCAACAGATGATGATTTTAGTGAAAACTCTTATACTTCTAGTCCCTATCAAAAAATTTTTGCTGCTGGAAAAGTGTATTACACAACATCATACAAACTAAGAACAACTACCATGAAAGGTGCTAACGAAACTTCATATAATAAGAACGGCTATTATGAATTTACTAACCGAGCTTATTATACAATAAATTGCGTAACTGGTGAAATAACCAAGGACTAGTTTGTAAATCTTACAACTCCGTTCCCCGACGCAGAATGTCAAGGTAATCCGTGTAGGAATACAGGCTTGCCTTTCCGCGCTTTGCCGAAGGTTCAAGAATCCCGAATTTGTGCAGGACTTCAATCGTCTTTGCCGTGGTGTTGTACGAAAGCCCCAGTGCATCCGCCGTTTTCGTCGTGTCAATAATCGCCTTTGCCTCAACATATTCAAACAGGCGGAGCGCATTGTCGCGCGTGCGTGCGGGAATCGTCTCAATCCATGCGATGTTTTTGCGGTGAAGCTCTTCCAGTTCGTTTATTGATTCAAGCGCATCGTTTGCTGTTTCAAGAATCATCTGCAAGAAAAACAAAATCCACTGCTCGTAATTTCCACTTCGCCGAACTTCGCTCAGTCGGTCGTAATATTCAACGCGGTTCATTTTGAGAAAGCAGGAGATGTAGAGAATCGGCTTTGAGATGATTTTTTTCTGCATCAAAAACAGCGTGATTAACAGCCTGCCGATTCTGCCGTTACCGTCCAAAAACGGATGAATCGTTTCAAACTGATAGTGAATGAGCGCGGCCTCGATGAGCGGGTCAAGCGTGTCGGCAGAGTTCAAGAACTGTTCCAGTTGGCTGAGCGCGGTTTTCATGTCGTCAACGCTCGGCGGAATGTAGCGGGCGTTTTTGAGCGTACTTCCCTGTCCGCCAATCCAGTTCTGCGATGTGCGGAATTCACACGGCGTTTTGTCGCTTCCGCGCACCCCCCGAATCAGAACGGCGTGCGTTTCTTTTAAAAGCCTCATGCACAGGGGCAAGTGTTCCAGCCGGTCAATCGCAAAATCCGTCGCCGTAATGTAATTGATGACTTCGCCGACATCGATATTCGCATTTTCCTCGTTTTCTGGGTCAAGCACATCATCAAGCGTGCATTGCGTGCCTTCAATCTGCGAGGAAACCAGCGCCTCTTTTCGGATATACATTGAGAGAAACAGGTTTACATTCGGAATTTTGTCGGAACGCGCGTCAAGGTAGGCGACCTTGCGGTTTGCCTCGATGAGCAGCGAAAGCATCGGCGGAGAAATCTCTACGGGCGGCTCAGGCGGAAGAGGCGTTGGCTTAAAAGAAAAATATGCCATTTCCCCCGAAAGGTTCTGCACGACCATTCCCGAACGCGCAGAAGTTGAAAATGCTTCGTCAAATTTTTCCATATATTTTCAATTTCTCCTTAATTCTTGAAATTTCTATAAATATTTTAGTAAAGTATTTTCAAAAAATCAATGTTTTTTGAAAATACTCACTATTTTTTGAATGAGAATTTTCAAGAAATAGTGTTTTTTCAAATCAGAAAAAATGTATGTACATCTCCTTTTCGAAAATCAACAAACTGAATTATTTACCGCTTTCTTAACTTTTGTGATATAATTCCGATAATAAAGGCGAAATACTTTTTTCTGAGGGGATAAAAAATGGCTCGTGGAAACGGTGGAATCGGCAAATCAATTTTTCTTCTTATTTTAATCATTATTCTTGTTTTGGGTGGCATGCTTTGGTTTGACTATCTTGGTGTTATTCATGCAAAAAAAGTCTTTACTCCAGTTTACAAACTTTTTGGCCTTGCTCCGCAAACTTCCGTCTCAGCAACAACATCAAAGCCACTTACCGCAGATTTAGATGATGATCGGCTCGCAAAAAGAATCGAGGCACTTGATATTCGCACACAAGAACTTGACAAGCGCGAAAACGACATCGTAAAAGTCGAAGAACAAAACGAAGCGATTGCAAAAGAACTTGAAGACCGCAAAAAATCGCAGGATGAGCGCGAAAAGACATTTAACAATCAGGTTAAAAAATACGATGACAGAAACACCAATATCGAAACGATTGCAAAATATCTGAACAGCATGCCTCCAAAAACGGCCGTTGAAGAGCTTCTTTCTCATGATGATCAGGATGTTATCGATATTCTTCGCAAAGCAGATGAAATTGCCGCAGAGAACAAAACAGTCTCAATGTCTTCAACATGGCTTATGTACATGCCAGCTGAACGCGCCGCTACAATCCAGCGCAAGATGGCAAACAAGCCAGAGTCATTAGACTAGAAATTTTTCAAAAAAACTTAACATTTCTTCATAAATTCCGATGATTGAAGAGTAAACAGCAAAAAAGTGCGCTTTGGGTGGGAAGAATGGGACGCAATTTTACGAATGTTTACGAATTTGGAGGTTGTGCAATGAATATTCTTTCAATTTCTCAATTACAGACCCAAGCAATGCAGTCAGATCTTTCTCAAATCGATTCTGCAAAAAATAAAGAGTCTGAAACAGCATCATTCGCAGAATTTCTCCGTGACGCAAAAAAATCAAATGAAACGGAAAAACCTGTCGTAGCAGAAGAAGCACAGACCGAAAAAACAGATGAGGTTGTCGCAGAAAAAGGCACCGAGTCAAACGAAAAAACTGAAAAAATCGCAAAAAAAGACGCTCCAAAGTCAGAAAAGAACGATGATAATAAAAATGAAGCCAAAAAAGTTGATTTTACTGAAGGAAATTTCATTGCAGTCGGCATAAATCAGATTCAGAACGCACGAAAACTGGCAGAAGAGTCTGAAACACCTCAAATCGAAGTGGCACAGGAAGTCTCAGCAGAAGAAAATTCCACCATCGATGACAAAATGATTTCATGGCTTTTGTCGAGCGCAAAAATTGAAGAAAAAGGCGAAGATATTTCAAACGAAGATTTTGCGCAGATGATTGATGCTGCCGTTGAATTCATTCCTGGCTTTGAAAGTGAAGAAGAAAAACTCACCACTGCGCAGAATTTGGCAGTAAATGACCCGCAACGCTTCCTTGAGAATATTATTTCCGACTCAGAAGTTGCTTTTACAAGGGGGGCACCTAAAAGCGAGTTGATTTCTGATTCAGACAAAAAAATCAGTTCGGAAAAACTTCCAAAAGAAAAGAAATCTGACACAAAACTTGCCGTACATGATTTAAGAACTCATCACCTTTTTGAAGATGATGCAAAAATCGCTTCTGATAAAATTGTCCAGAAGTCCGCAGAAAAGAAAGAAATCAATCTTTCTATGCAAAAGCAGGCTGACGGAACTGTCCAGATGACGATGGAATTCGCAAATCGGACACAAGAAAACATCACTTCATCGTCTTCACAAGCAGCAGGCGCAACAGGCTCAGACTTTCAGGCGATGCTTTCTAATGCCGTGCAGGAAAACGCACCAGACTTTGTTAAGGCAGGGAACATCGTTCTTAAAGACAACAATCAAGGCTCAATCAATTTGATTTTACGCCCAGAAGGATTGGGAAATGTAAAAATTTCACTCAATCTCGATGACAAAAATCTTTCGGCTCAGATTACCGTGCAGACAAAAGAGGCGATGGACGCTTTCAAAGAGAGCATTCCCTCTTTAAAACAAGCTTTCACAGAAAGCGGATTCGACACGGGCAGCTTTGATTTAAATTTCTCGAACAATCAGCAAGGCTTTGCACAGGGCGGAAATGATGGTCAAAATCAGCAGAATGCAGGTATGCTCGCGCACAAAAACTATGGCGATTTTGTGACGGCTCATACTATGCAAGGCGATGTGGCAGAAGCCTTTACAAGCGGAGATTATTCAGTAAATATCGTGGCGTAACATGCACTAAAACGGAAGCATCGAAATAAGATTTCCCAAAATCCGTATACAGTATGAAATCAAAAATGAAAACAAAACCACTGTAATTAATGATGTGACCAATGCTTTTACGAACGAAATCGGCTGATTCCTAAAAACAAGCCCGGCAATTCTAAAAATCAATGGGGAAATAGAACGGTCAACGACAGACCAGATTGAATACGAAGAATTGCCGTCGCCGACAAACAAATACGCAATAAGCCGAATCACGATAATAAGTGCAATAAAGCCCAAAACCGATGTAAAAATGTTTCCAATCAGCATGACCAACATGGCAAGAAGCGTGGAAAATCTGAAACTTCCGCCCATTGAAAGACTTGAAAACAATGTTTGGGCCGCCATCAAGACACAAAGCGCAATCGCAGGCGTAAAATCAAACGAAGAAAAACGCAAAAATCGAAAGCGACGGAACAAACCAAGATACGGATCGCACATCTGGCTTAGCACCTGACCAAATTTTGAGTATTCCGCGCCAGGAAACCATGTAAGCATAACGCGAATAAAGCAGAGAATCGTATAAATCGATATGACCGAAGCCAAGACTGAAAAAATAAAATTCGTATTCATCATTCTAAATATACTGATTTATCATAAAAAAGACAAAGAAATTTTTATTGCGTTTCCTCTTTTTTATTGTAAAAAAATCCGTTATAATCAAATTCCGTTATGAAGAATGGTTTTGATAATGAAAAGTATCTGCGGATACAGTCTGAGCACATTAAGGAACGGATTGCCAAGTTCGGCAATAAATTGTATTTGGAATTTGGCGGCAAGCTTTTTGACGATTACCATGCGAGCCGCGTCCTCCCCGGGTTTCAGCCCGATTCAAAACTCAAAATGCTCATGCAGCTCGCCGACATGGCGGAAATCGTCATCGTAATCAGCGCGGTTGACATCGAAAAGAACAAAGTGCGCGGCGATTTGGGCATTACTTACGACAAAGATGTATTGCGGCTCCGCGATGAATTTCAGAATCTCGGGCTTATGGTCGGCTCGGTCGTCATCACGCATTTTAAAGGTCAGGAAAGCGCGAAGGCATTCAAGAACAAACTCAAACGAATGAATGTCAAATGCTATTACCACTACATGATTGAAGGCTATCCGAACAATGTTTCGCTCATTGATAGCGACGAAGGCTACGGAAAAAACGACTATGTTGAAACCTCTCGCCCGCTCGTCGTCGTCACTGCCCCAGGCCCTGGAAGCGGAAAGATGGCGGTGTGTTTGAGCCAGCTCTATCAAGAGCAAAAGCGCGGAATCAAAGCGGGCTACGCAAAATTCGAGACTTTCCCAATCTGGAATCTTCCGTTAAAACACCCAGTCAATCTCGCGTACGAGGCGGCAACCGCTGACTTAAACGACGTGAACATGATTGACCCTTTCCATCTCGAAGCGTACGGCGAAACCACCGTGAACTACAACCGCGACATCGAGATTTTCCCTGTTCTGAACGCGATTTTTGAAGGAATCTACGGCGAAAACCCGTATAAATCGCCCACGGACATGGGTGTGAACATGGCGGGCTACTGCATTTTTGACGATGAAGCCTGTTGTGAGGCGAGCAAGCAGGAAATTATCCGCCGCTACTACACCGCGCTTGATGATTTAATCGAAGACAAAGGCACAGAAAACGAAATCAACAAAATCGCGCTTCTCATGAAGCAAGCAAAAATCACCGTGGAAGACCGAAAAGTCGTTGTGCCGGCGAACGAACGCGGTGAAAAATCTTCTCTCCCTGCGGCGGCGATTGAACTTGAAGACGGCACGATTATCACGAGCGAAACTTCAAGCCTTTTGGGAACATGCGCGGCTCTCATCTTGAACGCCACAAAACATCTTGCGGGAATCGACCACAAAGTGAAGCTCATCCCCAAAGACATGATTGAGCCGATTCAAGACATGAAGGTAAATTACTTAAAAGGAAATAACCCCCGCTTACATACCGACGAAGTGCTTGTTGCACTTGCAATGCTTTCTCCCACGAATGAAAACTGCAAAAAAGCGATCGAGCAGCTTCCAAAATTACGCGGTTGTCAAGTTCACACCACGGTTATGTTGAGCGAAGTTGACCGAAAAATCTTCAAAAAACTCGGCGCTGGATTAACATGTGAACCAGTACTCAAAAAAAGCAGCAGGAAGTAACAATATGAAAATCATCAACGGAGATAAACTTACTATAGAAGATGTGTGCGATGTCGCGTATAAAAATGAAGAAGTAGCTTTGCCGAGCGATAAGGCATTTTGGGAACGGCTTGAAAAATCACGAAAATTCCTCGAAGACTACATTGCGACGGGCGTGCCAACTTACGGGGTGACCACTGACTTTGGAGACAGTTGCCACAATCAGATTTCAGTCGAAAAGGCAGGTGAACTCCAGCGAACGATTTGCGCCTACCACGGAATCGGCTTGGGCCCGAAATTTGACAGAGAGACAGGGCGTGCCGTTGTGCTTGCGCGCTTGAACGGAAATGTAAAGGGCGGGCACTCGGCGATTCGCCCCGAACTTGCAAAAATGATGCTCACTTTGCTCAACAAAGACATCATTCCTGTGATTCCACAACTCGGCTCGGTAGGGGCTTCAGGCGACCTCACTCCGCTTTCGTATCTTGCGGCGGTGATTATGGGTCAGCGCGATGTGTACTACAAGGGTAAAATCGTACCGACAAGCGAAGCATTCAAAGCCGAAGGGATTGAGCCGCTTCCCATCGAAGCAAAAGAAGGCTTGGCATTGATGAACGGAACGAGCGTAATGACGGCAGTTGCCTCGCTCGCATGGAAAAAAGCTCAGCGACTTGCGAATATTTCTGACTTTCTCACGGCGGTCACCTCTGAAATCACACGCGGAAAGGACACGCCGTTTATTACAAAGGTGAGCCAGCTCAAAAATCACCGTGGGCAGATGGAATCGGCGGTGTATGTGCACAATATCATCGTCGAGTCAAAACGAGTCTGGAAATATGAAGACTTTTTGAAAAACAAAATAGAAAAACTTGACGGAAAAGGATTTGTCGCACAGCAGAACAAAATCCAAGACCGCTATTCAATCCGTTGCGCTCCGCAAATTACGGGCGTGTACCGAGATACGCTCCGTTTTGCTCGCGAAATGATTACCGAAGAACTCAACAGTGCGAACGATAACCCGCTTGTAGATATTGATGTTGGACAATTGTACAACACGGGAAATTTCTACGGCGGACACATTTGCGCGGCATGCGATTACATGCGCACCGCCCTTGCAAACATTGCTGACTTGAGCGACAAGCAGGCTGAAATCATCATCGACGGAAAATTCAACGGACTTACTGAGAATCTCATTCCCTTCACGCCAGCCGACCATCCACGAGCGGGCTTGCGACTGGGCTTTAAAGCGGCGCAAATCACGATTTCTGCAATTCGTGGCGAAGTGGCGACCTACTGCTTCCCCGTTTCGCTCACAAGCGCACCGACCGAAGCGTTGAACCAAGACAAAGTTTCAATGGGAACGATTAGCGCACGAAAACTCGCCGAGCAGATTGAACTCGTCTTTTTGCAGTTTGCCACGCACCTTCTCGCCGCAATGCAGGCGGTTGATTTGGCAGGCAAAGATGATTTCGCTCCGTTCACAAAGAAAGTGCATGAAGAAGTACGAAAGATGAGCGCATTCGTAGAAGACGACCGCCCGTTAGACAAAGAAGCAACGGCTGTTGCAGAGTGGCTTAAGACAACGCCGCTTTTTGCATAAAACTCAAGAATTCTCGCGGTGTTTGAGAGATTTTTTTCCAATTTTCTCCGTCCAAATCAATCTCTCGTGCGCCGTCAGATTTTTCGCTTGAAAGCACGCATGCAAAGGCAAGTGGCAATTCCTCGCTGTACCCCTTGCAATTCGCGTATTCTTCGGGGATTTTTTCGTCTGCATACGCAAAGATGATTTTTTTCTCTGCTCCGCACAGAACAGAAGAACTTGCCGCAACAAGCGCAGAGGCAAAATTGTCCTCACTCGGATAGATTGCCGTGTAGCCCGCCTTCATGCCAAGCGCAATCGTGGTAGCCGCAGGCGGCGTGTTGAACACAGAAAGCGAGAACTGAGCGGGCATCACATCCGCGTCCTCAACCAGCCCTTTGTTGATTTTGAGTTGCCGCGCAATCTCGCCCCGAAACGAAGCGAACACGAGTTTGAGAGCGGCATTCTCGCTCTCACTTTCGACAAGCTCATGCACCACCTCAATCGTCATGCGCGTAACTTGTGAAAGCCTGCGGCGGAAGAGCGAATCGACATATTCCAACTTCGGCTGCTCCGCAGGATTTTCAAGAGAAGGTTGATATTTTGCGAATTTTGTTACAAATAGTTTCATAATTTTTTTATCCACAGATTAGCACCGATTTTCACAGATTTATAAGTTTTCTTAATCGAAATTCTTCTGTGAAATACGAAAATTTTTCTTATAAAAAACATATAATCTGTGTTTATCGGTGTAAATCTGTGGATTACTTTTTCCTAAAATTCAAGATTGAGTAAAAATTGCTTCCCAAGTTGTGATGTGCGGTTACTAAACGAAAGCCTGCTTTTTCGATGGCTTCGACCAGTTCGCCGTAGCGGTACATTTTGCTGTTGCCGTTGGCGATGCAGGTGAAATAGAGGCTTGTCGCTTGCAAGGCATAGCTTTCACCCTCGAATTTTTGCATATCCCAGAGCGGTTCCATAACGAAGATGTCACAACCTTCGTCAACAGAATTGTAAATCTTCGTGAGAATTTTGGTGATTTGACGAAGGCTAAAACAATCCAAGAATTGGCTCATCCACACGGCATCTGCCCCGCTCGGCAATTTTGTCTCAACATCAAGCACATTTCCGCTCACGAAACTGATTCGGTCGGCAAAGCCCGCTTCTTTTGCGTTCTTTTCGGCAACCGCCGTCTGACCGGGCAAATCCACGATTGAAACATGCACATCTTTGTCGTATTTGCAAGAAGCAATCGCCCACTTTCCCGTGTTTCCACCGATGTCGAAGAGATTTTTCGGCTTTTTTGCGTACACAATCGGAAGAGCCTCTGGGAACGCGACATCAGAATAGAAATGGTCGAACTCAAACCAGGATTTTTTCTCGCGTTCGGGGAGTGTTGAAAGTGCCTCGTACACGGTCGTCCACTTTTCGCCGAACACTTTGAGACCTTCGGGCTTTCCGTTCTTCACCGAATCAATGAGATTGAACGCGCCCTTATAGCAAATATCGTTCGTAAAATTGAAATTCACGCGCGTGCAGTCGTCTTCAAGCAAGAACCAGCCAATCTTTCCGATAACAAGGCGACCAAGCGTGTTGTCATTGTCGGGCTTGACCCGACAATCCTTTTCTGCATTTAGTTTCAACACTCCCATGCCGAGTGCCATTTCCGCGAGCACGCCCACGCCGTATTCTGAGATGCCTGATTTTTCGGAAAGTTCTTTTATCGTGATTCCCTCGTCACCTGCATCTGAAATTTTCTGCAAAAGCCCCAATTCAATGAGCGCACGAATCGCCTGAAAAGTCATCGGGGAAAAGGCGATTTTCTGTGCTTCGATTTTTGCGTCAAAAGCACGAATTTTATCTTCGTAATAGCTCTTGTTTTCCATTTTCATAAATCGAATTATATGCTAAAATCAAATTATGTTAAAGGGAAGAAATCTCATTAAACCAAACGACTTGACTGTTTCAGAAATCGACGAAATCTGCGCATTGGCAGAGCAAATCATTGTTGACCCTGCTTCTTTTTCAGATGTGTGTCGCGGGAAAATTCTTGCGACACTTTTTTTTGAGCCGAGCACACGCACACGGCTTTCTTTTGAGGCGGCTATGCTTCATCTTGGCGGCGCGGTCGAGGGATTTTCTGACGCGGCGAATTCAAGCACGGCAAAAGGCGAGTCACTTTCCGACACAATCCGCACGGTCTCGTCTTATGTTGATGTGATTGCCATGCGAAATCCAAAGGAAGGAGCGGCATTGCTCGCAAGCCAGTACGCTTCTTGCCCGATTATCAACGCGGGCGACGGCGGGCACTACCACCCCACGCAAACGCTCACCGACATGCTCACAATTCGTGCGCTTCAGGGCGGCTTTGAAGGTCACACCATCGGCTTTTGCGGAGATTTGAAGTTTGGTCGCACGGTTCATTCGCTCGCGGAGGCAATGGCTCGTTACAAAAACAACCGCTACATTTTTATCAGCCCGAACGAACTGCGCGTTCCAGGATATGTCACGCAAGAACTCGACGCAGCGGGAATCGAATACACCACGGCGGAGCGGCTTGAATCTGTCATCGGCGATTTGGACATTTTGTATATGACGCGCGTTCAAAAAGAGCGATTCTTCAACGAGCAGGACTATATCCGCCTCAAAGACAGCTACATTCTCGACAACCAGAAAATGTCGCTCGCCCGAAAGAACATGATTGTCTTGCACCCGCTCCCCCGCGTAAACGAAATCGCCCCCGAGGTGGACGATGACCCAAGAGCGGCTTATTTTAAACAAGTCAAATACGGAATGTTCGTGCGCATGGCGTTGATTGCAAAATTGGTGGGTGTGCTGTAAAAACGACTGGCAGTTTGCCTATTCTTTTACCACCATCAATTGGCTTTCCTGATATTTTGGCAAAAAGCGTTTGATACCGCTGTTCTCAAAACTCACCGTAATGCCGAATTCGCCTTCATCGGTAATCGTGGTATTCACGATAATGCCGTAGCCGTAATCATCGTGGAAGATTTTTGTACCGCGTGTGTATTTTCGTTTGATGGGGTCGCTTTCAACATCGGGGTGGCTCAGGCCGCGCTCACCGTAGTCGCCACCGTGAAATGATGAATTGGTGTATCGTGACGGCTTGTGCCCGATTGCTTTTATGCCCTCCGTGCCCATTTCAAGCAAAAACGGGCTGCACTTCATATATTCAATATGACCGTACATGCGGCGCACTGCGCAACTCGTTAAGTACAATTCATTTTTTGCCCGCGTGATTCCCACATAGCACAGGCGGCGTTCTTCTTCCATTTCTTCTTCATCATCGCCGTTGCGCGGAAACACGCCTTCTTCCATGCCCGTCATAACCACGCGGTTGAATTCCAAGCCTTTTGTGTTATGAAGCGTAATGAGCGTAACTGAATCAGGGTTAATTTCTTCTTCAGATGTGGAAAGCGTGCGGTCGAGCTGAATATTATCCAAAAAATCGAGCAAGCCCTGCCGAGCAAGCGGATACGGAACGGCAGAGTTCGCCAATTCCTGCATATTTTCCACGCGGAAAGTGTGCTCTTCTTTATCGCGCTCCTCGTAATACGCCAAAAGCCCTGATTTTTTCGCAATTTCTTCTATTAGTTTTGCAAGTGTTTGCTTACTTTCACGCTTTTTCAGTTCGTCAGTGTGTTCCGAAACAACATCATTTGCCAATTCTCCGCCCGCGGTGGTGTCTTCACCAAACAGAGATTCAACTTCATCGATGATTTCAAGAAATTGTGAGATTCCTGACTTTGCCTTTGCCGAAAGTTTTGGCAGTCGTTCTCGGCAAGAGGCGATAATGTCATTCTGAAACGAAAGCCTAGCAGTTTCAACGATTGAATCCTGTGTTTTGCTTCCGACGGAACGGGCGGGCTTGTTCACGATTCGGTGGAAGGCGATTTCATTTTTGTGATTCGCCAAAAGTTCAAGCCACGCCACAATGTCCTTGACTTCCTCACGCTCATAGAATTTGAGCGACCCGACGATTTGATACGGGATTTTTTTGCGCACGAATTCACTTTCAAAACCGAGCGACTGTGCGTTGGTACGGTACAGAATCGCCCAATCCGCATACGGCACGCCCATTTCATGCGATTTTTGAATCAAATCAGCGCAAAAATGCACTTCATCGTCTTGATTCGGCAAAAACGCAAGCACAGGAATTTTCCCGCTCCCACGCTCGGCACGGAGTGTTTTTCCAAGCCTGCCTGAATTATTTGAAATCACATTGTCGGCAAGAGAGAGAATTTCGCTCGTGGAACGATAGTTTGATTCAAGGCGGACGATTTTTGTGCCCGAAAAAATTTTGGGAAAATTCAAGATATTCTGAATTTCAGCACCACGAAATTTGTAAATCGACTGGTCATCATCACCAACCACGCAGACATATGTGCCACTTCCTTCGCTCAAACCAGAAAGTGCTTCCAGCAATTTGAACTGCGCCACATTTGAATCCTGATACTCATCGACCATAATCACGCGGAAACGATGGTACATTTTTTCACGCAAGGCAGCATTTTCTTTTAACGCAAGATACGGAAGCAAAATCAAGTCACCGAAATCAACATTACCTGTGGCACGCAACCGCTTTTCATAGAGCGCGTAGACTTCGGCAAAATCTGTCGGATTCAAAAATTCTTCGCGCATTGAAAGTTCAGGTGAATCGGGAAGAAGACAATAATCCTTTGCAAGAGAAATTTTTCTTGCGTAAACGGCCGCTTCTTTTTTTGTCAGTTTAGGCTCGGCTTTTTGAATCAGCGAAACTACATCATCGTCATCATACACGGTAAAATTGGGGTCGATTCCCGCATCCTCGGCATACACGCGCAAAAACCATGCGCCGAAGGAGTGAAATGTCTTGATTTGAGAGAATTCCGCCCGAGCTTCAAGCGCAATCGCCCGCTCGTGCATTTCATTCGCCGCCTTTTTGGTGAATGTGACCGCCAAAATCGAATGCGGATTCACGCCCTTTTCGCCAATCAAGTAGGCAATCTTCGTTGTAATGACACGCGTTTTCCCCGAACCAGCCCCTGCCAAAATCAAAAGCGGGCTTCCTTCGTGAACGACCGCCTCGTACTGCTCGGGATTCAAAACCGAAAGATATTCCTTAGCGTGCTCAGAAAGTTCACCTGATTGAGGAGCAGTGATGTCAGAAATAATTTCGTCTTCGATTGCCATGCGAATATCCTTACTAGCCTAATTCTTTTAAAGCCTTTTCTGCCTCAGCGATTTCATCATACGGCAATACATGGTCTTTATAAATAATGCTGTTTTCATGAGCTTTTCCGAGCAGCAGCACAATGTCATCTTTTTTTGCAAGCGCAAAGGCCTGCCGAATCGCGGTGGGGCGGTCTGGAGTTATGAATAAATCTTTGTCTATGACCTTGCCAGCCTTTTGTGCGCCCCGTGCAATGTCGGTGAGCAAGGCAACGCTGTCTTCCCCACGCGGATCTTCGTCAGTCAGAATCACAGTATCACAGAAGCGAGCGGCAATTTCTCCCTGCAACGGGCGTTTTTTAGTATCACGCTCGCCACCACTTCCAAAAACGGCAATCATTTTTCCTGCGCATCGGTGCCGAATCGGCGGGAAAATCGTTTCAAAACTGGAAGGCGTGTGCGCATAATCGACAATCAACTCAAACGGCTGTCCTTTATCGATTACGGTCATGCGCCCTTTTACGGGAACAAGGTGTTCGACCAACGCAACAATTTTTTCGATGGGCTCACTCGTCAAACGGCTCACCGCTTCAATTGCCGCCATAAGATTGTATGTGTTAAACGCGCCAGGAAGACTTGATTTTACATGAAAGACTTTTGATGGAATCGGCTTGGCATGCTCGTCGATTACATGGGGTTCCGTCATGTCAAAGGTAAGCCCGAATCGTGCCGAAGCGATGTTCCGAGCAAGCAATACAGGAATTTCAGGCGGAATTTTGGGCAAAGGTGCGGCTTCGGCTCCCTCTGCGGCAGATTTTCCGGCTTTTCCTTCGGTAGTGAAGCCCAAAACAGGCTGCTTTGTCGCTTTTATAAAATACGGCGCACTTTCATCTTCAAGATTTACGATTCCAAACGAGGGAATTGATACCTTTTTACCCAAAATCAGTTTTTCGTGAGTATGTTCATCAAGTTTCCTGAACAGATTTGCCTTGTCGTCTCGGTATTGCTCAAATGTCCCGTGAAATTCAAGATGCTCAAGTGTGACATTCATAAAAATGCCCACATCAAAAAGCAGATTTCCCGTGCGATTTAATTTGGGAGAAAGTCCGTGGCTTGATGTTTCAACAACCGCATATTCGCAGCCATTTTCGACCATTTCATGCAGTTGCCGCTGAATAATCGTTGCCTCTGGGGTAGTCTGATGCTGAGGATTTGCGATAGCGTCATCGCCCAAAGAATATTGCACGGTGGAAATAAAGCCTGCCTTGTGCCCAGAAAGACGCAAAAGCTGCCAGACAAACGAAACGGTAGAACTTTTTCCTTCCGTTCCAGTGACTCCGATAATGCCGAGCTGGGAAGAAGGATTGTCGTAAAACGCAGAGGCAATCGGCGCCATAACCTTTCTGGCATCGTTGACATGGATAAAAACGGGCGCACTTTTCCCATTTTTGACATGAGAATCTACGGCTTTTTTTATATCCTGCTGTGTTTTTTCGTCAAATTCACCCTGAAAGACAATCGCACAGACTCCATTTTCAATTGCCTTTGGAATGAATACATTGCCTGTGGTATGCGTGCCCGGAAGCGCAAAAAAAAGCGAGCCATTCTGTACATCACGGCTGTCAAAAACGAGCGAAGAAATTGAAGGATTATACTCCGCAGCATTCTGCAAAAGCGGCGTTTTACCATCAGAGGTAACAATTGTATAATTTATAGAAGAAATTGCATCAAAAAGAAGTTTTTCCATAGTTTCCCACCATCTGTATTTTAGTATTTTAGCAGAGTGTTTTCAATATTTTGCAATTTTCAAATAAAAATTTTCGATTCATTCTTCAAGTTTAGTTGCGAATGATTTAGTTCTATTTTATAATAATAAAGATAATTCCGAAATTTAAAAAAGGGATATAATAAAAAACAAGGAGAAATCAAGTGAAAAAACATCTGATTGCACTGTTCAGTGCCGCCTCACTTTTCGCATTCATTTCCTGCGGTTCAACTCCTACTGCTGAGCCACAGGTTGATGTAACGCCCGCACCTGTTGAAGAACCCAAACCTGAGCCGACCCCAGAGCCTGTTGCCGAAGATTTTTCGAGCGCAAACCAAGCACTTCTTTCTCAGGCAGATGCCGCCCGACAAAAGGCAATTGACGCGGGTGCCGAAAAATATTTCCCTGAAGTTTTAGCGAGCGATGACAAATTTTATGAAGAGGTAAAAGCCGAAGTCGCCGCAAATCCAAGTGCAGACCATTCAGAAAAAATCAAAGAAGTCATCAAACGATACGACGCGCTTGCCACCGCCTCACTTGCAAAAGAATTAAAAGCAAAAGCCGATGAAATGGGTCTTTCTGACGCAACTGCCGAAAAAGCACTCGCTGATTTTGAAGCGTCAGACAATGGCACGGATATGAAAACCAACGCCGATAAAGCTCTTTCTGCTTACAGCGCACTCATGGCCGAGCACTTGCTCTCATTGGCAAAATCTGAGCGCGAGGCCGCCCTTGCCGCCAAAAAGAACGCGGACAGCGTAAAAGCAGGTGTCGCAAAAAAAGCCGAGTACACCGCCGCTTCAAACACTTTCAAAAAAGCTGATTCTTCATTCGTCACCAAAGACATTGAAGGCGCATACAAAGGCTACAATTCCGCAAAAAATACATTCACGGCTCTTTTCAACGAGATTTCAGAAAAACGCGCAGCAGCACAGGCAGCGATTGAGCGGGCAAAAAAACGCGTTGCCGAAGCCGAAACCTACACGGTCGAAGCAGACTCAATCGCGCCGCTCACGGGTGAAGTCGCGGGAATCGAAAAGGAAGACGCTGTTCTTCTTGAAGCAGACAATTTCGCAAATCCTGATGACGCGGTAATCGATGTTGAAGACAGTGCCGAAGCAAAAGCGGCAGCAGCCATTGACGAGGCAGTGAATCAAGGCGTAAATGCGCTTGAAAATGCTCTTAACAAAGGAGATGCAAAATGAAAAAAGTTTTACTCACCATTTCACTGATTTTTAGCGCAGCCCTCGCTTTTTCAGTCAGCTATAAAAACAACACCTATCAAAAACTTGCTGACGAATACACGCGCAAAGCAGAGCACGCACTTGACGCGGGCGAATATGTGCTTGCAGAAGAATACGCCGCCAAAGCCGAAGAAAACGCACGCCTTTCAGAAGAATTCGTCAAAAAAATGCTTGCGAAGGCTGATTGTGATGCCGTAATGAAGCAGGCCGCCAAAAAACTCGAATACGCAAAGAGCATCAATGCCGAGCGCAACTTCCCGATGGCATATTCTTCCGCGCAAAAATCATACGCAAGCGCACAGGAATCTTACAACGGCGAAGATTATGTAAGTGCCACCGCATTTGCAAAACAAGTTTTGGAAGCACTCGCCGACATCAAAGAAATCACGCCGCTCCCTGAATTTTATGTGGTGCGCCCGTGGGCAGAAACAAAGGACTGCTACTGGAACATTTCTGGTCGTCCGTATGTGTACGACAACCCGCTTTTGTGGGAAAATCTCTATCAAAACGAAGAGAACAAAAAGAACATGCCGCGCCCGAATGACCCGAATTTGATTCTTCCCGGCATGAAGATGAAAATTCCAAGCATTACGGGTGAGTACCGGGAAGGCGTATACAATCCTTCCAAAAAGTACGACCCGTATTCAGCAAATAGATAAAATTCCCTCACAGCGCAAAAGAGAACACAGAGAGAAATCTGACTAAGAAAAATCTCTCTGTAAACTCTGCACCCGCTGTGAGAAATTTACAATTGCTTTTCCTTCCACAACTTGTACTTCAAAAGTGCGCTCATCATAAGCGCGTGGGGATATTCTTCCGAGCCGATTTTGGCGTACACTTCATCACACGGAATTTGCAGATATTCCACGAATTCATCTTCATCAAGATGCTGCTCGCCCGTTGCGACCAAATCTTCTGCGGCAAAAAAATGCGCATAATTCCGCATTAAGGCTGGATTCGGATTTGCAGAGCCGAGATAGACGATGTTGCCCGCTTTGTAGCCCGTTTCTTCTTCCATTTCACGCTTTGCGGCTTCTTCTGGTTTTTCGCCCTTGTTTATGACTCCGCCGGGAAATTCAATGCTCAGGCTTTTGTTTCCGTGCCGCCACTGCCTTACCATCAAAAAATTTTCTCCCAAGCGGGGAACTACGATTACCCAGTCAGGCGCGTCCATTACGATGTATGTTCCGTTTTCGCCAGTCGGAGATTCTGAATCAATTTCATTTACGGTGAGCACGACCGTCTTTAAAAGTTCGCGCTTGCTTTTTTCAGTCCATGTCAGTTTTGCATCTTCCATATTCGCACCTCATAAAAATTTGTTTTAAATCTTCCGATAATAGTATATAATAAAATTCTCAAGAATTTAAGGGGGCGATTTTATGGCAATTATCACAATTTCTCGGCAACTCGCCTCGATTGGGGACGAAATCGGCGTAAAAATCGCAGAAAAACTTGGCTACACATTCTTCGGCAAAAAAGAGCTCGAAAAACGAATCGTCGCATTAGGCTTCCCCAAATCAAAACTTGCAAAATTTGAAGAAAAAAAACTCGGTTTCTTGGCAGGACTGACTCACATGCGCGATGATTACCTCAATTTCTTGCTCACTGCCGTTTTGGAAGCGGCAGCAGAAAATAATTGCGTAATTGTCGGGCGCGGTTCGTTCATCATTTTAAAAGACTTGGAAAATCATGTTTCCTGCCGCTTTATTGCCGATCAAAAACTCCGTGCAGAACGAATTCAAAAAGAAACAGGCTGCAATGCAAAAACCGCGCTCAAAAAAATCAATGAAAGCGAATCTCAGCAAAAGGCCTTTTACAAAGGATTTTTCAACTTCGACATTCACGACCCAGCCATGTTCGATGTGCAAATAAATACGGCACTCCTTGACATAGATTCAATCGTCGCTTCAGTTACCGCGCTTAGTAACACCTATGTTTCCGTTGCAAAAGAAGAAATCGGGCAAAAAAAAGTCGAAGAAATGCTCATCGGGCAGCAAATCGTAAATCTTCTTTTGTTTGTATTCAATCTTGAAATCAACTTTTTGCGCGCCTCTCTAAAAGAAAAGCAAATCACGCTGCACGGTATGGCCGCATCTCAAAAAGTTGTCGACAGCGCACTCACAATTGTAGGAGCAGAACTTCCGGGCTATGAAATAAAATCCGCAATCAGCATTTCACAAGATTTTAGGGCGTACTCACGATGACGAGTTTTGTCGCGCAATCTCTCGCGTTTTTATGCGTATTCTGCTTTGGTCTTGCGGAAGGCTCGATTCTCATAATTTTTTTGCCCTTCAAGAATAAATCTAAGTCCGCACGCACGGTCTCTGCAAGCATTTTTCTTACGCTCTGTGCTATTTTCTACACGATTCTGATTTTTCAGACGCACTCGCTTTTTCCGCTCCCGCAGTTTCTTTCTGAGCATGTGCGACTCGGATTTTCACGGCTTTCCTATTACCTGCTGATTTTTGTGATTTTCTTTTTAGGGATTCTCATTTCTCTTTTTTGGAAAATTGCGCTTCCTGTGTGTGTGATTCTCTATGCATCGTTTTCTTGGTTCACGCTGTATCTTTTAAAATCACAGTTCAAAAATCAAGACAAACACATTTCCGTAAAAATCGATAAAACGCTCCTTTCAGTGGGAGAAAAGCAAATTCAAAAATCAGCGGATTTCTATCAGTTTTTTGTTTTTGAGTACTGTACCATTCCCGACTCACTGTGTATTCCGATTCCAAGAAATTATTTTAAACTCAAAAGCATCGCCGAATATAAAAATCCGGCTATTTCTGCTGAAAATTTTGTGTTCAATGCGGTTCTGCCTGCTCCCGAAAATGAAATTGCCGTTTCGTATGATGAAGACAAGCCTAAAATTCTTGAGAATTCACTGGTTTCCGCGTATCTGAATACAATTCTCTTAAAAAAATGCGTTTCTTCGCGCCCCATTCCGCTTCCCGAAGAAAAAATATATCCGAGCATTTTTTCGCTGAATATTGCGTTTATAAAAAACGAGTTTTCTGCCACATTTGAACGAGACTTGTAATTTTCTTCTATAAAAATTATACTGACTGCAATGAAAGTTTCGAATAAATTTACGCTCGCTCGCGCCGTTTTTGCGCCTGTGTTTTATTTAATTTTCAATATACCGCTCTGGCTTGACTCCCCGATTCTAAAAATAATTTCCGCGTGCATTATGATTCCGCTTTTGGCTGTTGCAGAAGTCACGGATTATTGGGACGGTCATTATGCCCGCAAATACAATGAAGTCAGCGATTTTGGAAAATTATTCGATCCTTTTGCAGATGTACTTTTAAATCTCACCGTTTTTTTATGCGCAGTCGAAGCCGGCTACATGCCGTTCGTTCTTTTTGTCCTCATTTTTTACCGTGAATTCTCACAGAGTTTTCTCAGAATGATTGCCCTCAAAAAAGGAATTGCAATTGCGGCTCGAATGGGCGGAAAGCTCAAAACCGTTTTTTACATCATTTCAGGCTTTTTCTACCTTACCCTCGAAAGCTACAAGCGTTTTGATTTTCATTTTCCTGCCGATTACCAGTTTATCGACACCATTATCCGCACTTCGCTCTATTGGAGTTCATTCGCATTATTCATCGTCTGCGTGGGCTTAAGCTGGGGCTCGTTTGTGGACTACATTAAATCATTCTATAAAATCATCAAAGATTAGTTCAGCATGCCTCAATTTTCGATAATTCCAAGCTGTATGAGCCAGGGAAGAAGATTGGTATCGTTCCAGTGCGTTTCTTTCATTATAAAACTGTTTTCCTTCATGCCAAATCCATGCCCGCCTTTTGGATACGACACAAAAAGGTGGGGAATATTTTTTTCAGAAAGAGCTGCATCCAAGCGCACTGAATTTTCGTAAATCACAACGGGATCGTCTTCACAGGCAAGAATAAAAGTAGGCGGCATATCATCAGGCACATTCAGTTCCATTGAAAATTCATCTTTAAGAGTTTGAGAGTACGCATGCCCCCAAAAATTGAACGGCGACCAGCCTTTTGTGGCATTCGGTTCCTTCCACTGATGACCGAGCAGGCTTCTTTTTGACCATTGATGACCGATATCGTCCTGCATTGAGACAACGGGATAAATGGGCATCACAAAATCAGGTCGAAGGCTTTCAGCTGTTTCGATACCGAGTTTTTGCAGTTCATTATGAGTTGAAGCGAATTCACCTGCCATCGTAACCAAATGCCCGCCCGCACTGTAGCCAATCGCACCGATTTTATTTTTGTCGATATTGAATTCTGCCGCATGCTCTCGGATATAGACGATTGCCATCTGAATGTCTTCAAGCTGGTCAGGATAGTGGTGGCAATTATACGCAACACGATAGCGCAAGACAAATGCCGCGCATCCGTGCGAAGAAAACCATCGCGCCGAAGCAAATCCCTCGTGCGGCATTCCCAAATGGTGATAGCTTCCGCCCGGACAAATGATAACGGCGGCAGAAGGAGATTCGCTTGGCTCAGTCGCAGGGCAGTAGTACAGAATCGTATCGCGTTTTTGAGTCTCCATGCGGGGAATATGTTCCCACAGATAGATTTTTTGCGTATAGTCCTTTGCAAAAACAAAATCAGTAACAGAGAAAATCAAAAAAAGTGATATAAAAGCAAATTTTTTCATATTTCGGAATTTATTATTTGATACATAGGTGATTCGTTCGGCTTTAGTTCAAGCACATGCTTTTCGCAGGGAAGAGCCTCGCTTGGGTCGTGCGTTACATGAAGGAGCGTGGTAGTGCCCGTTTCGGCGACCGTTTCCAATAAATCAAGGATTTTCTGGCGGTAGTTTTCGTCAAGACCGTGGCATGGCTCGTCCAAAATCAGAATTTTGGGGCTTTTTACCGCCGCACGCAAAATCAGAACCGCACGCTGCTCGCCGTAGCTCAGAGAGCTGAACGAATCGTGTTCCCTGCCCTCAAATCCGCCGAGTTTAAGCCATTTTTTTGCGACTGCGATTTCCATGTCAGTTTTTTGCTCGTACAAGCCGATTGAGTCTTTAAATCCTGAGATTATCACGCTCTCCAAATCCGTGCTGCCGACCATGCGGTATTCGACATGCCAGCGATAGCTTACGATTCCGAGCTGTTTTTTGATGTCCCAGATTGTCTCGCCCGTTCCGCGTTTTTTGCCGAACAGCCACACATCATTGCAGAACACCTGATGATTGTCGCCCGTAATGAGTTCCAAAAGCGTTGTTTTGCCAGAGCCGTTCGGACCGCGAATCAGCCAATGCTCGCCCTTTTTCACTTCCCAGTTAAAATCAACGAGCACACGCTTATCACCCCAGCCGACATTCACATTGTTCATTTTGATAAGGATTTCTTCGGGGCAGTGCGCTCTAGACCCCGAATCAAGACGGCTTATTTCCTTCAATTCATTTACGAATTCAGTCTTTTCTTTTTCGCGAGATTTTGCCTTTTCTGCTTTCCGCTCGGCAATCAGTTTTTCATAATCAGATTTTGCGCCAGAGAAAGAGATTTTCCCCTCTGTAAATTCAAGCACATGCGTAATTGTCTCAGGAATTTCGTGGTAACGCTCCATGCCCAAAATGATTGACGGAGCAGATGTTCCCGATTCAGAAAGATTCTTTTGCTTTCCGACGATTGTGGCAAAAAATTCCAGCAGAATCGTGCGGCTTTGCGCGTCAAGCCCCGCAAACGGATCGCTTAGAATCAGCAGTTTTTTGCCAGAAAGGAGCGCACGGCACAAAAGCGTTCGGCGGATTTCGCCTGTGGACATGAATTTTAAACCGCGCTCTAAGATTTTTTCGACACCACAGAGTTTAACTTCGGGAAGCATTTCAAGCCTTTCTGCGATTGGTGGCAACGGAAGGTTTCTGTGCTTTGCGTCAGGCCCGCCCAAAACCTCGCAAATAAAGCGACGGCCAGTGCGCCCTTCATCAATTTTATCCATATATTCGGATTCGTCCAAATCACGCTCTTCTTGAATCAGACTCGCCGCCTTTTCCAAAGAGACAATTTCGACAGAGTTTGAAAACTGCGTTTCGTATGTGCCCGTGCCGTCATTCGGAACAATCTGCTTTTCGCCCGCTAAGGCACGCAAAAAATCAGCCTTCCCGCCGCCGTTCGGGCCAATGACAAGCCAAGCTTCACCCGCATGCATGCACCAGCTGAGGCTTTCGATTTTAGTGCCATGCAAATCCTGAACACGGCAGTTTTTTATCGTTATCAAAGAAGTTTCGTTCATGATGAAAGTACTCTATCAGATTTTAGTCAATTGACCCAGCAGAATACAACGCATCGCAATACTCACAGGCATACTGAGCCTTCTGACGGTTGACGAGCTTAAAAACGGGCGGAACATAATTTTCTGTGACGGTAATACAACGCGGATTCTTACAGTGGATTACATTCTCAACGCGCTCAGGCAATTCCATTTTGATTTTTCGGACGATTTTTTCATCTTTTATGACAGCAATAGAAATATTCGGGTCGATGAAGCCCAGTACCGAATAGTCGATATTGATGATGTTGTCGACTTTAATGATGTCTTTTTTGCCAGATTTTTTTGAAGCGACATTCATGATGAGTGCGCATGAAAAGTCAGCCTTATCCAAACCGAGAAAGTGAAAAATCTGAGGACCGAAGCCTGCCTTTATGTGGTCAATGACCAAGCCGTTTTTGATGGTATCTACATTAAGCATATCGCTAGTTTACCGCATTTTTTTTATAAAGTCACGGACTACGATGCCGATATTTGAAGTGTAGCGGCGGAAAGTTCCGACACTACATGTGGGGTAAAAATGGAAATAAACGCAACGAACATCAACACAACGATGAGCGCGCAGGAAAAGTTCACGGTCGACAATCAAGTCAACGCTTTCAACAAGAAGCTCGACTATGAACTTCGTGAGGGAAGAATCGCAAACCACGAGCTTGGCAAAGATGACTTCCTTAAACTCCTGATGGCTCAAATGACGAATCAGGATCCGACAAGCCCGATGGAAAACACAGAATTCATCGCGCAGATGGCGCAGTTCACATCGCTTGAGCAGATGACGAACATGAGCCAGAACTTCGAGAAGATGGCTTCGATGATGAATTCAAGCGAGGCTCAGAGCATGCTCGGTCGCACGGTTCAGATTGATTTGGGCGCGGAGCAGAGCACAACGGGTGTCGTTGAGGCTGCCACACGAGGATTTGCCCCACAGGTTCAAGTGAACGGTATGTTCTACGATATGAATAAAATCAAGGCCGTCTACGGTTATTAAGGTTCCCGCATACGCGAGAATGACAACGAATAAAAAAAGAGGGTAGCGATATGATGAGATCACTTTATTCTGGCGTTTCTGGTTTGCAGAATCATCAGACACGAATGGATGTAATCGGCAACAACATTGCCAATGTCAACACGACGGGCTTTAAACGCGGTCGCGTGAACTTTCAGGACATGATTAGCCAGCAGCTTTCTGGAGCTGCAAAACCGACCGAAGAAAAAGGCGGCGTAAACCCGAAGGAAGTCGGCTTGGGTATGACCGTCGCGGCAATCGACACCGTGTTCACACAGGGAAACTTGCAATCAACGGGCATCTCAACTGATGTCGCGATTCAGGGAAATGGTTTCTTCATCGAAAAGAACGGCGAAAAATCATACTACACCCGTGCAGGTGCGTTCTCTCTCGACCAGAACGGCACGCTCGTAAATCCTGCGAACGGAATGCGCGTTCAAGGTTGGATGGCCCGTGAATTGAACGGTGAGATGATTGTTCAGACTGCCGCAACTCCGACAGACCTCACGATTCCAGTTGGCTCAAAAGACCCGGCAAAAGCAACGCAGAACATCAACTTTGCGTGTAACTTGAACAAAAATACCCCAGTCGTTCCAGAAAATGCAACCGAAGCAGAGCGAGCAAAAGGAACTTGGAACACTGAATTCAAAATCTATGATTCATTCGGCAACGAACATCTTTTGACCGTAAGTTTTGTCCGCGACCGAGACACCGTAAACGAATGGGTTGCAACCGTCAATGTTGACCCGGACACAGAAACTCTCGATGAAGACGGAAATCCACAGAATGTCACAAGCACACTCGTTGGCTTTGACGCTACTGCCGGACAGGGAAACACTTTCCGCGTTCGATTCGACAACAACGGAACGCTTGAACGAGTCACCGATGTTTCAGGTCAGGAATCAAATGAAAGCGGAGAAATCATTCTCCAGGCCTCATACATTGTTCCAGAATCAAATGATGTGGACGGAAATCCGTACCGCCAGACAATGAACATCAACTTGGGTACGATTGGCTCAATGATTAACACCGTAACTCAGAGTGCGTCTGCAAGCTCAACAAAAGCGTTCTATCAGGACGGCTATGCATTGGGCTACCTTGAGAACTTCAAGATTGACTCAACGGGTACGATTACGGGCGTGTACTCAAACGGCACGAACCGCACAATCGGTCAGCTCGCAATGGCAACATTCGCAAACCAGAACGGTCTTGAAAAAGCTGGCGACAACACCTATGTAAAGAGCAACAACTCAGGCGAGGCAAAAATCAACGCTTCGGGAATCGCAGGTGCAGGAAGCCTTTTGGCAGGCGCATTGGAAATGTCAAACGTCGACTTGACCGAGCAGTTCACCGACATGATTGTTACCCAGCGTGGCTTCCAGTCAAACGCAAAGACAATCCAGACAGCCGACACGCTTTTGGAAACAGTTCTTTCGCTTAAACGATAAGCTACCGCTCATAGCTTGAGCTGACATTCAGTTCGCCGCGATACTTAGCAACAGTGCGGCGGGCAACCGTAATACCCTTTTCGGCCAGAATATCAGAAATTTTTTGGTCGGAAAGGGCTTTTTTATCGTCTTTATGCTCGTGCAAAATACGAGCGATTTCAAATTTTACGCCTTCTTTTGAAATCACCGCTTTTTCGCTCGATTGCCCGCTCTGTTCAGAATGTGCGCTCGCAACGGCATTTGTAAAAAAATAACTGATTGGAAAAATTCCCCATTCACAGGAAAGATATTTTGAATTTGCCATGCGGGAAATCGTTGCCTCATGGACCTTTAATTTTTCGGCGATGTCTTTTTGCCTGAGCGGTGCCAAATACCGCGCGCCTTTCCTAAAAAATTCCGCCTGAGCGGTGACAATTTCTTGCGCCGCCTTTAGGATTGTGCTTTCACGGAAAAGCACGCTGTCGATGAATACTTTTGCCTCATTTACGCTGGCACGGGCAAATTTGAATTCGGCCTTTTTGCGCTCGGCTTTTTCGCTCGTGTCGCCGTCTTTTATGTTTGCAGATTGTATGAGTGCCGTATATTCTTTTGAAATTTCAAGACGCGGAAGAAATTCCCGTGCAAAAGTAACGGTGAATTCCGGCGTATCATCATTCTGACTTTGACCAAAAATCTCGTTTTTGGAGACGATTACATCTGGTGAGACAAAATGCGTTTGAGCAGTTCCAAAATTCCTGGCAGGATACGGATCAAGTGTTTTTATAAAATCAAGCGCGATTTCAATTTCTTCGGTAGAAATGTCATCTTTGGAAAGGAGACGCTCATTTTTGGACGCGAATTTTAATTTTTTTTGCTCGGAAAGGTAATTAGCCAGTTTTTTTTGAATTTTGGGAATGTGAGGTGGATTCAAAAAGTCAAAATGCTCGTTGCTTTCAAGAAGAAAAAGCGTTACATCAGAAGCAATGTTTGAAATTTGCGCCTGAACATAGAGACTTTCGCGGTAATTGTTCGTGCAAGTGCCGATTGGGTCAAGATTCTGAACGATTGAAAGACAGTGGTTCAAGAATTCTTCGGTATGAGCGGGATTTTCTGCATTCAGAAATGAAACAGGTGCAAGAACATGAAAGCCTTTCTCGTCAAGATTGTAAATAAGTTTTTCGCACAAAGCCTTTTCGTCAGCCGTCAGATTGATTGCATTGAGCTGATGAAGCAGGTGGTCGGACAGAACTTCCCGATTATCAGCATTGCTTTCAAGCGCAGACTGAAAATTATCGCTCGCTTCCCTACCCCGCGCCGAGTCCGTGCCGTATCTTGTATTGTCGGAAAAGCGCGAAGAAGCCGAAACTTCCGTTTTTGAAGAAGAAACCCCCGACTCCAGCAAATCAGATTTAATTTCAAGCGCAGGATTTTTTGCCGCCTGAGCATAGATTTCCTCGCGAAGGTCAGCAGAAGACATGGAAAGCAAGTTGAGCGACATGATTTGCGCCTGGCTCATTTTTTGGGATTGAACTTGAGCCATATTCTGAGAAGTTCGTTGCTGCAATGACATGTGCGGGAAATCTGCCATAAACACAGTATATGCCCAAATTTAGATTTTTTCAAACCGATGGAATAAAAACAGAATAGTACAAAAATAGGTCTGAAAGTACCCCCCCCCCGTATTATAATCAAAACCGTCATAATAGTGGCAGAATACGCTCTTTTCCGTATCCTGCCAAATCAAAAAAAAGCATTTCATAAAAGGAGGAACTTTATGAAAAAATTTGCAAAGGCGCTGGGCGTTCTGTCCGCGC
>JAFUDX010000033.1 GCA_017464425.1 Treponema sp.
CTGTGTACTGCCATCCAGAGCAAGAAACCCAGTCTTTGTTACGGGGAAAGCCCCAAGGAGAAAACGGGTTATCGGGTCATATGTCACGGGTATACTATCCCAAATCGAATAAGATAATTCAATAACATTAATATACGAGGGAGAAAGGTGGATTGTCGTGGAATCAGACCGTAGGGGGGTAAAACCAAAAATCATCTACGATTACAAAGGCGAGTAACGCTTTTTTGTGATACATCACCTACGCGCACTATACGGCTCGTTGAGTCGTGGTGCGTGGGATGGAGAATTATAGGAAGAAACTTTTATGAAACAAGAGATTCAAATACGAGGGCAAAGCATTCAAGAATTTATGCTTTCTTTGCAAAAAAATATTCCAAATAGCTGGATTTGGGGCGAAGTAAATCCTGAGACAGGCATTGCGGATTCATTTTATTATCCGCTTCGTTATCATGCTGTTTCGGGCGAGGAGTATGAATTTTCATTCTTGTGTAAGCCATTAAGTCATATCTGTAAGCTTGCAACTGTGGAATATCTGAATAGTCCCGCTGAGTATGAGTTCACTGATGAGAGGTATAACGAATTGGTTGATAAGGTTTACAATGATATTATCGTTCCAAAAAGCACGAATGCTGATATTACAATAACAGTTGTATGGTTGGATTAAATTGTTTTTAAAAATCGGCTAGGGTATGGAGCACCTGCGGAGCAGTTCCGAAGCGAAGCGTAGGAATGGAGCGATAGCGGAAGTGCGGAACACCCGACCCGCTTTAGCGGGTAGCCGCCAGTATCCCTATCATTTTTGGAAATTTGTGATACACTGAAAAAGGTCGCAAACAACGACAGTATGAAAAAACAATCGCCCGATGATACGAAGATGTTCGTGCTGTCGGGCGTTTTTAGCTCTTCCGTTCTGAAATCAATTCGTCAACGAGGTAAAGGTCGCTCATGCAGTGAAAATCGCTTATGCCCTCGCTCACAAGTTTGTAGTTTTTTGAGTTGTAGAATATATCCATTGCTTCGGGGGCGGGGATTTCGAGTTTTTCCGCAAGTTTCGCAATGATTCGCGCAAGTCCGTCGTGTAAAAGCCTTTTCCGAAATCGAGATTGTCACGACCGAAAGACACATCGGGAGATTTTACGATGCTTTTTGACCCGTGATAGACTTTCATGCGGCAAAGCCCCTTTCGCGGACGACCGAAATAATTTCATTCACGATGTATTGCTTACTCTGCGTGTGCAAAGCTTCGTACGAGGGCACAAGATAGGATTCGAGCAAACCCGTTTTTTTGAGAAAATTATAGATTTCAGTGCCTGTTTTTCCCAGCTCGGAAGCGACATTTTCAATGCAAAAAACGGCATATTCAAGCTGCTTATCGCTCATGGGGATAGTATACCACGGAATTTTGTTTTTTTTCCATTTTTATCAGATATTTCTACAAAAGTGTAATTTCATCAGCACTCTTCATCTCATCTTCTCAGTTCCCCAACAAATTCCGCGATTCTGTCGAGCGCGGTTTTGATTTTGTCGATTGAGGTGGCGTAGCAACAGCGGATATGCCCTTCACCGCCTGCACCGAACACGCTTCCCGGAACGACGGCAACATTGTGCTTTTGGAAAAGCTGTGTGGCAAATTCTTCGCTTGAAATGCCCAGTTTTTTGATACTTGGGAACATGTAGAACGCGCCCGTCGGCTCTGGAACTTCCAAACCCATGTCCGAGAACGCCTTGTACATGAGATTTCGCCGCTGTTGGTAGGAAATGCGCATTTTTTCGACATCTTTCCAGCCGTGTCGCAAGCCTTCCACAGCCGCATACTGGCTGAAAATCGGCGCACAGATGGTGTTGTAGCCGTGCAATTTCACGATTTGAGCCAAGACTTCTGCGGGGGCGGCAATGTAGCCGATTCGCCAGCCCGTCATCGCAAACGATTTTGAAAATCCGTTCAGAATGATTGCATAGTCTTTCATTTCTGGGAACGAGCCGACTGACACATGTTCGTTTCCGTCGTAAGCAAGCTCGCAGTAAATTTCGTCTGAAATGCACCAAATCTGATTTTTTGCGACCACTTTGGCGATTTTTTCTAATTCTGACTTTGGAATCATTGTGCCCGTCGGGTTATTCGGCGAGCACATCATGACCGCCTTTGTTTTGGGTGTGATTGCCTTTTCAATCTGCTCGGCGGTGGGGTAAAACCCGTTCACGCTCGTGTCAATCGGCACGACTTTTGCCTGCGTGAGTTCTGCAAGCGGCGTGTAGTTCACATAGCACGGCTGAACCACGATGATTTCATCCCCAGGGTTCAAAATCGCTCGCAAAACCGCGTCAACGCCCTCACTCGCACCGACCGTAATCAGAATTTCGTTCTTCGGGTTGTAGTAGAGGTTGTACCGCTCCATGTATTTGGCGATTTCTTCACGGAGTTCGATTAAGCCCCAGTTTGAGGTGTAGGAAGTGTGCCCCTTTTCAAGATGATAGTAGGCTTCTTCGCGGATAACCCACGGCGTAGGGAAATCAGGCTCGCCCACCGAAAGAGAAATCACATCGTCATGCCCAATGAGCATCTCAAAAAACTTACGGATGCCACTCGGCGGAATATTCTGCATTGATTTTGAAAGTCTGTCTTCTCGTGTGTTCATAAAATCCTCAAAAAATGTCGGTCTGCACTGTAGAAAGAGTACCACAGATTTTATTTTATTCCAATCACATCGCGCATCATTTCGTTTAAGTCGTATTCTATTCTTACCGTTCGGAATCCTGCTGATTTAAACAGTTCGCTTGTTTCTTGGGTATTGTACTCGCCTGTCTCCATAATAAGGACTCCGTTTCGATTAAGATGTTCGTAGCACTGTGGAACAAGCCTTCTTATGAGAGAAAGCCCGTCATTTGTTCCAGAAAATTCTCCCGTTTCTGTGACATCGCCATCAAGAGCAAGAAGCGGCTCGCTGCGGCCGTCCTTTAAAAGTTCAATTGATTCTTCATGAGGAACATACGGCGGATTCGTGGCAATTAAATCGAATGAGTGTGGAATATTCTCAAACAAATTTGACTGCACAAAATGCATGCTATCGGTACTGGCGCAAAGGCGGGAAGCATTTTTTTGCGCAACAGAAAGGGCTTTTTCACTGATGTCGGCGCATGTTAGTGTGAACGAATGTGCGGCTTCTTGTAGTTTTTTTGCAATTGAAAGACCTACGCATCCGCTTCCAGAACACATGTCGCATATGGTCGGAATTGCGTTCTGATTCGCGCGGAATTTATCTTCAAGGGCATCAAGCGCAAGTTCTACCAACAATTCTGTGTCGGGCTTAGGAATGAGCACATCTGGCGTTACATAAAAATCAAAGTCAAAGAATTCTTTGTGGCCTGTAATGTACGCAACAGGAAAGCCTGTTTTTCGTTTTTCGATTGCGTTGATGAAAAATTGTTCTTGCTCTTCCGAAAGCTCAGTATCCCGATTTAAAAGAAGATGCGTTTTGTCGAATCCAGTTATATGCTGTAAAATAACTTCCGTATCCAACAATGGCGTGGGAGACAAGGTGAGATTTGATTTTCCGTACGACTTCGCTTGCTGAACTGTCATAACTGTGTTGTGAAGGCATTAATATTCTTCTATATGACCGTCCGTGCGCATCTTGTATGATTTTCCGTTATTGCTCGTGACGATTATGCGATTGAGAATACTGCTTATTGACCACTCATCGGTAAGCTCGGTGATATCTTCTTCCCATTTTTGTGTTTCGCTATTATAAGGATAATTCCAGAATTTCATCCACACCGTGCTTGTGTCATAGTCTGAGAGAGTAAGATTTGTAGTGCCATCAGAATTGTCAGCCGTTTGGCATGCCCACAATTCCGCGCCTTTTTCGAGGTAAAGATTTTCAACATAATTCCACTGCTTGAACCATATAACGCCACCATTTTCTACATAGACATCCTCACTGCCTGCAAGAGTGGCAGAGTTTTCTTCAATAGTACTGGTAGATTTTAAAGTAAGTTTTCCGCCCGAAGCCACATATGCTCCGCCGCCTTTTTCGACATTTCCGCCACCACTTAGTGTTGCGGAATTTGACAAGAGAACATCGACATTTGCCCCAATATAAAAGACTCGGCCAGTTCCGTTCGCGGTTATGTATTTTTGTCGCTCTCCTCCGCCGTTCAGTGAAACGATTTCAAGATAGAACGGAATCTCACTTTCGATGTTCACCCATGCGTAATGATTTTCTGCAGAATATGGATCCGTGCTGTCGTCCTTGACTTCATCAAAATAATAAATTTTGTAGCGGGTTTCTCCATCATTGAAGGCAAGCAATCTGTTGACCGCGCTCTGAATTGTCTTAAATTTTTTGTTAGGTGAACCGGCAGTGCTGTCATCACCTGTTTTTGAGTCTACCCAGTATGAGTTTGATTGAAAAGCCGTAACGCAATCGTCAGTGAGAATAAAATCTTTTGAGCCGCTGTTATTTTCTGTAAAATGTTTTGCAGTTCCCGCCCATGTCTCTGTTGTGAATCCTGCGATTACAGAAACTGATTCGACGCATGAATATAAAAGATAGCCGTTTGAATCATAAAAATACAGAGAAATCCTGTGGGTGCCAGCACTTACGGAAAGACTGATGGTTGCCGTGTGGTCTATAAAGGATAACGCTTGCTTTTCGTCGCCATCAATTGCGTATTGTGCATGATCAAGTGTGTAAGAACTAAGTTGCTCTGAGAATGTAAGATTGAGGTTTCCTGTTTCGTAGAAGATAGGTGTGAGTGAAATTGTGGGTGCGATTTTTTCTTCTGTGTTGTATTCGCCAACTCCTGAAAGAACTGTTTTTTCTGAGTCACCATCTTTGAGAGAGGCGCGTACATACAAGTCCCATGTTCCGCTTGACCGTACGGTTATAGAATATGAAAGGGAGCCATCGCTTTGTGATTGTACAGTTCCTTCACAATAACTTGCGCCATCGTATTTTTGAAATGCAGAAATGTGGTAAACAAGTTGTTCGGCTGAAAATGAAGGTAATGCCATACGGGGCTTTGAAGAAGTGCTAGAAAGTGAAGATGAAATTTTGCCTGAAATTGTGTAGGGAGAATCTTTCTCTTCGGAAAATTGTGAGCAAGACAAAAGAGCCAACAAGAAAACCGCTAGAATAATAAAGAATTTTTTCATTTACTACCTCCTCCGTGCCAGTTCAGTAAAAAAAGAAGCTATAAATAATGATACATCGAGAAGCCAAAAAAATCCACTTAATAATGAAGTTTATGATTTTTCTGACTGATTTTCTGAAAGTGACTTTTATGCAAAAAAAACAAAAAAAGTGAAAAAAAAGAGGGGAAGGTGTTGACAGAAAGCGGATGGTGTGGTAAGTTATTTCTCACCCGCCGCGCACGGCGAGGCGGGCACGTTCTTTGAGCGGAAAGGCAGACAAGTGAGGGGACCGGAAGAGACAGC
>JAFUDX010000034.1 GCA_017464425.1 Treponema sp.
GGATATCTTCTATCAGTTTTGGAAGAGGTAATTCTCTGTTTCTGATAAAGGCATTTTCTACATTTCCCATATTTTTTCCACCCTTATGGAATTCTACAGGAAAATAGAAAATTTAAATAGTGCTTAAGTTAATGGTATTGGTATTCAGTTTTCTCATAAAAATCTCCTCTACTGCGGTGGATTTTGTGTGATATTCTTATTTTAACACAGTTTAAGGAAAATCAAGGAAACTAATGCCATCTTTTTTTTGCGATTTTGAAAAGTTTTTAGTTCTATATTTTTCAATGTCGAGCGGCGTGAAAAGGTGTTCGCAAGCCTTTTGAGTGGCGGAACTGAAATCACGGCGGCGGGGGCTATTGCCCTTTCGCTCGGCATTGCCACAGGATTTGCGCTAGGGATTGTAGGGGCGCGAAGCGTTCCCGGTGATTGAGCGTAGTCGAAATCACCGGGAATGGAGCGCGAGAGCGCGGAACCCCGAAAAGCCCGACCCGAAGCTATGGGATTCCCGCGTCAAGCGCGGGAATGACAGAGCGAAGGGGAGCGCCCAAAAAATCGAAAAACGGAGGGCGGTATGGCATTTGCGGAAAAACTTGTTGCGTGCAGGCTAGACTTGAAGTGCAGACGAACCTTGACATACAGATTTCGCTACGGGATTTTTCTGGCTCGTTTGAGCTGAACGGCATGAAAAGCGAGCTGGTTATTGCGCGGGGGTAGGGGAAGTGAAAAAAAGAGGAGCACGTTTCTCTTTTCTGAATGTTACCCTGCTAATTGACGATTCTGTGCGAAAAAGATATTATTTCTACTATAATTAAATTTCATTTTACGAGGCGTTTATGTTCAATAACAAATGGGTCTGTTTTGGTCTTGGTGTCGTGGCGGGAGTCGCGGCTGTTTCATTGATTAAAAGTCCAGCGTTCAAAAAAGCATGTGCTTCTGTCGTTGGAAAGGGCTTGCAGCTCAAAGACGAAGCGGCGGCGTTTGCAGAAAGCGTAAAAGAAGATGCCGAGGACATCGTGGCTGAGGCAAAATACAACAATTCAAAAAAAGCTGAAAGCGCAAAGGCATAATCGCCGTGACTGCCACTGTCCATCATTCCTTGCCGGGGAGAATCCGCGTTCACTATGATGTGCGCGAAATCACTCCCAGGCAGGCTATTCTCGCCCAGAGTCTGATTGCCGTTCAAGAGGGAATCACTGATATTTCCGTGAACACAAACATCGGCTCGTATCTTATTCTGTTCAATCCGTCCGTCATTTCGCAATCTGAAATCGAAAATCTGTTCAAGGCTCTCGGCGCAAAATACCTTGAAGACGAAAAATTGCTTGAAGCCGTCGCGCAGATTCCGATTACCGAAAGCATTATGAGCATTTTTATCTCCACACTCATGGATTATTTCTTCAAAAAAATGCTTCCGCTTCCCGTGCGAAAACTCCTTCTTTTTAAGAATATCGTTCCCCGCGTGCTCGACGCGCTTTCGGTTTTCGTTCACGAAGGAAAACTGTTCAGCACGCAAATGCTCGATGCCACGGCTCTCACGGTCGCTTCTCTCACAGGGAACACGAACACGGCAAGTTCTATTTCCATGCTCTTGCAGATGGGCGAGGACATTGAGGATGTCACAAAACGCGCTTCTTACGGAAATTTGGCGCACAAACTTTTGATTTCAGACGAGCCAGTTCACATTCTTGACGGAAACGAAGAAAAAACGATTCCAGCCGACGCGCTCAAAAAAGACGACCTTGTGATTGTGCGCGAGGGAAGCATGATTCCGTGCGACGGCATGGTCGAAAAGGGTGAAGGCATGGTGAATCAGGCAAGCATTACAGGCGAAAGTCTTCCTGTCGAAAAAAAGGCGGGGAGCGGTGTGTTTGCCGGCACGATTTTAAGCGAGGGCGAGCTTGTTATCCGCACGCGCTCAACGGGGCGCGACACAAAGGTGCAGAACATCATTCAGATGATAGACAATTCGCAGAATCTAAAGGCGAATGTGCAACGCCGTTCGGAAGCGTTGGCAGAAAAAATCGTTCCGTTCAATTTCGCGCTCGCGGGTCTCACTTGGCTTTTTACGCGGAATGTCACGAAAACCATGTCAACGCTCATGGTCGATTATTCGTGCGCAATGAAACTTGCCGCCCCGATTGCCGTTCTTTCTGCCATGAAGGAAGCGGCAAGTCTCGGAATCAGCGTGAAGGGCGGAAAGTATCTTGAAGCCTGTGCCGAAGCGGGAACGGTGATTTTTGACAAAACGGGAACGCTCACTTACGCAAATCCCGTCGTTGAAAAAATCTACCCGATGAAAAATTACACCGAAGATTTTGTGTTGCAGACGGCGGCGTGCCTTGAAGAGCATTTTCCGCATCCGCTCGGTCGGGCGGTGGTCGCTCATGCCGAAGAAAAGGGCATGTTCCACCCCGAAAAGCACACGAAAGTCGAATACATCGTTGCTCACGGAATCGCTTCTACCATTGAAGACAAAAAAGTCAGAATCGGAAGCGCACATTTTATCTTTGACGACGAAAAAATCCCGAAAACTGAGGAAGTCGCGAAGATTCAAGAAGAATCGCTTAAAACGGGTCGCTCGCTCTTGTATCTTTCATACGACGGAGAACTTGCGGGCGTGCTTGCCATCGGAGACCCCGTGCGCCCAGAGGCAAAAGAAGTTATCCAACAACTCAAAAAAACAGGAATCCGCCGTTGTGTGATGATTACGGGCGACACCGAGGGCGCGGCAAAGAAAATCGCCGAAAGCGCATGTCTTGACGCATACTATGCGCAGGCTCTCCCCGAAGACAAGGTTTCGCTCATTGAAAAAGAAAAATCGCTTGGAAACAAGGTGATTATGCTCGGTGACGGAATCAACGACGCGCCCGCGCTCAGCTCCGCCGATGTGGGAATCGCAATCGAGGGCAGTTCCTCAATCGCGAGCGACACGGCTGACATCGTTCTTACGGAAGGCGGCTTGCATAATGTCGCCGTCACGCGCGTGCTTGGTCAGGAACTTGTCCGCAAAATCAACGAGAACAACGCGATTATCATTGAAATCAACTCGCTCCTGCTCATTTTGGGCGTGTTCGGTCTCATTACGCCGCAGCTTGCCGCCGTACTGCACAATTCAACCACCGTCGGAATCAGCGTAAAGGCGATGCAGGGGCTTTTAAAATGATTACGAGCTTTTTCCCCGGTCGCGTTCGGCTTCGTGCGCCTGTTTTCAAAGAGGCGGATTTAGTCGAAAAGGCACAGGCGATTCTCAAAAAAAGCGACGCAATCAAGCGCGTTGAGCATAATCCCGTAACGGGGAGCGTTCTGATTGAATATTACCCAGCCAAAGTTCCGATGGAAAAACTTTCTTCCATGCAGAATTTTTTCATGCACCTTGCCCGCGAAGCCGAGCATTTTGACGGCACGAACCGCGAGCAGATTCTTTCGATGCTCGATGAATTAGAAACTCTGGAATTGTAATAGAAAGTTCCCTAAAATCTGCCTGATTTCTTAAGATTTCTACACGCTCCACTTCGCGCTTTCGCTCTGAAGCTGCCGCATCCGTGCAAAAAGCGAGTGCTCGTTGGCGCGGAGTGTGGCGGGTGAGCCTTCTTCTGCCACTTTGCCGTCTTTAAGCACGACGATTTTGTCCGCCGCCTCAACGGTGCGCATGCGGTGGGCGATGACAAGCACGGTTTTTCCGCTCAACAGGCGGGAGAGCGCGGCTTGCACTTTCGTTTCGTTTTCAACATCGAGCGAGGCGGTGGCTTCGTCAAGCAGGACAATCGGCGCGTTTTTGAGAAGCGCGCGGGCAATCGAGATGCGCTGCCGCTCTCCGCCGGAAAGTTTTGCACCGTTCTCGCCGATTTTGGTTTGGTAGCCGTCGGGAAGCTTTTGCACGAACTCGTCGCAGTTTGCGGCAGCGGCGGCGGCTCGCACTTCTTCGTCGGTCGCGCCGTGCTTTCCGAGGCGGATATTTTCCATCACCGTGTCGTCAAAAAGCACCACATCTTGGAATACCATCGAATAGTCGGAAAGGAGCGTTTCTGGCTCCACGGTGGCAATGTCTGTTCCGCCCACGCTGATTTTTCCGCCGTTCGCGTCGTACAAGCGGGCGGCAAGGCGGGCGCAAGTGCTTTTTCCGCTTCCGCTCGGACCTACAAGAGCCGTCACTTCGCCTTCTTTTGCGGTAAAACTCACCCCGTCAAGCACTTTTTTGTCGTCATACGAAAAACTCACATTCTCAAAAACGATGTCGTGTCCGTTCGGCTTGAACTCCGTGCCGCCCGTCGCCGTCTTTGTGTCGTGGATTTCCATAAGCCGCCCCGCCGACACTTCGGAAAGAAAGACTTCGGCAATCAGCGCAAGGCTCTGGTCAAAGGGCGCGTAGATTCTCGTAATCACCAAAAGGAACATAAAGAGCGTCATAAAATCAGTTTTGCCCGAAAGAATGAGCGTCGCGCCCGTCAGAATCGTGGTGGCAACTCCCAGCCGCATGATGACGCTCGCCGCGTTCACGAACACGCCCGTGGCAAATTCCCCGTGAATGAGCGATTTTTCGTGCTCGTCGATTTTCTCAAAGAGCGAAGAAAGGTAGCGCGATTCCTGATTGGTCGCGTGGATTTCGCGCACCGTTTCAATCGTTTCCTGCATGCCGTCCGAAGCGACCAGCCCCGCCTTTTTTGCCGCCGCCGCATTTTTTTCCGCCATTTTTCGGCTTCCGAACAACAGACCGAACGCAACGGGCACTCCCCACAGGCAGGAAAGCGCAAGCCGCCAGTCAATCGCAAAGAGGCCGACTGCAATAATCGCCGTGGAAATGTACGCGCCGTACAAGTAGCCCAGCACATGCGACCACACATGCTCCATGCGGTTCACATCGCCCATAATCGTTTCAGTAAGGTCGGCAATGTCGCGCTTGGCAAAAAACGAAAGCGGAAGCGTGCGGAGCCGCTCAGCAAGCGAAAGCCGCATATTCTTGACCTCGCCGTAAACCAGCCCGTAAGTGCTTCGATACTGCTCCCAGTGCGTGACGAGCGAAAGAACGACAAAGCCGAGAATCAACGCCGCAAAAAGCGCGATGCTCGGAAGCCCCGCCCCGCCCGTATGAACGAGCATGAACTTTTCCATAAGCAGGTACAGAACCGACACGCCGCCCATGACGACAAGATTCACGATGACCGTCCAGACCATGCCTTTTTTTGTGTTAGAAACGCCCTTGTCAGAAAGCGCATATTTTCGCTTGAAGTTTTCGCCGAACATAGTATTTGATATTCCTTATAAGTGTTAGTATATGCTAACTTTTAAGGAAGGGCAAGAGGGGAAGCCGCATAGCATGGAGAAAATCTTTGCACAATCAGTTTGGCTTTAGGGAATATGTTCTATTTTTATTCGCCCCGTTCGGAACGATTTTTCCATCTTCTGCAAGTTCTGAAAGATAATCTTTGGTACGAGAAAGTTTCAGTCCGATATGTAACGCAATCTCCTGCGATTTTGCATCAGTATGCACTTGCAGATAGGTAAGTATGCGCTCCTTGTAATTTATCGCCGATTTATCGCCGATTTCAGCGTTTATCGCCGATTTATCGCCGATTTTTGCATTTATCGCCGATTTATCGCCGATTTTTGCATACGAGGGGCGATAAAAATTCACGCGGAACATATCACCGATTTCCGTGAATTCAGGAAAAGCAACACCGTATTCCTCACACTGCATTTTTATCCGCTTAAAGCCCGAACCCCATCCTTCAACCACATCAATTTTTTCCAGAACTCGGGCAAGCGTTATGTTTCGGATTGAAGAACGGCCGTGCAATGCTTCTTCAAGCGTCAAAGTGCCGTAAAGACTGCCCGGTGAAGAAATTTCTACACGGTCATCGTAGACTGCGACCTGTACGCTGGAACTCATCTGGTAATTGCGATGAATGACGGCATTGATAATCAACTCTCGTATTGCCTTTGGCGGAAGTTCGTATCGTTCATCATGTACAATGCCGTTTATTTCAACCGCCATGCTCAGATAGTTCAGAACGAATTTATACGCGCCGTCTATCTGCTCGCAAAGCGAACCTTCGTATTCTTTTTTATCAAGAAAATCGACACGCTCTTTTCCCCTAAAACGCGCACACTGAATGCGAGAAGTATATTCGTGCTTTCCCAAGAGAATAGCATAGGCATTTGTGGCAACATCTTTTTTGTTGCCAGTAAGCACATTCAGATTTTCCAAGTCCTTTCTTGTGATTTCCCGTTTTGCCCGCTCGGAAAAATCTTTGCAGAGATAGGCAATATCGGCTTCATCAACCGCAAGCGAGGAATAGGCAAGCTCGTCATAAGAAACATGCCGCCCGCGGTTCGTAAGTTCATCTAGAGTCGTCCAATCGGCATTTCGTGTGGTTGCGCCAAGACGAATAAAAGTTCCGTTTTCTTTGCCGAGCGATTTTATGTAATATGGCGTGGCATTTCCCGGAAATACCTGCACCGTCAGAAGCTGCGAGTTCCCAACCATTTCCGCCGTTATGTCAAACATAACCTGCGGCTCGCACATTTGGGCAATTGTATCAGCAATAGTGTCTTTCAGTTCAAACAAATCAACGCTCTTCGGAATCCCCACAAACTCCCGCTTGTTGTTCACCCCAATGACAAATTTTCCGCCAGCCCCGTTCGCAAAGGCAATGATTGTCTTAATCCATTTCTGAGAATCCTGCGGTAATTCTGATTTGTATTCCAATGTGCGGCTTTCGCCGTTCTGAATCTGCTCTTGTATGGTCAATTTATTCCCTCGATTATTGCGCAATCTCCTTTTTCATCGCTCGCGTTCTTTAGATGCAACTGACTGGCGGAAGTCTTACAGTAAAAATGCTACCTTTTTGTGAGAAAAAATTCTACATGGGAATAGACATAATCAGTTTTTCAAGTGGTTTTATTTTGGGCGCACCCGCCTGTCGGCGGGTCGGGCTTTTGCGAGAAATGCTTTGCATTTCTCGTTACGAGTTTGCCTTTGGCAAACTCGCGGGTTCCGCGCTAACCGCGCTCCATTGCTTCACTTCGTTCCGCAACGCTTCGCGCCCCTACAATCCCTTGCGCTCGGCTTGCTACTAAACAAAAAGCCGTTTCCGTGCTATAATTTCCTTATGTCAGAAGAAAACATCGCTTTCAAATCATTTTACTACAGTTTGGGAACAACCAGTTTCCGTATGCAGAACTTCAATCAGAAGATTGAACAGCAACTTGATTTGCTCAATAAGTTTTGGCAGAAAACAGAATATAAAGATGAAAAATGGGAAAGCAATGAGCCGATTCAAGAAGTGTATTACAATTTTATCAAAGAACGCGGATTTTTGAAGGATGGCGATGCTCCGCGCAAGGCAAAGGACGCGCGACAGAAAACTTCGGGAATGCGCGACATTGGCTTGATTGACGATAATCGCAGAGTTACGCAAGTCGGCGCGAAACTGCTTGAAATTGCAAAGAGCGGTGATTTTTCTAGCGACAACTTCTTGCAGATTCCAAAAGACAGTTTCATATATTTTCAGCAACTTCTTAAAACTTATATCACAATCGACAAGGATACAGGTGTCCGTCCGTTTGTTCTGCTTGCCCGACTTCTCAAAAAGTTTGCGTATTTAAGCAAAGAAGAGTTTATGTATTTGTTCCCGCTCTGCATAAGCAAGCAAACAACGGAGTTCATCGAAAGCAAACTTTCTGATTTTCGCGGAAAAGGTGCAAGCGTGGGCGAAATTGTTACAGAAATTTTTATGCAACAGCAGAACTACAAAGATGCGCTCGATTACTTCATTGCTGAAAAGACTGTTACCGAAGAAACTTTTTGCAAAGTCGGTTTGAACCGCAAAAGTAAGGATTACGATAGAGCATATTTGCCTTTGTACAACGCAATCAAAAAAGTTTACTTTGATGACGACAAATCACCAAAAGCAATTTTGAATCTTTATGAATCTTCCAACATCGGCAATGTAAAAACGCATTGGAGAAAGTTCTTGTTTAAGACTTCTTCAAGTGCTTCAATCAAAAAGTCACCACTTGCACAGTTGCACCTTGCAAATATGTTTTCAAATCTTGAAAATGAAAAAGCGTTCAAGACCGTTTTCTTCAAAACAATGCACTTGATAAAAATCGAGCGAACGCTTGAAGATTATTTTGACTTGAACCGCCGTTACCTCAAAATTTCCGACACGCTTTTGTTTGCAGATGAACAGGTGAAATTCGATGTAATCCCAAAGTATTATTTTTCACTTTTACCCGATGAATTTTACAATCTCGCGTTTGAAAAAACAGACAAACTTGCAGAATTGCAAACGCTTGAAGAAATTTCACCGTTTTTAAAATTAGACGAAGCGAAGTTACTCAAAGCAATCAATAAGGACAACAAAACTTCATTTTCACAAATTGGCGACATCAAACAATTTGTCGCAGATGAAAGGACTGAACGCTTTAACAAACTCATTGACGAGCGTTTTTCTGATACGCAACTTATTTACATTCTGCAACTTATCGGGAAGCGGGCTGACAAAGAAATTCAGGAACTCGTTACAGACGATGCCGATATTCCGACAATCTTTGAGTATATATTGGGAATTGCTTGGTATAAAATCAGCGAACGAAAAGGAAACATTCTTTCATTTATGAATTTGTCGCTTGAAGCGGACTTGCTCCCAAAAACTCACGCGGGCGGTGGCGAAGCAGACTTAGTTTTCCAATACGAAGCAGAAAACGGTTATCCGAAACACACTCTCTTAATTGAAGCAACTTTAGCAGATTCAACAAACCAACGGCGTATGGAAATGGAGCCTGTTTCAAGGCATTTGGGCGAATATATGCTTTCGCACAAAGAATTGGATTCTTACTGCGTTTTTATCACGAACTTCTTGCACATAAATGTCATTTCCGACTTCCGCAATCGTCGCAAGATGGAATACTACGGCGGTCGCAACGGCGATGAAGTGATAAACGGAATGATGATAACACCACTTGAAAATGAACTGTTGATTGCGATTCTGCGAAACGGTGTAAAATATCCGCAACTGTATAGGCTGTTCCACGAATTACAAGAAAGTCCGCTTGCACCAAAAGAATGGTATGCTGAATTGAAAGAAAAAATTGCTGAAATACAATAGGAAAGAGAACATAAGTTTATGTATGAAAATTTGGTCATTACACAAGATATTAACGAAAACCGCTGTCCATTCTGTGAAAGTCAGAATCTCGAACATAACAATCGCAAATGGGAAACTTTATTTATCATTTGCCCTGTTTGTGGAAGATATGTTATCAACACTTTCGACTTAAAAAAACTTGAATCTGTAAAAGATAAAATCGCAGGGATTTTGTATCACTCAAAAAGGTCAGACACCCGAATTATAGGTGACAAAACTTTCTATGACGAGAATAAAAATGATTTTGCAAGACCAAGATTTATTCCGCTTGATTCCGTGGAAGATTTATATCCGTCAAAGTTTTCAGCGAAAATCGAATATATGCTTTTAGACATTGCTCGGAAATCAGAGTTTTTCGGCAATACAATAGAGTATCCATACGAAACATTTTGCAGTGCCTTTTTTATCCACAGGTTTAATGTAGATGGAACGAAATTAGATTTTTTAAAAATCAACCCCCAAATTCATAAAATCATCTCATATCTGGGGGGCAAAAATGTAGATTACGCCACGATTGGAAAAAGTATTAACGATGAATTCCCGATTCATGCAGAATTAAATTCAAACGGCTGGCAACGGATTGAAGAATTGGAAATTGCCGACAAAAACAACAAGAATATTTTTATTGCAATGTCGTTTGATGAAGAAGCAAAAATGACAAGGGAAGCTCTAAAATTGGGAATCACAAACGCTGGCTACCATCCGATTCTTATCGATGAGGTCACTCATAATCATCAGATTGTTCCCGAAATGTTCAAGAAAATCCGAGACTCAAAATTTCTCGTCATTGACATTTCTATTCCGAACACGGGAGCATATTATGAGGCGGGCTATGCCTATGGCTTGGGAAAGGAAGTCATTTTTTGTTGCAAGAAAGAATCTTTTGACAGCCAAGAAAAGAATATGCGACCACATTTCGATGTAAGCCAAAAACAGATGATTGTTTGGAAAGATGAAGATGAATTAACAAAGAAACTTACACAGTGGATAAAATCATTATTTGAATAAGGAAGTTGTAGTAAAATATTGACTGTTAAGAGGTGTGTAGATGAAAAAAATATCAGTTGCTATTGTTATGATTTTGCTTTTTTTATTTGCTTTTACAAATCTAAGTTGTAAATCAAAGTTTTCAAAACAAAAATCAGAAGAACATTATTATTTTTACTTTGTAAATCAACCCCAAGACAAAAAAGAGTTACTTAGTCATAGAAGAATGGCTAGAGCCGAAATAGCTGCTAAATGGTCAGAATATATTTATAATGTAGAAGATGTTGATAATGATTATAACAAAGTAGAAACTCTTTTCCAAAATATAACAGATGAGTTGGATATATATCATAAAAAAGAACTTGAATGGTTGGAAAAATATCAATCGTCACAAGAATGGCTTAACAATAGAACTCTATATGTTGAAAAGAAAAGCATCGACAATGGATATCGAACGGTGTCAGAGGAGAGAATAAACTATTTGAGAGGTTTAGCAGAAAAAGAAATTGGGAAGAAACCTCAGTGGGATTCGGTAGTAATTGATGAGATTTTGAGTTCACCAATTAATAAACCTAAGAAAAAACGAAATAGATTTGAATAAAATATGTTCTTGCGAGTAATGTTTATCAGTGAGAAAGTATTTAATAATTCATAATCAAAATTTCGTCCGTTTGTGCTATATTTTTTTTATGATAATTTGAATTGCTGTAGGAAAAATCCAAGTGATGACATATATAATTTTTGTGTGTGGTCAGCCAGTCTTGCAAGATTGCGTTTGTTTTGTTGTCGGTCGAAAGCACATTTGAAAGCGCGAAACGGATATTGTTTTCATTAAGTTCATCTAAGTAAGAAAGCAGTCGTTTTTCTTCCGCTTCGTTCCAAGATTTTTCGTTGTAGGTCGCGCAAGTGATTAAATACGGCGGGTCGGCGTAGACAAAATCTTGCTCGGTCAGTTCGCTTGGCGGTATTTCGGAAAAATCCTTATTTATAAAATAAATACTCTGCGTTCCAAGAGCGGTCAAAAATGATTTCAATTTGTTCTGCATTTTGATATTGAAATCGCGCTTGCCGACAGGAAGATTAAATTCTCCGTCCGAATTAAAACGGATTTGATTGTTGAACGAGTAAACAATCAGCACATAGAGCATTAAAAAATAATTTTCATCTGTAGGCGACAGCGAATTGAATTTGTCGCGCAGGGCAGTAAAGCCGTTTCTGTTGAAATTTCCCAAACCGCTTGACGAGTTGCAGTTGTAAAAATCGTAGCCGTTCGCATTTGAATCGGACAAATTGAAATCTGCGATGATTTTTTTGATTTTTGGGAACAAGTCAGAAAAAGTTGTCTGCTTGAAAAAAGAAAGCAATCCAATCAATTTTTCGTCTTTGTCGTTGCAGATAATTTTTTCAGCGGCAACATTCACAGCGACATTGCAACCGCCGCAGAACAAATCGACAAAAGTGTGAACATTGTCGGGGAACAATGGCAAAAGTTGGGGAAGAAGTTTGTATTTTCCACCCATGAAGTTGAGCGGGGATTTTATGATGTCGGATTTTGCACTCAGTTGCATTTGCAGACAAAAAGCCTCTCTTCGTTGTCGAGATGTTCCGACTTTCCCGTGGTGAATGCCTTGAACTGCTCGGAAAAAGTCTTGACCGTGCCTTTTGCCTGCAAGGTGGTCAGAATCTCCGTGTCGGAAATGCGGGCGTTCGAGCGGTCATTGCCTTTCTTCGCCATATTGTTGTAGGAAACGACGATGTACTTTGCCCGCAAGTCGTGAATCAAGTCCGCAAAGGCTTTCGGCGCGGCGCGGGTGCAGTATTTGCTTTTAAGCGCGGTTCTGTCCATTTTCTTCGCAACGCCAAAGACTTCGGGCTTTTTCCAGCGGGCGATATTCTCCACAAGATGATACGCATCGCTGTACTGGCGCGAGTTATACGGCGGGTCGATGTAGACGACATCGGCGGAAATGCGTTTGGCGAGTTCGTTCGTGTCGCAGTTGAAACATTCGTTGTGGCGCAGGTTCGCGTTCGGTTCGGGAAGCGCAAGCGTCAATTCGTCCGTCAGCTCTGCATTTTGGCGGTAAGCGTCGTAATGTCCGCAGGTGTTCGCGATTTTATCCAAACCGTAAAGCAAGGAAGTAATGAGCATTGCCCGCTCTTTCGCATTGATTTTCTGCGCGTTGTATTCGTTTTCGATGTATTCGCGGATAAAGCCGATTTTTGAGCACACTTTGTCGGAAAAATAAGTGTTTGCAAAGTTTTGCGTCATATAGTTTTCTTGATAGGGAATGTCGCTGTTGAAATATGCGATGTACTTTTCGATTTTCTTTTCGTCAAACGGCTCATCGGAAAACCAAGTGAGGTGGCAAAGATAGTTGCTGTAAAGAATATCATTTGTAATAAGTTGCTTATCTGTATAAGCCGAAGAAACCGCACCCGTTCCCGCGAAAATGTCCGCGAAAGTGTCAAAATCACCGCACTCCGCCGAAATCACATCGGTGATGAACGGGAGAAGTCTGTATTTGTTGCCGAGATAACGGCGGTTGTTGATTTTTGTCGTCTGCATTTTTCTGTAATACTGTAACATAAATTTGGAGAAAATTACAGTATTTTTGCAAAATAAAAAAAAATTGTGTAAAATGCGCAAGGGATTGTAGGGGCAAGCCGCAAGGCTTGTTGCGGAATGAAATGAAGCAATGGAGCGATAGCGGAACCCCGAAAAGCCCGACCCGCCGACAGGCGGGGAACGCCCATCTTCCCCCCTAAATCTTCCACTCCGCTGCTTTGTTGTACTCTGCCCACATGTGCGCGTACACGCCGTCGGCGGCTTTCAGTTCGTCGTGCGTGCCAGTTTCGGCAATTTTTCCGTCTTTGAGGACGATGATTTTGTCTGCGCCGACGACGGTGGAAAGGCGGTGGGCTATCATGATGACGGTTTTGCCGCTCGTGAGGGTTTTGAGGGCGGCGTGGATGAGGGCTTCGTTTTCGGGGTCGGCAAAGGCGGTCGCTTCGTCAAGAACGATGACGGGCGCGTCCTTTAAGATGGCGCGGGCAAGGGCGACACGCTGCTGCTCTCCGCCCGAAAGATAAGTGCCTTCGCTTCCGATAACGGTGTCGATTCCGTCGGGCAGTTTTTCGATGATGTCGGTGCATTGCGCGGCTTTGAGCGCGGAAAGCACTTCCTCGCGCGTGGCTTCGGGGCGGGCGGCGCGCACATTTTCTAGAATCGAGGTTTTGAATAGGCGCGAATTCTGGAACACGAACGCGATTTTTTCCATAAGGACTTTCTGCGAAATCTCCTTCACATTCACGCCGCCAAGCAGAACTTCGCCCTCGCTCGCATCCCAAAAACGCGGAATCAGGCTTGCCGCCGTGGTCTTTCCGCCGCCGCTCGGTCCAACAAGCGCGACCGTCTGCCCGCTTTCGGCGGTGAACGACACATCACAGAGCGCAGGGCGGTCGCTTCCCGCATAGGTAAACGACACATTTCTGAATGCAATGCTGTTTCCGCTCGGTGACTTGGGATTTTCGCACTGTTCAAGGACGGGCGCGTCCATCACATATTCGATTCGCTTTAGGGCGGTGTTTGCGAGAATCGTTCCGCTTGAAGCGAACATGATTTTTGCGAGCGCGGTTGAGATTATCGCGCTGAACACGGCGTAAAACGCAAAATCCGTGACGAACGAGGCAAAATCTCCATGCGAAAGGGCTGCGGGTGCAAGCAAGAGAGATGCTGGCACAAGGAAAATGAACGCGCCTTCCGTCACCGTCAGGTTCACCGACTGGGGAAGGCGGCACACGCCGTCAGTGTACAGCTCCGCTTTTTCGCTGTAGTTTTCAATCGCCTCTTTGAACGCGCGAAACGAATAGACGGTCTGCTGAAAAACTTTGACCACGGGAATGCCGCGCACATATTCCGTTCCCGCCTTCGCCATTTCGTCCTGCGCACTTTGATAAATCAGCATAAGCTTGGCGTTCTTTCCGCTCATCATCACGCAGAGCATGGCAATCGAAATAACCGCTGAGAGCATACACGCCGCTCCCATTCGCCAGTCAAACACGAACATCAAGACGAGCATCGCAACGAACATCGCCGCCGTTCCCACCATGTCGGCAAGGTTGTGGGCAAGGAGCGTTTCGGTCTCGCTTGCCGCGCCATCAAGCCTGTTCCTGAGCAGCCCCGACCCGTTCTCGTCAAAAAATCCGAGCGGCACTTTCATCAGATGCTCCATGCCGCGCTTTCTGATGTTGCTCGCCGTCTTGAATGCCGCAAGGTGCGTGCACAAAAGCGCAAGAAAATAGATGGCGATGCCGAGCGTGGCAAAACCGAACGCAATCCAGCCGTAGCGGGCGATTTGGCTTGCACGGGAAAAGTCGGGGGCTGCGGCAATCAGGTCGCGCAGGACGAGCCACACGCAGATGTAGGGAATCATGCCGCAGACTTGCGCCACGGCAGAAAGAAACAGCCCCACGTAAGTGAGTGCCTTGTACGCGCCCGCAAACGCAAGGATGCGCGAAAGCGGGGATTTTTGTCTGGGTGATGTATGTGATGAAGCCATGTTCGTTTCTCCAAGCAGTAAAAGTTAGTATATGCTAACAAAATGCAAAGAGAAAGTCAATGTGCTGTCATAATTGCTGTGTTCAAAGAGTCAAAAAACTCTCGTTGATTTTTCTCGCGCCGATGCCCATTTCGTCCATGCTGCCCTGCATTGCCTGAGTAAAGTTCTGCAAGCTGCTCACTTCCTGAAGAATCATCTTGTTTCCTTCGCTCATTTCAGCCGCCGCGTTTCTGACTTCGACGGTGCTGTCGTTCATGTTGTGGAGCGCGTCGGCAACGACCGCAAAGCCTTTTCCTGCCTCACCCGCATGAGCCGCCTCAATTGCCACGTTCATGGCAAGAAGATTTGTCTGCTCGGCGATTGCAGAAATTGCCGCATTCGCCTCTTGGAGCATTGCCGACTGCTGTTCGATTCGCTGAATCTGCTCGTTCACCGCCTGCTGCTTTACGATTCCGCTCTGAGTGTTGCTCTGGAGACTCTTGAACGAAGCCGCCATTTTGTCGACGCTCATGTTGACCGAAGTGATGTTTCCAATCATCTCTTCGACATCCGCGCTTGCCTGCGTTACGCCAGAAGACTGCGTTTGAATCATATTCTCAAGCGACTCGATGTTTGACGCGATTTCGTTGACCGCGCTCGCCGTCTAGTTCACGCTTCGCACCTGATTTGAAATCTGACCGTGCATGCTCTCAATGTTCGCGATAATCTGCGTGATTGCCGCCGAAGTGTCTTGAGCAGTCGCGCTCATGTTCTGCCCCGCCTCGCTCAAATCATTCTTTGAGTTCTTCACATCGCTGATAATCGTCTGCATTTTTGTGGCAAATTTATTGAATCCGTCTACGACAGCCCCGATTTCATTGTTGAGTTTGATGTCAATACGGCGGGTCAAATCAGCCTCGCCCGAAGCGATTGCGTCCATCCCCTCATTCACGCGGTTCAAAGGCTTCAAGAGCCTGCTGATAAGAATTCCCGCGATGAGAATCGTAAAGATGACGGTAAGCGTTCCGCAGATCATCGTCTGATTGCGGATTTTTGTGACCAAATCATAAATCATGTCGGAAGGAATGGAGATTGCAAAACTCCACGGCGTGCCTAAAATCGGCTGAAAACATACCAAGTCCCGTGCGGCATCGTGACCTGCAACCGTGCCGTTTCCTGTTTCGCCCTTTACCATTCGTTTTGTCTGAATGAAATTAAGAATGGTAATTGTGAGACCGATGCTCACCAACAAGACTACGAGAAGACTTGTGCGCCGTTTCTCGTTTTTTGCCACTTTTGTTGCCATTAAAAACTCCTTATGTATGACAGAGGAAAATAAAAGCGAAAAAGTCATACCTCAAGTAAATGCTATACCATATATATATTATTATTTATGTCAATTTTCTTCACTTTTTGCAGTAAACTAGTGCCCCCGTCGGTACATTTCAAGCAAATCTTCGAGTTCTTCAATCTGCTCTTTTATTTCCTGTCCTCGGTCTGTGTCGGCGACATAGTGACGAGACGGGAATTTTTCTACGGTGATTGTGTCGCTTACGATGTCAGAATCTGTTGCAATCATTTGGTCACAGCTCGTAAATTTTTCGTGCACGACAAGGCGCAAACCGTACGAATTACACACGAGCGTGTAGCCTGCGATGCCCGTTTTTTCGTGGTAGGCTGCGGCAAATCCGCCGTCAATGATGAGCAATTTTCCGCCGCATTTAATCGGCGAGTCGCCTTTTTTGACTTCCTGCGGCACATGCCCATTGATGATGTGCGCCGTTTTGGGGTCTAAGCCGAATTCGGTGAGTATTGCCTCAACGGTGGCAACATCTTCAACTTCATCGTAGTAGTGATTTTTATGCTCGCGACTTGCTTCTTTTTCGGCAATGAACATGTTTTCAAAGCACGCCATTTTGTCTTTTCCGAAGAGCGGCGATTTTGGACCTGTCCACAAATACCAGAGAATGCTTTCGCCTTTTTCCTTTTCTTTTGTGCCTGGTTTTGAAAAATAGCCTTTCCTCGCCCACACTTCAAGCTCGTCGTAGAGGGCTTTTCCCGAAAATTCCTTGCCGAACAGCGTGACTTTGAGGAATTTCCCTTCGGAATCGAGCGGCATACAGCCGTGGTAGAGCAAATTTCCATTGAAGACTTTGTAGAGATTTCCTTTTTTGTAGAGGAATTTGACATGATTCTGCAATTTTTCGCAGTGCATGAACGAATAGGCGAGGCGGTTCATTACAATTGTTTCGTCTTCGTCAAGTTCGTTCGGCTTTGAGCGGTTCACCGTTGGAAAATCGTTACTCAGATTTTCGGAATTCAGCTTCCATTCAGTGCCATCGATTGTGACCGTGCCTTTTTCCCAGTTGATTTTGTCGAGAATGAGGCGGTTTTGCATTTCAAATTCGGGATTCGCGCGAATCATAGCGTCTTCGAGCTTGAACTGAATGAGCGAAATCGCCTTGTGAACGGCGTGCCTGTCCATGTGACCGTAGGCTTTCATACAGAAAGTGACGAGCGGCGTGAGGTTGATTCCGTAGCCTTCTTCAAGCACATCGAGATTGTTGTAGCGGGCGCAGAGCCGAACGACATTCGCGATGCAGATTTTGCTCCCTGCCGCCGCTCCCATCCACACGACATCGTGGTTCCCCCATTGAATGTCGAGCGAGTGATAGTGAAGCAGTTTATCCAAAATTTGGTGCGGGCCTGGTCCTCGGTCGAAAATATCGCCGATAATGTGCAAATGGTCGATGACGAGCGTTTGAATCATGTTGCAGAGGGCTTCGATTAAGGGTTCAGCCGCCCCGATTCTAATGACGGTCTGCAAAATCTGATTGTAGTACGCCTGTTTGTCGGAAAGTTCTTCTTTTTCGGTAATCAGCTCTTCGATGACATAGGCAAAATCTTCAGGCATGATTTTGCGCACTTTTGAGCGCGTATATTTTGAGGAAACGCGGCGAAGCATGGCAACGAGGCGGTGGAGCGTAACCGTGTACCAGTCGTTTAAATCTTCGCCCTTTTCGGTCTGCCGCACGATTTCAAGTTTTTCTTTGGGATAGTAAATGAGCGTGGCAAGCGCGCGTTTGGTTGAAGCCGTTTCGGTGTTTCCGAACACTTCTTCGATTTTGGTTTTGATTGAGCCTGAGCCGTTCCGTAAGACATGCGAGAATTGCTGGTATTCGCCGTGAATGTCGGTCAAAAAATGCTCCGTGCCTTTGGGAAGCGAGAGAATTGCCTGCAAATTGACGATTTCTGAGATGACGGCTCGTTCGGTTGGGTACTGCCGCGCAAGGACTTTCAAAAACTTTTCATTGTGCATATAATTTAGGATACATCAGAATTTTCAATAATTCAACTTTTTCGATTTTTCCCGTTAGGATGTATGAAAAAACACTTTTCTTTGATGTTCACTATTTTTCTCTGCGTACCGCTTTTTGCTGATTTAAAAGTTAAGGCTCAATCTGACATTTTTTTTACCCAAACTGAAAATTGCTATATTCTTGAACTTGAAGATGTTGAACCTCACACCGTTACTATGGAACTGCCGGATTTACCGCTCGGAACAGCCTTTCTTTCATCAAAAAAAGAAGAATTTGTAAGCGAAAATGGGCATCGCGGAACAGTGATTTCGCTCTGGTTTAATTTTTCAGAATCTGGAATCACACAATTTTCTCCGCTGCTTGTGAAAATCAACGGAAGGCCAAGCTATTTTGAATTTGAACGAACGATAGTTCGGGAAAATCCTGCCTTGATTTCGCCCGTTCTTGAGATTCAATTTAAACGCCCCGCAAATCTTACAACGCTCAAAAACGGTCAAAAATCACTGTTCGTCAAAAAAGGCGAAAAAATTTCGTTTACGGTGTTTCTCCGATATGGCGTGCAAATTCTCGACTATAAATGGACGATTCCCAAAGATTCGATTTTTACCGAAATCACCCGCTCAGATTTTGCAAACGGTGCTCAAAAAATCACACAATTCACAAACGAAGCAAAAAATCTTTCTCAATTTGAATGGCAAATTTTAAAAGAAGGCATCTATACTCTTCCCCAAATTTCCGTAACTGCCGTTTCATACAATGGCTCACAAAAGACACTTTCGCTCCCACAGAACATTGAAATTAGCGTATCAAATGAAAAATACCAAACTAACGATAGTTATTTTTCAAAAAACAACACGGTTTTCGCATCCTCATTTGAAAAACCTGCCCAAGAAGTTCAAAATCAAGAAGAAAAATCGCTCACAAAAAAAGATTTTGAGGAACGCGCAAAAAAAGAAAAACTCACCTTTTTCCAAAGACTTTCTGGCAAAAAATATGCTATATTTTCAGGCGGAAAGATTTATTCCATTCCAGAAAAATCCGCCGTCGGGCAACAGTTTTCTGGCGGTCAAAAAGTAAAAATCTCAGAACATGCGGGCGATTGGTCATTCATTGAATATGAAACATTTTCAGGCTGGACGCTCACAGAAAATCTGATTCAAATAAAATAAGGAACAGTCTATGAATTTTGGCGACATACTTAACCAATGGGACACTGCCCAAAAAGAGCAAAAAAAAGCAGCCCGCGAAAAGCCAAAAGTGCCTCAAGTTTCGCATAAAATGGCAAATGCGCCTACTCCAGAAGAAAAAGCGGCCAAAAAACGAGCAAAACTTGCTGCCGAAGGTCGCCTCTATGAAGAGCAGATGAAGCTTGACTCGCAAAAAACAATCAATCCGATGGAATTGTGGCTTCGCCGATACGGTGTGACTGATAAAGATAAGGCAGCCGCAGAATATGAAGAACGAGCAAAAATGGAAAGCCGTGAATATCTTCGCACAATGAGACCAGAAGCCAGAATTGATTTGCACGGACTTACCCGCGATGAAGCATGGAACAAGCTCAATTCATTCGTAAATGACTGTATCCGACGCGGACTCAAAAAAATTCTGATTATTCACGGAAAAGGCAATCACTCACATGGAAGTGATCCCGTTTTGGGGCAAATGGTTCGCACATTCATCGAACAGAACAAAAATTTAGGTTCGTCAGGCCATCCCGATAGAGCAATGGGGGGCACTGGCGCAACATGGGTAATCATAAAGTAAGGGAAACAACTTTTACTTAACTATCGTTAGTTCGTTAATTTTCCATTTTCGCCAATTTGTGCTCCAATTCCACGATTCGCGAGTGAATGTAGTGGTCAACGGCGAATTTTTCAAGAATTCCGAGCGGCTCGTTCGCTTCATTCACCACGCACACGGCTTCGGTGTCATAGTCGGTGAAAAGCTGGTAGGCTTCGGGGAGTGAAAGGTCGGGCTTGCAGGTCACTTTCGGCTTTTCCATAATGTCCATTGCGAGCAAGAATTCGCCCATGTCGCCAATCTGCATGGTTTCTTTTAAATGTTCGATAGAAATTTGCCCCACGAGTTTTCCTTTGTGCTCGCCTTCAGAACCGCGCACTTCGTAATTCATGTTTTCGTGGTGCGTAAAATTTGAGATGATTTTCCCAACCATGTCGGTGTCGTTCACAATCGTGTAGGATTCAGGGCGGCAGATGACATGCCCTTTGATTGAAATGTCCGAGACTTTCGCGTTTTTCATCAAATCTTCCGCCGTCACATTCAAGCCGACTTCACCCGCTTTTGTTACGCCGTATTTTACGCAAATTGGACCCAAAATCTGCACGATAAAAGTCGTTGCCGTGATAATGAGCATGATTTGCGGACCGATTGAATCAGGGAAATCGTTCCCCGCCGCGATGGAAAGACCGATTGCGACCCCCGCCTGGCTCAAAAGACAGTACGGAAGATATTTTCGCACGCTCTCAGGCGCACCCGTGAGCCGCGCACCCAAGCGACTTCCGATTGTTTTTCCGAGCGTTCGCCCGCCCACATACAAAAGCGCGATAACTGCGATGAACGGCGTGACAATCCAAATGTTGAGTTTTGCGCCCACCGTCACGAAGAACAGCACATAAATCGGCGGCGTGAATTTTTCGACGAGCTTGAACATTGCGTTCGTTTTGGGATGCGCGAAATTCGTCATAAAAAAGCCGATGAACATCGCCGAAAGAATGTTGTCCAAGCCGAGTGAATTACACAAACCCGTGCACAAAAAGAGCGTTCCGAGCGAAAATCCCAAGACGCGCCCGTCATTGTTCATGATATTTTTAAGAATCAGATTGAGCACGAATCCGAACGCCAGGCCGAGCACGACCGAGCCGAAAATGTCGTAGGCGATTGCGCCGAGTTGCGCCAAAAAGGAAACCGAGTGACCGCCGAGCAAGGGGGCTGAAATCGTGGCGGCAATCGCGTACAAAATGAGAGCCACCGCGTCGTCCATTGCAACGATTCCCAAAATCGTGGTGGTGAGCGGGCCTTTCGTGCGGTATTCTTTTAGAACATCGGTGGTGGCGGCGGGGGCGGTCGCGGCACAAATCGCGCCCAAAACAAGCCCGAACGAAAGCGACTGCGCAAGCGATTTTGTGAAAAGGTAGGTGACGCTCCCCGTCAAAATTCCCACAACGAAGAACGGCGTAATCGACTCGCCGATTAAAATGCCAACGAATTGCTTTCCGTATTTTTTAATCACATCGATTTTAAGCTCCGCGCCGACCAAAAAGCCAATCAGAGAGAGCGAGGCGGTGGAAATCGGGTTCAATGCGGCAACCGTGTCCTTTCCGAGCAGCACAAAGCCCGACACGCCAATCACAATTCCAATCACAATGTAGCCGACGACCTGCGGAATCTTCAACTTCTGAAAAATGCGCCCGCCAAACGAGCCAAAAAACATCATGATTCCGACCAAAAGCATGAGCTGGGAGCCGTTCAAAGCCATAAAATGAAACGCCGACGGCAAAATGTGCGACAAAGGATTTTCCATAAACTAAAGTATAATCTTTTGGATATTTTTGTAAATTACTTCAATTTTCCGAAAATATGGTTTAAAATAATTCCACTATGAAAAAATTACTTTGTCTTTTAGGCGTGCTTGCCGTTTGCGCAAGTTTCGTTTTTGCCGCTTCGTTCAAAACGAACGCGACGGTTTATGTCTCGGTAAAATCAACTGCCCTCAAAAGCGGCACGGGATTTTTCTCTAAAAAAATAGGCACGGTCTCGTATGGCGACCAAGTGATTGTGCTTGAAAGCACTTCATCGAAATCAAAAGTTCGGCTTGCTTCAAATGCTTCTGTCTCGGGCTGGATTTCAAACGGAAGCCTCACCACGAAGAAAATCGCAAAATCGGGAAGCAGCTCGGTGAACGCCTCTTCAAACGAACTCGCGTTGGCAGGAAAAGGATTTTCCGCAGAAGCCGAAAAAGCATTCAAATCATCAAACGCCAGCCTCAATTACGCCGAAGTTGACAAAATCGAGCAAATCACCGTCTCAGAATCAGAACTTTCCGCCTTCATCAGCGAAGGTCACTTGAAGGGAGGCGAGTAATGAGCGAATTGAAAATTGAAAACGGAAAATTGAAAACGGAAAAATCACTGGCATTCCGAGCAAAACGGGGAAGTTTCTTTACATTACTTATTGTTCATTGCTTATTACTCATTGTGCTCAATTCTTGTGCGACTTCAAGCGGATTTACGAATATGCTTTCGGCGGGAGCTGAAATTGCCTCTGCTACAGGTCACGGAAAAACGGCGGCAGGACTTACCGCAGCCGCAAGTACCTCAAAGGCAATGGAAGAAATCACGCCAGAAAATGAATATTACATTGGGCGGGCAGTTGCTGCCACAATTCTCACGAATTACAAAGTTTATTCCGCTCCAGCAAAAGAATCATACCTCAACAAAATTTGCAACACGCTGGCAATTAATTCAGAAGATTCTGAACCATTCAACGGCTACCATGTCAAAATTTTGGATTCAAACGAAGTAAACGCATTCGCAACAAGCGGCGGACATATCTTTATCACACGCGGTCTTTTAGCGTGCACAAACAATGAAGATTCTCTTGCAGGTGTCATCGCGCACGAAATGGCCCATATTCAGCTCAAACACAGCCTTAAAGCAATCAAAACGAGCCGATGGACAGCCGCAGGAATTAGTGCCACGAGCGCAGCCGTTTCCGTAGCACGAAATTCAGCAAGTGATGGCGCGACTTTAAATGATATGGTAGGCGATGTCGTTACTTCAATGGTCAACAACGGTTATTCAAGCACACAGGAATTTGACGCAGATTCCCACGCACTCACGCTCATGGCAAATGCCGGCTACAATCCACGCGCCATGCTTGATATGCTCGGTCAGCTCAAATCTGCATCAAGTAGCGGCTCAACTGGCATGTTCAAAACGCACCCGACTCCAGACAAGCGAATCGAAAAAGTAAATGCATCTCTCACAAAAATCACGCTTCCTGCAAATACCACGAGCTACCGCACCGCACGATTCGCACAAAACAAGTAAAATCGTTAATTCACCTGCCAGTGACCCGTTTTGTTTGAACCGACGCGCGTGATTCTTCCCGCTTTTACGAGTGATTGCAATGCACGCGTGACGGTCGCACGGGAAACGCCCAAATTTTCCGAAAGCTCTTCTTTTGTGCGGCGCGGATTTTCCGTAAGTTGGCGCAAAACAAGGGCTTCGGGCTTTTCAGCTTGCTTTTGCGCGGAAAGCGGGCTGTTTTTGTATTTTTCTTCGAGAAGTTCCTGTGCTTCTTTCATGCGTTGGTCAAGTTTTTTCACGAGCGCGATTTTTTTGTCTTCAGAAAGGCGGCGAAGAGGCGCGAGAAAATCTTTGTACCAGTCCTGAATGCCTTGAAGCGCAGAAAAATCAATCACGCCGTGGAGTTTTTCCATCGGCAATGCCTGAAACTGATAGTATTGTTTTTCTTCAAACGGCTTTGACTCAATTCTGAACGAGGAAAGGCATTCCATCTCAAAGTCGATTTTGTTCAAGAACATTGATTTTCCCGAATCGTAGACGGGCGCGACTCCAATCCATTTGAGCGTTTCGGCTTCGCGCAGAAAAGCGAGGTTGTAGGAATGGCGGTCTTCGTTCGCGATGATAAAATCGAGCAGAATGATTTTGAGAATATCGATTTCAGCGTTCGGAATCCCGAAAAATTCGCACCGTTCGATGAGTTTTTGAAAATCGTATTTTACGCCGTCCGTGAGTTTTATGTCCTGATACACGGAATCCATCGGAACAAGCTCCGTGTTTTCGTCAACCATGTCGGGGCAAACGCAGAGATAATTTTCATCGCGGATTTCAAGCTCATACGGAACGAAGCGAATGCCAAGCCTGCGGCACAGTTCACTTGCAAGCACTTCGTTGAGCGGTTCTTGCTGTTCCGTGCCCGTGCCCGCCTTTTCGAGATAGTTTTTGCCATTTTTGCGCACCCATCGTTTGGGAAGCTCGCCGTTCGTAGTGTTGTCGGGCGAAATCGAATTTGAGTGCTTGTTGAGTGCCTTTGAGCCTGTCATAAGGCGCAAGCCAATCGCCTCGTCGTATTCGTTCGTGAAGAAATTGATGTCTTCCCACCAGATTTTCCCCATGTCATCGGCATTGCAAATCCAATATTGGTCGGAAAGGCTCAGATAGTAGCTTTTTTTGGCAAGTTCTTCATTCGATTCGATTTCGAGTTCGGAAAGCATTTGCTTGAAGTCACGGCGGCTGTAGGGAATCATGCGGTTGTTGAAAAAATCTTCGAGCTTTTGGCAAATGCCGTATTCGTTTTCATCGGAAGCAACGCCGTTCGTAAAAAGATGCACGGGAAGGTGGCGCAGATTGAAAAACTTCTTTATGGAAACAATGTATTCGTCCGCGTTTTCCTCAAAGATAAGAATCGGAATGTTTTTTTTGTAGAGTGCGAAAAGACCTTGCATCGTTTATATTTATCGGCTCATTTTTGCCATTTGTCAAGTCTAAAAAGTGATTTATCGGCTCATTTTGTAAAATTATCGGCTCATTTTGCCAAAATTCGCCCGAAAATTCCCGATTTTCCCCCTTTTATCGGCTCATTTTTTTCTGTTTCGCGCTCACAAAAACTATGGTACACTATTCCTATGAAATTGAAAAAGCTCAAATCCATCCGTAAAAATTTGATTTCGCTCATTGCCCTCACCGTTTTGGTGTTTACGCTTTCCGCACTGGGCGTTTTTACTTGGCTAGAAAATATGGCGTATGACAGCCGAATGAGTTTTTCTGCCCGCCATTATGCTCCTTCTGAAGAAATTGCGCTCGTTTTGCTCGACCAAGAAAGTTTGGACTGGGCAAAGGAGGAATTTGGTTGGGGATGGCCGTGGCCGCGGGAAGCATACGCAAAGATGATTGACTATTTTAATCGCGGGAATGCGGCTTCGTTTGCGTTCGATATGATTTATTCTGAAAATTCGGTGTATGGAACGCAAGACGATGAAAAATTTGCCGAAAGTTCCAAAAATTTCGGGCGTGTGATTCAGACGATTTTTTATGAGAATGACGATTCAGAGCCAACGCTGCCAATTTTGCCACTTCGGGATTCTGCCGCGCTTCTCGGAAATGTCAGTTCTTCGCTTGATTCTGACCGTGTTGCCCGCCGAAGCCCTGTTGAGCCGTCCGCTACGGGCGAGTACGGTCTTTCCATTTCAAGTTATCTCGTCAAAAACGGTACGATTGATTTAGAAAAAATCCCGCGTTCGTGGAAAGGCGGCATGTATGTGCGCTATGTCGATGATTTGAGCCGCTTTGCCCCCTATTCGGCAAAACAGATTCTGCAAAGTGAATTAGAAATAGAAGAAAGTGAACAGAGATTCCGAAATGAATTCGGAATGACAGAAGCCAGTCATCCTGAACTCGACCGCTCGCGTTATCGCGGTCGCTTCGTTTCAGAATCTGACGACGACTTTATCCCTCCAGAGCAATTTGAAGGAAATTATGTGTTTTTCGGGCTGTATGCGCCGGGTTTGTTCGATATTTGTGCAACGCCTGTTTCTGCGACTTATCCTGGCGTGGGCGTGCATTTGTGCCAGCTCGACACGATTTTGCAGGAATCGTACATCAACGATGAGCCGATTATCTTCACGATTTTGTTCATTTTTGCGGCTATCATCGGTGGATTTTTGCTCGGAGCCTCGATTTCTCAGGCAAAAATTTCTTCGCTCGTCATAAAAACGCTGTTCGCCCTGCTGATTTGTTCGGCATGGGTTGCGTTTGCGTTCGCAATTTTCTTTGCGGGCTGGATTGTTCCGCTTTCAACGGTCATTTTTGCGTTCATTCTTTCATATATAACGGCGATTTTTGAAGGCTACATGACCGAAGGGCATCAAAAACGCTACCTCAAAGCCGCGTTCCGCCAGTATTTAAGCCCCGCCGTCATCGAAAATCTGATTGCGAATCCAGAGAAGCTCAATCTTGGTGGCGAAGAGCGCGAAATCACGGCATATTTTTCTGATGTGCAAGGCTTCACTTCGATTTCAGAAAAACTCACGCCAAAAGAACTCACCGACTTGCTCAACAATTATTTGAGCGCGATGACTGACATTATCCTTGCGCACGGTGGCACAATCGACAAATACGAGGGCGATGCAATCATCGCGTTCTGGGGTGCGCCCACCGAGCAAGCCGACCACGCAAAACGGGCGGTCGATGCCGCGCTCGCCTGTCAGCAAAAGCTCCGCGACATGCAAGAAGAGCTTACCAAAGTCACAGGAAAGCCGTTCGTGCAGAGAATCGGACTGAACACAGGAAAAGCCGTCGTGGGCAACATGGGAAGCCGAAGCCGGTTCGACTATACGATGATGGGCGACACGGTGAATCTTGCAAGCCGCCTTGAAGGAATCAACAAGCAGTTCGGAACTTACACAATGTGTTCAAAAGCAACGATGGAAAGCGCCGTCAAAAACAGCTGTGAATATGCATTCCGACCGATTTCAAACATTGCGGTTGTTGGCAAAAAAGAGGGCGTGCAAGTCTTCGTGCCAATGTCACAGTACGAATACGAAAACACCGCTGAAAAACGCCAAATCTACGACGAAGCCTACGATTTGTTTGTAAAAGGCGATTTTGCCAAAGCGAAAGAAAAATTCGCCTCAAACGAGAAAGATGCGCCATCAGCGAAATTCGTGGAAAAATGCGAAAAACTGATTCAAAATCCGCCCGAAAATTGGGACGGGATTTTGCGTGCGACGGAAAAATAAAATCACGCAGTTTCTCTTCTCAAAGCTATTGCTTTTTGATACTATGTATAGGAATGAATTTTAGCGTCGTAATGACGGAATTAAAGTAAAAATTGGAGTTAAAAATGAAAGAACTTTCAAAGTTGATGGATTTCAGACCGAGCATCAAAGTCGTTGATGCCACATTGCGTGACGGCGGATTGGTCAATGATTTTTACTTTCCGGAAGGATTTGAAAAGGCACTCTACGAAGCCAACATTAAGGCGGGCGTTGATTATATGGAATTCGGCTACCGTGCCGACAAAGAAATGTTCGACGAGTCAAAATTCGGACCATGCAAATTCTCAAGCGATGATTTTATCCGCTCAATCGTGGGCGAAAATGATACTGACCTCAAACTCGCGATTATGGCTGATGTCGGTCGCTGTAACTACAAGCAGGACATTCAAGAAAAGGCAAACAGCCCGGTCGATTTGATTCGGGTGGCAACGTACCTTCACCAGATGCCAGGCGCAATCGATATGATTGAAGACGCAAAAAAGAAGGGCTACGAAGTCAGCTGCAACATCATGGCGATTTCAAATTCTCAGGAATCAGACATAAAAGTCGCGCTTGATTTGCTCGGAAAGTCACCGGTCGACATGATTTACATTGTAGACAGCTACGGCGCACTCTACCCAGAGCAGATTGCCCGAATCGCTGATTTGTACGGCGAATTTGCCGAAAAATATGGCAAAAAACTCGGAATCCACGCGCACGACAATCAAAAGCTCGCCTTTGCGAACACCATCGAAGCGGTTGGCGACGGCGTTGATTTCCTTGATGCAACCTATTCTGCAATGGGGCGCGGAGCTGGCAACTGCGCAATGGAGCTTTTGCTTGGCTTCTTGCGAAATCCGAAGTACAAGCTTTTCCCAGTCCTCAAATTCATCGAAGAGCACATGAACCCGATGAAAGCGAACGGCGTTGTGTGGGGCTACGATTTGCAGTATCTCATGACGGGCGTTTTGAATCAGCACCCGCGCACCGCAATTCAGTTCACCAAAGACAAGCGCACTGATTTCTGCGAATTCTACAAAGAAGTCACAAGCCAGGAATAACTCAAAATCCTCTCTTTGCTTTTACCCCCGCATCCAAACAAGCACGAAAACAAATGTGCTCGGTGCGGGGCATTTTTTTAGATTTTTTCCAAAATGGTTTTCATGTCCGCAGTCAGTTTTTGGTAAAGCGTTTCCGTTACTTCGTCAATAAATTTATCCCTGTTACCCGTAATGATATTTTGTGGCGTTGTTTCCTCTTCAAAAAGTTGTGCGGCTTTTATTTTGAGAACACGGGCAATTTCCTCGATGACTTGGATTGTGGGAAAACTCGCGTGACTTTCGATTTTGTTGATGTAATTCGTGCCTTTATTTAATTTCTCCGAGAGTGATTCTTGGGATAATCCGCATTTCTTTCGGTAAAACTTCAGATTGTTGATGAATATTTCTTGCAGTGAAAGATTTTGCATACCTTTACAATGCAGATTTTAGATTTTATCGAAAACACCCCAATATATCTATATTTTGAAATTGCCTTGATTTACTTCCTAAAATAATGTAAATTTACATCTTATTATGGTGGAAATATTTCAGTTTGCGCCTTTCACACCATTTTTTCACATTTTCCTTCTATGGAGATTTTTTATGACATCGAAGACTTTTTCCCGATTCTTGGCGATTCTGCTCATTCTGTTGCCCGTTTTTTCTTTTCTTTCCTGTTCGTCTTCCGTTGATTCTGATCCGGACGCGCAGATTCCTACTATCACATCGATTTCAAGCGATGTCTCTACCGTGCTGAACATTGCGAAGGAACTTTCGGTGGGCGTTTCGGTCTCCGACAAGGGAACGCTCTCGTATCAGTGGTACACTGCCGAATCAAAAATTGCTGAGGGCACGGCGATTTCTGACGCAACGGACGCACGTTTTACGCCGCAAACGCAAAGTGTCGGAATCTTCTATTATTATTGTGTGATTACGAACAAACTCGGCTCAAGCAAGCGTTCGGTCACTTCGCCGAGAATCACCTACACGGTCTCAGAGTGGATTACCGCGAAGGAGCCGGTTTTGGCGCAACACCCAGCCAATGTGACCGCTGACTTCGGTGCGGAATTCTCGCTCTCCGTCATTGCCTACTCGCTTGACGGCGGAACGCTCTCGTACCAGTGGTATTTTTCGGCAAGCGAGGATGGGGAAGCGGCAGCTCTTGAGGGCGCGAGCGAGTCAAGCTACAAAGGGAAGATTGGGGCAGATACGCTCGGATTCTACTACTGCGTCGTCACGAACACGATTGAGGACAACGGCGACGGCGGAGCAAAAACGGCGAGCGTAAAAACGAATGCGGCGATTGTCTCAAAAGATGTAGTCAACGCGAACACACCCGTAATCACCTCCCAGCCAGCCGACGCAGAGGCGATTATCCCCGCGATTCATGTCTTTTCGGTGGGCGCGTACACGGCAGACGAGGGGATTTTGACCTATCAATGGTATTCGGTTTTGGAAGGAGAGAGCGAAAGAACGGCAATAGAAGGCGCAGCGGAATCAAAACTTCGGCTCACTGAAAGCAAAGTCGGCAAAACGGGCTATTACTGCGTCATCACGAGCACAATTGAAGATAACGGTGACGGCGGAACGAAGAGCGCAAGTGTTACGAGCGATACGGCGTGGCTTACGACGGTCTACCTAAAAGATGTCGTTCCCGCCCCGACCTTTACCGAGCAGCCGACACCAATGAGCGTTGCCCCGTACAATCAGAGCATCACGCTTTCGTGCACGGCGGAATCAGCTGGCTATGCGGTGCGCTACAAGTGGTACGAAAGTTTTGACGGAACAAGTGCCGTAGGAAAAACCGTTTCCGAAGGAAGCGGAGCAGACACAGCCACATTCACGATGCCCGCATTCACGGAGAAAGGAATCCGCTATTTCTATTGCGTGGCAACAACCGTGATTGCCGAAAACGAGGGCGGTGACGTTAACACAGTAGCGACAATCAGCAACGTGGTGAGCGTGGCATGCACGGGGCTGCCGGTGGTGCAGATTGATACGGCGGATGGAAACCCGACACCGGCAAAAGAAAAACACAACGGTCGGCTTCAAATCTATTATCCTGATGGGAAAAAATATGACAGCGGTACGGCAAATGAATTTACGGTGAAAGTCCGTGGCAATGCGACGGCTTGGTATCCTAAGCGTCCGTACAAATTGAAACTCCCGAAGAAAATGAATCTCCTCAACATTGACTCATCGGAAAACAAAGATAAAAATTGGGTATTGCTTGCCGGTTATTGCGACAAGACTTTGTTGCGGACAAAAATCGGATTCTACACGGCATCGCTTTTTAATGATATTATTGGCAACGAAAAGTTATACATTCCGCATTCAGAATTTGTCGATGTCGTGCTGAATGGAGAATATATCGGAAACTATTGCCTGACGGATTCAGTAAAAGAAGGCTCTGAGCGACTTGCAGTAAATGAGAAAGCGACGGATGAAGGCGGCATTGGTTTTGTCGCAGAATATGATGGCGGATATTATGCAAACGAGCCGAAATGGTTTAAAACGCAGAAGAAACAATATCCATATACTTTTAAATTCCCGGATACTGATGACGCAGACTTTGATTCCTATATGGCATGGCTTGAAGAAAATATGAATAAATTTGAATCGGCTTTGTATGATGAAGATTCGGAAGATGACTGGAAGAATTATATCGATATAGAAAGCTTTGCCCGCTGGTTCTTGGCGCATAATATTCTTGCAAATATTGATACGAATTATTTTTTCAGCAAAAAGACCTCTGACGACACATCAAAACTCATTATGGGACCTGTCTGGGATTTTGAGTGGAGCATCGGAATCGGCTGGTACTATGGAAGCCGTCCGCGACCGGCTGACTATTGGTGCGTGAACGGATGGTATTTTGAAGAATTGCTGAAAAAAGAAGAATTTGTTTCTGCGGTAAAAAATCAATGGGAAGCACTGAAAGAAAAATACCCGAACCTGGCGGGAACGATTAACAGCAAAATGGACGAATATGCAGAAGAGATCAAAATATCTCAAAAGATTAATTTCTTGCATTGGGATATTTTGAATACAATCGTCTCAGTCGGGGGAATTCCGCTTGGTAGCTATGAAGCCGAATTGGAATGTGACAAACAATTTATCGAAAATCATATCTCATGGCTCGATACCGCAATCAACGGGCTATAAAAACATCTTGCACGATATTTTTATACGACAAACAGAAACTTCTGTGATATACTGATTCGTGCAGGAGGTCGCCATGCCATACGAAGTTTTAGAAAAGAAATTGAAGATTATTCCCGAACAATATTTTGAGCAAGTCTCGTCATTTTTGGATTTGCTTTTGAGCCTTCCGAAATTATAACACAAGTTTATCAGAATCTTTCTTGATTTTTCTGATTCATCGCATTACATTTAAATCATAACGAGCAGCCGCACGGCATAAGTCCAGTTTACTTATGAGCGTGCGGCTTTTTCTTTTATCAAGGAGATTTGTATGAAAATGAAGAAAATCGGAATGATTGGGCTTTGTTTGATTTGCGCGACAGGTTTGTTTGCCGCTTCAAAATCACTTCCCGCCGAAAAGGGAATCAAAAAAGTTACGACGGTTGCGGAATCGTTCGGTGACGGCGAAAAGGTCTCGGCTGTCGTTATCACTTACGCAAAGAAAATCGATGCGAATTCCGTGAATGAAAAATCGTATGCGGTCGAGTGCGTTGAAAACGCTCAGACGGTTCTTCGCACGGTGGAAAGCGTTGAGGTAAACGGAAAAAATGAAAGCGAATGTAGCGACAATGCTTGAAAAAGAAGCCGACATCCGCATGAATGTGTTCAAAGGCGGAAGCCACATGTACACATGGAGCCTCGCGTATAACATAGAAGGAATCCGCGACTGGCTCTTTGCGCAGAGCAAATAAATCGCCGTAAAAACAAAAAAGGCTTATCCTTCAAACCAATTCTCAATCTGCAATTCGCTCACTTGTGCAATCGCTTCAAAATGCTTTGTGTTCCGCGTGACCAAAACCATGTGATTTGCGAGAGCGATTGCGGCAATCATGCTGTCAGAAAGCTGAGTCGGTTTTCCGATTTTTGAAAGTTTTGCGCGTAAATCAGCATGAATTTCTGCGGCTTTTTGCGTGTAATGCTTCATTTTAAATTCTGAAAGCACTTCCTCGTTTATAAATTTTGCAAGGGCGGTTTTCTTTACGCCCTCATCAAGCAAATACAGTCCGAATAGCAATTCTTGCCAGACAATTGTGCAAATTGCGCAGTCAGAAATGTGCATACCAAAATTTTGAAGTACATTGAAATTTGCCCTGTACTTCATGAATTCCGAGACAATATTTGAATCTAAAAGATAATGTGGTTCTTCATCGTCACTGTTTTGCATTAGTCGTCAAACACTCCTTCAAAAACAGTTGTTTGGTATGTGTCCATCGTCGTATCACGGACATTGCCAAAAATTGCTTCGATTTCCTCGTCAGAAAATTTTCCGTATTCTTGTTTTTTGAATTCAGCGAGTTTTTCGAGAAAGTTCGGCTTTTTTGCTTTGCGAACAAGCGTGTTGTATTCTTCAAAAGAAATGAGCACCGCCGCATTTTTGTTGCGCCGAGAGATAAACACCGGTCCTGAAACTTCCGCCTGATGAATGAAAAACGGCAATCGGTTTTTTGCCTCAAAAACAGGAACTGTATTCATAGCGACCTCCTTCCTCTTTAAGCCTACACCGAGATAGCCAGTTTGTCAAGGCTGAGATGGCTATTAAGATTGACAAAACAAAAATTATACTATATATTTGTGATTGTTGGGAACATCGTACACGGTGGGCAGTCTCCTAATTTAACATTGGGAGGACGGTGCATTATGTCGGACTATGAATTTGCGATGCTTGTCATTGCTGTTTTGAGCTTGATTATAAATGTGCTGGCTTTCTTCAAACACAAATAGAGGAATAGCAAAAAATAAAGCCTACCCCTTAAGTGCTAATCCGAGTAGGCTTTTCATAAGCTAAAAGGAGACGGTCGCTAGTGCGGTGTTCCCTTCTGTTTTTAATATATCACATTGGTTGTAAAAGTCAAGTCTACAACCAATGTGTTTTTATCGCTTAAAATCGCTTACGATTTATCGCTGGATTCGTCCAGAACCGTCGCCGCCTGCGAGTTTGTTCACTTCGTCTTCGCTGACCATGTTGTAGTCACCGATGATTGAGTGCTTCAAGCAAGAAGCTGCAACTGCCCAGTTGATTGAATCCTGAGTGTTCATTCCTTTGAGCTGTGAGTGAATCAAGCCGCCGCCGAATGAGTCGCCGCCGCCAACGCGGTCAACAATCCACATCTCGTATTTCTTTGAGAATGCGTAGTCTTTGTCATCGACATAGAGGAGAGCCTGCCAGTCGTTGCGGTTTGCGTTGATTGAAGAGCGGAGTGTGATTGCGACTTTTTTGAAGCCGAATTTTTCTTTGAGCTGGCGAGCAACTGAAACATAACCGTCGTTGTTCAAAGTTCCCTTTGTTGTGTCAGTTCCTTCTGATTTGATACCGAATACGTCGTTTGCGTCGTCCTCGTTAGAGATACAAACATCGACATATTTACAGATTTCAGTCATAGCTTTGCGAGCTTCGTCTTTTGTCCAGAGCTTTCCGCGGTAGTTAAGGTCACAAGAAGTTGTGATGCCCATTTCGCGAGCTGTTTTACAAGCTTCGATACAAGCAGTTACCATGTTTGGTCCCAAAGCCGGTGTGATACCTGTGATGTGGAACCATTTTGCGTCCTTGAGGATTTCTTTCCAGTTGAATTCTTCTGGTTTAGCGAGCTGAATTGATGAGCCTGCGCGGTCGTAGACACATTTTGAGCCACGCTGAGAAGCGCCCTTTTCGTTGTAGTAGATACCAACGCGCGGGCCGCCACGAACGATGTATTCTGTGTGAACGCCGTATTTGCGGAGTGAGTTCACGGCAGCCTGTCCGATTTCGTGAGTCGGGAGTTTTGTGACGAAGTAAGATTCGTTGCCATAGTTAGCGAGCGAGACAGAAACATTAGCCTCACCACCACCGAATGTTGTTGTCATTGAATCAACCTGCACGAAACGATAGTAATCAGCCGGCTGGATGCGAAGCATCAATTCACCAAAAGTAACTACTTTTGCCATTTTAAATCTCCTATTTTCCGCACGAAGCGGTTTTTTGCAAAATATTTCTATTATTATATTCTATAAAGGTAAAATCTGCAATAAGAAAATGTGTCCATGTCTTCAAAAGTGCAATTTCAAATTATCCCTCTATTGAATTCACACCTAGAATTCTGCTATACTCATTCAATTACACTTTTTCAAATTGTTGCTCCACGGGAAGTTGGGGCTAAGGAGATTTTATGGCATTTTATTTTTCTGAGCCGTCTCACACTTTTGGTGAGTATCTTTTGGTGCCGGGCTATTCAAGTGCGGAGTGCATTCCCGACAATGTGAGTTTGCGCACTCCGCTCGTTAAGTTCAATAAAAAGGCCGGCGAAGAATCTCCGCTCAGCATGAACATTCCGATGGTTTCAGCGGTCATGCAGGCTGTTTCTGACGACAAAATGGCAATCGCGCTCGCAAAAGAGGGCGGAATCAGCTTTATTTACGGAAGCCAGTCGATTCAAGACCAGGCGGCGATGATTGCGCGGGTCAAATCGTACAAGGCGGGCTTCGTCACTTCTGATTCAAATGTGCGACCTGACCAAACTTTGGAAGAAGTCATCGCGTTGAGCGAAAAAACAGGGCATTCAACTTGTGCCGTTACCGAAGATGGCACGGCTCACGGAAAATTGGTCGGAATCATCACTTCAAAGGACTTCCGCATTTCTCACTGCAAGCCTGCTTCAAAAGTCTCTGAATACATGACACCGCTTGCCGACATGGTGACGGGTCAGGAAGGAATCACTTTGAGCGAGGCGAACGAAATCATCTGGAACAAAAAGGTGAATCAGCTTCCTGTGGTCGATAAAAACGGCAATCTCGTTTCCCTCATTTTCCGAAAAGACTACGCAACGCACGAGTCAAATCCGCTTGAGCTTTTGGACTCAAAGCACCGCTATGTGGTGGGCGCGGGAATCAACACGCGGGATTACATGGAGCGCGTTCCTGCGTTGCTTGAAGCGGGCGCGGATGTGTTCGTTTTGGATTCAAGCGAAGGCTTCTCGTACTGGCAGGAAAAGGCACTCAAAGACATTCACGAGAAATTCGGAAAAGATGTCAAAGTCGGTGCGGGAAATGTGGTCGATGCCGACGGATTCAACTTCCTCGCTGAGGCGGGCGCGGACTTCATTAAAATCGGTATCGGCGGCGGCTCAATCTGTATCACTCGTGAGCAGAAGGGAATCGGTCGCGGTCAGGCTACGGCTACGATTGAGGTGGCAAAGGCTCGCGACGAATACTACAAAAAAACGGGAATCTACATTCCGATTTGCTCAGACGGCGGAATCGTTCACGACTACCATGTCACGCTCGCTCTTGCAATGGGCGCGGATTTCGTGATGCTCGGTCGCTACTTCGCTCGCTTCGACGAATCTCCTTCAAACAAACTCGTTGTAAACGGTCAGTATGTCAAAGAATACTGGGGCGAGGGTTCAAACCGCGCTCGAAACTGGCAGCGATACGATTTGGGCGGCAAAAAGTCGATGGCATTTGAAGAGGGCGTCGATTCTTATGTTCCGTACGCGGGTCACTTGCACGACGGCGTTGGCATGACGCTCCGAAAAGTCACGCACACGATGTGTAACTGCGGCGCGCTTTCAATCCCCGAATTGCAGGAAAAGGCAAAGCTCACGCTCGTTTCTTCGGTTTCAATCACCGAGGGCGGCGCGCACGATGTTATCGTAAAGAACACATCATTGCAGAGCTAGATTACTTCGCTCGCAATGACGATGCGTAAACTGAAAACTGAACATAACACGGGACATTGCCTTTTGGTAAGTCCCGTTTTTTATATGAGGTGAAAAAATGAACGAATACAATTTTAATGTCGAAAAAATCACTGCAGAGGTAATCAACTGGATTCAAAATTGGATTTCTGCCAACGGAAATGAACGAACGAAAGTTATTATTGGTATTTCTGGTGGCAAAGATTCAAGCGTCACCGCAGCATTGCTCACAAAAGCTATCGGAAAAGAGCGCGTTATTGGCGTACTGATGCCAAACGGTGAGCAAAAAGATATTTCGGACTCACAAACGCTCGTTAGTCATCTTGGTATTCAAAATTTCACCGTAAATATCGCAAAAGCCTATGCTGGAATTCAATCCGCATTCACCGATGCAGGTGTAACACAAACTAACGATAGTTCACAAAATACTGATTCTGCTCCTTTTTCTGCTGTTTTCAAAACAAATACGCCCGCCAGACTGCGAATGGTCACGCTGTATGGAATCGCGGCCCAGATTGGAAATTGCCGTGTGGTCAACACATGTAATTTGAGCGAAGATTTAGTCGGCTATTCAACATTCTATGGAGATGCGGCCGGTGACTTTGCCCCCATCAACAAACTTACAACGGAGGAAGTCGTTGCCATCGGTGACTATCTAGGGCTTCCTTCATCACTCACGCATAAAGCACCAAGCGACGGAATGTGCGGCAAAACTGACGAAGACAATCTCGGCTTCACCTATCATGAAGTCAATGAAATCGCTCGCAAAAATATAAAATCAGAACACTATAAAAAAATTATCGCAAAATATCAGGCCAATCTTTTCAAAGTAAAAATCATAGCCCTTCCGTGCTACAAACCAGATTTGCCCCTCTATTTAGAAGTATAAAACACTGTAAGTAATATTGAAATTCTTTTTAAATACATTATAATAAATGTATATTAGGAGGCTTTCTTATTATGAAGAAAATTGCTTTAGTTCTTTTATCAGTAGTTGCTGCATTTGGCATCATTTCATGTGCATCAACAGCGACAATGGATGCTGCCGCTCAAAAGCAGGCTCAAATCAACCAGTCTTTTGACAAAGTTTACAATGCTCACGCAAGCGCACTCGTTCTCGAAGGTGCAAAAACGTATGAAGTCAAATCTGGCGACACACTCACCAAAATCACCAAAGAGTTCTATGCTGGCAAAGATGAAAACGGCTACTACTTCCCGCTCATCATGCTTGCTTCTCACAATGTTGTAAGCGATCCAGAACTCATCACACCAGGAATGAAACTCACAATTCCTGACTTTGACGCAAACATCAACGACAAAGCAGTTGCTAAAAAACTCAGCCCATATTTCAAAGATTTGGCTGGCGTTTATCAGCAGAAGGATACTCCAGCAGCAGAAGACATTCGTCCGCATCTTATCGAAATCTCTGACTTGCTCGGAAAAGAAACTGTCTCTCTTGAAGCAGAACCAGCTGCAACAGAAGCCGCTCCTGCAGCTTCAAACTAATCTTTTTAGCTAGGTTATCATCTCCCTGCAGACAATTCCGTTTGCAGGGATTTTTTTTGCTTATTTCAAAATATAAAAAATTGGAAAAAATTATATTGGAATCCGCATATTTTTCTTTCCTTTTTTTCTTTTTTATGGTATCTTTATTATAAAGAAAGGGGGAACGCCACCTTTTCAAAAAGGTTTCTTCCCCCCTTTCAAACCCCTTATCTTCCAAAAATAGGAGACTTTTATGGAAATTACGCTTACAGAATCAAATTTTGAATCAGAAGTTATCAAATCAGATAAACCCGTTCTCGTGGATTTTTGGGCAAGCTGGTGCGGTCCGTGCAAAATGCTCGCTCCCACAATCGCTCAGATTGCAGAAGAAAACGAGGGCACAATCAAAGTCGGCAAAGTAAATGTCGATGACGAGCCAGGACTGGCAGAAAAATACGGAATTGTCAGCATCCCAACCGTCATTGTGTTCAAAAACGGCGAAGTCTCAAAAACTTCAACAGGATTTGTTCCAAAAGAAAGTTTGGAAGCACTTTTCAAATAAGCTAGTCCACATAATTTTAATCGTCGCCAGCTTTCCTTTGGAAATGTATATTCAGGAGTTTCAAGCGGAACAATCATGTCATCGATGTAATACCACGGGTCATTGATTCGCTTGGGATTTCTGATAACATGGAATTCTTGCGCGGGAGAAAATCCTTGCGCAAGTAAAACCGCCCGCTCACCATTTTCTGAATTTTCACACATATCCACCACAAGGCAGACATGCTTATGATTCGCCATGTCCATTAAGATATCGCCGATTCGTAAATTCTCAAAATCAACTGCCTCAGAGTCATAAATCTGCATAGAAAGAATCGATGTATGCGCAAGAACATTTCTCACATAGCTTTTAAAAATTTCGTTTCTGTCGGCAGGCTTTTCGTATTCAGTCCATTTTTTAAGATTCCCCGCAATTTCAGTTCGGACCGTTCGTTTTGAAGCTGCATTTTTTTTATAGTCAAGCCATTTATTTTCACCGCCATTTGTAAAATGAAACGAAATTTTGTCTTCCATCGCCATTTTATACATATATTGGGCATACAAAGCAATGATTGAGCCAGACGCATTCTGCAAATCACGGTTTTCAAGCGGTAAAGAAAAAATCGCTGCATGCGCTTCCTGATTTTGCTTTTTATTTCCGTTGTACAGAAGAAGCGACTCAGCTGAATTTTTGAGTGGATAATTTCTGATATAGTCGGCAAAACTTCCTTTTTCAGCAGGAATTCGCGAGAATTTGAACGGCGTATCAATCCTTTCAACAATGGTATCCCCAAATTTTTTTACAAGGTTAAGCGGATGAAACAAGTCAGAAAAAAGAGGACTTCCAAAAATCGTGAGAAAAACTAAAATCGCAACTCGTTTTAAAATATTTTTTTGCATTATAAAAGTTTGACACGGCAAATAGATTTTGTCAAACTGTTGAGACTATCTGATTTTTTCTATATAATAAGTTCGTTAAGAATGTCATTATCGGGCTTGACCCGACAATCATCGAGGAAACTATGCCAAAAATTGAAGTAAACGAAAAACTGTTTTTTAATCTTCTTGGAAAAAAATACGACTACGACACGCTGGAGCAAAAACTTGTCTGCGGTAAGGCGGAGCTTGACGAAAAGCCCGACATGAGCCAAAGCGAGAACGAGCGCGTCATCAAAATCGAACTGAACGACACGAACCGCCCTGATTTGTGGTCAACGGGTGGCGTTACGCGGCAGCTCCGCTTGCACGAGGGCGCAAAACGCTCTGACTACACAAAATTCCTTTCGCGCGCGGGGGCAATCAAAGACTCGGGCGAGCGCGTTGCGATTGTCGAGCCTGATGTCAAAGAAGTGCGCCCATATATGGTCAGTTTTGTGATTTCGGGAAAGGCAATCGACGACCCAATGTTGAAGGACATTATCCAAACGCAGGAAAAGCTCTGCTGGAACTTCGGCCGAAAGCGAAAGTCAATTTCAATGGGCGTGTACCGCGTTTCTCAAATCAAATGGCCGGTTCATTACACTGCCGTTGACCCCGATAAAACTTCGTTCGTGCCGCTCCAGTGCACCGAGCCGATGACTTGCCGCCAGATTCTCACCGACCACCCGAAAGGAAAGGATTTCGGCTGGATTCTCGAAGGGGCAAAAAAATTCCCGCTCTTAAAAGACGACAAGGGCGAAGTCATGTCGATGGCACCGATTATCAACTCGGCGACGCTCGGCGCGGTTCAGGTTGGCGACAAAGACTTGATGGTCGAGCTTACCGGCGACAACATGGAAAACCTCATTCTTTCAGCGAACATCGTCGCGTGTGACTTCTTCGATGCAGGCTACGAAATTTTGCCTGTCAAAGTCGTGCATCCGTACGAAACAGGCTTCGGAAAGGAAATCACTGTTCCGTTCTATTTCCAAAAGCCCACAAAGGCGACTCTTGCCGCAATCAACAAAAAGCTCGGCTGTGATTTGACAAAGGCGCAGGTCTTGGACGCGCTCAGCCGCATGGATAACGATGTTGAGGCGAAAGACATTCCCACAAATGAAAAAACGGCGAAATACTGTACGGCGAACAAGAGCGATGTTGAATTTACGCTCCAGCCGCCACCATACCGCAACGACTTCCTGCACGAAGTTGACATCATCGAAGATGTGATGATTGGTCTTGGATTGGATTTCTTCAAGCCACAAAGGCCGAACGACTTCACCGTTGGCAAACTCTCTGATGTCACGCTGTTCAGCCGAAAGGCAAAAGAAATCATGGTCGGCTTGGGCTATCAGGAGATGATTTTCAACTATCTCGGAAGCAAACGCGACTACATCGACCGCATGAACATCAGCGCGGACGGCGTTATCGAAATTTCAAACCCGATGAGCGAAAACTATCAGTTCGTGCGACCTTCAATCATCGCGTCACTGCTCCGCGCCGAAAGTGTCGCCGCAAACGCAATCTTCCCGCACAAGATTTTTGAAATCGGAAAGGTCGCCTTCCTCGATGAGAGCGAGAACACGGGCACAAAGACAATCCAGTCGCTCGGCTTTATGACCGCCGCAAACAACGCGAACTTCAACGACTTGGCAAGCGAAGTTTCGACGGTGCTCTACTACCTCGACCACAAATACGAAGTCAAAGAAGCGAACGACCCGCGCTTTATCACAGGTCGCCAGGCGGCTGTCCTCGTGAACGGAAAGCAGGTCGGTATCTTCGGCGAAGTCCACCCGCAAGTGCTCGAAAACTGGCAGATTTCAGTTCCGTGCGTTGCAGGCGAGATTGACCTTGAAGAGTTGATGTAGCGACTGCCCAAAAAAGGCATAAAATAATGCAAAGCCCTGCAGTGATGCGGGGCTTTTTTTATGACAGCACAGAAAAAACAAACGGTTGGCTTAAGCAAGAAGCTTTCCCTCTTCATAAGAGCAAAAAATATAGCTCGGATTTGAGTAATACACATTCGAGTTGAAATTGGAAATCTCATCGCTGATAAATGAAGAGAAAACATCGATTATCGTTTGGGGCAAATCGTCTTTTACGGAAGAAAGAATCAGCGTTTGATAAACACGCCCGATAGATGATTCAGAAGGAACAGAATATTTGCATTCTCCAACAGAATCAAGATCACCGCCAATAATAGAAAGCTCTTCTATCAGTTCATCAGAAACTTGCTCAAATGAAAGGCAGTGGTTTACTTCCGCAAGCCGAAGCTGCCGCTCAATCATTTTCTTTGAAAAATGAGAAATCACATCACGGCGGGTATTTTTCGTTTTCCGGGCAATATACTCAATCAATGTGCAAAAATAGAAAAGATTGTCTTTCTCTTGCTCAGTCATAGATTTTTTCACTCCTTAAAAATGTAAGGCATTCCAGCGCACGAATCGTGTGAAAACTAATCTGATGCGAGGGATGCTTGAATGCCGCCAGCTCCCAAAACTAACTATTCGTGCAGTAAAATCCCCATGAGAAATCTTTTGTGTATCGCGTTTTGCGAATTTCAGGAAATTCGACAATTGAACCGCTTCCGTGATAGAGTTCCATGAGAATAGTATAACATGAGGTTGTGGAAAATTTAACTAATTTCCGCTCTTTTTCTGAATGATTCCCAGTAAAATCACACTTGAAATCTCCGTCAAGTCGTTTTATAATTTGGAAGTATAATTATGAAAATCAATACACTTGAAAAAATTCTAAAAGCAAATGAATATCCTGGACGCGGAATTGTCGCTGGAAAATCAAACGATGGAAAATACGCTGTTTCTGCATACTGGACGATGGGTCGCAGCGCAGGCAGTCGAAACCGTATTTTTGTAACAGAAAATGAAGACGGCACAGAAGTTGTCCGCACAAAAGCATTTGATGAAAGCCTGATTGCTGGAGATCCTTCCCTCATCATTTATGCCGCTGTCCGCCAGTTCAAAAACAAAACAATTGTTACAAATGGAGACCAGACCGACACGATTTTTGATGGCCTCAAAAAGGGCGAAACATTTGAGCAATCTTTGAGAAGCCGTAAATACGAGCATGATGCGCCAAATTTCACGCCGAGAATTTCATCTTTGCTCACTGTCGAAAACGGCAAATTCGATTATGCAATTTCTATTTTAAAAAGCGACTCTGGCAACGGCGACAATTGCTTGCGATTCACTTACACCTATGACAATCCGCAAAACGGCGAAGGTCATTTTATCCACACCTACATGGGAAACGGAAATCCGCTGCCAAGTTTTGAAGGCGAGCCAGAAAAGGTCGAAATCAAAGGCACAATCGATGAATTCTCAAACATGATTTGGGAAAGCCTTAACGAAGAAAACAAAGTTTCTCTTTTTGTACGATTTATTGATTTATCCACAGGAAAATTTGAAGAAAGAATAATCAATAAAAACAAATAAGCCATAAAAGAGGTACAAAATGGCAGAAGAATGTACGCATAATTGTTCATCTTGCGGCTCAAATTGCAAGTCAAAAGATTTACGGGCAACTTTACGCGAAGGAAGTTGCGTTAAAAAAGTAATCGGAGTTGTCTCAGGAAAAGGTGGCGTCGGAAAATCACTCGTAACGGCGTTGCTTGCTTCAAAATTCAAAAAAGCTAACTTCCGTTCGGCAGTTTTGGACGCAGATATTACAGGTCCATCAATTCCAACTTCATTCGGTGTCGCAGACCAAAAGGCAATGGGCGATAAAAATGGTGCCATTTATCCAGTTAAAACAAAGTCCGGGATTCAACTGATGAGCATGAATTTTCTTCTTGAAAAGGAAACAGACCCTGTTTTGTGGCGTGGCCCCGTAATCGCTGGTGCCGTCAAGCAATTTTGGACAGATGTCGTTTGGAGCGATGTTGATTACATGTTCGTTGATATGCCACCAGGAACGGGTGATGTTCCGCTCACCGTGTTCCAGTCGCTTCCCATCGATGGAATTATCATCGTTTCTTCTCCGCAGCAGCTTGTGCGCGTGATTGTTGAAAAAGCCGTCAAAATGGCAGAAATGATGAAAATTCCAATCATCGGGCTTGTTGAAAACATGAGCTATGTAAAATGCCCTCACTGCAACGAAGAAATCAAAGTTTTTGGCGAAAGCAACATCAATGGAATCGCGTTGGATTACGGAATTCCTGTTTTGGCAAAAATTCCGATGAGCGAAGACATTTCCAAATCAATCGATGAAGGCGATGTCGAAAGCCTGGATGCCGAATTCTTGGACGCGGCGGTCGATTTAATCAAGCAGCTGCCTGTGAACGCTTAATCATATCCAAAAACAAATCAAAAAGATAATTCGTGTCGTGCGGTCCGCCACATGCCTCTGGATGGAACTGCACGCTGAATGCAGGAATGTCCGTATATTCGATTCCTTCACATGTGCCGTCATTCGTATTGATAAACCGAAGTTTCGCAAAAGAAGGCAGAGAATCATTTTCAACCGCATAGCCATGATTTTGGCTTGATATAAACACACGACCGTTCGTTAGGTCTTTTACGGGCTGATTTCCTCCTCGATGGCCGTATTTTAATTTGCTTGTTTTTGCCCCGCGAGCAAGAGCCAGCATCTGATGCCCCAGACAAATTCCAAAAAGAGGAATATCTGTTTCGCACAGTTTTTTAATTTCCTCGATAACGCCCGTATTTTCTGCAGGGTCTCCAGGCCCGTTTGAAAGCATGATTCCGTCTGGAGCAAGTTTTTTGATTTCTTCTGCGCGTGTGTTGTAAGGAACGACCGTAACTTTGCACCCACGCTTTTCAAGTTCCCGCTGAATATTTGCCTTTGCTCCAAAATCGTAAAGAGCAACAGAAGGGGCGTTGCGGGGTAGCCCCGCAGAGGGGGTAGCGGAAAACACCGAAGGTGGTTGGAGCGAGGGGGAGACTTCCCCCTTTGAAACATTTGCGACTGCATCAACAATCTTATATGCACGGATTTCTTCCAGATAGTTTTCAAGTTTTACATTTTCAACCCCCGAAATAATCATACCGTTCATAACGCCGGCTTCGCGCAGGATTTTTGTGAGCTTTCGCGTATCGATTCCCGCGATTCCGATGATATTCTGCTTTTTTAGAAATGAATCCAAGTCACCTTCACAACGGAAATTCGACGGCTTTTCGCACAGCTCACGGACAATATAGCCTTTGACATAACTTTTTTTGCTTTCAAAATCTTCGCGAATGACCCCATAATTTCCAACAAGCGGAAATGTCTGCGTAACAATCTGGCCAAAATAACTGGGATCCGTTAGCGTCTCAATGTAGCCTGTCATGCCAGTGGTAAAAACAGTCTCGCCAATCGCCTTGCCTGTTGCGCCAATCGCCTTTCCTTCAAAAACAGTGCCGTCTGCCAAAATCAAATATGCATCGCTCAATTTAAAATCCTCGAAAAAAAAGCGTTCGCCCCAACAGAGAATAAAATCCCCATGAAACGAACGCCTTTGTTCATATAATTCAGTAAATAGTATAAATTTTTTAGAAACTTCGGTCAATGGTAGCGAAGCTATTCAGAAACTCTAAAATAAATAATTTTTTCATATTTGATTTCAGGACTTGCCCCACCATATTCATTAAAATGATAGCCAAAACCTTCTATGTAGCAGGTAAATTTGTCGCATGTATCGAAAAAGTTTTTGTTATCGCTGAATTATCAGAAGTATTGCTTTTTTCATATTCAAAAGCTTCTATTTTTTCAGTTGTTTCAGTATCAATGCAAGTTAAACTACGATTTTAAGATTGGAGATGTCAAAAGACCATAGCATTTTACGCAAATTTTAAGATTTCTTAGGATTTTACAGACTTAATTTTGGATAAGGTTGATTTCTTTCACTACAATTCAAGATTGAGATTTTCTTTTACCCATTTTTTACCATATTCAATATCATCATATTCTTTCATAGCCTCAAAAATTGCCATTGATTGACTTAGAAATTTTTTTCCGTAGAAACTGCGCATAAATCAAGACACAAGTCTTCCTGAGAGATTTTTAGACGAGTACGATATTCCTTTAGGATGTTCCCGATGAGATAATTTTCCATATATAGTAAATTATACATCGGGAATTGAATTTTTGGAAATTATTTGCTTTTGTCTAGAATCCGATTCGGTATCCGAGCATTGCGCCATAGCCGTCTCGCTCGAAGCTTGCACGGAACGATGTGCCGCACATGCTTACCTGTGCAAGGATTTCAATCGCACGGAGATTCAGACTGAATCCAAATCGCTGCTGGAAAATTTGATTCTGATATGCCGTCCCCAGATTGAAGTTGAACACGCGCTTCAATAATGCAAAGCGCACATCAAGAGAATACTCCGGATAAATAATCTTATCGTTTGAATAAGGGTTACGGATGGCAAGCCCCAACGCAGGCTGAATTTTTAACCAGTTGCCAAAGGGCGCATAGCTTGCATTCAAGCCAAATTTGAGCGGACGATACGCTTTGTATGAGTCTTTGGAATATTTGAATTTCTTTTTATCGCCCGTTGTTTCATCTTCATAACCATAGCCAGATTCAGGCGAAGGAATATCACTCGCCAAGATGTCATCTAGCAAATTTTCTGTATAAAAGCTTGCCCACATGCGTGTGCTCATTTTGTAATTGAGCGTTCCGGCAGTAATCGGGATTCGTGTATAAATACCAGCATTGAAATTATGAAACCAATTTCGGTCAATATCAAGCGAAAGGTCAAATCCACCGTTTGAGAGAATCTCTTTGTAATCAAAGTCATCAAAAAGATTGCTTCCGTTCTCCATATCAAGAGCGGTATAAATGTCAACATTCGCTTCGGCCGTTGCTTTAATCAAGCCTTCTTTATTGGTAACCAGAGTTCCCGTTGCTTTTGTCTTTGGAACATACACGAGCGGAATAAAATAGGTGGGTGTGATTTTGATTCCATAATTGTTGACAATTGTCTGAAAAGACGCGCCAATATCAGCGAACACATCTGCATAGCCAATAACATCAACCGTCTTTGTAGAGCCGACATGTAATCCAGAACTAAGCAATTCAAACAAATCTTTTGAAATAGAGAAGCGCCCAGCTGCCTCAACATCAGTGAACACACTGAATCGGAAGCGGCTGCTGATGTTCAAATTAACGAACACTTGCTCTTTATCATAAAATCCAAGCGAAAATCCGCTTCGCGGCATATCATTCGTGATTTTTTTTAAGTCAATCACAATATCTTTCTGAAAAATATTGTTTAAATTGAAATAACTATTTGCCGCCGCCACCTGTGCGTCAACGCCAATTTCAAAATATCGATGCGGTCGGGCAAACAAATCAGTATCAAACTCACTAGAAAAAGCAGGAAGCACAAAAAGAGAAAATACCGAAAGAAAAACCGAAGGTAATAAAATCTTTTTCATAGGGATGCTCCGTTTTTACTCATCTTTATCTTCATCTTCGCCGTTTTTACCCCACACTTTGACCGTGCCGTCTGTCGTAACGGAAAAAACACCTTTAAATCCAAAAGCTGCATTACGCTTTAATTCCAATTCCTCTCCGGTTGCTTCTACACAAACTTTAAATTTGGGATTAAAGAAATTATTCATTATTTTTGTTATCTCATCGCTTTCAAAATCAAGCGAGGCCGTACCTGTTTCAGTTTTTAATTCTTTTATTATCTCAGTTGCCTCATCATTAACAGTGATTTCTAAATTAAAAGGTGTTGTGTTGTTAATGGTGTAGCTTAGCGAAAGCGCTTTTATTATGTCCGTATATTTTGTTTTATCTGCATATTCATCAGGTTTGTCACGATTTAAAATATCAGTTTTCTCATCAGTTTCCTTATCAACAAGTGCCATCATATCATCAATCGTAATCCATCCATCATTATCTCCATCAGAAACATCATTTAAAATGAGTTTTAAAGGTATTACGATTGCAAGACTAATAGAGATTTGGGCTTTTGAGCTTACCAAATCAATATCCGCCTGAGTCAAAGTCGCAGTTCCATCCGTAGAATTCGTTTTTATGGCTAAATCATAGTCAAAAACTAACTTATCGGGCAAATCATTTAGCACCTTCGTTATAGAATTGTCTTCAAGTTTAAACGAATAAAGAGAATCAGCACCTTTATCTTGAAAAACCGTATCTTCGCTAATTACAAAGTTTTCATTGGCAAGCGAGGCAAGCGTTATTGTCGTTGGTTTTATTCTGATTGGATTGTCACTGCCGCTTGGAATATTTACTAAATATTCTTCTTCTGGTTCTTTATCTTTATCAGTGTACTTTGCTTTTACGGTTCCTGTAATCGCGAGGCTTTTTAAACACTCATTCGATGTTGGCTGCGTTACAAAAAAATATGCCTGAATTCCCGAAAATTCTATATTTTTTAACAAGTCACTTTTCTCGCCATCGAGCGCATCACTTAAAAGCGTCGAAAAATTAAGCCCCGTATCTTTTGTATCTTTTATTGTTTGAAGGTCGCCAATGGAAATAATGACATCCCCAAGCTCTTTAATCGTACAAATCCCGTTTATAAAAAGTTCCGCCGATTCGCCCTTTTCAAACATAATTGTCGCGTCCTTTAAACTGACACTGATATAACTTCCATTTGTTTTGACTTCTGTTCCTGGCTCAATGGTACAATCTATTAAATTTGCCGTTTTATTTAGAATATATTTTGTACCAATTTCTTCACCATCTGTAAAATCAGAATTTTCAAGATTAAGTCCGCCTGAAACAACGAAATTTGAATTTTCAGAATCAATTTTTATCCCATGCCAGCCCGTTGGAAGCTCTGAATAAATTTGAAGCGTACCCTCTTTAACTTCTGCTGATTGCAAATGCTTATTCAGTGCCGAAAGACTAAACGATTGGTCGAATTTAATTTTTCCCTTATCTCCAAGCTCTTCGTTTGTCATTTCTAGGCCGGTTACTTCTTTAAGCTCGATATTTGATGTCGAAACAGAGAATGTATATTCGTTGGTCTTGTATTGTATATCACTCGGATTTTCGGGATTTGGCTCTGGCGATGCACCTCCTAAAATTTTCCCAGAAACTACAATTTTTAAATCTTTTTTGATTTTTTTGTCATCCAATTTAAGCGTGATTGTTTTTTGCTCTTTTTTAATTTCAACAACTTCATCTTCTGACGATTTTGAAATTTCAACATCGTCAGAATAAAGAGTTATTTTTGGAGAAAGAATAAAATCATCAGAAATACTTCCCGCATTTTGTGGAGTAATCGTTATATCCAAATTGCCTGTATAAAACGACATAGTTTCAAATTTGGGAGCCGTAATCGTAATAGAAATGGAAGGATTAAAACCTGAATAGGTTTTTGAAATTTCGTCAATATAAACTTCGCTTCCCAATTCTGGAATTGTTAAAGTTTCGGATGGGATACTAAGTTTTTCTTTAATAAGTTCATTAAAGTCAGGAGCGTCTATAGGCTGAGGTCCGATCGGAACTTGATTCACATTAAGATCAATGTCTTTTCCAGAATCATCTGTTAAAGATAAATTATATTTTAAAACTGGGTAATCAACGATATATGTGATAACACCAGAATCGTCTTTTTCAAGATTGTAATCATAAACAGTAGGAGTCAGATTTTCTTCGTCTTCTCCGCTTGAAGGAAGATTATCATTAATTATAGTTTGAATTTTTTCTATATTGAAATTATCAAGCAAAGTAAAATCTTTTCCGCCCAATGGAACTTCAAAATGTGCATCTGTCTTTATTGAAATAGATTCGGGAGTGTTATCTGAAAGATTTTTTAATGTATTAATGTCTTCACAGCCCAGAATGAGAAAAGCCGCACAAACGACCGAAAAAAAAGCAACTCTCTTCATAGCCCGCTCCTATAAAAATATGTGTGAACTTTTCCTAATGTTATGATTATAACACATTATTAAAGAATTTCCATAGGAGTACTAGAGTTTTTAGAGATTTCTTAGAATTTTTCTTCTATAAATGATATTTATTCTTCTCCGTTCGTTTCCTCGCTCTCTGATTGCTCGGTAGCAACGACTTCGGATTCGTCTTCAATCGTTTCGACTGAATTTGGAACAATCACTTCGGGTCGGGTTTTCCATTGAATCACGAACATTGCGATTCCGCCAATCAAAAGCACCATTCCAAGCACTCTGATTATAAAAATGCCGATTGTCTCAGACGGAATAATAAAAAGCACGACGGCAAGCGTGATAGAAGTGAACACCTCAATCATCGACTGACGAATCATGATTCCGTTCCGATGCAGTTTAGTGATTGTGTAAATTTGCAGCACGGCAGAGATTATGAGATACACCGCAAGAATGTACGCCATTGCGCCCCATGCAATTGAGGCAACAATCTTTGGCAACGCAACCGCGAGCACACCGACGACAATGCTCAGCGCACCGCGCACCGTGACAATTTTTTTGTACTGCGGATCAACAATCAAATCACGAGTAGCGGCAAGAATGAAAACGCCGTCAATAATAGCCGCCACGCCAAGAAGAATCACAAAAAATGATATAAAAGTATTTGGCGAGATAAGGAGAAAAAGCCCCAATGCCGCCGTCATAAATCCAAGAAAAAGTTTATTTTTATCCATACCATTACTATAAGCGAGAAACAAGAAAAAATCTAGTATTGCTTGATTCAGCATCTGCATTTCCAATAGAATACAACCATGCCGTCCGAGATTTTCTTGACCGCCGCAATCTGGCTTTTTACGCTTATTTTTTTTGGTCTTGCATGCATAAAATGCAAGCGCGTAAAAATAGTGCCTTCCGTTTTGGTCGTTTTCTCAGTCACCTTTTTTTCTCTTTTAACACCCGCAGGAAAAGTTTTATTAACTATCGGTCGTTTAAAAATTACACAAGATTCGCTTCTTTTAGGCTTACGACGAAGCGGAATTTTGGTCGGAATGGTCTATCTTTCACGATGTATCATGAGCAGAGAATTCGGAAAGTACAATAGCAAACTAACGGAAGTTTTTTACTATTTAAATCTGCTCACAGAAAAGAAACTTTCGTTTAAAAAAGGGCATATTATCGAATCGATTGATGAACGACTTTGCGAAATCTGGGAGAACGACACCGCACATGCCTGATTTTTCTTATGCGCACGAGCAACTCAAATCTCTTCCGATTTTTCCGCATCTTTCAGAAATTTGCGCTGCTGTAAAATCTTCTCCTTCGCATTTTCTTATCCTTACCGCTGAAACAGCAGCCGGAAAATCGACCGCCGTACCAATTGCACTTTTAGAGCAGTTTAAAGGCAGAATCCTTATGCTTGAACCACGCCGTCTTGCCGCAAGTGCAATCGCGTCCAGACTTTCTGATTTGCTTGGCGAAGAATGTGGGCAGACGGTGGGGTATCGGCTTCATCTTGACTCAAAAATTTCTCGCGCAACCAGGCTGGAAGTTATTACTGAAGCGATTTTGACCCGTCGATTGCAAACAGATCCGCTTCTTGAAGATGTGAATGTCATTGTTTTGGATGAGTTTCATGAACGGTCGATTCATTCTGATTTAGCACTCGCGTTCTTAAAAGAAACAATGCAGCTCCGCGATGATTTATTTGTTATCGTAATGAGTGCGACAATAAACTATCGTTCGTTGTCAGAATATCTTGGTTCAAAAGAACATCCAGCTCCCGTTTTGCAAATTCCCGGTCGAATGTTCCCCGTTGAAATCAAATATCAACCGAATGTTAGTATGGCGCAGACGATTCATGCTGAACTTTTAGCAACTGCACGCTCTGTGAACACAATTCTTTGCTTTCTTCCTGGCATTTATGAGATTCGCAAAACGAAATCTGAATTAGAAAACTTACTAACGAATGTTAATATAAACTGTGAAATTCTGATTCTTCATTCTTCTGTGCCACTTTCCGAGCAGCGAAAAGTTCTTTCTCCTCAAAAAAACGATTCTTCCATTCGCGTGATTCTTTCATCTGCTATCGCAGAAACTTCTCTCACCGTTCCAGGAGTTTCGGTCGTGATTGATTCTGGGCTGTGCCGCGTAAACAAAATGAATATCGCTTTGGGCATGGAACATCTTGTTACCGAGCGAGAAAGTCTTTTTTCGGCAGAGCAGCGTGCTGGACGCGCCGGGAGAATTTGTGCAGGAACATGTATTCGCCTCTGGGATAAAAATGAGCCTCGAATTGAACAGCTTCCACCAGAAATCTTGCGGGCTGATATAACACAGCTCGTTCTTGAATGTGCCGAATGGGGCGCGACTGAAATTAAAAAACTCGACTGGCTCACACCACCATCAGAAAATGCCTGGAACGCAGCACAATTTTTACTTGAAAACTTGGATTGCCTTGAATCTTCAAAAATTACCGAAAAAGGAAAAGCCGTTTTAAAATTCGGTCTGCATCCGCGTCTGGCTTGCGTCGCTTTGGCTGGGGGCGCAGAAAAAGTCCTTCCATTTTCAGAATATGCTGAATCAAATCCAGAAAAACAAAAAATTTTCATAAACGATTTGAAACGGCGGTTAAAAGAATGTCATGCCGAACATACAGCCCCAAGCAACGCGCCTGTAACAGAGATTCCCGTTCTTGCAGGATTTCCCGACCGACTTGCCCGAATCTTGCCAAACACAGAACCAAATGCGAACAAAGCCGAATATCAATTTCCGTCAGGACGAACAGCATGGCTTAGCCAAAAACCGTTTCCAAAATGGCTTGTTGCTCCTGAAGTTGACGCGGGAGAAAGAACAGGAACAATTTTTTCATATGAAGCAATTTCAGAAGAGCAAGCGACTACATTCTTGGAAAAGCACACAAAAACAGAAATACGAACTGAATTTTCAAAACAAACAAACGGTAGCATGTTGAACAATCTTTCGTTCCAGAAGAAAGAAGTCACAGCGTATGGAGCAATTATTCTTAAAACGAAAAAACTTCCCGTAGAACAAACAGATTTTGCAAACGCAGTCTGTGATTTTGTTTGCGAAAAAGGTCTAAAAACACTACCGATTGATAGCAAAACAGAAGATTTTTTGTTGCGAGTAGAATTTTTCTGCTCATATGATTCAGAAAATAGCCATATTTTAAGAGAAAAATTCGCTTCTCTCAAAAAACAACCGACCGTTTGGTTACTACCGTTCATTAACTCTCAAAAAATCATCGCACAAGATGTCTATACTGCACTTTATTGGTATCTTGACGGGCAAGAAGTTGATTCCAAAGTTCCAAGCCAATTTTTACTTCCTAACGGTCGTAAACGAAAATTAAAATATGAAAAAAGGGCAGATGGCACGATTCTACCAACGCTTGAAATTATAATTCAGCAGATTTTCGGTTGCTTTGAAACTCCTACAATTCTTGGGAAACCTGTTCTCATAAAATTGCTTTCACCGGCATCGCGTCCGCTCCAGATTACTGATGATTTGGAACATTTTTGGAACGGAGCCTGGCCAGAAATCTGCAAGGAAATGAAAGGGCGCTATCCAAAGCATAATTGGGATTACCGAGTAAGTGAAAACCCGAACGAGTAACGATTTCTATTCTAATTCCGCCAAGATTTCCCAACGCGAATAATCGTTCGTTAGTTTTTCGTCAATTTTTGCATATTCTTCGCCCGCTTTCTGCGCGATTTTAAAATCAGCGGAAGCCATCTGCGTTTCCAATTCAGATTTTTTTTCTTCAAGTTCAAGGATTTCCGCTTCGAGTGATTCAAATTCGCGCTGTTCTTTAAAAGTGCGTTTTCGTGGCTTTTGAATAGATTTCTCTGCTCGCTCACTATCGTTTGTTTGTTCAAAATGGCACGAATCAGTGTCATCTCGACTGGAGAGAAGCGAAATGGAGAGGTCTTTTTCATTCGTCGATAATAGATTTCTCGATTCACTTCGTTCACTCGAAATGACAGTTTCTATAGAACTATCGTTCGTTTTTCGACATTCTGTCGTGACGAGATTTTCGCTCCCTTTAGCCGCTACATTCTTGCGGTCAACTTCCTTTTCGCCGTGTCCGTGTGGCGCATTTTCTTCCAGATATTGAATATAGTCGCTGCATTTTCCCACGAATCCCGAAACAGAGCCGTCATCTTCCATAATAAACATGGTGTCGGCGATTTTGTCCATAAAGTAGCGGTCATGACTAACGATGAGTAGGCAGCCTTTGTAACCGAGCAGAAATTCTTCGAGAATGTTCATCGTGAAGATGTCAAAGTCGTTGGTCGGCTCGTCGAGAATCAGAAAATTCGGGTTGGAAATCAAAAGCCGCACCAAGAACACTCGTTTTCGCTCGCCGCCACTCAATGTGGAGAGCGGACTGTGCTGGATTTTTCCCTCAAAGCCGAATTCTTTCAGAAAGAGCGATGCGGAAAGCGTTTTGCCATTGTTCAGCGTAACGACATCGGCGGCTTCTTTTATGTAGTCGAGGACGGTAAGGCTCAAATCCTTGAACACGGGATTTTGCTGGTAATAGCCGAAAAAAGTATTTTCACCCTTGACGATGTGACCAGAATCAGGCGGAATCGCGCCCGTGATGATGTTCAAGAGCGTGGACTTTCCCGACCCGTTCCCTCCGAAAATGCCGATTTTCTCCCCTTTGCTGAAAGTGTAGGAAAAATCACGCAGGACGGGGGCGTTCGGAGTGTTGCGGTCATTGAGCTTGTGCGGTTGCGTAGCAACTAGCAAATGACCTGTTGCGGTGGTTTCGGCAGGCTCAACCACCAAAGCATTTCCTTTTAAGAAATTTTTTGAAATCCCGTGCAATTCCAGAATCTTTCCGCCTAAACGACGACCAGCGACCTCAAACTGGAAGCCCTTGTCTTTGGCGAATTTCTCGCGGTTAATGAGCTGCATGTCGCGCTGGATTCGCGCCTTTGACTTCGTTCCGCGAGCGCACGGACCACGGCGGAGCCAGTCGCGTTCAAAACGAAGGACGCTTTCGATTCGCCGCTCGGTGTTTTCCTCGATTTGGGCTTCGATTTCCTTTTTTTCGAGGTAGGCGGAGTAATTTCCCTGATACAGTTTGAGATGAGCGCGGGAAAGCTCGTAGATGTTGTTGCACACGGCGTCGAGGAAGTAGCGGTCGTGCGTGACCATGAGGACGGTGCGGCGCGTATCGTGCAGGTAATTTTGAAGCCAGTAAATCGTCTGAATGTCGAGGTGGTTTGTCGGCTCGTCGAGCAGAAGCAGTTTTGTGTCCTGGGCGAGAACCTGTGCGAGCGCGACTTTTTTGACCATGCCGCCCGAAAGAGTGTTCATCTTGCGCGAAAGGTCGTTGATTCCGAGCGTGCTTAAGATTGAGCGGATTTGGCTTTCGTAGTTCCAGAGGTCGCCCTTGTCCATTTCAAGCGTGAGTTCATCAAAGCGTTTCTGCTGACCGTTCGTTAGTTTTTCGCCCATTTTCTCACACAAATCTTCGTATTCGGTGATGATTTTGAGCTTGGGACTTTCTGACTTGAAAATATGCTCGCGGATTGTGTTTTCGCCGTCAAATTCGGGATTCTGCGGAAGATAACTAACTCCCGATAGTTTGTTTATGATGACTTGCCCATCGTCCGCAGGAAGTTTTCCCGCGATTACATTGAGGAGCGTAGATTTTCCCGTGCCGTTCCGCCCGATAATCGCCGCTTTGTAGCCTTCGTTCAAGCCAAAAGTGACTTCCGTGAAAAGCGGGGCTTCGCGACCGAGTTTGGATAAGGAATTTACAGATAAGATGTTCATAGGTGCGTGTCGAGCAAGTACATTTACGGCATGTACTCCTTGAAACAATCTGGCGTTTCGTCAAAATCATCTGCCATCCAAAAAGTTCCCTTTGCAATTCCTGGTTGCCGGTACATTTTTTGAGACTTTTCGGCTTTTTTGGTCTTTGTTCGTTTTGAATTTCTGCTCAGAATCAAATCTAAAAACTGCGAGACAAAATCAAAATCACTTTCCGGCACAAGGCGAAGTTTTTGTTCGAGTGCTGCGTATGACATGGCGATTCCTCCTCTTGCTTTACTATACCACAGTTCTTAAGAATCTGCTAGATTTTGAGATTGCTCGTCAAGCACTTCACCCAAAGCAATCACCGCATTTCGGCAGCAGTTTTCGCACTCGCAGAGAACTTGCCCCGTGCTGACTCCCTTCAAGTCCTTGCAGGTGACAGCCCTGCACTTCTCGCGGAATTTTGAAAGAAGCTTGCGGCTTAGTTTTACCGTGCCGTTTCCGTCTGTACGCAAGCCTAAAATCATGTTCGCGCCCACGAGCGCACCGCAGGTCGCTTCCATGCAGCCCATACCACCTGCAAATCCAGCTGAAAGTTTGTGCAAGTATTCTTCGCTGAGCGGAACCGTGTCGGCAAAGACTCTCGTGACCGTCTGGCAGCAATTCATTTTTCCGCTTTGCTTATATTCTGCGGCTCTATCGGCTTTTTCTTGAATCGTCATATTTTTATTTATTGCGCAATTCCTCTCAATTCTGTAATCGACTTAAATCCTTTTTCTTTCATATACGATGTAAGACCTGCAATAATTTCTGTCATTGTAAAAGGATTTGCAAAGGTCGCTGTTCCTACTTGAATTGCGGCGGCTCCTGCCAGTAAGAATTCAACGGCATCTTGCCAAGAAGAAATTCCGCCCAATCCAACTACAGGAATTCTTTCATTTTCAGGAAGTTTATTCATTGCCTGAACGACATCATAGACCATACGAAGCGCAATTGGTTTTACGGCTGGTCCTGAAAATCCTGCCCGAATATTGTCAAAAATCGGTCGCCCTGTATTTACATCTATCGACATTGCTTGGAAAGTGTTTACAAGGCTTATTGCATCTGCCCCCGCTTCACGAACGGCCATTGCGATTCCAATTAAATCAGGTGCATTCGGCGTAAGTTTTACCATGAGTGGCTTTTTTGTTACTTCACGGACGGCTTTTGTAACGCTTGCAGCTGCCTGACAATCCATTCCAAACGACATTCCGCCAGCTTTTACATTCGGACAACTGATATTCAATTCAATCATTGGAACTGCCGTTTTTTCAAGCAATTTTGCTCCTTCAACATAGGTTTCAAGGGAAGAACCAGAAAGATTTGCGATTGTGACAGGCTTTAAAGCAAGCATAGACGGCAATTCATGTTCAATAAAGTGCTCAATTCCAGGATTTTCCAAGCCGATTGAATTTATTAATCCTGATGAAGTTTCAACAAGTCGTACGCCTGTGTTTCCAGGACGCGCTTGAAGTGTAAGACCTTTTGAGCAAATTCCACCCAAAGCATTTACATCAAAAACACTGGAATATTCCGAACCATAGCCAAAAGTACCACTCGCTGCAATCACTGGATTTGCAAATCGAATACCTGCAACATCAACAGATAAATCTGGCTCACAATCTGAGGACAGTGACAGTGAACCGCGCAACGGTTTGTATTTTGGTGGCTCAAAATGCAAAATTTCACCTTTAAAAACAGGTCCGTCTTTGCAACACCGTTTATTTCCTTCTGTCGTAGAAATTGTGCATCCTAAGCAAGCTCCCACACCACATGCCATGCGGTTCTCCATGCTTAAATAAGATTTCACGCCTGATTCAACGCAAATTTTTTGTAGATAGGCGAGCATGGGTGTCGGTCCGCAAGCATAAAGAACGGTATAGCCATTTTCTTTGAGTGTTTGAGCCGTAAGAGCAGCAGGTAACATTCCGTGAATACCGACAGATCCGTCATCTGTTGTAATTGTAAGTTTATTTGCTTTTACATAGTCTAAACCATATGAGCCACTTTTAAATGAAGCAAAGAAATCGTATGATTTTTCAGAAAGTGTTGAAGCAAAGCCTGCAACTGGCGCAACACCGATTCCACCACCTACGATACAAATTTTGTCATCATCGTTTGGAAGGGGAAAAGAATTTCCTAACGGACCAATCAATTCAATCTCATCGATTTGTTCAAGAGAGGAAAGTTCTTGTGTGCCTTTTCCTTTGCGTAAAATTAAAAAATCAAGAGAAACACCATTTTCAGTTTTTTTTGACATATAAATGCTGATAGGGCGACCAAGCAAAACACCTGATTTTACCGAACGAAGAAGATAAAACTGCCCCGCAACTGGAAGTGAAAATTCCGAATTAAGTTCAACTTTTAAAAACCAAACACTTCCACTTGGCACAGCACCTTTCTCAATAGAGCAATAGGTTACTTTTCCTTTTCCAAAAACAGGTAATGGTTCGCCTTTACAATCATTTATTGAATTCATAAAATCTATTTTTCCTTATGTCGTCGGTCAAGCTCATCGTACACATCTTGCCAGCTCACGCCCTCTTTGTACATGAGAACGCTCACAAAATAGAGCAAATCCGCCGCTTCCCAAATCACTTCGTCTTTTGAATCGGCATCGTCGCAGAGTTCTTCGGCTTCTTCCATGACCTTTTCGCGCACTCGTTTTGCGTCCAAAGTCGCCGTATAACTTCCTGGGCGCGGATTCGCGAATCGCTCGGCAATCGTTCCGTATAGTCGCTCCAAATTTGATTTTGCGTCGGCTTCGCTTGAAAAGCAAGTGAAGCTTCCTGTGTGGCACACGCCTCCGTGCGGAATCACCGTCGCCAAAACAGTGTCGCGGTCGCAGTCAGCTCGCATTTTGACAAGTTCAAGGAAATGCCCGCTCGTCTCGCCTTTTGTCCACAGCGTGTTTCTCGTTCGGCTAAAGAAAGTGAGTTTCCCGCTTTCAAACGATTTTTCAAACGCTTCCTTATTAGAATAGCCCATCATCAGTACTTCGCCGCTCGGCGACTGTGCAATCACGGGAATCATGCCGTTCACCTTTTCAAAATTCAAGCAGCCGATGAACGCGTCTTTAAGATTCACCCTGCCCGTGTAGAGAGCCATTCCGAGCTGGACATCACAGCCTAAGTTTTCAAGTTCCGTAATCTGTTCGAGCGAATTCACGCCGCCGGCAACGACCACGCGGCACTTGACCGCCTCGCGAAGAGCCTTACAAGAATCCATATCAGTGCCCTGCATACAGCCTTCCTTTTCAACGCAAGTGAAAAGAAGCTCCGAGCAGTATTTTTCAGCTTGTTTTGCGCCTTCAATGAGCGGAATATCGACCGTTTCCGTCCAGCCTTTGACCGCGATTTTTCCTTGAATCGAATCGACCGAGATAATCACGCGCTGTTTTCCAATCGTATTGCACAATTCTTCCAAAAACGCTTCGTTCAAAACAGACTCTCCCGCTTTTGGACTTGGATTCCATGCCGCCGAACCGATGATGACTTTTTCTGCACCAAGCGAAATGAGTTCCCGCGCTTTTTTTGCCGTGCGGATTCCGCCGCCCACGCGCACATTTCCTTTTCGCAAGAGCGATTTGAGCAACGGCGTGTTCTTTGTGTTGCCTTTTTCGTCAGTGTTGCGAAGTGCCTGATCCAAATCGATGATTGCGACCTCACCGTATTTGTTGAAATCAGAAATCAAAGCGTCAGAATCGTCGCGCTGAAGAACCAAATCTTTTCCGTTTTTGAGCTGGACAACATGTCCGTCTTTCATGTCGATTGAAGCGATTACCATAAGTGAAATTATAGCGAAAAGAAAAGATGTACTCAATCAGAGTTTTTTTAGATAAAAAATGAAAGTTTTCCCATTGACAAAAATTTTTCGTTGGTGTATAAAAGTTCTATCACATGACAACGAGGTCACAGAGCAATTTCTGTGACCTTATTTTTTTGCAAAGGCGCGACGTTCGCTACGCTCACTAACGAGTTTACTTCGTAAACTCGCGTGGACTGTGTAGCATATGCCGCGTTTTGTTTTAAATCGGCGATGATGTCGGGCATTTATGCGCAGAATGTCTGATGTTGTCGCCTTTTTTAATTTAAAAAATTCCAGGAGGAAAAAACTATGGAAGATTTATGGAGCGTATGGTTTTTAATCGGCGCGGCGTTCGTGTTCTGGATGCAGGCGGGATTTGCGATGGTGGAGACGGGCTTCACGCGGGCAAAAAACGCCGGCAACATCATCATGAAGAACCTGATGGACTTCTGTATCGGAACGGTGATGTGGTTCTTGATTGGAGCTTCGTTCATGCTGAGTTTTACCGACCCTGCAACGGGCGAAGTGAGCAAAGGAATCTGGAGCGTACTCGGAAAGCCGGGATTTTCGGTCTTTACGGATTACGCGCACTTTGACTTCTCGAACTTCGTGTTCAACTTGGTGTTCTGCGCGACTACGGCAACAATCGTCTCTGGCGCAATGGCGGAACGCACGAAATTCAGCTCGTACTGCATTTATTCGGCAATCATTTCGGGCATCATCTACCCGATTGAAGCGCACTGGACTTGGGGAGGCGGATTCTTGGCTCAGTGGGGCTTCCACGATTACGCGGGAAGTGCATGCATTCACATGGTCGGCGGAATCTGTGCTTTGATTGGCGCGGCGATGGTAGGACCGAGAATCGGAAAATTCACGCGAGACGCGGGCGGAAAGGTCGTTAAAGTAAAGGCGTTCCCCGGTCACAACCTTACGATTGGTGCACTCGGTGTATTCATCTTGTGGCTCGGCTGGTACGGTTTCAACGGTGCGGCGGCAACTGATGTTCCGACTTTGGGTTCAGTTTTCCTTACAACAACGGTCGCTCCTGCGGTTGCAACGGTCGTCACGATGATTTTCACTTGGATTAAGTACAAGAAGCCCGATGTTTCGATGTGCTTGAACGCTTCTTTGGCGGGCTTGGTCGCGATTACCGCTCCGTGCGATGTGACTGACTGTGCGGGCGCGGCGATTATCGGTGCGGTGGCGGGATTGCTCGTTGTGTTCGGAATCTGGCTTTTGGATTACAAGCTCCATGTCGATGACCCGGTTGGTGCGGTCGCGGTGCACATGTGCAACGGAATCTGGGGAACGATTGCGGTCGGTCTTTTTGCCACAAAGTCAGCTCCGGGATTTGCGAGCGCGGGCATTCAGGAAGGTCTTTTCTACGGCGGCGGATTTACTCAGCTTGCAAAGCAGCTCGGCGGAATGTTCGTAATCATTGCATGGACGGTCGTGACGATTACGATTGTTTTCGCCGTGATTAAAAAGCTCCACGGTTTGCGAGTTTCTACTGAGGAAGAAATCATCGGTCTTGACAAGATTGAGCACGGCTTGGATTCAAGCTACGCGGGATTCGACATCGCACAGAATTATTCAAGCGCGGAATTGAGCGCGGCAAAGCGAGACGGCGTGAAGATTCCCGAAGAAAAGGCTGTGCCTGTCGTCAAAGTGCCAAGCTCAAAGCCCGACGCGAAGTTCCACAAGGTCGTGATTGTGACGCGCCAGAGCAAGTTCGACGAAATCAAGGCGGCAATGAACGACATCGGCGTGACGGGCATGACGGTTACAAATGTGATGGGTTGCGGCGTTCAGCATGGTGCGGGCGAATATTACCGTGGCGCACAAATCGACATGACGCTCCTGCCGAAAATCAAGGTTGAAATCGTCGTGAGCGAAGTTCCCGTTGATTTGGTAGTAACCGCGGCGAAAGAAGTGCTTTACACTGGTCACATCGGCGACGGAAAAATCTTCGTGTACGATGTGGAAAATGTGATTAAAGTGCGAACCGGCGAAGAAGGCTACGAAGCATTGCAAGATTAGGGCAATGCGTGTCTTATAAAAAAATCCACTCAGCCAATGAGTGGATTTTTTTTGCTTAATTCTATTTTTCTGATAAATCACATTATTCTGCACTCATCGGCATAAGAATGTGGAAGAAATCAGCGGCTGGCTCTGGTCGGAGCGTAACAGCACGCATAACTTCCGTAAATTCAAATGTGATGTATTCAGTATTCATGACTTTAAGTGGCGCATCAATATGCTTATAGTTCATTGAAATTGAAAGTTCTTCACCATCATACTGGCACGGAATTTCTTCTTTTGCGTCGCCCAAATCAGTTGATTTTGAAGTGATTGTAAGAACACCAGGTGTAAGATTGAAAATAATTCTGCCTGTTTTATCGAGCATGATTGAAATTCGTTTGAGAGCGTCAACAAATTCTGTTTTTAAAACTTTGAAAGAATGTGCCTGATTTTCAGGAATAACGCGATTGTAATTCGGATATTGACCATCAATCAATGTGGCAGAGAATTCATAGTTCGCAAAATTGAAGAAAATCATTTTATCAACGATTGCGATAGAAATATTTCCTTCATCAGAAGCATGTTTTGCAACGATATTAAGAATTTTTGGATGAACAATCGCTGCAGGAAAGTCAGCAATTCCGGCAAGCACAGATTTTTCTGCATAGGCAAGGCGACGACCGTCAGTTGCAACCAAAACGAGCTTGTCTTCTTTTTTCTCAAAATAAACGCCGTTCATAAAGTAGCGTGTTTCGTCATCACTGACAGCAAAACTTGTCTGAGTAATCATTGATTTGAGTTCTTTTGCAGGAACATCAAAAAATGAGACTTTTTCTGCAATTGCGATTTCTGGGAATTTATCCTGAGAAGTACAATTAAGCTGATATTTGATTTTTTTGGTTGTATGGCGAATTACTGCGGAAATAAGGTTTTCTTTATCTTGCAGGAAGAATTCGATTTCGCCTTCAGGAAGGGCAGAAAGAATTCCCATGAATTTATCACAAAGAATGGTGGTTGAGCCTTCTTCTTCGATTTCGACAGGAATTTTAGTCTGGAAATTTACTTTGATGTCAGTTGCTTTTACAGTTAAAGAATTTCCTTCAGCAATCAAAAGAACATTTGAAAGAACTGACAAAGCGTTTTTTGTTGAAATGATTTCCTGTGCAATGGAAATTTCATTAATCATTGCATTTCTATCAAAAGTAAATTTCATGTTTTTCTCCTTTATCCACAAACATTATTAATTTTTAAATTTTAAAAAATTTAATAGTAATAATAATAAGAGCTGTGAATTTGTTGATAAGTGGTATATTTTCTTAAATATTAAAGAATTATGAATCTAAAAACAAATGGTTTTTAATCCACAAGTTTTCCACAATTCCACAAAATTTTAAGTTTTCCACAATTTATCTACATCATTCTAGCATATTGTAAACATCTTTTCTATAATTATTTGTATTCTTTAATCTGTTTTTCAAGCGTTTTCAGAATATCATTAATCACAAAATCAATTTTTTGCTGGCTTTCGATTTTATTGATTGAATTCATTATCGTGGTGTGATCTCGTCCGCCAAATTCTTCGCCGATTTCCATCAAAGAATATTCCGTAAGCTGCCGTGAAAGATAAATCGCGATGTGGCGGGGAATGGCAACCGTTTTTTTACGGGTATCGCTTTTTAAATCATCAACTGAAATATTGTAATAATTGCTGACGACTTTTTGAATGGTATCAATCGTGATTATTCCATTTTCTGCCGTATTGATTGAATCACTGAGCTGTTCTTTTGCAATTTCGATTGTTAAGTCTTTATTCATAAGCTCGGCATATCCAATCATTTTTGAAAGTGCACCTTCAAGTTCTCGAACGCTTGACTGGAATGTGTGCGCGACCAATTCTTTGACATCCTGCGGAATCGACTTTCCCTGAGATTCAAGTTTTTTTTCGATAATGGCAAGTCGTGTTTCGTAATCAGGAACTTTTAAATCAATGCTCTGACCGCGCGCGAATCGGGTTTTAAGACGCTCGACAATGCCTGCAATTTCTTTGACAGGGCGGTCACTCGTAAACACAATCTGACCTTTACGATTGTAGATTTCATCGAACATGTAGAAAAGCTCGTCCTGCAATTTCTCAGATTTTTCAAGAAACTGAATATCGTCAAGCAGAAGTACATCGAGTTTTCGGTATTTTTTGGTGAATTTATCGGTTGAATGTTCACGAAGAGAAGCCGTAAATTCATTCATCAAAGATTCAGTCGTAATGTACGCGATTTTTTTCTTTTGATTTTGAGAATAAATGTAATTTCCGATTGCGACCATCAAGTGCGTTTTTCCGACTCCAGACGGTCCGTAAAGAAGAATAGGATTGTAATTTTTGTGGCCAGGCGATTTTGAAGCTGCCAAACAAGCAGAGTATGCGTACTGGCTGTTGTCTCCTGGAACGAAATTTTCAAATGTGAATTCTTCAAGCAACTGCGGATGACGCGGAATAGAAGGCTCAGAAGTAAGCTCAAAATTTGAATCGATTTTGTTATTTTGAAGAATGTCAGAATCTTTTACAGTTTGACCAGCCGAAGAAGTAAAAGTAGGAGAAATTTTGATTTCTTGGCCGGTAAGTTCATGTATTTTTAACTCGACTTTTTGAATATTGCCTTTTTGAACCATTCTGTCCCACATAAATTTTGAAGGAACAGACACTTTTATTTCAGAAAGCGTATCTTCGATGTAAGCTAATTTTTGATAATTTAAAATAAATTCATTTTCCAAACCCGCTGATTTTAATTCGGTGTGAATTTGATTCAACGCTTCTTCATAAAAATCTTTATAATTTTGTTCTGACATAAGAAATATTTTAGATGGAAAATTGATTTTTCTCAATCAGAAAATAAAAAAGTCGCATATGAATCTACGCTAGAAAACTGTGCTTTGTAAAATCGATAACTTGTAAAAAGTATGAAATGTGATAGAATCGTAAAAATATCGGTGGTACAAAAGAGGTACACAGTATGAAGAAAATTTTGGTAAAAGTTGCAAGTATTTTTACTTTAGGAATGTTGATGTTTACATCTTGCAATGACGACAAAAAACTGACAGTCAGCAGCATCCTTTACGACACAAAAAATGAATGGTTCGTGGAAGCGATGCAAGGAATGAAAGATGCTGCAAAAGATTTAAACATCACCGTTAATGAATTTGACTGCGACTACGATGAATCAATCGAAAAAAATTTTATTAATGAACAGATTAAAAATAAACCTTCTGCCATTGTGGTCTGTCCGCTCACCACCAAAGGAACAGGCGAGGTTTTAAGCGAGGCGACCAAGCTCGGCATTCCTGTCGTTACTTGGAACACGGTTGTTGAGCCACTTCCTACCGCGCAGATTGTCGTTGATTCAACAAAACTCGGAAGCGCAACGGGCGAATATCTTTGTGAGTATGTAAAGGCGCATAACATCACAAAATTAAAGGCTGCTCTCATCATTGACCGCTCATTCTCAATCGGAATCGCGCGATGTGACGGTTTCAGAAAATCAATTCAGCCGCTCATCAACGAAGGAATTCTTGAAGTTGTGAATGAAACGCAGGGGCAAATGTACGAGGAAATTAAAGTTATCCTCAAAAAAATTCTTGCCGAACAGCCCGACATCAATTTCATTTGGTGCTGGCATCAAATGTCAACAATGGCAACCGTTGATGTACTCAAAGAACTTGGTCGCACAGATATTCTCGTAACAGGAACGGATATGAGCCTTGCGCTTGCCGAATACTTGATTTCTGATAAAGTGAATCTTATCGCAATCACCACGCAACAGCCGTATAAAATGGGCTACGATGCCGTAACTACCGCCGCACGAGCCGTGAATGAATTTCCCGCGCAAAAAACAATCGAAATTCCCGTTCTCACTTACACCAAAGAAAACGAAGCCGCGCTCAAAGAGTACATCGATATTCACGCGAAATATGTAAAAAAGTAAAAAGTATAATTAACAAACCCAATCCCGTCTTACTGTGAGGCGGGATTTTTTTATGGGCAAAGAGTTTTTAGTATTTTTCGTTAATCGCGTTGACGACTGTAAGAATTGCGTTCACATCATTCTGTGAGAATCGGCGTAATCTGTTTTCTATTTCCAAAATTTGCGGATTCTGCGGAGTTTGGGCATTTTCGTCTGCCATGTCCAAAAGATAATCAAGCGGAACTCCAAGAAAACGAGAGACTTTGAGCGCGGTGTCGGCGGCAGGAATGCTGTTTCGTTTGATTCCAAAACTGATGTTTGCGGCATCAAATCCTATAGCATTTGCAAGTTCTTTACGCGTTTTTCCTAAATAGACAAGTTCAGAATCAACCTTTTTCCAAAAATTCATAATTCAAAATATGACAAAAGATAATTTTAAACTTGCAAAAATTATCAATAGATTTTAGAATACTTTTATAAAATATCTTTTGATATTTTTATTCTATTTAAAATTGAGTTGAGTTACTTTTCATGACAAAACTCAATATTTACTAAATTGATTTTCAGAGAGGAGATAAAAATGAAAATCGTTAAAAAACTTATTGTTGCACTTATGATTGCAACAGTTTCAGTAAGTTCGGTTTTTGCCGAAGAAAAGAAAAATTCCAATGACGGTCTTGGAAAGTATGTAAAACTTACGCTTGGCTATTCACGAGGCGGAGTTGATACAGAATGGGATTTTGACTCTTATAAAATAAGCTATGCGCTTGCTTATTCAGGTTTTGAAATTGTTCCGACTTTTGGACTAGAACTTCCGATTTCTGCATTGGAAAAAAAGAACATGAGTCTTGCTCTTGAAGGTTCTGTAGGTCTTACATTTGGTGGAGACAGTGATGGTCTTTGGGAAAGTAGCACAACTGTAATTGCTCCAGGAGTAATGGGAATTTTAAACTATCATTTTGATTCACTTCCAAAATTTTCTTCGTATGTAGGACTTGGTTTTTCTGTGCCGATTCAGATTGTGAATGTAAAGTATGAATATACGACAGTAGATTATACAACAATGTATGGACAGCAAATTCCAAGTGGAACTAAGACAGAAACTTACGAAACTGACAGTACGGTCGTTGGTTTTAAAATCAACACGGCTTTTGGAGCAAAATATGATTTTACCGATAAATTTAGTGCTTTAGGCGAATTTGGCATGGGAATAATTGGCGTATTCTCATGGTCAATTCGTGCAGGTGCAATTTATCATTTCTAAAAATATTCTAACCAAAGAAATCTGCCTAACACTATATTGGGCAGATTTTTTTTATTTATAACAAAAAATTATCCGTCTGTTAGTCGCATGGATTGAAATTCATCGTGAAGAATTACTCTCAAATTGGGATTTGTTGCAAAAAGGAAAAAAGTATTTTAAAATTACTCCGTTGAGGTGATTCATGCTTTATCCGATTCCAATTGCCGTAAAACCGATTGAAGATTTTCAACTCCTCGTCACTTTTGAAGACGATGAAAATCGTATTTATGACGCTAAACCTCTGATAAAAGGCGATTGGTTTGGACAGCTTCGCGACATCTCAAAATTCAACACGGCAAAAATCGTCTCAAACACGGTTGAATGGGCAGACGGTCAAGACATCGCCCCTGATGAATTGTATTTTGTGAGCCGACCTGTGTTTGTGCTAAAATGATAAAAGACAAGGAAGTCAGAGATTTTTTCAATTTTTTGGTTTCAAACAAGTCCGACGGAAAATTTACTTCGGATTTGAGCGATTTTGTTTCCGATGCTAAACACAACAGCCAATGGAGGGTTCAGTATATGACATGGGAGAGGCAAAGAGCCTATGATTATGATGATGGCAAGGAAGCAGGTATCCTCGAAGGAAGCAAAAACACTGCCATTGAAAATGCAAAAAATGCTCTCAATATGGGTCTTACCGCAGAACAGGCGGCACAAATAACATCTCTTTCGTTGGAAGAAGTGCTTTCTTTAAAAGAAGAGATTTCTGTGTAAGCCAATGGGCTAGGGTATTGCTGAAACAAAAAATACATCCTTGTATTTTTTGTTTCTACGAGAAAATTCTGTTCACCTAAAGGCAAACAGAATTTTCTCTCTTTGCTTTCACCCTACATCTTGTAGGGCATAGTACGGAACGGCGGA
>JAFUDX010000035.1 GCA_017464425.1 Treponema sp.
AGCCGGCTCTGCGGTGATGCTTTCCGTAAAATTCTTGGTGAAGCGGTTTGAGAGCCATACTTTCAGCTCCACGCTGTAGAGGTCGGCAAGCGATGTTTCCGAGCCGTTGGCGGCAGTAAAGGCAAGCACGCCCTCAATCCCGTCGCAAATGTGCATGACGCTTCCCGAATAGCAGGTTTCCGTGACAATCAGGAGCTGCCTGAAATGCTTGTTGCCCTCATCGTCACTGTCCATCGCTTCAAGCGTGGTTTGCATCAAGTCCGTGGTGAAGCCCTTGTAGGCGGAATTTTTGCCTTCCCACACAAAATAACCGTTCTCGCTGTCACCGTTTATGTTCGTGCCGTGCCCCGACCAGAACCAGATGATGTTTGACAGTGTTTTCATAGCAATTCTTAATGTATTCTCACAGTATTATAACGCAAACTTAAAAAGTTTCAATGTTTCTCGAAAGAAAAGTAATAAAAAATTGAAATTTTTGCGGTTTAGTGCGGCTGGCTTCGTAAAACCACGCTTCGCTTACATGTGTTTACACGAAGGCACAAGGAAAAGGGCTAAAAATTTTTGGAAAATTCGCAAAATTTTCAAAAACGAAATGCAAAAAATCGTTCGTTTATGATAAAATTGATATAAATGGAGGTATCAGTATGCCTTACGCAGCACTCGAACAGAAACTTAGGCTTGTGCCTGAAAAAGATTTTGAATTCGTCTCTCATTTTTTGGATTTAGTTCTTGGAAACAATAAAATTCAGCCATCAAGAAATGAAGAATACCTTTCAATGCTCGACAGAAGTTTCTCTCAGCTCGAAAAAGGTGAGGTCGTTGTAAAGTCAATGGAAGAACTTCGGGCACTGGAGAATGCCTGATGAACGATTTTACTTTCACAAAAGAAGCCTTTTCTCAATATATGTACTGGCAAAACCAAGACAAAAGAACGCTCAAAAAGATAAACGATTTGCTTGAAGACATCCGAAGAAACGGTGCATTGCAGGGAATCGGGAAACCTGAGTCATTAAAAAAACATCCCGGCTATTCGCGAAGAATCGACAAAGAAAACCGCCTTGTTTATGTTATTGATGAACTCCAAAATATAAAAATCATTTCATGCAAAGGTCATTACGATGCATAAAAAAAACGGCATTTCTTGTGTTATGATGATGTTGTTCCCTTAATCATTTCAATGGTTTCCCGTGAACTTTCAAGATTCCATCACTCCAGAAATCCGTTTAATGGTGTTTTTCCATTCCTGCATTTGGTAGTCTTTGTCCTCGTCAATCATCTCCAGCATGATTTTTGCGTACTGCGGGTCAAACTGCGTGCCGATTCCCTTCTCAATCTCATCTCGCACGACTTCCTGAGGGAGCGGGTCGCGGTAGCTTCTCTTGCTCGTCATGGCATCGTAGGTGTCGGCGACGGCGATAATCCGCGCGATTTCAGGGATTTCCTCGCCTTTGAGACCTTCCGGGTAGCCGCGGCCGTCGTACCGCTCATGGTGGTAGTGAGCGCCGATGCTTATGTACGGCGACTGTCGTGAGCGAAAGCCAGTAGGCAAAAATCTGAACCACCGTCGCCGCAATCGGAAGAAGCTCGAAGAGGAATATCGGAACAAGCACCATGCGGCGAATCCGCCTGCGGTATTGGATGATGAGCGAGAGCTGCAAGGCATACACCAAAAGCGGGAAGAGGTACGAGATGAGATGCCCTCCCGCGCGGTGGTAGCGGTTCGCCTCGTCGAACACATAATAAAAGCCCGTGAACTGCGAGACGACGATGACCACCTCGCCCGCAAGCACAATCCAATTTACAAGCCTGAGCCGCCTCGGAACGGCGGAAAGAGAGCCCCCGTTCGTGAAAAGGTCGATAAGATAGAGGTTGAAGGCATAGAAGAGAAAAAGGCTTAAGGCAAAGACAGAAAAATTGCAGATTCTGACCATCCACCAGCCGAGCGCGCTTGCATCCCCGCGAAAGATATAGGCGAATCGGTCAAAGACAAGCAGGAATGTAGCCGCCACTTCTATGCATAAAAGCGCGTGCTTCCGCGTTTTTGAAAGACTGGTCGTAAAAAACACGAACAACGCGAGAACGCCGCAAGTGCCAGTCATAATGAGCATGATGTTCAGCTGATGGGCGCGCAGGAATTCCGTAATCATAAAACGCTCTCCTCTTTACAGTGTGTAATCTTCAGGAAAGCGAAAAAAGCAGAATCTATGCGCGAGTTTGCGTAGCAAACTCGGTAAGCAAGGCGCACCGCGACTTGCGACAATTGCGAATTGCGAATTGCGAATTTTAGCACAGGGCGTGAAAGTATGTCAAGCCCCTGCGCAAGATTTTTGATGTGCATGGGGATAGTATAACATAGTTTTTGGATTTGCGGGGGAATTTTAAGAATATTTTTGATTTATAATAAGGAATGAAGTTGATTTTTGAGCGAATTGGACGGGTACGATAAAAAAATTGCGAAGCAATTTTACCATTCTGTTGGGGGGCGTTGCGGGGGTACGGTTCAGGCATAGCCCCTTCGCAACATAGTTGCTCGGAGAATCGCTAAAAACTCACCTCGTGAGTTTTTACGGCTATGCCGTCGCTCTCTATCACCGAGACTCGCCGTGGAACGAAGTGACCAAACTCGCCTCGCGAGTTTTTTCGCTTTCGCGACCGGCTCCCTACCCCGCAGAGGGGGGTAGCGGAAATACCCGAACGGAGAGGAAGTGACCAAGCTTGCTTGGGCATTTCCGCGTAGTGAGTGGTATTGGAGCGAGGGGGAGACTTCCCCCTCCTTTATTATTCTTCAGCTTTTGATTCAGGCGAAGAAGGACGGATTCAGCGACAAGTACCTTTCAAAAATCCTCAAAGTGAGCGAGAAGGCTATCCGTGACAAACGGAACGAGCTTGGAATCAAGGAAGCGTGGCTTGCGGGAACGGCGGGGCGCACATTCATAAGCGAGCGCAGAAGCCGCTTCTGCTCCGCCTCGCCGCGCGGAATCCCGATGTCCGCATACTCCGCGTTTTCGTTCAAGAGGTATTCGATTAAAAATCGTCTGCGTTCCGTTTGGGTCATGGTTTTATTATACGGTAAACAGTTCCGGAACGGAAGAAGGCACTTTTTGGTGACTATCGGGGAAAATTTAGGAAAAATTCCCCTCAAAGAGCGAAAAATGTGATATAATAGGACTATGAAAGTCTACCTTGACAACAACACACATACAGAGCCGTCCGACTACACGAAAGAAAAATACGCAATGCCCGAAGAGGACGCGGAAAGCGTGTATGCGGAACTGGGGAAGTATTGAATACGAAAAAACAAATTTGTATTCAACGAATAGATTTTTTTTGTTTTTTATGCTACACAATAGAGGTGTTCGAAAACTTCAGTTCTTCGAACACCAACTTTAGTTAAATCGCAACTCTGCAAGACTTTAGTCTGAAGAGTTGTCAGACCTGTGAGGAAACTAACAGAGTTTCCGAACGGGTCTAATATATAAATCTAAAGTGTGTCGAAGATAAAATATTATACGGAGAAATGAATTATGCAAGCAGGACTTTTCGGGCAGAAATATTCAAGCCGCGATTACACAAAAGCGAAGTACTGGGGCAAAAACCAGTTCAACAGCTCTTTCCCCGCATCGCTTGTTGCCTATATGTCCTCAAAGAAAATGCCGCTTGTGTATTTAAAGACTGACAAAGACAACAATTTGTATCACGATTATATTTCGGGCGAGGAACTTTTTAACATTGACCCGATTTCTGAAAACGCCTTTTACAACTTTGAGGCGGGATATTCCGCATATGAAAAATTTTACACGGGCGACAGGGAAAAAATCGACCTCGTTATGGTGAACCGAGAGAGTGGCGAGAATCTTTGCGGACTTGAAGTGAAGCTTACGGCGTTGCCCGACAACACGACAAAGAAATTTAACGAGGACAAATACAGCTGCGAAATTGTCATGCGCCCGCCCACAATCTGCTTTCTTGCCTGCTCAATATGTGAAAATTACCAGAACGACAAGGAACGCTTGCGAAAACTCATATCGGGCGTGCCGAAAATCAACCACTGGGAAACTGCGGAAGAAGTCGCTCCGCATTACAAAATGATAGAAAAAGTCGTGCTGAATGTCGCTTCTGATATGTGCGGCAAGCAGACTCCGCTCATTTTGCAGCCAGTGTGGAAAACGGTTAAAGACAAAATGCAGCTTGCCGATGACTGTCTTGACGCTTTTGTGTGGTCGAACCTTGCCGTCTTGCAGATGTGCGTGAAAAGCGATGAGAATTCTGGCACGGAAATATCGCGCTTTCAGCGGACTATCGTGTGGATTTACAAAATGCTTTTTGATTTTTGCGCTTACGACAAGTTCGATTATGTCGAGATTATCAAAAATCATTCTTACGGAAACGCGAACGACAAGGCTTTTGCGATTTCTGGCGTTCAGACGCATAAATTTCTTGCTTGCAATGAACTGACGCATCCGAGAATCAATAAAACCGAAATCAAAAATATAATCCTCGGCGGCGGGCAGAATATGCTCAGTCCTGAGCGGCGTTTTGATGCCGTCCTGTTTTACAGCCCTGAAATTTTCAAGTGAGGTATGCGATGAAAGTTGTCGATTTGTTCTGCGGTTGTGGCGGTCTCACTCTTGGATTTATGACCGCGGGATTTGAAGTTGTGGCAGGCTTTGATTTTTGGGACGACGCGATTGCGGTTTACAAAGAAAATTTTTCCCACCCTGTCATAAAGCAGGATTTGATGAATGTTGAAGAATCTGCGGAAAAAATCCGCGCTTATGAGCCTGAAATAATTATAGGCGGTCCGCCATGCCAGGATTTTTCTTCGGCAGGAAAGCGCAATGAAAATAATGGCAGGGGTGATCTTACCGTTTCCTATGCAAAAATAATTTCTGCCGTCCGACCTGCGTGGTTCGTGATGGAAAATGTGGAGCGGATAAAGAAAACACAGAAACTTGCTGATGCGATTGCTATTTACAAATCGGCGGGCTATGGTCTGACGAGTGTGGTTCTTGATGCAAGCCTCTGCGGAGTACCCCAGAAAAGAAAGCGTTTCGTAATGATAGGAAAACTTGGTGAGGAAGACGGCTTTATGGATTCTCAACTTGCAGAAAAACTTTCAAAGAAACCGATGACAGTTGCGGATTATTTTGGCGGCAAACTTGATATAAAATATTACTACCGCCACCCTCGGAGTTATGTTCGCCGCGGGATTTTCAGTGTGGACGAGCCAAGCCCTACAATCCGTGGCGTAAATCGTCCTATGCCCGAAGGCTACAAACTTCGCCCGAATGACCCCGTGCAGTCAAAAGAAGGAGTGCGTCCGCTCACGACAAAAGAACGGAGCATGATTCAAACCTTCCCCGAGGATTTTGTTTTTATCGGCTCAAAGACAAATCAGGAACAGATGATAGGAAATGCCGTTCCTGTAAACTTAGGAAAATTTATTGCTCAAACAATGATTAACTATATGAAAAACGAAGAAATAAAGAACAATTTCTTTAGTGATAATTTAACTTCTGTTATGGCGATTGCATAATTGTTTAAGCTACCAGCGTTAGGGGCTGTAGGGGCGGCGTTAGCCGTTGCCGTAGGCAATGGAGCGCGTAAGCGCGGAACCCCGAAAGACCCGACCCGCGCGAAGCGCGGGGAACGCCCTAATTGCGAGTTTACAAAGTAAACTCGGTAAGTGAGCGCAGCGAACGACGAACGCCCAAACCTTCCTTTCTCGTCGCCTACTCCACTACCACAACCCTGTTTTCTCTGCGCGGCTTGCTCTTGGGCTGTGCGCCGTCGATGTAGCCCAGAATCACGAAGCACTGGCATGAGTAATCTTCGGGAACGCCCCAGTTTTTTGCGAGCGACCTTCCTTCCTCGCTGTCGAAGGTTTCCTCGCCGCGCGAGATGATGCACGATGAAATGCCGAGTTCGGTTGCCTGCAAAATCATGTTTTCCGCAATGCAGAAGGCATCGGCGACCTTGAACAGAAAATCGTCCTGACAGAAAATGCAGACGACCGTGGGCGCGCCGTAAAATCCGCTCTTCATATTCGGATTGTCGATAACGCTCGGCTGCTCGGCGGAAACATAGCTTCCCGCAAGGTTCGCCCTGCTGAACTTGGCGAGGTTCTTGGTCTGGCTGAAAACTCCCCACTGGCATTCTATAAGTCACAGGTAGGGAGTGGCACTGCGAAGCAGGGCAAAAACAGTCCGGTGGGCTGTTTTTAGCGAGTCTCCGAGCAGCTGTGCTGCGAAGGCCGCAGGAAGCGAACTTCCCCATGCGCCGGCTGCTTGGGAGAACAAGAAGGTCTTGATTTCGCTCTCGAACAAGGAAGGACAGAAAGAGCAGGTTCTGTTCATCGGAAAGACGCTCGCATCTCTCGGATTCACGCTGATTGGCACGAAGGGAACTGCCGACTTCTACAACGCGAACGGAATTAAGTGCGAGTTCGTGAACAAGATTGGCGGCGGTCGCCCTGATGTAATCGATGTGATTCTGAACAAGGAAGTGTGCTTGGTAATCAACACGCCGAAAGCCAAACGCAACTATGCCGAGGACAGAAAGACAATCCGCAAGGCTTGCTTGAAGTACAAAGTGCCGTACATCACGACACTCGCGGGTGCGGTTGCCGCTGTGCAGGGCATTGAGGCTGTGAAAGGCGGTCACGGTGGTGAAGGTAGCGTAAAGAGCTTGCAAGAGTATCATGCGCTGATAAAATAAAATCTAGCCGACTACAAATCATTGGAAAAAGAAAACAGCCCTGCAAGAACCGCACTGTCCGCAATTCTCGCAGGGCTTACTTTTTTACATCATCTTACCACGCTACACCCTCGAAAACGAAGCCGATTCTATTTCTTTTTTAAGTTCCGTGCTTGGGGTGAACAGAATCCGCTTGCTGGTGATGCTCGACGAATCCACATCCTCGGCTTTTGTAAATCCTTTGGATGAGAACGAAAGTTTTACGCGTCCGAAGCTTCCCAGCTGAATTTTGAAACCGTTTTTAAGATACATCGGGAGCTTTCGCACGAGTGAGGTAAGCACCGTCTCAACATCGGTCACATTCAAAGTACAGACATCGGAAATATCCTTTGCCAAGTCCATAACCGTCAGTTCTTCCATATACTGCGGCGCGGCGTAAAATTTTGGCTCATCTTTATTAAGGGGATTTATTCTCTGTACAATTCTGTATTTCATATTGGTTTTCCTTGCAATTCTTTAAGGCGATTGCAGCCTGTTCAAGGTGTCTCGCTTTCATAGGCGACTCCTTGCGATTAAAATTAAGTTCCGAAATTTTTTATTGCTCACGGTTCAAGATGTCCTCAATCTGCTCCTTGTCTTTGTCGCTGAGTTTTCCCATGGCTTTGGCAAGTGCTACAATGCCGATTACCTCAGTTGCTGTCAGAGCCGTTCCCGCAAGAATCGCTCCCCAGTTTACGCCGCCGTCATTCTGGCTTTGCGATTTTTGGGCATCTGAATCCTTTCCCAAAAGATAATCAGGCGTGGTCTGCAAAATTTCTGCAATCTTTTGTAAGGTCTGAACGGTCGGGTTGCGTCCGTTTGCGCCGTCTGTCATCCAGCGGCTTACCGTAACTTCGCTTACTCCAAGCTTTGCGGCAAGCTCCCTCTGTGTCATTCCCTTTTCTTTTAAGAGCGTTTCCACTCTGTTTTTGAAGTTTGCATTCATTTTATGTAAAAACATACGGAGAATTAGGTAAAATCATGCCGAGAATTTTAAAAAGTACGCCGAGTTTTTTAAATTTCTCGGCGTGAATTCATGGAAAACTCGGCGTGTTTTTTTTTCGAGAAATATTTCAGTTTTTCTACTTTGTAGCATTTCTTGAAACACCTCTTGTGATATAATGAAGTCAGATTAGAGAAAGGGGGCGTTTATGGGAATTATTCTGTTCATTGGATTTTGTCTAATTGCGTTGATTGTCGTTTGTGCGATTATCGGGGCGAATGGGGCATCAAAGACTTATCACGGCACGAGTCGATTTTACTATGACGAAGACGATGAGGACGATTCTTTTGGCAGGGGAAGTTTTTCTTCTGGCGAAAGTGCGGATGACGACGACGGAGAATTATACGGCGGGATTCCGTTTGGTGACGGAAAGATTTACATGACGGATGATGATGACTTTATCGATGAATTCGGGGATGATGTGTTGTGAAAGGAATTGAGAAAAGTTTTACCTTAAAAACTGAATATGTGATATAATATTTTAATGCTAGGTCATAAAACAGAACTAGAAGTGACTAAATTTATTAGTATTCATAAACCTTTGAACATAAGCCTGAAAACCAGACTTGCAGTCTTTAAAACAATTTTTTAGAAATAGAATGAGAATCTTTAGAAAAATAACTCTCATTCCTAAATGAGAAGTGGAAATCTGTTTAATAGCCAGATTAAAATAAAAGCAGCGGTAAAAAACTTGGAGAAATTCGATAGTAAAAACTGAATTAATAAACCGATTAACTAAAAAAACAAGAAGTAAGAAACTTTAGAAGTAAGAAACTTTAATAGATATGATATGGAGAAAACAATGGGCAAAAAAGAGGCAAAAATAACGATGAATGATAACTCAATTAATGTTGGAAATGGAAATACTATAACAAGTTCAAATATTGGAAATAATAATCAAATCGCCCCAAAAGAAAACAAGAACTTTTTTGAAAGGCATCCAATTTTTATAGGTATAATTATTGCTTTTGTAGGCGGAAGTTTAGTTTATGTTTTTTTAGAAACAAATTTATGGACTTCTATAAAAAATCTTATATCTTCCATAGGAATATAAAATGGCAAGAAGTCAAATAATCTTAGATTTAATAAATAATTCCGTTCCTCTTTCTGATACTTTAATGCGCTTATCTGTTTTATTTGATTCTTTGGGAAATAAAAAACTAAAAAGCTGGATAAATTGCGAAATTTGTGGTTATGACGATAAGGAAGAAATTCCCAAATATAGATGTATTCAAGGGACATTAAGAGCTGATATTATACAAGGGTTTCGAATATGGCATGACCAAGATATACCATTTCAACCAGAGAGTGAAAATTATGAACAAATAACAACGAAAAGGTGTTATGAATCATTTTCGTCTCTTGAGCAAGTTGCAAATGGAACGGAAATGACTTTTTATTGCCCATTACCACCTGCTGCATATCCATATGTAAACAAAGGTATTCAAGGAAATTTACAATCTTTAAAGTTAGTTTTGACAAAACATAGTTTTAATGATGTTTGTATAAGAATAAAAAAAATTGTTCTAGATGTATTACTTTATTTAGAAAAAGAGTTTGATAATTTAGATGCTTATGATTTATCTGCTCAGAAAGCAGAAGAAAAAGAGCAACATATAATAAATTTAATTTATAATAATTATTCCATTTCAATAGGCGATAACAATAAGATAATAAGGTCTGATATATCAACAGGAGAAGAACAAGAATGAATAAACCAAAATTTGAAACCCCAGATATGACACAGAAAAATATAGATAAAATCGCACAGCTATTTCCGAACTGCATTACAGAGTCAAAAGGAGAGAACGGAAAACTGAAAAAGGCTGTAAACTTTGAATTGTTACAGCAGATGCTCAGTGATGACATTGCGGATAAAAATGAAGCGTATGAATTTACATGGGTAGGGAAAAATGCCGCCATTGTTGAAGCAAACACGCCTATCAGAAAAGCACTTCGCCCGTGCAAGGAAGAATCGGTAGATTGGGACACAACAGAAAATCTTTATATCGAAGGTGATAACCTTGAAGTCCTGAAACTTTTACAGGAAAGTTATCTTGGAAAAGTGAAGATGATTTATATTGACCCGCCTTATAATACGGGGAATGACTTCATATATCGGGATGATTTTGCATTAAGCAGTGAAGAATATGCAGAAGAAACAGGGCTGTTTGATGAAAAAGGAAATCGTCTGTTCAAGAATACGGATACTAACGGGCGTTTTCATAGCGACTGGTGCTCTATGATTTACAGCCGCTTATTATTGGCTAGGAATCTTTTGGCTGATGACGGCGTGATTTTTATCAGCATTGATGACAATGAAGTTGATAATCTGCGGAAGATATGCGATGAAGTGTTTGGAGAGAGCAATTTTGTGGGATTGTTTTTCAGAAAAACAAAAAGCGGTGGGGGAAGTGCGGCAGGAACCTGTGCAGTGGAACATGATTATGTTCTTGCATATTCAAAATGTTCTGAGTCTTTAACTCCTTTGCAAGAAAACTTCACTAGCGATTATCTTAATCGTTATAAAGAGCAAGATGAAAATGGCGTATATTTCTGGGATACAATGGAGCGTTCATCAACTAAAACAATCCCCTATGTAATTACTGCACCCGATGGAACGAAATTAACAGGAAAATGGTTTCGGAGTGAAGAAACATTTAAAAAAGATTTGGAGACAGGCGAAGTTCGTTTCCTTAAGAAAAAAGATGGTTCTTGGAGCGTTCAATTTAAACAACGCTTAGCAGATGGTAAGAAACTTCGTACAATTTTAGACGAAGAAGATTTAACAGATAAGAAATATAGATCTTTGACAGAAGAATTGGAAAATATTGTTGGATGCTCATTACAACATCCTCCAAAATCGGTCTTACTCATGAAGACTTTGATAAATTCTGTAACACTTGAAAAAAATAAGAGCGAGGCAATCATCCTAGATTTTTTCTCTGGTTCTGCGACAACCGCCCATGCTACTATGCAACTTAATGCAGAAGATGGGGGCAAACGAAAGTTCATTATGGTGCAAATACCGGAACTCACAGATGAAAAATCCGAAGCCTACAAAGCGGGCTACAAGAACATCTGTGAAATCGGAAAAGAACGCATTCGTCGTGCAGGCAAAAAAATTAAAGAAGAAAATTCTCTCACAACACAAAACTTAGACATTGGTTTCCGTGTTCTCAAAGTAGACGACAGCAACATGAAAGATGTTTACTACTCTGCTTCAGAATATGAACAGGACAAACTTGATATGTTTGAAAGCAACATAAAAGACGACCGAACAGATTTGGATTTGCTTTTTGGTTGCCTTCTCGATTGGGGACTTCCGCTTTCTTTGCCGTACACTTCGGAAAGTCTTGGAAAGTTTACCATTCATACATACAACAATGGAGATTTAGTTGCATGCTTTAATGAAGATGTTTCAGAAGATGTCGTTAAGGAAATCGCCCGCAAAAAACCGCTTCGCGCAGTGTTCCGAGACAGCTCTTTCAGCAACAGCGCAAGCAAAATCAATGTCTTTGAGATTTTCAAAATGATTAGCCCAGAAACTAGCGTGAAGGTAATATAATGGTGGCGGCAATATGAAGATAGAATATGATGAAATGCAGAATGTAGAATTTAAGGAAAGCTGGCGCGATGAATACCTTAAGTGGATTTGTGGTTTTGCGAACGCTCAGGGCGGTACTCTGTATATTGGCGTGAACGATAAAGCCGAAGTTGTTGGTACTCAAGATGCAAAAAGCCTGCTAGAAGACATTCCCAATAAAGTGCGCGATGTGCTGGGCATTATGGTAGATGTAAATCTTTTACAAGATGGAGAAAAAAATTATCTTCAGATACAAGTTGAGCCGTATAAAAATCCTGTAAGCTATAAAGGCGAATTTCATTATAGAAGCGGCAGCACTAAGCAAGAACTAAAGGGTAATGCACTTACAAATTTTCTTCTCAAAAAAATGGGGCTTACATGGGATGCCATCACCGAACCACGAGCAAAAATTGCAGACCTTGACCATGAAGCGTTTGAGCTTTTCCGCAAAAAAGCGAGAAAGGCTAAGCGCCTTGATGATGACGACATAAGTTTAAGCGACACAGAACTTCTTGAAAAACTTCGCCTTGTGGAAGGTGATGAGCTAAAGCGCGGTGCAATTCTTTTATTCCACAAAGATCCTGAGCGTTATGTAACTGGAGCCTATGTAAAAATTGGATATTTTAATGATGATGCAGATATCCTTTTTCAAGACGAGGTACACGGAAACCTTTTTGAACAGATAGACAAACTTATGGAACTGATTTTCTTCAAATATATGAAGGCTTTTATTCGCTACGAAGGCATTCAGCGCATTGAAGAATACTGCGTACCAAAAGTTGCTATGCGAGAAGCTCTCTTAAATGCAATAATACATAAAAACTACGGCGGTTGTGTTCCAATTCAGATTCGCATTTACAAAGATAAAGTTGTTATTTGGAACGATGCAATGCTTCCAAACGGCTGGACTGTAGAAAAATTCCTTCAAAAGCATGGGAGCCATCCTTATAATCCTGACATTGCAAATGCTTTTTTCCGTGCAGGCGAAATTGAAAGCTGGGGGCGTGGCATTGAAAAAATTTGTACTGCTTTGAAGAGGCAGAATTTGAATCCCCCTGAATATGAGCAATTGGGAGATGCAATTTGCACTACATTCAATTTTATAGAGCCAACCACAAGCGAAAGCGATGTTCCTGCTGGAAGCGGTAGAACAGAATATCAGCCAAAAGAAACTGGAGAACTTCCTAAAGAGTTTCCTAAAGAACTTCCTAAAGAACTTCCTAAAGAACTTTCGGAGTTGTCAAAAAAAGTATTTGAAATAATTAAGCAAAATCCTTATGCGACAAACGACGAATTAGGAAAAATGATAGAGATTTCATCACGGTCTGTAAGAACTCACATATCTACATTAAAAGATGTAGGGTTAATAAAACGCATTGGGAGTAAAACAAAAGGCTATTGGGAGATTCTAGAAAAATGAAAATTCAATATAAAGATCAAAGTTTTCAGGAAGATGCCGCAAAAGCGGTTGTAGATATTTTTGAAGGACAGCCTTATGCCTCAAATTCCTATATAATGGATGCTGGAAAAGTTATGCATGGTCTTGAATTTACAGGTTGGAATAATAATCCTATTATTCCAGATTTAACAGACCAAAGAATCCTTTATAAAATAAATGAAATCCAGCGTAAGAATCAGCTAAAACCAGATGACCACTTATTTGGGAAATATAATCTGACCATTGGGATGGAAACTGGTGTAGGTAAAACATTTACTTATATTAAAACCATGTATGAACTGAACAGGGCGTATGGTTGGTGTAAATTTATTATAGTCGTTCCATCAATAGCTATTCGTGAGGGCGTATATAAAACATTTCAAACGACAGAAGATTACTTTGCATTAAAATATCAGAAAAAAATACGATATTTTATCTATAATTCGGCAAGGCTTACGGATATTGAACACTTTGCTTCTGACAGTTCCATAAATGTAATGATTATCAATAGTCAGGCTTTTAATGCTACTGGAAAAGATGCGCGTCGTATTTATATGAAGCTTGATGAATTCCGTAGCCGCCGACCGATTGATGTTATTGCCAAAACAAATCCAATTCTTATTATTGATGAACCTCAATCTGTAGAAGGTGAAAAGACAAAACTTCGCCTAAAAGAATTCAATCCTTTGATGACCTTGCGCTATTCCGCAACTCATCGTGAAAATTACAACATGATTTATCGATTGGATGCGATGGAAGCTTATAACAAGCGGCTTGTAAAAAAGATTCGAGTCACTGGCATTACGCAGAACGGAACATCTTCAACAGACAGTTATATTTATTTGGCTGGAATAAATCTAAGTTCAGGAAATCCGACAGCAACTATTGAATTCAATTTTAATACAGCCACAGGAACTAAAAAAATAACTCGCACGGCAAACGAAGGTTATAATCTTTATGAAAGTTCAAATGGTCGTGAAGAATATAAAAACAATTTCATAGTTACAAGTATTGACGGGCGCGATAACTCAATTGAGTTTATGAACGGAATAAAACTCTTTGCTGGTGAAGTTACTGGCAAAGAAAATGAAGATGCCATTCGCGCAATTCAGATTCGAGAAACAATCAAGGCTCATTTGGAGCGAGAACGCCAGTTGTTCTACAAGGGAATAAAAGTTCTTTCATTATTCTTTATTGATGAAGTTGCAAACTATCGCGTTTATGGAAGTGGCAGCGCTTATAGCAATGGAAAATATGCGGATATGTTTGAGGAACAATATGCAGAGGTTGTTAAAGAAGCAAAAAAAGAATTGGCATTATATCCTGAATACTTAGCCTATCTTGATTCAATTGATGCCAAAAAGACCCATGCAGGATATTTTAGCCAGGATAAAAAAGGTCATTTTACAGAATCAAAACTTAACAAAGAAAAAACTTCAGACGATGTTGATGTGTATGACCTCATTATGAAAGATAAGGAACTCCTTCTTGACAGGGACCCTAAAAAATCTCCTGTTCGTTTTATTTTCAGTCACTCCGCATTGAGAGAAGGCTGGGATAATCCTAATGTTTTCCAAATTTGCACTTTAAAGCAAAGCGGCAGCGATATTCGTAAACGACAGGAAGTTGGTAGAGGTCTCCGCCTTTGTATCAATGAGAATGGTGAACGAATGGATGAAAGCGTTCTCGGAAATGATGTTCACAATATCAACTGTCTTACAATTATTGCCAGTGAAAGTTATGAAAACTTTGCAAAGGAGCTTCAAAATGAATTGGCGGAAGTTATAGGCGATAGACCTGTAAAAGTATCTGCCGAATTGTTCAAAGGTCGGGAAATTGTTGGCCAGAACGGAAATAAAAAAGTTGTTGATAAAGACCTTGCAGATGCTGTTTTCTATGACCTTATTATGAACCAGTATGTAGATAGAAAAGGGATGCTTACTGATAAATATTATGCAGATAAGTCAAATGGAATCGTAGCAATTGCAGATGAAGCAAAAGACTATGCTGACTCAATCATAGCGATTTTGGATTCCGTATATAATCCTGCATTGCTTGCTCCAGAAGATACACGAAAAAATAATGTTACGCTTTCTTTAAATGACAAACAGGTTGCTTCTAAGGAGTTCAAGGAATTATGGGCACGAATCAACCATAAAACTGTTTGCGCAGTTGATTTTGATACAGATGAATTGATAAAGAAATCAATTACGGCTCTGGATACGCATTTAAAGGTTGCAAGAGTTACTTATACAATCAAAACAGGCAGACTAGATGAAATTCAATCGAAAGCAATGCTTGCAGATGGTGTGGCATTTGTAATGGAATCTCATTCTACAAAAGACGCTCAACTTAGGCTGAATAATTCTGTAAAATATGATTTAATTGGAAAATTGGTTGAAGAAACAAACTTGACCAGGAAGACCATAGTGGGAATCTTAAAGGGAATTTTACCTTCAACTTTCAATCAGTTTAAGAATAACCCCGAAGAATTTATTATTAAAGCTGGTATTTTGATTAACGAACAAAAGGCAACGGCTGTAATTGAGCATATTACCTACAATGTTCTTGATGAAACATATGATATGAAAGAAATCTTTGCAGATGCAAGAATCAAAGGAAAACTTGATGTAAATGCAATCAAAACAAAAAAGCATTTGTACGACCATGTTGTATTTGATTCTTCTAATGAAAGAGAATTTGTAGAAGAATTGGATACCAGTGAGGAAGTTGCGGTCTATGTAAAACTTCCAGACGGATTCTTTATCGCAACTCCAATGGGGCATTACAATCCCGACTGGGCTATTGCTTTCTATGAGGGAAAAGTAAAGCATATCTACTTTATTGCAGAAACAAAAGGTTCTATGTCAACGCTTCAACTTCGTGGAATCGAAGACGCTAAGATTCAATGCGCAAGGAAACATTTTGCCGCATTGAGTTCTGACAATATCAAATACGATGTTGTTGATAGCTATAAGAGTTTAATGGATATTGTGATGAAATAATGAAACTCAAATGTAAGGAAAATTAATGATAAACATCAACACTACCCTAGACAAACTTCTCGCCATTAAATATGAAACCGAAATAATCGACTTCAAGGAGACTGTAGCATGACAATAGAAGAAATCAAGCACGGCGAAACTGATACTTTGGAATTCAAGCGAGAGTTTCCGACCAAAGACACAAAGCTTATGAAAACAGTTGCTGCATTCTCGAACTGCCACGGTGGGCGCATTATCTTTGGCGTGGATGATGAGACTTTGGAAATAACTAGTCCAGGCGGGCTTTACGGCGGACTCACCATTGAACAAATGCTAAAAGGCAGTTCCAGTATTAGGAATGAGCTTGTTGCTGATATTTTCTTGAAGATGGGCATCGTCGAAAAATGGGGAACAGGCATAAAGCGAATGCACTCTGCGTAATCAGCTTAAAGAAGGCGCTTTTCACCATCAGCACACGGTTACAAACAATTTTGCGACAACAATAACGGATTCTTGGCAGCGACTGAAAGCAATCGAAATGTTCCGTGATGAGTATCTTTTGGATTTTGTTAATGTGGAAGAATTAGGCGAGCGCGACAAGGAAGATATTGACGAGAGAATTGTTGAGTATGCTGTTCGAGACTACCAAAAACCAATGGGTGTCGCAACATATAAGACACTGGCTGATATGCCAGAGAAAATGCGCAATGCATTACCAAGTATTGAGGAAATTGAAGAAAAATTAAAAACTAAAAATGTTTGATGCTGATTGCAAGAAAAAGAAAGACGAAGGAGCAGCTTCTGCGACTTTGCAGAAGGTATTTTTAAATCACTTGACCTATACCCCGTATTAGTATTAACATAGTGATAGGGGAATTTTTATGACTGAAACTACTTCTGAAAATCAAAAAAATCTACGCAAAAAAAATCGCATCGTTAGTGAAAAAACATTGCTTTTGCAACGCCTCAATCGTGCGGAAGGACAAATTCGAGGTATAAAAAAAATGCTTGAAAACGATGACTACTGTCCTGATATTCTGATTCAAACTTCTGCAGCAACAGCGGCATTAAATTCCTTCGCAAAAGAACTTTTAACAACTCATTTAAAAACATGCGTTGCAAAAGATCTTACGGAAGGAAATACAAAAACGCTTGATGAAATTGTCATCACGCTGAATAAAATGCTCAAATAACGAGTAAACGCCACGCTCTGTTTTAATTCTCAGATTGCTCGGAAGAAAGTTTTTCTGTTTTCTGCGCATTTTCTTCTTCTTCCATGCGATTGAGCTTGTTCACCATATCGAATCCCTCTTTGATGCTCGTGTCAGCGACAAAAGTGAGTTTTGGAAATTTATAAATCGAGAGTTTTTTGGCAATTGAAGACTGAATAAAGCCAGCGGCAGAATTCAAGCCCTCAACGCCTTTTTTTACCTGCGATTCATTCAAAAAGGACGAAACATACACTTTTGCGTACGCCAAGTCACGCGCCACTTCAACACGGTTTATCGTAAGAAATGTGGAAACGCGTGGGTCTTTCACCTTTTGCAGCATAATCAACTTGGAGATTTCATCACGAATCTGCTCTCCAAGTTTTAACATTCTGAATTCGCCCATTCCCTACTCCTCACCGCTTTCAGAAACAGATTCAGTCGCCTTTGCAGCTTCCTTTTCCTTTTCTTTTGCGATTGAGTCACCGAGTTTTCGGGCAATTTCGACATATTCAAAGACTTCAAGCACATCGCCTTCCTGAATGTCCTGCCAGTTTTCAAGACCGATACCACACTCAAAGCCATAGGTGACTTCTTTTGCGTCATCCTTAAAGCGTTTGAGTGAAGAAATCTTGCCTGTGAATTTGACAATGCCGTCGCGGATAAGGTTGACCGAACTTGTGCGTTTGACCACACCTTCGGTAACATAACAGCCCGCAATCACGCCGACTTTTGGAACTTTGAAAGTATTTCGGACTTCCACCTGACCCGTAACTTCTTCTTTTGTATCGGGTTTGAGCATGCCTTCCATTGCAAGCGTGATTTCTTCGACACACTTGTAGATGATGTTGTATTTTCGAATGTCGACCTTTTCCTGCTCAGCAAGCAATTTTGCCTTTGGAGTCGGACGAACATTGAATCCGATGAGAATCGCGTTTCCGTCAGCCGCCGCCAAAGTAACATCAGACTCGTTGATTGCACCCGCGCTTGAGTGAATGACATTCAAGCGGATTTCGGGAGTTGAGAGCTTTTCGAGGCTCGTTTTGAGTGCTTCGGCAGAACCTTGCAAATCAGCCTTGATGATGACTTTGAGTTCGTTGATTTCGCTCGCATGAATCGTTGAGACGAGGTTGTCAAGATTGACTTTTTTGACCGCCTTCGCGACTTCAACGCGTTTGAGCTCCTGCCGTTTTGCAGAAATTGCGCGCGCATCCTTTTCGGTCTCAGTGACTTGGAACGGGTCGCCCGCATTCGGCATATCGTCAAGACCAATCACTTCGACTGGCATACTCGGCAACGCTTCGTTCACCTTTTCGCCACGGTCATTGAACATCGCTCGCACGCGGCCAGAGTAGATTCCCGCAACAAACGGGTCGCCCACAGAAAGAGTTCCGCTCTGAACGACCACCGAAGCCACGACACCGCGCCCCTGGTCGATTCGAGACTCAATGACTTTTCCTTCGGCACGAGTATCATACGGTGCTTTGAGTTCAAGCATTTCCGCCTGCAAAAGAATTGCGTCAAGAAGGTCGTCAATTCCCTGCCCTTTGAGAGCCGAAATCTTGACATACTGCGTGTCGCCGCCCCATTCTTCGGGAGTCAAGCCCTGATTTGAGAGCTGCGTCATAACATTCTCTGGGTTCGCATCGGGTTTATCGATTTTGTTGACCGCAACGATAATCGGAACTTTCGCGTCTTTTGCGTGGCTCAACGCTTCGAGTGTCTGAGGCATAACGCCATCATCAGCCGCGACAACGAGAACAACAATGTCGGTAATCTGAGCACCACGCGCACGCATCATCGTGAACGCTTCGTGACCAGGAGTATCGAGGAATGTAATCGTGCCCTTGTCGGTATGAACTTGATATGCGCCGATTTTCTGCGTAATGCCGCCCGCTTCACCCGCAACGACATTCGTTTTTCGGATAGCATCGAGTGTTTTTGTTTTACCGTGGTCAACGTGACCCATAACGGTAACGATTGGCGGACGAACGAGATGATTTTCTTCTTCGCCGACATCGTGCTCGATGACCGTTTCGTCATACAGAGAAACGAGATGGACTTCACAGCCATATTCAGAGGCAAGCAATGTCGCCGTGTCGCTATCGATTGACTGGTTGATTGTGACCATCATACCCATTCCCATGAGTTTTGCGATGATGTCACCAGCCTTTAAGTTCATTTTTTTCGCAAGGTCAGACACCGAGATTGATTCCATGATGTCAATCTGCTTTGGCACAACCGAAGCGGGAGTCTGCTGCTTTTTCTTGTACAGTTCTTCCTCGTCAAAAAGCTCTTCTTTGTCTTTTCGCTGACCGTAGACCTGTTTTTTGCCTTTAAATTGTTTTTTTCCTGCCTGTGGAGTCGGCATAGGAGCGGGCGCAAATCCACCGCGCGGAGCAAAACCGCCACCAGCGGGCCTGTTTCCAAAACCAGGACGATTTCCGCCCTGTCCGAAGCCCGGTCTGTTTCCAAAGCCAGGTCGTCCCTGACCGCCCTGTCCGCCAAAGCCCGGTCTATTTCCAAAGCCCGGACGATTTCCGCCCTGACCGTAGCCACGGTTGAATCCACCCTGTCGGTTATTGTCGCGCTCACGGTTCTGATAGCCTTCGCGTGCCTGTGCGCCCGTAAAGCCGCCCGTTCGCTGACCATTCTGTCCGTAGCCGCCACGATTATTGTTGTAGCCGCCCTGACCATAGCCACCGCGGTCTCGGTTATAGCCGCCGTTTTGGCGACCACCCGAAAGATTTCCCGCCTTTACATTTGGGCGCGCAGAATTCAACTCAAATGTTGTTCTCTGCGGACGAGGAGAATCCTGACGCGGAGAATCCGAACGATTTTTTTCTTGTTCAGATGAGGATTTAGGAGCGGAAGAAGGAGCAGATTTTTTGACGACGACATGGACGCCATTTTTAGCTTTTTCTTCCTGATTTGAGTCTGATTTTCCTTCAACATTCGCTGACGGAGACTTCTTTTTGATGACAATTTTCTTTTTTGTCGTTCCCTGAGAAGACTCCGCCTTTGCTGTATCTGCTTCCGGCTTTTTTTCTTTTTTTCGTAAAACAAAACCTTGTTTTTTTTCTTCTTCCGCCATATTTTCCTATCTACCTCTACTCTTCGTCCTCTTCAAATTCGAATTCAACGCCACATGACGGACAATGGGTCATGTCGAGCGTGATTTTTGCGCCACATTCGGGACAGAAGTATTCTTCTTCCTCTTCGGCACTGTTTTCTTCTGATGGAGCAGATTCAGAATCGTCCTCTGTTTTTTCTTCTTCCTCAACAAATTCTACATTGCTGTGGATAATCTTTGAAACTTCTTCAAGTTCTTCGGCAGTAACGCCTTCAATTGAATCAAGTTCGCCACCATCATACGCAACGATGAATTTTTCAATGTCGTCATATCCTGCTTCTGCAAGTTTTGCCGCAACTTCTTGATTGACACCAGGAAGATCAGCAATAACAGAAATCTCATCCGACTCGACCTGTGCATTGTTGCTGAACAATTCCTGTGCACGGCGCGTTGTGATTTCGGTAAGATCCAGTTCAGCAGCCTGTTCTTCGGTTTTGACATCGATTGACCAGTCGCACAAACGGTTTGCAAGACGCACATTCTGACCATTTTTACCGATTGCAACAGAGAACTGTTCGTCAGACACGATTGCAAGCGCGGTCTTCTTTTCATCGTCAAGAATCACGACGCGGTTGACTTCGGCAGGCGAAAGCGCGTTTTTGATGAACACAACCGGGTCATCAGAATAGCGGAGCACATCGATTTTTTCACCTTCAAGCTCGCGGATAACATTCTGAATGCGCATACCTTTCGGACCAACGCATGAGCCAACAGGATCGACATCTTCTTTTGTGGTTGCAACCGCGATTTTGGTGCGGTAACCTGCGTCACGGACGATTTTTTTGATTTCGACCGTTTTGTCCTGAATTTCGGGAACTTCAAGTTCAAGAATAGACTGAACAAATTTCGGGTCTGAACGGCTCAACACGAGCTGCAAGCCAGAAGAAATACGCTTCAAATCGACGATGAATGCCTTGATTCGGTCGTTTTTCTGATACACTTCGCGCGGAGACTGGTATTTCTTCGGCAGCACGCCCTCGACTTTTCCCAAATCGACATAAATATTGCCGTTGTATTCGCGCTGGAAGTAGCCGATGATGATTTCACCAACCTTATCTTTGTATTCGTTGTACAGTTTATCTTTGAAAGACTCGTTCAAGCCCTTGTGCGTTTCCTGCTTTCCGACTGAAACAGCAGAGCGGTCAAATGATTTTGGGTCAACAATGATGTCGATTTCGTCGCCAAGCTCGCATTCCTCAGAAAGCTGTTTGGCATCTTCAAGCTCGATTTCGGTAACGGGGTCATACACGCCGTCAACGATTGTTTTTCGCGACGCGACCGTGACATCTGACATATCATCAGCGAACGTAACGATGCAGTTGTCGGCAGTACCAAAAGTACGCTTGTACGCTGCCCGCAAAGTGTTTTCGATTGTCTGTTTGACTGAATCCAGTGAAAAGCCTTTGTCTTGAGTCAATTCACGGATTGCATCTGCCATTTCTGACATAGGTTTTCTCCTATTCGGCTGATTTTCAGCCGACAAATTTATTTTTACAAGTGAATGAATTTCGCTTTTGCTATATGTTCCAAAGAAATCGATTTGGTTTCGACCGAACCGTCTTCTTTTGTCTCTTCCAATGTGACTGACTCAGAATCAGCGGCTTTGAGCACGCCGCCCACCCAGTCAGTGACCGTTTTGTCGTACACGCGGATTTCGCGCCCCAAAAAGAGCGGGAATTCCGCCGCGTTCTTAATGTTGCGCTCCATGCCGGGCGAAGTAAGCTCCATGTAGGTGTTGTCCGTGCCCAGAATTTCTTCGAGCGCGGGAAGCAAAACCTTGTGCACGCGGGAGCAGTCGTTCACGCCGATGTTCACGCTCGCGTCTTTCCCTGTAATCGTGGCAAGAATCTGCGTGACTCCGTTCTGCGGGGAGATTTTAAGCTCCACGAGATGAAAGCCAAGACCGCTCACGATTTTTTCACATTCCGTATAATGCGGATACGAATCCAAAGGAATATATTCCATAAACCTCACTGTCATTCTCGCGCCAACGCGGGAATCTTTCCTAAAATAAAAATGGACTCGTTTTTGCGAGCCCATTTAAATATTGCTATTAAAATGTTAATCTATATTAGTAAATTTTATGAATCGTGTCAAGAGCTGTGCACGGATTGTAAACAAATCGGTATATATTCGTCTTATAAGGAATTCGTTAAAAGTTCGTTTTCCTTATAAGCGCTAAACATAACTATTCAGGGCAAGAAAGAAATGTATTAGCGCCATTTCCTATTGACTGAGTAATTGTGTTTAGCATTCGTTGTGTTAAAAGAACCTTCTGTTCAGTCCAATAGGAAGGTTCTTTTTTTTATGTTCATTTTTCAAAAGGCACCTCCTTTGTTCTTTTGTGATAAATGATACAAGCATTTGACCAAGAAGTGCTGGATAGCTTCTTGGTTTTTCGCCCTTAATGGTTTTGAAGCAGAGGTCGTTAGCGCTGCTTCTGCTGGGTGGGTTCAATTCCTGCCAAGGGCATCATCCCTCGTATGAGGGATAAATCTGATAATCATAGAGGACTGACTATGAAAACAATTACATTTGCCTTACAAAAGGGTGGAACTGGTAAAACCAGTATTTCAGTATCAACAGCCGTGCAGCTGGCAGAAAAAGGGAAAAAAGTCTTACTTATTGATGCAGACCCCCAGGGAAACGCTACAACCTGGCTTGGAATTGATACTATCTCAGTAGAACTTGCTGATGTACTTATGAAAAAATGTTTAGCTAAAGAAGCAATTATTAACACCCAGGTTGAAAACCTTTCAATCATTCCAACAGCAAGTCTTGATTCAGATCTTCGTCTTTATTCAAAAACTCTTGCGACCCAGCAACCTTTTATCGTTAAACATCTTTGTAGAGAAATAAAAGAAGATTTTGATTTTCTTATCATCGATACATCTCCGTCATTTGGCGCTTTGGAAGAGAGCTGTTTTTTGGCATCAGATGAAGCAATTACAGTCTTGAATATTGATGAATTTTCTTCTGACGGACTCATCACATTCATGCAGAACATTGATTCTCTAAAAGACCGTTACGATACCGACAAACCAAAGATGAACAAGATTGTATTGAACTCTCGTGATTTGAGACTTGTTCAACAGGCTGACTATCTTAAAAAAATAAAAGCAGCAACTGATTCAAAACTTTACATCGTTCCTGTAGACCAGGGCTTCCGCAAAGCTCAGTCCGTTCATATTCCCCTTCAGTATCTCGAAGGAGTAAAGAAAGAAACACTTTCTGTAATAGCAGAATTAAGTTCAGACCTGGAGATGTAAAATATGGCAAGTAAAAAGATTTCATACAACGACTTAAAAAAGCAGAACGATAGTAATCAGCTTGCCCAGGCTTTTTCAGCTGGTAAAACAGTTGTATCACAGAATACAGGTTTTGAAAAAGTAAAGGTTGCAGATATTGCTGAAGATCCGAAAGGAGATTTCACAGAAATATTTCCATTCAATGAAGAAATGGCAAAATCAATTGCCGACTCAATCATTGCAAGGGGCTACGATAAAACCCAGGTAATACATCTGTTCAAAATCAGGGAAGAACCTGAGACGATGGAAAAACCTATCCGTGGGGACGGCGCACACCGTGTAGCTGCAGCAAAAATAGCAGGAATTGAGGAAATACCTGCATACATCCACACATTTGACACAAGGACTGAAGCATTAATCTATGCCTACGAGCTTCAGATTTTACGGCGTAACCTTGAGCCTTATCAGAAGCTTGATGCAATGGCAAAACTTGACAAGCTAAAAAATCCAGGCAAGAAATCTGACGGAGAGACTACAGGAAAATCATCAGAAGAAATTGCAGATGTGCTTGGAGTATCTCCTAGAACAGCAGAAAGAATGAGAAACATCATCAACAATGCTGATGATGAAACTCTTGAAGCCGTAAAAAGCGGCGAAATGTCAATTTCAAAAGCCGACAAACTGACTAACGAAAAAAAGCAGAAGAAGTCAAAGAAAGTAGAAGATGAAAATCTTGATGATGACATTTCTGATGCACTGGAAGACAACGAAGGAAATCCGCAGTCCGTAACTGTAAGAAGCCGTGATATGTCTGAACATTTTACGCCACCACAGGAAGATGAATTTGATAAACGTTTGATTGAACGCTACAAAGACGGCTTTGCGGCCGGAATCAAGAAAGGCTTTTCCGAAGGGGCTTATCAGATTTACGACAAAATCATTTCCATGCTGCACGAAGGTAAAACAGTTGAAGAAATTGAAAACGATGACTTGTTCTCTGATTTCACATTCTCAGAAATTGCTCCAAAGTTTGAAATCACAACAGATGATGAAGAGCTTTTGAAAAAGTTTAATACGTAGCCTGTTTCTACAGAAAACGAAAAAGAAGGAGAATAAATTATGACAGAAACAACTTTGATTATTTTAATATTTTGTATTGGTGTTCCAATTATAATTGTATCAGTAATATTGATACTTAAAGGCTTAAAAGAAAGTAACCCTTCATTACCGCTGCTAGCTGTGCTTATATCTTTTTGTTTTCTTGTTTTTTTTCTTTATTCAATAAAAAACTATTCGGATCATCAGGAAAATCAATATGTTTATTTCGTTTTAATTGACGGAAATGAGTATGAACTTACCCATGACAAAAATAAAATCAAAATTTTCACGACAGGTTTATTTGGTTCAGGAACTGAAAAAATCCAATTCTATACAGATGACGGACAGTTTATTGAATCAAACAATTTTACTTATAAGAAAATCTTGAAAGATAATAACAAATGACAAGGGAGGCTATATGAGTTTTTATCAAATTGTAATCGTTGTTCTTATGATAGCCGGCATTCTCTCATACAATAAGGTTGTACAGTATACACGGGGGGGGGTATGAAAACTATCCTCAAATACCCAGGAGCCAAAAACAGGCTTGCCCCATGGATTGTAAGCAATATGCCGTCCCATGAAGTTTATCTGGAACCGTTTTTTGGTTCTGGTGCTGTATTTTTCAATAAAGAGCCCTGCAGGATTGAAACCATCAACGACATAGACGATGAGGTTTACAATTTTTTCAATACGGTTAGAAGAGATTTCGATATGCTTGCAGAACAAATAAGAATGACACCGTTCTCAAGAACAGAATATGAGAATGCTTTCAAAGAAAACGAAAATGATTCCTCTTTGGAGAAAGCAAGAAAATTCGCTGTAAAGTGCTGGATGGGCTTTGGAGCTTCAAACAGATATAAGAACGGCTTCCGCTCAAGCCAGCAGTCATCAAGTCCTTCCACAACAAAAATCTGGAATGAATATCCTGAACGCCTATTAGAAGCCTGTAGCAGGCTCAAAAATGCACAGATAGAAAACCTTGATTACAGGGAATGCATATCCAGATACGACACAAAGGATGTATTCATATATGCAGACCCGCCATATATGCCTGGTGTCCGCAAAGGATATATATACAAGCATGAGATGGATGAAGAAGAACACAGGCAGCTTTTGAGCTTACTTTTGGCTCATCCGGGAAAAGTAATGATTTCCGGCTATGACACGCCTTTATACAGTGAAATGTTAAAAGGATGGAAAAAAGAAATGCACAAAAATCAGGTTGAATGCGGTTTGCAGAAAAATGAATGCATTTGGATGAATTATTAGGAAGGAATAATTATGAATAAAATTGAAATTTTAAGGTTTTTAAGCTATTCGTGTGTAGCAGGATTATTTATTTATGCATGTCTGACTGCCGGAACAAAAAGAAACTGGAAACAACTGATTTTGCCTGTCACGCTTGCTGTCTTGGGCATTATATTTACAATCTCAAAAAATACTGAAGAAAAAAAAGCAGAACAGATTGCAGCAGAAAAAGCTGACCAAATGTATTACGAAGAAGTGTTTCCAGAATTAAAAATGAACTTGGTCAGAAACGACCCATTTATTATTATACCGGCCTACGATGAAAAGTTTATTTTGATGCATCCTGAGCTTAAGAAATATTTTGTCAGCAAAGTTCCGGCCGAACAAATATTTTTTACTGAATTGAACATAGATTTCGCAGACGGCACATGGCAGCTTTCAGTAGATGAACGTACCTCTGAACTAGTGAAAGCACAGTTCTCAAAAGACGGCAAATTTGTCCTTGTCAGCGGAATAAAAGAAGGAAATTCAATCATTAATATTTCAAGGGAAGATGAAACATATGGCGGAAGTATTTTAGTAAGAGTAGAAGAACCTGAAGAATGGTATGAAAAGTTGCAGGAAGAGATAAAACTTTACTCACGGGAGAACTTGAAATGAAAAAAATCTTTGAGGAAAAATATTTTTTCTTTGATGGTGATGACTATGTACAGATTGTAGTGGAAAAAGCAACTTCTGAAGAGACAGTTAAATCAATTAATCTCAAAAATGGCGACTATCTGCTTACTGTAAAAAAAATCAGTGCGGATAAAAAAGATCTGCTGACAGGTTTATTACCATTTCCTGCAAAAACAGATATAAGGGAATGCCTTAAAAGCGTTCATAACAGTCTTTGTCATTACTGTGATATTGATAGATGGTTTGAAGAAAGTGAGGACATCTTTATGGCATTTAATTATGGCATCAATGAAGTTCTGTCAAATATTGCGAAAAATGAAGCGGAAGAAAAGGAAGCTGTTAAATTTCCCCAAAAAAACAAAGGGAGTAAAAAATGACAAACGAACACATAAAAGAAATGCTTCTTGAACTCGAAAAGACAGACATTGATTTTACAGTCACCATGACAGGAAAGGAAAGCAAGAAAGTCAACGGTCTTTACAAACCGACAACACATGAAATCCTTATTCATAACATGAATTTTAAAAATGATAATCAGCTTATGTATACGGCTATTCATGAATACACTCATCATCTGATTAATGTCAGAAATGAGAAAAATGGTATTTCCTCACAAAAAGACCTGCTATGAAATGTCAATTAGGTGATAGAGATTTAATTGCTTTTTCAGCAAGTTTTGAGACGTCAACGTCAGGAGGAAAAATAGGAACGTAATCAATATTGTTTTTGAGAACAGTGAAGACAACATTGAGGA
>JAFUDX010000036.1 GCA_017464425.1 Treponema sp.
GATGGACTTCCTCTTCTACACATTCAGTGACGGCGTTTTCCGCACAAGAGAACTTGCCTTCCCGAAATCAGAAGAGCGAAACGCAAAGATTTTCGTCTGGGCTTTGGAATTGTACCGCAACTACATGAAAAAATGCCTGCGTAAGAGCCGAAGATTCGAGCCGCCAAGCTCAATCTGGGACATGATGAAGAGCGTTGAGGGAATCATTCAGACAGGAAACATCTCAGGCGAAGGCTGGTTCCTCACCGCCGAAATGGTAGAGTTGATTCACTCAGGAGCGCCAAGCGTAGCCTGCGTTCAGCCTTTCGCATGTCTGCCAAACCACATCACAGGTAAGGGCATGATTAAGGAACTGCGCCGAAGATTCCCCGAATCGAACATCAGCGCGATTGACTACGACCCGGGCGCGAGCGAAGTCAACCAACTCAACCGGCTCAAACTCTTGCTCTCGAACGCTCCAATCGGCAAAAACCCCGACGAGCTTCCGAACGGTAAAATCTGGACGAAGAAGGGCGAGGTCGAGCCGATTATCCAGTACGCAAGCGGCGGCGCTCAGTTCGTGGACGATGACCCCGTTGACGCGAAGAATGTCGTGCCCGCGACCACGGCGGTGTAATATGGATTCCCACACGGCGTTTTTGAGCAATGAAGGCAGCTATACGATTTTCTCTTTTGGGGAGACCCGCTTGAAATTTATCGCACCGTATTCATTGCAGAAATATGAAAATGTCGTGCAGTGGGATAACGGCTACCTTGTTGTAATGGCGAAATACGCACACAACCAGCAAGCCGAAGAAGAATATATTGATTTGATTCCTGTTCTCAAAGACTTGTGCATTGAACCAAACGAGTATTTGAAGCCAATCAGAAAAGTGGAGGTGCTGCGAAATTCTTTGTGAAAGGAAACGGCGATTCCGTTTTGCAAGAAAAAGGCAGGCTCAATGACCGTGAGATAAATAAAATTCAGTCATTTATCAAAAACAATTATCAGCAAATGTATGATAAATGGACTGAATACAGCAAGATGGGCTTTTATTTGGGGAAGTAAAAATTCATACAATTTTCATCAATTCAGGGAGAAGTTCCTTGAAATATTTCTTCTGCCGTTGTATTGTCATTTCTTCTCCATCAATTTGTTTTAGGACATTAATAAAACAGGGTATTTTTGGAGAAAGAAAAGCGAGATAATCTTTTTCATCAAGAATTGAAGTAAACGCGTTAATAAGAACATCTGCATTTAATTTTTCTGCATTTTTAACACCGTCTTTAATCCAACTCATTTGTCCTTCATCGGTTTCATCATTTATGTCCCCAAGACTTTGTATATATACTTTGATTCCACGCCACAAAATTATTGCTGTGAAATCATCTTGCAAATGACCGCTTACTTTATATTCAAGAATTTCTGCCCCATCATGCTTTAAATTGTCGAAGGCATACTTTATTAAAGTTGTTTTTCCTGAATTTTGATTACCTTTTATCGTTATAATTTTCACTTTATCCTCCATGAGAGTTAGAATTTTTCGACTTTCCACTTGCAATCTGGGAAATTACTTGTGAAACCTTCAAAAACTTCTTTATCTGAAAAAGTAGCATTTTTTGGAATAGATGACAACATTTTTATTTTTAAGGGAAGCCCAAACAATTCTTCTGTATATGAATAAGTAAGTGCAAAGTCGTAAACTAGCGAATCTTTTCTTTGCAATAGAACAACTGCCGTTCGCAATTTATTTCCTTCATATCCACTTAGAATTTCTCTGATACAATTTGTAATAACCAAATCAGAAGTCGGAATTTCATTAGAAAGTTTGGGTGTAGTCAAAAATGAAATTTTGAGAACACAGTTTTTTCCATCGTCTTCAATGCGATAAGTTATACTCGAATCTTCAAGACAAGTTATAAAGTCGATGATTTTACCTTCTGTGACCAAACCATATTTTTTTAGAGTATTGTATGTCTTTGTCTGCATTGAAACCGATGCTTGTGAAAACACAATAAAGGAAACAAGAAGAAAACATACAATTAATAGAATTTTTTTCATAGCTTTATCGAGCGCGAAAAATCTAGTAAAAGACAGCAAACAGGCATGCCTATAACCTTAAGACTTCGTTTAAGAGCTTAAGGTTATGATGTTAACCTTTGGCGAGGTCTGAGAACTTATTGTTTTGTGTTAAAAATAACTTTCGGTAGAATTACATTTACAAGTAGTGCCAAAATAATTCCGATAAGAACAAGCGTTCCCGCAATGTTGAGATTGTGCGTTCCACCTATATAGAATAAATCTGCACAGACACAAAAGCCTAAAAATAAGGCAAAACCTAAAAATCGTCTGAGAACACTACTCATAAAATTTCCTGCAATCAATAACAGAAAAGAAACTACCCAGCCTATAAATATGAGATATGCTCCCGCTCCAAAAATCTCGGAAGCAATACTTGTTAGTGGTAAATCCGCTGATAAATCACCAGTTACATTCTGTGCAATATCCAACGCAATAAGACCGCAAAGTAAAATAAGCATCAAAAGACAAAAATCGATTATAAAAAAGAGAGGTTTTTCTGTTTCAATTTTTGAATAAGTAAAATACCCAGAGAGAATAATACTAACAATTGCAAAAATTGGAATCAACCATATCAGAAATGAATATGATGATTGCCCAACTTCGGAAAGCATATTTGCAAGTTGCACCCCATTTATTTTCCCTACGATTGGAATACTGAAAATAGGTAGGAAAAATCCTAAAACAACAAAGAGCAAACTTGCCTTACTCGCTACAACCAATTTTGATTTCATTTTTCTCCTCCAAGAAAAAATATTACAATTGAAATAATTCTAACCTAAAATATAAAATTACAAGTTAAATAATACTAAATTTCAAATATTACAGTTGTGATAAAAATATATCATGGGATTTTGGCAGAATGTTGAAGATGAATGTGAGTATTTAGGAATAAGCAGAAAAGAACTTGCGAAAAAAGCAGATTTTTCGGTTCACACAATCTCAAACGGAATACGCCGAGACGGAATGCCCGCCGCTGATTTGGCGCTTCGGATTTCAAAAGCCCTTGATGTGCCTTTGGAAAAACTTCTTGACTGGAATGAAAATATTGAGCCAATGGAAAGCCCCGAACAAATCCAAAATCAAAAACTGCTATTGAAGTATCTTCCGATTCTCAAAAAAATTAACGAAATGGATGCCGATTCAAAAAGGGCTGTGGTCACGATTATCGAAAAATTGGGATAAGTAGCAACGGGAGCCGCCAAAAAATTAAAAATATCCCTATCAGTTTCTAGAATTTGTGCTATACTGAAAAAGGTCGCAAACAACGACAGTCTGAAAAAATGCTTGCGCAAGAGCCGACGGTTCGACCCGCCAAGCTCAATCTGGGACATGATGAAGAATGAGGCAGAGAGAAAACTCTGTGTGGTCGCTTTGCGACTAGCGTTTCCTCTCTGACCCGACAACTTTCAGGCTAAAGCCTTAAAAAGTTGCGAATTCTAAGGTTCGAGTTCGGAAAGTTGAAATTTCCGAACTCGTCCATTGTTGAGGGAATCATTCAGGCGGGGAACATCTCAGGCGAAGGCTGGTTCCTCACGGCGGAGATGGTCGAGTTGATTCACTCCGGCGCGCCGAGCGTTGCCTGCGTTCAGCCGTTCGTGTGTTTGCCGAACCACATCACGGGCAAAGGCATGATAAAAGAGCTTCGCCGAAGATTTCCCGAATAATAAGAACCACTTAAAAATCCAAAAGGGGATTTTTAAGTGGTTACTTTGAATGTTGCTAATTGTCCGTAACTCAACGAGTTACGGCAATTTGACAGGTAGTGCCGAATAATCGCTTCAAGTGTTATTCGGCACTACCTTAACATCAGCGCAATCGACTACGACCCAGGCGCATCGGAAGTAAACCAGTTGAACCGTACGAGCAAAAAATTTGTTCACCACGGCGCGGCACGGATGCCGCGTGGCATAACCGAGCAAGAAAATGCCGCGAGAATTTTGCATTGCAAAATTCTCGTCACGACACGGAGGTCGGAAAACGCGCCAATCGGCAAGAACCCCGACGAGCTTCCGAACGGCAAAATCTGGACGAAAAAGGACGAGGTCGAGCCAATCATCCAATACGCGAGCGGCGGTGCGCAGTTCGTTGACGACGACCCCGTTGACGCGAAGAATGTCGTGCCCGCGACCACGGCGGTGTAAACAGGTAGCAGTGAGCAGTTAGGAGTGAGAAGTTGGCGCGGGACATTGGTCACGTTGCGACCTCGTCCCTATAATTTTATGAAAATCGCCCGATGATACGGAAATGTTCGTGTTGTCGGGCGATTTTTTATAGGAAAAAATTCTAACAATAGAAATCTATCTTATCCGTAGAAAATGCTTTCATCCATCGTTGGCAGATATAGAAAAACTGTGCCTGAATCGCTTCGAGCAAATCATTGAGTTTATTCTGTGGGATTTGGCTTTTGTTGTGAGCGACCACGCAACCGCCTTTTGAAGTCAGCCAGATTTTCGTTGCGTTTGGGGTCGGTTGACCTTCGCTGATATGAACATGAATCGGCTCGTTGTTTTCATTTGACCAAAAGTAAATTTGATAGCCTTTGATTGCAAAAAGATTAGGCACAAATGCCCCCTGTTTTTGCAAAGCGGAAAATCAAATGAGCGTTGTTTTTCAAAAATTCAAGGAATTCCGCAATTTCTTCGTCTGAGTAGCCCGTGCGCTCAATCCAATGATATGACGGCAATTCGCAACGGGCAGAATCAAAACCGTGCGGTGTGGGGCGTTCAAAATTCACTTCGACCGTAGGATTCGTGCCCTCATTCAAAATTTGAGTATGCACGACTTCCGTTCCGTCGGGAAAATTCATGTATTCGTAGACCATAGCAAACCTCAGAATTTATTGTACCACAAATCAGAAAATTTTCACATCATTTTTATCTGTCGAATCATTTTCTCAAAATTCCTTCCATGAGCCGAATGAATGTTGTTTGGTCGGCTTCGGAAAGTTTTGAAAAGAGACGGACGCTTTTTTGAATATTTGAGGCTAATTTATCTTTTTGATTACTACCTGTGATTAAAAATTCAACTGTTGTGTTAAGGGCTTTTGCAATTTTGACTGCCGCATCAGCCGTAGGCATGGTTTCTCTCGCGCTAAGATAATTTTCTATTGTTCGGTATGGAATTCCCGTAGTATCTGAAAGTTGCCGTAAAGAAATATCATGATAATTTAATTCCGAACGGAGATTGTCCTTAAATATAGATGACATACGAAAATAGTATCTAATTAGCGTATATAAAGAGTGATATTTGTAGCAAAAATGCGTGGGTACAATTATTGAATGTATCAAGTTTGCGTGTTATAGTAGATAATTATTATTCAATTTGCGTAAAAGAGGTTTGTTTTGAAAAATACAGCATTTTTTAAAATCGTTTTTCTTTGCTTCAGCATAGTTTTGTTTGCCTCATGTGCCAGCACTTCAGGTCTAGACTCCCCCGCATGGTTTCCAGACCACCGCACGGCTTTCCCCGATTCCGAATACATCGCACAGCGCGGGCGGGCGGATACGGAAGAGACCGCCAGAACCGAAGCCGTGGCGCAAATCGCGCGGTACTTCAAGACGAGCGTGAACGCGAACCTGAAGACAAGCATACAGAGCGTGACGAGCGGCGAGACCATGAGCGAGACAACGAGCGTGGTGAATGATGTCGATGTCATGAGCCAGGTCGAGCTTTTCGCCGTGGAATACACAGACCCGTACTATTTCAAGAAAGAGAAGAAATGGTACTGCGTGGCGTACATCGAGCGCGAGAAGGCGTGGCAGCAGTACAAGCCGACCGTTGAGAACGCTAAATCCGAGTTCTACGCGATGAGGCGGAACTCGGAGGGCGAAAGCGACCCGTTCTCAAAGGCGGTCGCCTACGGGAAGGCATGGCAGAGCGGGAAGAAATTCCTCGAAAAACTCGAATACGCGCGGATACTGAACCCGCAGAAAGAAGGGGCATACGCTGACGACCGAAGAGCCGTGAGCGAAGTGCCGAGCCTTATTTCGGCGGAACAGGAGAGATGCACGGTCTACCTTGCGGTCAACGGCGACCCGATTTCAATCTACCCGAGCCTTGACCTCAAAATCATTGGCAAAGGCGGAAGGACGGTCTACTCACAGGAAGTGAAGATCGCGCAGAAGACAATCGCCTACTCGCTGGAGAACGCGCAGAAAAAAGCGTTCCCGATTTTAGCAGAAGAGGCGGACAAAGCAGTCTCAGCGGGGCTTTCAAAAAAATTCGGATATTGATGTCACCTCGACTGTAGCGAAGCGGAATGGAGAGGTCTGAAAATGATAGATTTCTCGACTCGCATTGCTCGCTCGAAATGACATGGTTTATATACTTTCATTTTACGGAGGAAAAACAAAATGAAAAAGATTTCTATTGTATGTGCGGCGGTTGCCGTGGTGACGGCTGGGGCTATGCTCGTTTCATGTGGCTCTACTCAGGTTGCGGACAAGCGAAGCATCGTTGAAGACAAACGCGAGAAAGTTCCCGAAGCAAAGACTGATGAAATCGACAAGGTTGTGGTGGTTGACTGGACAGACCGTGCTTTGGGCGAGGTCTCAGCCCCCACATGGCTCAAAAACATGCGGCGCGGTAACAGCGACACCTTCAAGGAAAGCTGGAAAGTTGAAGCAAATCGGGTTGTAAAAGTCAGTATGGCTACAGGAAAGACTGAGGCGACGGCACAGGCACTTTCCCGTGCGGGATTTGCCTACACCCAGGCGGCGGAGCTGAACCAGAAGGTCATCGGTCGCGTGGGACAGGGCTTGAACGATGTCGGCCAGCTTGAAGCGCTGTTCGTTGCGGCAAGCGAGACGAAGGCGGACATGACGGGGTTGCGCGAGGAAACGGGATTTTTCCAGAAAATCCGAACGACAAATGCGGAAACTGGGCAGAAAACAGAGCAGTTTGTTTACTACACCGTGTATTCGATGAGCAAAGAAACATGGGATGCCCTCTGCAAAAAATATCTCATGGACATTATGGGCGGTGCGGATTTGACAACCGAGACACAGAAGAAAATCGGTGCGTTGTTCAGCGAGATGAAAGAGGACGCGGACAAGAAAGAGGCGGCAAAACAGGCCGAGGAAGAAGCACTCTACAAGGCTCAGATGGCGCGACTTGAAGCGGAGCGGGCAAAGGCAAACGCGGACGCGGCTAAATCCAACGCAGAGACGGCGAAAGCGGGGTTGAAAGCAAAAGAAATGGACGCACAAGAAGCGCAGACCAAGAAGGCCGCAGAAGAGGCTGCGGTGTTGGCGAGCTATTTGATGTAGGGGTGTTTTTATGACGAAATGGCTAAAAAAATTGGATTCAGAAAGCCGCAGGCATGAAGATTAAAAAGAATGAAGAATCTGCTGAAACGAAAAAAGATGGAACAACGCAGATATTAGCTGAATATGAAGAATTTTCTAACAAACAAAAAAATCTAGAGGAAAATCAACAATGAAAAAACTTATCACAGTTTTAGTAACAATGTTGCTTGCAACGGCGACATTCGCGCAGAACAAAAACACAATCGCCGTACCCGCACCGAAAGCTGTGAATCTCGGCGACGGCTCGGATTGGATTCCGCTCTTTATACAGGGCGTGATTACCTCGAATTTCCAGCAATACTCTGGAATGAATGTCATTGACCGACAGAACGCCGACATGGTAAAGGCGGAGCAACGGCTTTCCGAAAACGCGGCGTATGACGAGAAAAGCGCGATAGAACTTGGAAAACTTACGAGCGCACGGCTCATCATCACGGGAAGCATTATGGCGAAATCAAACGCATACGCACTCACATTCAGCATTACCGATGCCGAGACGGGCGAGACAAAAGCGACCTCATCTATTCCAAACTGCCTTACTTCCGCACTCGAAGACGGAACTGCGGCAAACCAAGTTTCCTACGACCTCATGAAAGGCTACGGAATCAAACTTTCCAGCGAAGCACAGTCAAAGCTTACGCAGACGGCAAGCGTGATGAGCGGAGAGTCTGCGGCACAGGCAAGCCTTGCAAACGGTATCGTGGCGGAGCAAAACGGAACGAACATTGAGGCTCTCACTTACTACATTCAGGCGCGCAAAACTGACAAGAAACTTGGCGAGGCAACGAACCGCATGGCAAACATGACAACCGTTGTTACAAGTGGAAACTACGGCGCAAACGCAAAGAACCTCATGAAACTCCGCAACGATTGGGACAAACTTTTGCGAGAAGCAACAGAACTGATTGCCTCGAATCCGCCAGAGTTCGAGTTGCGCTATTTCAGCGACATCGAGGCGCTTGAACTGACGGCACAGGATTACGAACGCGGCACCATGTCATTCAGTGTGGGCGCACCGTATTTAAAGCAAGTGAGCGGCGGCGAAAACGGAAAGATTGCTCGTGAGCTGCTAAGTGGCTTGCACAAGATTGAGCAGAGCAAGAATTGGGGCGACAAGATTAATGGCTTCCCATGGAGCTATGGGGATGACATTGGTGGCAATAACTGGCTCCAAAAGGCTGCACAAGCACAATGGAGCAACAGCTACTCTATCTGGGAAGATGGAGGCTCAGACAGCTATTCCTTTACTGTGTCACTGCTTGACGACAAGAAAAAAACAATTGCAAAGAAAAATGTCACACTTAGCGTGAGTTATGGCAAGCAGTATACAGGTTTTGAAATTACAAGCACCAACACCGCATACTTGCTCACATTCAGCGATGTGCCTGTAACTGACGCAGACACGGAAAAACTGTACATTACCGTGGAAAATACGGGCAGCACATCGCTGTCCATCATACCTGTCGCAGAAGATGTATTGCCCATAAGCAGGGCTATTGCGTGTATCAACTCGGGTAACCATAGCGGCACGGTTAAAATCGGAGGTCTTTTAAATATCACTACAAATGAAATTTTTATTGGAGTAAAATCCAGTGCCAGAATTTTCCTTGATATGTCAGAAATGGCAGTGTCAGTAATTAGATACCATACATTCAACCGCAACAGATGGCTTACGGGAATCGTATTACCAGCAGGTTTACAGAAAATCGACAGTTTCGCATTTGTTAACTGTAGCTCACTTGAGAGCATAACATTACCAGATAGTCTGCAGAGAATCGATGACAATGCATTCGCTTATGTACCTCTTACAACGGTTAATTACGGTGGCACAATGGAACAGTGGAATGCCATGAAAAAGACCTGCTATGAAATGTCAATTAGGTGATAGAGATTTAATTGCTTTTTCAGCAAGTTTTGAGACGTCAACGTCAGGAGGAAAAATAGGAACGTAATCAATATTGTTTTTGAGAACAGTGAAGACAACATTGAGGA
>JAFUDX010000037.1 GCA_017464425.1 Treponema sp.
GGGCTAGGGTATTGCTGAAACAAAAAATACATCCTTGTATTTTTTGTTTCTACGAGAAAATTCTGTTCACCTAAAGGCAAACAGAATTTTCTCTCTTTGCTTTCACCCTACATCTTGTAGGGCATAGTACGGAACGGCGGAACACCCTGCCTGCCGGCAGGCAGGTAGCCCCCAAATGAATTTTTCTCTACACCAAACTGCAAACTTCCTTCACATCTTTTTCAATACGAGAGAGAAGCTCGCTTTCTAGCGATTTTCCGAAAGTGTTTTCAAACAAGTCTTTTTTGTTCTGCGGGCTTCCGTTTTCCTCAAAAAGCGCGGACGACGGAATTTCGAGTGCGACTGCGATTTTATCAACCATTTCGGGCTGCGGCCAAGAATCACGATTTTCAATTTGATTTATATAGGCGATGCTTTTTCCAACGGCATACGAAAGTTTTTCTTGTGAAATGCCTTTTTGATTTCTATAAAATTTGAGATTGTTCACAAAAGTTTCTCTTATGGAATTCATTCTTTAAGAATGTCAGTTTGGATAGAATAAAATTACACAAAACTAATAAAAATTTTCGTTTATATATTTAAATTTTTGATTTAATACTGTATAATTACATTATTAAACTAAGTTTCTAGCAATTTTTGATGAAATTTAGGATATTCTACTGTGGAAAAAGGAGCAGTTTATGGCAGAAGAAACAACATCGGTCGTCGGAAAAATCAAGGGGGCAATTGCAAAATTGCCGTTCAATAATCTTGTGGGAAAAATCCCTGCGCTCGCAAAGTTTTCGGGCTATGCGAACTATGTGGCGTGCGCGCTTGCGGTCATCATTCTTGGAATTTTGTTTGTGCCGTCAAACAGCGTGAAGCCCGCGGTGAACGAGTTGAAAAAGATAAACAATGAATCCGCACGATTTTGGATAAGAATGATTGAAGACAACGGCATTGATGCGATTTCTGACAAGGAAACTTTGCTGACTATCGCCGTAAAAAATGACAATTACGATTTGGCGGAAGCCTGTATAAAATCGAGAGCGAATGTAAATCTTCGACCAAGCTATCAATCTCCTGTCGCATTGGCTGTAAAACGGAACAATAAGGAAATTGTTGAGCTTTTGATAAAAAACAAAGCGGCTCTTGTTGAATCTGACCAGCTTTATGCCGATGCAGTGCGTGAGGCTCTTTATACTCTTGATGATTCAATGCTGAAACTTGTTCTTCCGAAAGTTCCAAAATCAGAAATTAATTTTTTGGACGAGAACAATAAACGAGAAGAGATAGATTATAATATTAATAATGAAAAAAATGTGAAAGGACTTATCAATTTAATAAACAATTATGGATATAAAACGAAATCCTATTTTAAAGATTTGCCTTATGCAATGCGGCATTTTAGTGATGACGAGTTTCCTCAGTTAGTAAAGGCAATAAAAACAATGGCAAGCGAAAATTATCATAAAGAGAAATACTATGCAGAAAGATTTATTACCTATGTTGAAGAGGCATGGAATATACGGAAGGGAAGATTCAAAGATGTTTCTGCGGAAGTCGAAAAACAAAAAAACGACCTCATTTCGTGGCTTGAAAAACAAGGCTATGAACGGGAGTCTAAATAACAATCGCAATTAGTTCGGGCGAAAACTATGTGCTGTATGTTTTCGCTCGGCTAAAAATAAATTTTTGGAGGAAATAATAATGTTACTAATTCCTTATCGCTTTTCAATGCAACAAAAAACAAATGAAAACTCCCATGAATTCTTCTCTAAAAACAATTACGCTAAAGAAATTGCAAGCGCATTTAAAGAAACAGATGACACATTGATAAAAAATTTCTCTGCCTTGTTTTGTATGCAGGTGTTAGAGAACAGTAAAATTAAGCAAAGTGATGGCATAATAATACTTGAGATTTTAAGGACTTCTTTAGAAAAGACAATTAAAAATTTCTTTTCTGAAGAATCTATTACGAAAACCGAAAATGATTTTGATTATAAATCCCTTTTTGATAAAGCCGAACAAGAACAGAAAAAACGCGAAGAAGAATATCAAGATATGGTTTTTGAAAATTAAAACTTGGAATAAATTGAAATGATACATAATGTAATGTTCAAACTAATGATTTTGGATTATTAGTTTAAAATGACAAAGGCTGTCGATTGTGGCAGCCTTTATTGTTTTAAAAGTCGACGGGCTAGGGATTGTAGCCGCGCCGAAGGCGTTCCGAAGCGACCGAAAGGGAGCGTAGGAATGGAGCGCGGATAGCGCGGAACGGCGGAAAGCCCGACCCCGCGAAGTGGGGTAGCCCCCAAATTTTCCCTTAACTTTACTCTTTTTCAAAAATCGACTATAATTTGACTTTCTAAAAGTCTTTTCATGTCTTTTATACAAGGAAACATTAAAAAATCCTAATGAGGATTTTTTAATGTCAACCTTAGATTTTGCTAACTGTCCGCGACATAAAGTGTCGCGGCAGTTTGACGGGAAGCACTGAGTAATCGCTTCCTTGCGTTAATCAGTGCTTCCCTAAAATCATAAATCTTTACTTTACAAGGAAATATAAATGGCGGCTAACTATTCAGCGGGGAATATTCAGGTTTTAAAAGGTTTGGAGGCGGTTCGCAAGCGTCCTGGAATGTACATCGGTTCGACGGGTCCGAAAGGGCTTCATCATCTTGTTTATGAGACGGTTGACAACTGTATCGACGAGGCGATGGCGGGCTTCTGTGACAACATCGTCGTCGCGCTCGAAAAGGATGACATCGTTCGCGTTGAGGACAATGGGCGCGGAATTCCTGTTGACATTCACCCGACCGAGAAAATCAGCGCGCTAGAGTTAGTTCTGACTCGGCTTCACGCGGGCGGAAAATTCGACAAGAACGCTTACAAGGTTTCGGGCGGCTTGCACGGTGTTGGCGTTTCGTGCGTGAACGCTCTTTCTGACTGGCTTGAGGCGACTATTTCTCGCGACGGTCACATTTATCGTCAGCGATACGAGCGGGGAATTCCTGTCACTAAGGTTGAGGTCGTCGGCGATACGGACAAGCACGGCACGACAATAAGGTGGAAGGCGGACAAGACGATTTTCACCGAGACCACGACTTATGACTTTGACATTCTTTTGCAGAGGCTCAAGGAACTCGCTTTTTTGAACAGCGGAATCGTCATCACTTTCAGGGACGAGCGGCTTGAAAATCCGAAGGAAATGGTTCTCAAATACGAGGGCGGAATTGTCCACTATGTCAAGGAAATCAACGCGAACAAAAAGAGCAAATTCTATTATCCCGAAGAGCCGATTTTCATTACTGGCGAAAAGGACAATGTGATTACCGAACTTGCGTTCCAGTACAACGACAGTTATGCTGAGGACATTCACACTTATGTAAACGACATCAACACGCGCGACGGCGGAACTCACCTTGACGGATTCCGAACCGCGCTTCTTTGGGTTTTGAACAAGGCTTTGGATTCAAACGAAAAAATGAAGAAAAAGATGCCTGATCGTGACGGAAAATTCGAACCGGGCGAGGACAAAAAAGAAAAGCTCACTGGTGAAGATGTCCGTGCAGGATTGGCGGCTGTTCTTTCAATGAAAGTTCCGGAGCCGGAATTCGTCGGTCAGACAAAAGACAAGCTGGGAAACACTGAAGTCCGCTCAATCGTAGATTCCCTCGTAAAAGAAAAACTCACTATTTTCTTTGAGCTGAATCCTGTCGTCCTTGACCGCGTTCTTGAAAAGGCCGTAGGTGAGGCCGCTGCGCGAGTCGCCGCACGAAAGGCAAAGGAAGCCACCCGCAAAAAGACCGTGGGTGCCGGATTCCAGAAGCCTGAAAAACTTTCTGACTGCTCAATCAAGGATAATCCTGAAATCTGCGAAGTCTACATTGTCGAGGGTGATTCGGCTGGCGGTTCTGCAAAGAAAGGCCGTGACTCAAAGACTCAGGCAATCCTTCCTTTGTGGGGAAAAATGCTCAACGTTGAAAAAGTCAGCCCTGAAAAAGTCATGGGCAACGATAAGCTTGACCCGGTTATCAAAACTCTGGGAACAGGATTCGGAAAAGATTTCAACATCGAAAAACTCCGCTATCACAAAATCATCATCATGGCCGATGCCGATGTCGACGGAAGCCATATCCGCACACTTTTACTCACATTCTTCTTCAGATATATGCCGCAGCTGATTGAAAACGGCTATGTCTACCTCGCGATGCCACCGCTCTACCGCCTGCAAAAAGGCAAGAAGGGCAAAGTGTATTACGCATATTCCGATGAAGAACGCGATTCAATCTTGCGTGAACTGAGAGCCGACAAAACGCCCGTCGCCGAAGAGACCGATTCAGAATCAGAGGGCGAAGAAAATCAGACCGAAGGGGCAGGCACAGCTGCAACGGGAGCACAAACGGCAGACTCAAAAGCGAAGAAAGACAACATCGATGTTCAGCGGTACAAAGGTCTTGGTGAGATGGACGGAAACCAGCTCTGGGAAACCACAATGGACCCCGCCCACCGAAAAATGCGAGTAGTCACAATCCCCGACGCCGAAGCCGCCGACAGAATTTTCACCGTCTGCATGGGCGAGGAAGTCGAGCCGCGACGGGAATTCATCGAGAGCAACTCAAGCTACGCGAATTTGGATATTTAGGACGGAGTGGGGGAGAGAGTATTTGGAATTAAGAAATGCAATTGTGAACTCATGCGTTCACAATTTATAAAGTGAAATTCGTTTATTGATAGTGAACGATTTAAAACAAAAAAGGACTTTTTATGAACAACATAATTTCAGCGATTATTAATTTAGTAAATAACCCAAAAACGATGTTGATTCGTGAAGGTGATTCTCACAATCGTGCTAACAATATGGGCGGTGCATTGGAAGAATATATCAAAGATTTATTTGCCGGCACAGTTGAAGAAAAAGATTTGCAGATACGGAATGCCGTTCTTTCATCAACTTTTTCATATCTTGGCAATCAGAATAATCCGCCCGACAGTATGCTGTTTGGTGGAGATGCAATCGAAGTAAAGAAAATCGAAAATAAAGATTCCGCCTTGGCTTTGAACAGTAGCTATCCTAAAGCGAAGTTGTATGCCGACAGTCCGATGATTAACAAAGCGTGTCGCGAATGTGAGAATTGGGCAGAAAAAGATATGATTTACGCGGTCGGTGTGGTTGACGGAAACAATCTGACTTCGTTGGCATTTGTGTACGGTGTTGATTACTGTGCGGACAAAGAAACTTATGAAAATATAAAAGCAATAATAAAAACGGGAGTTGAATCAATCCCTAATGTTGAATTTGCCGAAAGCAAAGAACTCGGGCGAGTAAATCGAGTTGACCCGCTCGGAATAACTTATCTTAGAATCCGAGGTATGTGGGGAATTGAAAATCCGTTCACCGTGTTCAATTACATTTACAAGCGAGATTTTTCAAACGCATTCAACTTTATGTGCGTTATAAATGATGACAAATTCAATTCTTTTGAGAACACGACCGATTTATACGATTTGTCGGACAAAAACAAAAATCTTTCAATTTCAGATGTCCGCATAAAAGACCCGAATAATCCCGCTCGCTTAAAAGAAGCAAAACTCATCACTTTTTTTGTGGGGGAAGAAAAATGAAAGTAATCAGTTTGTTCAGCGGTTGTGGCGGATTGGATTTAGGTTTTGAAAAAGCGGGATTCGAGATTCCGATTGCAAATGAATTTGACCCCACCATTTGGGCGACTTTCGAGAAGAATCATCCAAACACGAAACTCATAAAAGGCGATATTCGGAATATAAAAGAAAGTGATTTTCCCGATGAGATAGACGGCATTATTGGCGGACCGCCGTGTCAGTCATGGTCAGAAGCGGGGTCGTTACGAGGAATAAACGATGCTCGCGGTAAATTATTTTATGAATATATCCGCATCCTAAAAGACAAGCAACCAAAATTCTTTTTGGCAGAAAATGTAAGCGGAATGCTCGCAAAACGACATTCTGAAGCTGTTGAAAATATCATCGAAATGTTCAAGGAAGCGGGCTACGATGTCTCTCTTACTTTGGTGAATGCAAAAGATTACGGAGTTGCACAAGAACGCAAGCGAGTCTTTTACATAGGTTTTAGAAATGATTTGAATATTGATTTTCAATTTCCCAAAGGTTCGACAGCAAAAGAAGAGGATAAAATTACACTCAAAGATATAATCTGGGATTTGAAAGACACTGCTGTTCCCGCCGCAGAGAAAAACCATAGAAATCCAAAAGCGGTGAACAACAATGAATATTTTACAGGTGCATATTCTCCGATTTTTATGAGCCGAAACCGCGTGAAGGCGTGGAATGAACAGGCATTCACCGTGCAGGCAAGCGGACGACAGTGCCAGTTGCATCCACAAGCACCAAAAATGCAAAAAGTCGGCCTGAACAAATGTGAATTTGTAAAAGAAAAAGAAAACTTGTATCGCAGAATGACCGTTCGTGAAGTTGCCCGAATCCAAGGATTTCCCGATTCTTTTGAATTCATTTATGAAAATGTGGATGACGGCTATAAAATGATTGGAAATGCAGTTCCTGTCAATTTAGCGTATGAAATTGCAACGGCGATAAAAACTGCGATTGTCAATAGTAAAATTCAGGAATTTGCATTAGGAGCGTAATTGCTTACAAGATAAACAAAAACAAAATTTAGGAGTTAATATAAAACAATGTTAGAAGAAACGCAGACCCCGGAGGGTGGAACGGTCATAAAGATTCCGATTGAGGACGAAGTTAAGCAGGCGTATATCGACTATTCGATGTCGGTTATCGTGCAGCGTGCGTTGCCTGATGTGCGCGACGGTTTGAAGCCGGTTCACCGCCGAATCATGTACGCTATGGACACGCTCCATCTTTCTTCGGGCGGGAAGACGAAAAAATGCGCGACTATCGTTGGTGAAGTGTTGGGTCACTATCACCCGCATGGTGACGCTTCTGTTTATGATGCTCTTGTACGCTTGGGTCAGGATTTTTCTCAGCGATATACGACTGTAACTCCGCAGGGTAACTTTGGTACTATTGCGGGAGACCCGGCTGCGGCTTACCGATACACTGAGGCCAAAATGTCAAAAATCACCGAAGAGATGGTTTCTGACATCAGCAAGAATACGGTTGATATGGTGGCAAACTTTGACGACACCACAAAAGAGCCGGCTGTCCTTCCTGGAAAATTTCCTTTCCTTCTTTGTAACGGAACAACGGGAATTGCGGTCGGTATGGCGACGAACATGCCGACTCACAATCTGCGCGAAGTTGCGGCGGCGATTTCTGCCTACATCGACAATCCCGAAATCTCAATCGATGAGCTAATGCGCTACATCAAAGGCCCTGACTTCCCGACGGGCGGCACGATTTACGGTCGCGAGGGAATCAAAAAGGCGTACCGAACGGGGCGGGGCAAAATCACAATCCGCTCGAAATTCACGATTGAGACCGACAAACGCGGGCACGAGAAAATCGTCTTCACCGAAGTTCCGTACGGCGTGAACACGACCAACATCATCAAAAAAATCAACCAGCTCAAAGACGAGAAAATCATCGAAGGAATTGCGGACGCGAACGACGAGACGAGCGACCGAGTTGGTATGCGGCTCGTGGTCGAGCTTAAAAAGAACGCGGTCACAAAAATCATTTTGAATCAGCTTTTCTCAAAGACCGAGTTGCAGGCGAATTTCGGCGTAATCAATTTGGCTCTCGTTCCTGTCGAAAAGGAGGGCGGCGCACCGCGTTACAGCGAAACCGAACTGACTTTGCCGCAGGTCTACCTAAAGCCGCAGATTCTCACGCTCAAACAGCTCATCAAATATTTCGTTGACCACCGCGACGAAGTTATCACGCGGCGCACGATTTATGACCTCAAAGTCGCCAAACACCGAATGCACATTCTCGAAGCATTGATTACCGCAATCAACAACATCGACGAAGTAATCAAGATTATCCGAGGAAGCGACACCACCGAGCAGGCAAAGCTCCGTTTGGAAGAGCGGTTCAATTTCGATGACGAGCAGGCACAGGCAATCGTCGATATGCAGCTCAAGCGGCTCACTCACTTGCAGATTGAGGATTTGCAAAAAGAAATCCGCGAGTTGCAGGCATTGATTGACCACCTCGAAGACTTGCTCGCTCATCACGAAAAAATCCTTGCGATTATCAAGGACGAGACGAACGAACTTGCAGAAAAATACGGCGATGACCGACGGACAGACATCGTTGCAGATGAAGTCGAAGAAATCAACACCGAGGACATGATTAAAGAAGAAGAAGTCGTCGTGATGATTTCAAAAATGGGCTACATCAAGCGCGTTCCGCTCACGCTCTACAAGGCGCAGGCAAAAGGCGGAAAAGGCAGCCTCAGCGCGAACCTTATCGAAGACGATTACATCAACCAGATTTTCATCGCGACTACAAAATCCTACATCACCTTCCTCACGAACGAGGGAAAAGCGTACTGGATAAAAGTGCACGAGATTCCAGAGTCGAGTCGTTCAAGCCGTGGCTCTAGCGTGAAGTCGCTCTTGCAGGTTTCGGCGGACGAAGAAATCACCACCATCGTCACTATGAAGGATTATACCGACTCCCAGTATATCTTCATGGCGACCGCAAACGGCATCGTCAAAAAATGCCAGACAACTGAGTTCGCAAACGCAAAAACACGCGGCGTAATCGCAATCAAGCTCAAGGACGGCGACCAATTAGTGTCTTCCGTTCTGACAAGCGGAAACAACGAAGTTATGCTCGTCACCCGTAGAGGTCAAGCACTCCGCATAAACGAAGAAGATGTCCGACCGATGGGCAGGGCAAGCGCGGGCGTTACGGGAATCCGACTGAGCGAGGGCGACGAACTTGCCGCCGCAATCTGCGTCGAAGAAGGAAAAGACGCGCTCGTCATCACCGAAAAAGGCGTCGGAAAGCGCGTTGACTTCGAGGAATTCGGACAGCACGGGCGAGGCACTGGCGGACAGCGAATCTTCGGCAACACGGACAACAAGGGCGAGATTGTCGGAACGATAGCCGTCTCCGAAGACGCGGAAATCATCTGCATGACAGGTCAAGGCAAAACGCTCCGAATCAAAGCCTCAACCGTCTCAAAGCAGGGCAGGGGAGCAAGCGGCACACGCGTGATTAACATCGATGCCCCAGACTACCTAGTCGGCTTTGACAGCGTAGCACAGGATAAGGAATAACTCGTCATTCTGAGCGAAGCGAAGAATCTCTTGGGTGCTCCCCGAGACTCGCTAAAAACTCACCTCGTGAGTTTTTGCGGCAAGCCGCCGCTTGCTAGGGTCGGGCTATCCGCCGTTCCGTGCTAACCGCACTCCATTCCTTCGCTACGCTTCGGAACGGCTGTCGCCGCGGCTACTATCCCTAGCACAAAAAAGCGTAGGATGTCGGTATAATCAATTGTTATGCCATATGCCACCTGGCATGGAAATTGGAGATGTAAAAAATGAAAATAGAAATGGGAGAATCACTCTTACAGTCTTATTTAAAATATGAAAAAGGCTGTTTGTTAACGCAAACAAACTGGAAAACTTCTTCAACATGGAAAATTGCTGATACAAATTACGAAAAAATTGAATACATATTTAACAGAATTCAAAACCACACTGATTTTTCAGATGTATTCAAAAAGAGTTCTTTAGAGCAATGTCTCAAGCAAGCTGAATTGGATGTTGTTGGGATTGAAAAAGATAAGCTGTATATGGTTGAAGTTGCTTTTCACGAGAATGGTCTCAATATGGTGGAAGATTTGATACAAAAGACAGGGTATGCAAAAAACTACTCAGAGCCTATCTAATTGGTTTGGCATACTTCCCTGATTATAAATATGAAATAGTATTTGCGTCTCCGAAAGTGAATCCAGCAACAGATGAAACAATAAAAGATTATTTCTCTGTATTAAACAGAGATTTTTCTGATGATGAAAAAGTAAGCTTTAAGTATCTGGCAAATGATGAATTTAAAAATTCAATTCTTATACCAACAATGAAATCATCTTCTTATGACGCTGACACATCAGAACTTTTCTTGAGAAGTTTTAAATTATTGGATGTTTTTGATTTGCTAAAATCATTTGATAATTTAGAATCAACTTCTGATTTTATCTCTGATGAAAACATACGATTTACTCCATCTGAAATGCAGATTGTAACTCAAAATTCTCCTGAAGCTAATAGTTATTTCATAGATACAGTTATAGAATTCATTCCTGCGAATGAAACTCAATTCAAACAATTACTATTGCAGAAAAAATGCGCAAGAAGAACTTGGATATATAAAGATGGAAAAAAAAGAGTTGAAATATGGGATGCACACAATTTTAAGACTTCATCTAGTCTAAAGGGAAATATTCAATCTACAGTTCATTGGAGAAGTAGAAAAGATACAGGACTAATAAAAGTAATTCTTGAAATAATTTAAAATAAAACATAATTGCTAAAATTTTAAGAATAATTATAATTTTTTTAATTCAAGGAGTTTGTTTTTATGGATTTTGAATCTTTTAAGCATAAGGTAGAAAATTTTCATGCTTATGGTCTTTATAGGGAAAAAAAAGATGGAAGTATCTATAAAATAAGAGATGCTAATGAAATTATTGAAAAGGCTTATTTTGATTCACAGGGGTTAATCGAAGAAGAAAAAGAGGCATATTTAAAAGTTATCTATGAAAAATACTATAATTCCATTGACACAGATGAGTCATAAAAAACATAAATTTGATTTGGAATAAAATAAATTTTACCTCAAGGCAGGCATCTTTTCCAATTTGATTTGATAGCCCAAGCAGCGAAGTACAGAAGTAAAAGTGGTTAAGTTTACTTTCTGAGAATCTTTTGAACGGAGCTTCTGAATCACGGTGGGGGAAACATCGGCTTTTTTCGCTAGCTCACGGACAGAAATATGCTGTGCTTCCATCTGTTCAAGCATGAATTCCGAGAGAAGAAAATCATTGTATTCCTTTTCATAAATTTCTTTCTGCTCAGGATTGTCTGCGAAAAATTTTTCAAAGGTTGTCATTTTTGTTTCTCCTCTATGTCGGGGTTTCTGCTAAGATAATCAGCCCTGTTTTTTATGGCTAATTTCTTCTCTTTTTTGGGCATTTTATCGCTAGCCTTTCGGTAGGCATTCGTGACGATAATTTTATTGCCCTTTTTAAAGAATGCTAAATAACGGTCAGGCTGTGGCTTAAAAGCATAAATCTCATCACCTTCAGCCCGAAACTTCGTTATATCCATAATCTTTCCAAAATCGCCCATTCTCTGACAGAGCATCAAGAATTTGCGCTGTTGGGATAAATCGCAATCGGTGTAATAATCATACGGCTGACTGTTTCCTTTGGCATCATAGTATCATTCAATTTGGAAAAAACTGCCCTTATAAATTACGCAATGCTCTTTGTCCATAAACAAAGTGTATCATAAAAATGTTACATAGTCAAAGTGTTTTATATGCGAGAAATTTGCACAATCACCGCTCAATGTAACTTGCTTGTTAAAGTCAAAGCTGGAGTTAATCGCATCTCTTCATCATAATGTGGGGAATCCCATCAACAAAGTATTCATCGGACATTTTTACAAAGCCAGATTTTTCATAAAAGCCTTGCGCATAAACCTGAGCTTCAAGAACGATTTCCGTTGCATTTAGTTTTTCATGAGCTACTTTTATCCCTTCTTCAAGTACTTGCTTTCCAAAGCCACCGCTGCGTCTTACGGAAATCACTCTGCCGATTGAAACATTATCAAAATGGCAACCTTTGGGAAGAATTCGCAAATATGAAAGAATTTTTCCATTCTCTTCAAGCCAAACATGAATTGCTTTTGTATCAAATCCGTCTATCTCTTGATACGCACATTTTTGCTCAACGACAAAAATATCAACGCGAGCTTTTAAAAAATCGTGCAATTCACAAACGGTAAGTTCGTCAAAATTTTTTATGTGGAGATTAACCATTTTTTCCTCTTAGATGTGCTTTTTAGGTTATCAGAAAAAATAAAAATATGAAATCACAAAAATGCATCCGAAATGAGAGTAAAACCGAATAGATGAAAAATGCACGAACGATAGGTAATGCTTTTAGCGTTTTTTGAATCTCCTGCAGGGATGTATTTTTTTTTCTTCAAATGTTTCATGTGAAACACTAAATTAGTTTTTGAAAAACGGAAAAACTTTTTCTAAAAAATTCAAAATTCCTGCTGACAAAAGTTCGTTTGTAATGTAGAATAATTTTGGGGATTTTGGTAATGAAGTCAATCACTTTTTTCGTTCATATTCAGTGATTGAGTAACCATCAGGCGACCGGAGAAGTATATGTGCTTCTCCGGTTTTTTATTATGGTCGAAAAATCACAGCTTTTCTAGAGACTCGCGCGAGTGTAGCGAAGAAACCTTTTTCACTGCTTTTGCCCCTGTCGGGTCGCTGCCTATGTTTCATGTGAAACATATTTTTTGCACAGAACTGGGAAACAAGGGAGAGGAAATTTCGCCTGCGGAATCAAAATCTGAGCAAAACGCATATTTGAAAGATAAAATTACACGGAGCGCAATTTTTTATGTGTCGATGAATACACTTCTTGAAATGTGTTTTGAATTACTGAAAAAGTATAGAATTTCAAAGGTTTTAGACACGAAACAAAAACGCACTTGGAATCTTTGCTGATATGAACGGCTTCTCGTGTTTCATGTGAAACATTTTTTTTCACCGTTGTAAATCATTTCTGTGTTTCATGTGAAACATAAAAGCGATTGATTCTTGTGTTTTTTATTCTGTAATTTCCGTGATTTTTAGCTCCCTTTCTTTTTGGAATGCTTCTTACAAAGTTCTTTTAATTTAAAAGTATTGATAACAAACTTATCCACAAATTGTTTAAAACTTGTGGATAAGTTGTCTTATATAAACGCACTTTCGATAGTTATCCACATTTTATTCACAAATTGTGGATAAGTGATTAACTAAAGGTTGTGTGGATTTCTTTTATATTGGTGAAAATCAATAGAAAATCTAACTAAAGGTTGGTCGATGTGTAAGAGTGGGTAGGCTGACTGTGATGTTCTTTACTGGCGTTTTTTGTTTTTGTGCAATAAGTTTACAATATGCTTGAATATGCTTGCTTTGCAGGTTGTTTCTTTTTCTATTTTAGGATATAAAAAATATGCATTTCTAAAAAAGGATATCGATATGAAATCATTAAAAAATCGTTTTGTTTCAGCTGTTTGCCTGTCACTTTTTACATCTATGGTAAGTGTGTTTGGTTTTGTTGCTTGTGGTGTTGATTCTGACCCCACCCCTGAACCAAAAACTTCAATTGTTTTGAATACAACTTCTGTTACGGCGGGATTTAATTCTTCTGGCAATTTGATTGCTGTTGTTTCTGCTCCTGACGATTTGGATAAAACGGTTAGTTGGACTTCGAGCAATTCTTCGGTTGTTTCTCTTCCCGCCCAAACGGGTGACTCTGTTTCATTTACGACGGGCAGTACAGCAGGAAATGCGACAATCACCGTTAAGGCGGGAGACACTTCAAAAACAATTTCAGTTACGGTGAAGGAAGTTGAGTCTGCCGTTTCAAAAGTCACTTGGAATGCGGGCGACTATTCGGGCGTTTCGGACGGAGCGACACTCGGAATCATGACGGCGATTTTTGGAAGCAAAACGATTGATGCGAACGGGGGTGGTCTTAAATTTTCTGGTAGCGGAAGTATGACTTCCTGTGCGCTCAAATTCTCCATTGGCAGAAGCGCGAAAATCACGATTACACGCGATACAAATACAGAGCGAACATTAGCCTTGTACAACGGGACTCAAGACAAAGAATGTACAAAGTCATCTTCATCATCTTTTTTTTATAATTACACAAATACTGGTGCTTCTGAAGATTTGTATATTTATTCAACGAATGCGGGTATCACAATCTATTCCGTAACGATTGAATACACGGAGACTGTGGGAGACACTGTGATTGTCTACCCCGATTCAATCTCGTTGAGTGATGAAACACTTTCGCTTGATGACGACACCACAACGGCAACGCTCTCGGCAACAATTTCAAATGCGAGTAGCGTAACGAGCGGGTATGACACTGTTCTCTGGCTTTCTTCTGATTCGTCTGTGGTGAGCGTATCAAATGGAAATCTGACTGCGAAAAAAGACGGCTCTGCGACAATCTATGCTACCACAATCAACGGACTGGTGGCGACTTGCACAGTGAGCGCAAGCGGAATCACGGATGCAATTCGACCGAAAGATATTCCAACGGGCTATGCCGGAGAAAATTGGGTTTCGTTCTATGATTCAGAGCAGGTTGTTACCGTTACAACAAAATCTGAACTTGTTGAATACGCCAAAAAAGGCGGCTGGACGATTTATGTTAGTGGCATGATTGATTTGAGCGAGGGAATGTTGCCTTCTGGCACGAGCGGAAATTCTACGAGTGCATTGGATGCGTTTGTTGCAGCGAATTCTGATTATTCAACATATTCAGCATACAATTCTGCAAAACTCTCTGGCGTTTCTGAAAGCGCGGACTGGACGAATCCTTTGAACAATACCTACCGAAACAAAGTCAGGTTTTCTGTGGCGAGCAAAACGGCAATCATCGGTCTTGGGGAAAATTCTGGTGTTTCAGGGGGCGGAATTTCTATAGGAAGTTCATATGTGGTTTTACGAAATCTCGTGATAAAAGACGGCTACGACCCATTCCCGAATCACGAGGCAAACGACGGCTGGAACGCGCAGATTGATGCAATCGGCATAAGCGGTGCAAATCATGTGTGGGTTGACCATTGCACGCTCGAAGATACCATTAAAATGGGAGATGCCCCGAATGCATCAAATGAATCATCGTCAAATCATAAGAAATTCCAGACATATGACGGACTGTGCGACATCAATAATACCTCTACCTATGTTACGGTTTCAAACTGTATTCTCCGAAACCACGACAAGACCATGCTGATTGGCTCTGGCTCTTCCGACAAAAGTGGCGGATACATCACGCTTTCAAACAATCGCTTTTACGGCTGTGGCCAGCGACTTCCGCTTACCTGCTATGCGAACATGCATATTCTCAACAATTACTACGGAGACCAGAGCGGATTCTACTCGAATTCGTACGCAATCGGAGCGCGATACGACAAATACACGATTATCGCCGAAGGAAACTACTTTGGAAGCGGTATTTCTGATGCGTTTAAGGCTTCTACAACTCCAAGCGGAAGTTGCTATGCGAGAAATAACTCTACAAACAGTGGCACACTTTCGACAAGTTCTTCAAGGCCGTTCATCGTTCCCTATTCATATGATTTGCTTTCGTATTCTGACGCAAAGGACTCTGTTTTAAAAAATGCTGGTGCAGGAGTGTGGGCCGTAAAACAATAATTTTTGTTGTAACTTTTCTTTCTTCTCATTAAACTATAGCGCATGGAAAACACAAAAAGAACGGTCACTTGCGGCGAGTTGCGCAAGGGCGATGTTGGCAAGTCAGTTGTATTGAACGGATGGGTTTCCCGCTCACGCGATTTGGGCGGTTTGGTTTTTATTCAGTTGAGAGACCGCTACGGAATCACGCAGGTTATGGTGGGCGACGGGGCGAGCGATGAAGTCAAAAAAATTGCTTCGAGCCTTAAAAGCGAATATTGTATCGCAGTGGCGGGAGTTGTTGCCGCACGAAGCGAAAAAGATGTGAATCCCGACATGGCGACGGGCGAAATTGAGGTCGAGGCAAAGGAAATCGAAATCTTCACGACTTCACAGGAATTGCCGTTTTCTATTGAGGAAGTGCGCCAAAAGGACGGAACGGTCGTGCTCCCGAACGAAGATTTGCGCTTGAAGTACCGCTATTTGGACTTGCGTCGCGAGCCGATGCAGAAAAACATCATTTTGAGAAGCCAAGTCACTTTTGCGACACGAGAATACCTCACGAGCAAGGGATTTTTGGAAATCGAAACTCCGACTTTCATCAAATCAACCCCGGAGGGCGCGCGTGACTACCTTGTTCCTTCCAGAGTTCACCCGGGAAAATTCTATTCTCTTCCGCAGTCACCGCAGCTTTACAAGCAGCTTTTGATGGTTTCAGGCTTTGACAAATATTTCCAAATTGCGCGATGTTACCGAGACGAAGACGCACGGGGCGACCGACAGCCCGAATTCACGCAGATTGACATGGAGATGAGCTTCACGAACCGCGAGGAAGTTTTGGAGACGACCGAGGGCATGATGGGCTATATCTTCAAAAAGACTTTGAACTACGACCTTCCCGCACAATTCGACCGCATTTCTTGGGACGATGCGTTTGATTTGTACGGAAGCGACAAGCCCGATTTGCGCTTTGGATTAAAGATGCAGGATGCCGCATTCATGGCGGATTTGAGCGACTTCAACGCATTCAAGGCGGGCGCGGCTGCCTCGAGCAAAGAAATCGAGCGGCACAAGCGAAGCGGACTCAAAGCCCTCGTGGTAAAGAATGTCGCCGACAAATATTCACGCAAAATGATAGAGGCTCTTGAAAGCGTGGCGAAAATCAATCACGCGAAAGGCTTGGCATGGATGAAAGTTGACGCTGAGGGCAAATTTGAGGGCGGAATCAGCAAATTCTTCGCGGGAAAAGAAAGCGAAATCTGCTCAAAGCTCGGTGCTGAAAAAAATGACTTGCTCCTTTTTGTGAGCGATGAAAAATGGCAGACGGCGTGCGTGGCTCTTGGCGCGGTGCGAAAGCAGCTCGGAAAAGACTTGAATCTCTACGACCCGAAAGACGAATTCCACTTCGCATGGATTATCGACTTCCCGTATTTCGCATGGAATGAGGAAGAAAATCACTGGGAGACCGAGCACCACATGTTCACGCTCCCGCAGAAAAAATACTGGGATACGCTCGAAAGCGACCCCGGCAGCGTAAAGGGCGACCTCTACGACCTCGTTTTGAACGGCTACGAGCTTGCTTCGGGAAGTATGCGTATCAACGACCCGGCCTTGCAGCAGCGAATCTTCAAAATCGTCGGCTACTCAGAAGAGCGCGCGCAAAAAGCGTTCGGCTTCCTCGTTCAGGCGTTCAAATTCGGCGCTCCTCCGCACGGTGGAATCGCTCCGGGGCTTGACCGCCTCGTAATGCTCATGAGGCACGAAGAGAGCATTCACGAAGTCATCGCGTTCCCGAAGAACAACTTGGCGGCTTCTCCTATGGATGAGTGTCCAAGTTTTGTTGACCAACAGCAACTCGATGATTTGCATTTGAAGTGCACAGAAGTCGAAAAAGACTAGCTCAATAAAAAATAAAGGCGATTCTTCTTCGTTTTGAAGTTGAATCGCCTTTTTATAAAGAAATTCTGCGTGGTATTTTGGGCAGATGTGATTATTTCTTGATGTACGCGTTGAGCCAGTTCAGAGAGGCAAGTTGCCAGTCCTTGCAGGTTGCATGCACATCCTTTGTTTTAAATCCGTGCTTGCCGTCTTGGTAAATGTGCAGTTCGTACGGAACTTTCTTTTCGCTCAGTTTTTGAGCAAACGCGACACCGTTGTAAAACGGCTTGACCGAGCCATCGTTTTGAGAAAGCACGATGAAACTTGGCGGCGTTTTTTCAGTAACAAGCAGTTCCGTTGAGAACGCGAGTTTTGCCTTCTTTTTGGGTTTTTCTCCGAGAAGAACTTTGCGCGAACCTGTGTGAGTTCCTTCATCAGACATCGTGATTACGGGATAGCAGAGAATTATAAAATCAGGACGCGCGTCCACATCATCAATTTCATCGACTTTAGTGCCGATTTTTTCATTATATTTTGTGCCGAGACAAGAAGCAAGATGACCGCCCGCAGACGACCCCATCACGCCGATTTTTTTCGGATCAATTCCATATTCGCCCGCTTTGCTCCTGATGATTCGGATAGCTCGCTGTGCGTCAGCCAACGGTGCATAAGCGCCTTCGTCATGCCCGTCACCTGGAAGACGATAATTCAGAACGAAAACCGTGTAGCCATTTTCGCAGTAGAGTTTCGCACGGTCAGAACCTTCGACATCATACACAACCCGCTGATACGCCCCGCCCGGTGCAATCAAAATGGCCGCCCCGTTTGGATTTTCGGCCTTGTACAGTGTCATATACGGCTCGGTAATTCCCATCTCCGCCCTGTCGTGGTGTTCTTCAGGATTTGCACTCCGCTCATCGATTTCATGCTCAATTTTGACATTTTTTGAGCCAGGCGCAACCTTTTGTGGCCACAGATAAATTGTTTCCTGTGCAAACGCAGTAAACGAAACAACCATCGCGACAACTGCAGCAAGAATTTTTTTCATAATCAGATTTTCCTCCGAAGTGATATGTGTGATGACTGGATTATACCACTTTTTGGTATTTTGTGACACAATGTCATCAGACTAATTTTTCATAATCACGCCGTGCGTAAAAAATATGCATAATTGTTACGATTTTTTCATCGTCATCAACTAAATACAAAGCTAGGTAATTCTGTTTGAAAATGAAACGGCGGTAGCCCCGCTTTTGTAGGCTTTGAATCGGACAAAACGGAAATGTACGGGGATTCTCGACAAGAAAAGTTTTTTGCTTTTCGAAATCCTCAAGCAGACTTGCAGCGGCAGTTGGATTTGCAAGCATTTCTGCGATGTAACCGACGATTTCCCTAAGTTCGGCTTTTGCAGAATCGGCAATCTGAATTTTATAAGCCATATTCCTTCCTTATGTCGCTGATTGCGGTGTCAACATCGGAAACTCGACCTGCTTTCAAATCGGACTCTGCTACGGCAAGTTTGTCGTATAAGTTGTTTAAAAAAGTAGATTTTTCGTATGTTTCCATGCTCATAATGACCATATCGCCGTATCCGTTTTTCGTGATGAAAATAGGCTCTCGCACTTCATGGCATAAATTGGAAATAGTTGTTGTGTTTTTCAAATCCCGAATGGGAACGATTCGTGGCATATTCGCACTCCTTAATGGGATAATTATACCATAAAAAAGAGAGTTGTCTATTGATTTGACCAATTAAATGACCATTGATTATAATAAATTAAGACTGATTTCGAGGTGTTTTGTAAAAATTGTGGTAATGAAATAGAGAATGATGCTGTTTTTTGTCCGAAATGCGGCACAAAACTTTCAGATGAGAAAGAAATTACAATGGTCTCTACTGACGGGCATGAATCAGAGGCGATTGCCGGTTTCGTTTTGGGGCTTATTAGTATAGTTTTCAGCATTACGATAATAATTCCAATTTTGGGAATTTATTTTAGTAGCAAAGGAAAAAATTCTTCAAAAGCATCTTTTGCAAAAGCGGGAAAAGTTCTTTCAATACTTTCTTTGATTACGCCTATTATTCTTATCTGTCTTCTTCTTGTTCCGACGATTACGGTTATAGGCATGAAAATCGCTGGTGGAAACAATACGGGAACACAAGCTGCCATTCCAATGACAGAAAAATATACCGCTTCAAAAGAAATTCTCGATTGGTACACTTCGTTAGGATTAATTCAAACAAGAATAAAAGAAGAAAATCCTGCAAGTGTTCGTGTTGATGTTGTCTTAGGGTATAAAAAAGAAGATGGAGCTGTTTCAACAGAGATTACGCAACGAACGGTAGAAATCAAAGATTTTTTAAGGAGATATTTTGAACATAAAACAGCAGAAGAGTTACGCCCACAAAATGAAGAGATTTTAAAGAAGGAAATTCTTAATGCTATAAATGATACCATTCTTACATCATCAAAAATTAAAGATGTTCGATTTATGCAAATGGATGTCACTCAATCGAAATAAAAGTAGAGATACATTAAATCTGCCGCTAGTGCTTGCCATTGGCGGTTATTTTTTTGTATTTTTTTCAAAAATTTTCCCCGCGCGTTGCCGAAATTTGAAATTCTTTCGCTATATATACACTGAAAGCAGGGTGGGCTTTCAAGGAGCATATATGGCGGAAAAACGCAACTACAAGGACAACCTGTTCGTGAGCATTTTCGGGCGGAGCGTAAACTCAAAGGA
>JAFUDX010000038.1 GCA_017464425.1 Treponema sp.
GTAGCCTGTGATTTCTTCATCAGTGTCCCTGGTGTACAAGCCGGCCTTTGCCGCTTTTACGGCGGTGGCGCTTGGAATCTTGAAAGTTACATTCACATATCCATCATTACTAGATTTTTCTTCGAGAGAAAGCGTGAAGTGGAGCGTATTTTTTCCCTGCACAATCTCTTTGTTTGAGATAGTGCCAACAAAGTGTTTGCTTCCATTCTCCGCCGTAAGTTTAAACTCATACCATGTTCCTGTGGAAACAGCAAAATTTCCTTTTAGCAGGTCTTCATATGTAGAAAAGGAGCCACTACCATCGCTGCTGCGAAACTTGGTTTCTTCATCGCTTTCTGTTTTCTTTCCGGAGAGCGCAAAATAAGTCATTTCTTCCAAAGTGAAGCTTGGCTTTATCGTTCTCGCAGCTCCCGCCTCAATGCAGATGTATGCACCGGCATTCGTGCTTTCATCTTCGCTGGAATCAATGTTTTTGCAGCCGCTTATTGTGAGGAGTGAAAAAATCCCTGCAATAAATAAGACATGTCGTTTCATTAGTTACCCCCTGCTGTGATATAAACCCGTGCTGAATAAAAAGCCCCGTTTTTTTCGGCTTCCACGGTCACTTCGTAAAGTCCTTTAGCCCAAGTTGCGGTGTCGACTTCAAGACTGGCACTTTCGGCATTTGTCTGAACTTCCCCTTCAATTCGCCAGGCATAGTTCTCAAAGCCTTCGTCTGCCGTGAGCGTCCAGAGGCTGTCGTTTTTCTCTGCCGTGATGGAAATTTCTGTGTCGTCATTAATAAGTTCTGCGGTAACTGAGGAATTCCCTATCCATTTTGCATTAAGGTATATGTAGTTTGTCAGAGTGTAAGAATCCGCAAGTACTTTATAGGAGTCATCATTGTATGTAGTATAAGTGTACCATCCGTCAAAAATGTAGCCGTCTTCTGTCGTGATTTCCGGCAAATGCTCGCTTGTAAGGACTGTATTTTCTTTAAGCCAGATTTCATCGGGGGCGGTTCCGTGGTCTGTCCGATAGTGTACGCGATATGTTTTTGTCCACTTTGCCACAAGCTTCACATCTTTTGTCACTTTGTAACTTCCCGCAAGTGCCAGTGTGTCGCCGTCATACCAACCATCGAAAACATAACCATAACCATGATAATAATATCTTACTTCGGAAAGCAGGGGCAGCTCTTTTTCTGTGAGAACTGTGTTTTCCGTGACGGTGATTTTTTCTACGCTACCCCAATCGCTTTCATAGGTAACTGTGTATTTTTGGGAACTTTGGCCTGGTTGTGTGTTACCGCCACTATTCCCAGAGTTCTCGTTTGTGTTCTCCGTGCTTTCACCGCCACTATTCCCAGAGTTCTCATTTGTGTTCTCCGTGCTTTCACCGCCACTATTCCCAGACTTCTCATTTGTGTTCTCCGTGCTTTCACCGCCTGATGTCGATGTGCTGCAGGAAATACAGCCGGCGATGATAAAAATCCCGCAGAGAAGACGCGTCATTTTTTTGAAATGAATCATACTCTTTCACTCCTTTTTATGGATAATGTTTTATCCCTATATCATCTAATTATATAATGTATTATCCCATAAAACAACAGACGGATAATATTTTATTATTATATGGATAATGAAATTTCATGAAAACTTGCGTTTCCTCATGGATGCAAGAGGGATACAGATAAAAGAACTTGCCGCAAAAACAGGAATCAGCGAAAACACAATCAAAACCTATCTGCGTTCAGCATCAGCAGAACCGAAACTTAGTAAGGCAATTGCCCTCGCAAAGGCATTGGAAACGACGGTTGAAAATTTGTGCGATGAAAATTCAAAAAACTCTTATGAAAATATTTATTTTGGCTCTTTTTTTTCCGGGCTTTCGGCGAATGACAAAAAATCGGTTCTGGCCCTTATGAAAGAAATGTCCAAACACTATTAGTTGATTGCCGAAAAATATAACTATGTGCTAACTTTTACCTATGAAAACTTACACACAAGACGAACTGAAAAAAAAATCTATACGGCTCGGAAAGAGAAATTACTTGCTTATATGACTGAGCGGCTTCCGTCATCTGGCTGGACTAGACCTGCCATTAAATCTGACATCAGTGCCGCGATAAAGGAAGTTGTGAGGTAGGGTAACGCCCGACAGTTTTCAATTTTCAACTTTCCATTTTCATCTTTCCGTTTCCTTATCTTCCAAAAACATCTGCAAATCACTACAATAATAGAATGTTTCGTATTTATGTAGAGCGCAAGCCGGGCTTCCAGAGCGAAGCGACCAGCATTTTGGGTGAAATCAATGGATTTTTGGGCATTTCTTCTGTAAAGGGAGTGCGTTATTTTAACCGCTATGACATCGAAAACACTTCGGAAGATGTCTCAAAAATGGCGGCTTTGCGAATCTTCTCCGAGCCGCAGAGCGATTCTGTCGTCTACACGGAGCTTGCAACCGACCCCGCCGACACTGTGATTATCTGGGAATATCTTCCGGGCCAGTACGATCAGCGTGCGGATAGCGCCGAGCAGTGCCTTTCGCTTTTGCGCGAGTCTATGCGCTCTACGGCGACTGTCGGGACTGAGCCTCCGCGCGTTCGTTGCGCGAAAATGGTCATTCTTTCGGGGAGCGTTTCGGCTGATGAGGTCGCGCGGATTCAAAAATATCTTATCAACCCGGTTGATTCACGGCTCGCTTCCTCAGAAATCCCTGAGACGCTTGAAATGAAGACAGAAGTTCCCGCCGACATTCCGACTGTCGAAGGCTTCAATTCTCTCGGCAAAAAGGAACTCGATTCTTACCGCGAGAAAATGGGCCTGGCGATGGATTTGGCGGACATTCAGTTCTTGCAGGACTACTTCAAGTCAATCAAGCGCGACCCGACCGAGACCGAAATCCGCGTTCTCGACACTTACTGGAGCGACCATTGCCGCCACACCACCTTCAATACGGTCTTGAAGGACATCAAAATCGAAAAAGGCCCGTACGCAAAGCTTTTCAAGGCTTCCCTCAAAAACTACGAGGCGATGCACACCGACATCTACGCGAAACGAAAGGACAAGCCGCTCACGCTCATGGATATGGCGACTATCGGCGGAAAATATCTCAAAAAGCACGGTCTTTTGGAAGATATGGAAGTCAGCGAGGAGAACAACGCTTGCTCGATTTTCATTGATGTTCACTACACCACTGACAAAGACGGAAATCCGCTCCCAGAGGGCAAAGAAGAAACCGAACAGTGGCTCTTGCAGTTCAAAAACGAAACACACAACCATCCTACTGAAATCGAACCGTTCGGCGGCGCGGCGACTTGTATCGGCGGCGCAATCCGTGACCCGCTTTCTGGTCGTTCGTGGGTCTATCAGTCAATGCGCGTGACGGGCGCGAGTGACCCGACCGTTCCTTTGAGCGAGACTTTGCACGGAAAACTTCCGCAGATGAAGATTTGCCGAGAGGCGGCGCAGGGCTTCTCTTCCTACGGAAACCAGATTGGCTTGACCACAGGGCAAGTCACCGAATTCTATCACTCTGGATTTTTGGCGAAACGAATGGAATTGGGCGCGGTCATTGCGGCTTCTCCCTACAAAACGGTTATGCGCGAAACTCCCGAAGAAGGCGACATCATCATTCTTCTTGGCGGCGGAACTGGGCGAGACGGAATCGGCGGCGCGACTGGCTCTTCAAAAGTCCACACCGAAAAATCCGTGACGACGGCGGCAGCAGAAGTTCAGAAAGGAAACGCCGTTGAAGAGCGAAAAATCCAGCGACTTTTCCGAAATCCCGAAGTGAGCCGCATGATTCGCCGTTCAAACGATTTTGGCGCAGGCGGTGTTTCCGTGGCGGTCGGCGAGCTTGCCCCCGGCTTGGACATCAATCTTGACGCCGTTCCCAAAAAATACGAAGGCTTGAACGGCACGGAACTTGCGATTTCTGAAAGCCAGGAGCGAATGGCTGTCGTCGTCAGAAAAGGCGATGTCGAACAATTCATAAAATATTGCAACGACGAGAATTTGAACGCGGTCGTTGTGGCAACTGTCACCGACAAAAACAAGCTCACGATGAAGTGGCGCGGAAAAACCATCGTTGATATTGACCGCTCATTTCTCGATTCAGCGGGCGCAGTTCACACCGCAAAGGCTTCTATTGAATCTCCGACCGAACAGCATGATTCTCCGCTCGTAAAACCACTTGAAAGCGTGGCAAAAGTGCTCAGGAATTGCGCGAGCGCGACTGGCGAAAGTGGCGGCGAACAGCCAACGGCAGAGCAGATAAAAGACGCGTTCATCGAAAATATCCGTGACTTGGCATGCTGTTCTCAGCGCGGCTTGCAGGAGCGATTTGACGGCTCAATCGGCGCGAGCACGGTTTTGTTCCCCTTCGGCGGAAAATATCAGGGAACGCCCGAATGTGCGATGAGCGCGAAAATCCCAGTCATCTCACCCCGCGAGACTTCAACGGTCAGTCTGATGTCTTACGGCTACGACCCGCGCGTTGCACAGTGGTCTCCGTGGCACGGCGCACAGACGGCAATTCTTTCTTCACTCGCAAAAATCACCTGTATCGGCGGAAAAGCGACCACAAGCCGCATGAGCTATCAAGAATTCTTCGGTCGCGCAGTTGACGCTCACACTTGGGGCTACCCTGCGGCGGCATTGCTCGGCTCGGTTGACGCTCAGCGCGAAATGGGCTGTGCTTCAATCGGCGGAAAAGACTCAATGAGCGGCACTTTCGAGCATATCAATGTTCCGCACACGCTCGTTTCGTTCGCAGTGGCGCATGACGAGGCAAAAAATGTGCAGTCAGGCTCGTTCAAAAAGAGCGGAAGTTACATCTACCTCGTGCAAGTTCCGTACTCAAAAGAACTCGCCCCCGACTGGGAAGCGTTCAAAAAGAATTCTGACGCGCTCTATGAACTCAACAAAACTGGCAAAATCAGCGCAATGTACCCTGTGGGCGCAGGCGGAATTGCCGAAGCAATCACAAAAATGGCGTTCGGAAACAAAATCGGCGTTCAGCTCAACTCTATTCCGACATCAGCGACAATCATCGGCTTCCACCGAAACGCGAACGACACGATTGCCGACCTTTTCACACCGCAGTACGGCTCAATCATCGTCGAAACCGATGACCCGAAATTTGAAAACGGCGGATTCGTGAACACCACAGTCCTCAGAATCGGAAACACGCAGAAAGACCCGATTATCTCGTTCGAGATGAAAGGCGTTGACCCGCTTCCGAAAGCAGAAATCAAACTTTCAGACCTCTACGAGGCATGGGAAGCGCGAATCGCAAAAGTCTTCCCGCCAGTTTCTTCTGTTAAAAAAGAAGAAAATCTTCCCGACTGGGCGACGGCAGAGCACACTTCTCTTGCGGAAAAACGCGCAAAAGCAAGCTCATTCACCGTGATTGACGCAAGCAAGGCAAAACCGCGCGTGATTGTTCCCGTGTTCCCAGGCACAAACTGCGAATACGACATGGCACGAGCCTTCAACCTTGCGGGAGCGGACTCGCACATCCTCGTCTTCAAGAACCGCACGCCAAAAGATTTGGAAGAATCGCTCGCCGCGTTTAAGAGTGAAATCGAAAAGAGCCAAATCGTAGCCTTCGCGGGCGGATTCAGCGCGGGCGATGAGCCTGACGGAAGCGGAAAATTCATCGCGAATGTCATCCGAGAAAAGCGCGTTGCGGACGCAATCACCGCGCACCTCGAAGAAAAGAAAAACCTCATCGTCGGAATCTGTAACGGCTTCCAGGCATTGATTAAGACGGGGCTCGTTCCGTACGGCAAAATCACCGAGCCGAGCGCAGACACGCCGACCCTCACCTTCAACGACATCCACCGCCACATTTCGCGCGTTGTCTGGACTCGCATGGTGAGCGCAAAAAGCCCGTGGGCGTTGGACGAATCAGTCCTTGACGCTCGCCCGCACTACATTCCCGTGAGCCACGGTGAAGGCAAAATCTTCATCTCAGAAAAACTCGCCAAAGAATTGTTCGAGAACGGACAAGTCTACAGCCAATACTGCGACGAAAACGGCATACCAACAATGCAAGAACCCGAAAACCCGAACGGCTCAGCCTACGCGATTGAAGGACTTACTAGCCCCGACGGTCTCGTTCTCGGCAAAATGGGCCACTCCGAGCGCACGGTCGGAATCGGCGGCTTCGAGCCGAACCTTATCAAGAACATTTCCCGCTACGAGGAAGCGAATTCATGCCAGAATTTGTTTAGAGCGGGAGTGAGGTACTTCGGGTAATGCGTAATCAGGTCGTCATTCTGAGCGTAAGCGAAGAATCTCAGGTAAAAGTGAGAGATTGCTTTGCTTCGCTCGCAATGACGGAAATGCAAAAACTCGACTGAGAGAAATTCTTGGTTGAGTTTTTTATTTTATCAGTTTATCAACCAAAAAACTTAGGCAATTATTTGTATCTTCTGGTAAACTTTCAATTTTCTTTACAAAATTTCTGTATTTATGAAAAAGTATCATTTCTTGGGAACTATTTTCGCCTGAAAAATCAGAATCTTTCCCTGTTGTCAAATATTCTACGCTGACTCCTAAAACTTGTGCGATTTTTACGGCATTTCCAACAGTCGGCTCATTGCCATTTTTAGCAAGGTAGCCATCAAGAGTGCGTTTGTTTATTCCTGTTTTTTGCGCAAGTTCCTTTGTTTGCAAATCCTGAAAATTCAATTCATTACGCAAATTTTCTCTAAAACTCATCAATTTTATTATACGAGTAAAATAGTAACGGTTAATTTTATTTACTTGCATAATGTAAACTTTGGATTTATAATACTTGTATAATCGTAAATATTACTTCTATTTACTGATATAAGGAGAATCTATCATGCAGTTTTTCGTAACATTAAAAACAAAACAGTCATCTACAAGCACGACAACCATTCAAGTTTCCGCAAAAGATGAATTCGAAGTGCAGGCGGTAGTAGAAAAACGCTATCCGGGCTGTCAGATTGAAAATATCAGAGCAAAATAGGAGAGCCTATGACACCACCGCATGTATTCAATGTGATGTTTGAGCGAATGAGCGGAACAAGAATGACACGAATGATAAACGCAAACAATTCTCGTGAAGCCCGTGAGCGAATCAAAATGAGTTACACAGATTTGAAGAAAATTATTTCTGTCGTAAAAGTTCGGTAGGAGAAAAAAATGAACGAAGAAAAATTGGTTGAAAGAGAAATGAATGAAACTTTGAAAGAAGTGAAGAAAAGTATCAAACAGACTGACAAAGAACTGCGCGATGCTGAAAAAGAAATCAAACGGGCTGAAAAAGAATCGAAAAAATCCGTGAAAGGGCTAGAGGACTAAAAATGCCTGAGCAAAAGAAAGTCGAAGAGTCAGAATTACAGAATTATACCAAGCATTTTGACCAAAATCTCGCGCACGAACTTCTCAAAAAACTTCGCAAGACAACGCGTGACAAACCAAAAATCGTTGCTGGCGCTGCAGGGGCAATCGTAGTCGTTTTGGGCAAACTGCTTTCTGCGTTTGAGAATCCCGAAACTCCCTTGCCGATGAAGGCTCTCGTTGTTGGAGCAATCGGATATATCATTCTGCCTGTGGATTTGATTCCAGACCTCATGCCCGTTGTCGGCTACACTGACGACCTTGCAAGCGCGGGCGGAGTTGTTGCGACTGTCGCAAGATACTGTAACTTCACGCTTTCCGAATTGGATAAAGAAATTGACGAAGAAGATTCTGGAAATGCTGAGGTCTTGCTTGACGATAAACTTCCCGAGGACGATGAGTTGGACGAAGCATTTATGAGCGACGATGACGACTTGGGAATTCTTGCCGAAGATGGCGAGGACGAAACAGATGATGAATAAGGAGTGATACAATGGCTGAATCAAAAAATTGGAATCTTGCAGTTTCAAATGAAAAAATCAATGAAGAAGTGTCAAGATTTATAGCACAAGAAAGTGGTATAAAAAATCGACTTCTTCTTGCGAGTGTAAAATCACACAAATTAGAAAATGCACTTTCTGTACATCACTTGGAAAAAGATGAATATCCAATATTTTTTTATGACGATACACTTTTGTGTGGCGGAAAAGACGGTTTTCTTATTACAAACAAAAATGTTTATGTACATGAAATGTTTGAGGAATCAAAAAAGATTGCCATTTCAGAATTAAAGACAATAACTAATCACGGAAATTCAATTTTATTTAATTCTATTCGTGCGCCTGTTTCATGGATTGAATGTGAAAAGATGGAAGGTTTTCTAAAATCAATTCTCATAAAAAAAACAGAGCCTAAGAAATCTGCTTCAGCAAAAAAGACTTCCGAAAACAAAGCGAAAAATGAAGAAAAACAAGCGGAAAAATCTTCTGCCGAAAAAATTGAATTCAAAGGTTTTCTTCATAATACATACGGAATCGGTAAGGGGATGCTCATAGGTGAAGCCATATCACACTTGGAAGAAAATGGTTGGACTATTTCGCCGAAAAAAGAAAATGAAGATTATCCGGAAAGTCATATTTTTATGGCAATGCCACCGAAAAAAGCAATGGGACTTTGGTTTCCGCTTATGTTAGCAAAATATGATGATAGAAAAGATGGAAACAATGAAAATGTCGAAAAATTAGTCGGTATTACCCATTTGTTTTTTGATGAAGACGAAGAAAAAATCGAAAAAGTGGTTATGAAAGAATGTAAAAAATATGGTTTTAAAGAAAAACATGATGAAAACATTGATATGGATGTTTGGACAAAACCAGCAAAAGGAAACAAAATTGACTACGCAAATGCCATTTTTTTTGGGAGTGATGAAAACTGGATATCGGTGACTTCCTTTTTGCATGAAGAAATCGATAAAAATCCGTTGTACTATCAAATTTTACAGAGTGTCACAAACGAGGATGATATTGAAGATGGTGTGTCAGGCGATGACGAAGAATCTAAAACTACGGGCAAAACTAAAAAACGCAGGAACAGAACACCAAAAAGCCCGACATTCGAAGGTTTGCTATATGATGATTATGGCATTAAACGGGATATGCTTGTAAATGATGCGATAACAATTCTTAAAAATGAAGGTTGGCAAATTGTTGAAAACGATGATGTAGAGCCAAATATAACAACTTTAGTTCCTTCTGGCGAAACAACTTTGTATGGCTTACCGTTATCGGGTATTGCACTTGCGGAATGTTATCTTCCTCCTGAAAATTTTAGAAGTCTTAAGGAAGAAGAAAATGAGGGAAAATTGGCGGGTATCGTATGTTATTTTCCGCAATCCGTTGAAAAGAAATTAAGTAACTTTATGGAAAAAGAATTTATTCAACGCTATGGCCTTAAGAGAAAAGATAACGATGAAATAGGTTTGCCTGTGTATGCAAAACTGCAAGAAGAAAAATTTCTTGGGCTTGATATATCTTCCGAAATTGATTATGCACGGGCACTTGTTATAGACAACAGTTTTAGTGATTATGTATTGGTCTATTCATTCTTTAGTGAATCCCGATACGCAAATCCATTTTTCTCTACTTTGCGAAAAGAATGGTCAGATACCCTTGTTCAACAAACCGATGATGATGCAAAAATGATGTATAACTATAGAACAGTTGGTGTGAGCGAGTTTTATGATGAAACTCCAAACGAGGAATTTACAAAACTACTCGATAAATGGGAAGATATTTTACAGCGCGACGATATAAAAATTGATGTGCGAAATCCCAAAGATAGATACAGTGGCACAGATGCAAGTATGATACATACTTACAAGACCATATTGGAATATTATAGTCCGCAAAAAGATGCACGGCTAAATTTAGAATTTGGCAGAAACAGCAGCAGAGAGTGTTTTCTCCATCTGTATTATTCAAAAGGGAAACATCAAATTGAAGGTGGCGTCTCTATGCGTTATGAATATAGCACTTCTTTAACGGATTTCGCAATTAAAGCAAAATTATGCTTAGATAGTTTGCTCGCTCACATAGGCAGAACCGATTTAGCAAAACTCGTTGCTAAATTCCAAGCGAAAAAAGATGCCGAAGATGCAGAACGCAAAAGAAAGGAAGAAGAACTCGAAAAGCAAAAATGGGAACAAGAATGGGAACAAGAGCAACGCGAGCAAGACGAATTTGAAGATGATTTCGATAATTTGTAACAAGCCAAGCGTTAAGGATTGTAGCACCTGCGAAGCAGTTCCGAAGCGTAGCGTCGTAGCGTAGCGAAGGAATGAAGCGATAGCGGAAGTGCGAAAAGCCTGACCCGAAGGAAGCGTAAGCGACCGTAGGGGAACACCCAAAAAGTAATCAATAACAAGACTCACTTCTTTCTTGCAATTTCAATAAACTCTTTGTGTGAAACAACGGGAATTTTGGTATTTTTAAAATCAGCAAGATTGCGAGTAACGATGTAGTCAACTTCGGTATTTAAAGCACACTCATTTTGCAAAGAGTCTTCTAAATCAGTAAAATCTTCATTATCAAGAGCTGATAAGATTGTTTCTTTGCCGACATTAGCGACATCAAAAAGAGTGCAGAGATTCCGAATCTTTGTACGGCACTGTTCTAGCGTAAAATTATTTCCGCGACTTCTTCTGTTCCGTTAAGGCTAAGCGGCTTTCCCGAAACTGGTTTTGCATCGGCAAGCAAAGCTTCATAAGCGAATTTTTTTTGCAGAATTTACCGTTGTATTTCTTTTCTTAGGAGTAGAAAAAGACTGAATATATTTGACAATAAAATTAATTTTATCATCGGGAACAAAATCAATGAGTCGCTTTGCCTGTACTCTTGCCGCACCTGCTGTCATTTTTTACCTCCTCATACCAAATTAATTTATTATAGCATAAAAATAAAAAACTGCGAATATAATTTCTTTATTTAAACGCCCAAATTCATCGCGAATGTCATCCGAGAAAAGCGCGTTGCAGACCGAGCCAAAAAGACAAAATATTGTTTACTACAGTGCGACACGGATACGCTAGCCGCATAAGCGGCGTGTTAATAACTTCTTCTCATGTAAACGACACGAAGTGTCGTATGTCGTTTTTCTTAAAAAGACAGAAAATCCCGCGAGAATTTTGCTTGCAAAATTCTCGTCTACGACATGGAGGTCGATACCCTCACCTTCAACGACATCCACCGCCACATTTCGCGCGTGGTCTGGACTCGCATGGTGAGCGCAAAAAGCCCGTGGGCGTTGGACGAATCAGTCCTTGACGCTCGCCCGCACTACATTCCCGTGAGCCACGGCGAGGGTAGGGAGCGACCCGCTTGCGGGGCAAAACTTGCGAGGCAAGTTTTGAGTGAGTCTCGACGAAATCTGTGATTTCGGCGCGGATAATCTTCATCTCAGAAAAACTCGCAAAAGAACTCTTCGAGAACGGGCAGGTTTACAGCCAGTACTGCGACGAAAACAGCAAACCGACCATGAAAAAGACAAAGACTTGTTTTGTAAAATGGCGACAAGGATGTCGCCTGCCATAAAAAGCAAAGAAACTCCCCGACAACCTTTAGGTTGTCGTACGACACGGAGGTCGAAGAACGGCTCAGCCTACGCAATCGAAGGTCTCACCAGCCCGAACGGTCTCGTCCTCGGCAAAATGGGTCACTCCGAGCGCACCGTCGGTATAGGCGGCTTCGAGCCGAACCTGATTAAGAACATCGCCCGCTACGAGGAAGCGAATTCATGCCAGAATTTGTTTAGAGCGGGAGTGAGATATTTTAAGTAACGGAAAATTGAGGAGGGGAAAGCCTTCCCCTCACTCCAACCGCTTTGCGTTTTCTGCTACCCCTTCTACGGGGGTAGGGAGCGGCACTGCGTAGTAGGGCAAAAACGCTTGAGAAGCGTTTTTAGCGAGTCTCGGTGAAGGCTATGCCTGAACCGCCCCCTTACTGCCTTTTCAACATCGACTCCGCTAAATCTTGCATTACCGAAAAAATATGTTTCGCTTGTTTTTGCGGTAATCGTTTATAAATAGAAATAAAAGTTTCTGTATTGAAATCTGTTGTTTGAATGGTTTCATTAAAAAAATCTGCGGGTGTCACTAAAAGAAAATCGCAAATATTAAAAAATGCTGCCATTGAGACAGACCTCTGGCCCGTTTCAATTTTATTTATGTAAGATTCATTTTGACCAAGCGCAAGACTCATTTCTCGTGCTGAAATATTTCGTTCATTCCTTAAAAAACGCAACCTGTCCGCAAAGAAATTTTTCTGCATATTTTTATTATAGACTATATTATTCTTGATATATTGCCTGTAAGGGTGCTATTATTTTTATGATATAGTCTTAAAGACTTTGAAATAGTGATAAAAGAGCCTTTAAGACTTTTTAATGTAGGAGAATCAAAAAAATGAAGAAAGTTTTTTCGTATCTTGCGATGTTTTTTACATTCTGCTTTTTGTGCTTATCATTTGTTTCATGCGGATATTCAACAAAAAAAATGGGAAATATAAATGCTTCGGTGAAATTGCCGGACAATTTTGTCATGCGGAGCGACAATGATGCGGAGACTTTGTTTAAAGAACGCTTATTAGGCTTTTCTGATGAAGATTTTGAATCTTTAAAAAAATTTACAGACTTAAAGATAAAGTCGTATGCTTATAATAAAGATTACGAATCATATATCCTTTTCGCACAATTTAATTTGAAAAAACTTTCAAAAGTCATGAAGAAAAATATAACGAATGCCAGTGATTTTTATAAATTGCTAGGGACAAACGAAATTAGAGTCAAGGAACAATCTTTGAACGGTATCGATGTTGTTTCCGAAGAAAGTGGCTATGGGAAAATTTCTCATTATGCAATCAAAGGAAACCAATGTTTTTTTTGTTGTAATAAGCATCCCTCATCGTGAGGATTTCAAAATTTTCGGTCTCGGAAAAGATCCTGAAGATAAAATTTCCGAATCTCTGAAATTCGGAACGCATGGCATTATAGACGGCTTCATTGACGGGGCATTTGTTCTTATAAAAGCGCCAGTTCATTTATTCTTCAAAGATGTGCGGATTTTCGCTACGGCAAACAATGGTTTTTCATATATTCTTGGCGTAATTCTTGGGCTTGCAGGGTTATTGGCCTTAATCGTAGCAATTTATAATGCCTAATGATTTGGTATAAACAAATGTAGACTAAAATTATTTGTACTATCGTTGCCTCTTTTTTCATTCTCATGTTTTTTTCCTGCTTAGGAAAAAACAATGCCGCAGATGAGAAAATTTCTGAAAACTTAAGAGCGGCTTTTACAACCCTCAAAGGAGGTGACATATCCGAACTCTCAGGAAGATATTCAGAGTTATGCTCTGTTGATTATGGAGGATATAATTCCTATCAAAAAATTGAAAAAATTGCCCTCGAAATCAACAATGATGGAACTTACTGCTTTACGATTTTGGACGGCAATAAAAATGGAATAAGAAGTCGCGGAAAGATTTCCATCGAACAAGTTCTCAACAACAGTTTCATACTTATTCATGAAGTAGATGCGTTCACTGATGAGCATAGGAATTTATATTTTGAAAAAGCGTATGTCTGTTCTCTGTACCCAGAGGGATTGTGCATGCAACAGAATTGGCAGCCGGACAAAGGAATTTTCGACAGCGAAATTTTAAAAGAAAACTTTTGGGACGGAGCGGCGGCAAGTCAGAAAATGTTTCAACTTGATGTACCGCTGGAATTCATATTAATTCTTGACAATCCTGTCGATAATTCTGTAATAAAAATCAACCGAAACAGAAGAAATTTTCTGCTAAAAAAAGACAATGCGAATATTGATGATGAAGATTGGTATAGAATTACGGAAGAAAGTAACTTTAGAATTTTTTAACAACACTTCATTTTCATGCGATATTATATTCGTAAGCAACAAATTTGCTTGAGTGAGCATTGAAGTTCTGTACGATTATTTCTGCCCTCCCTTCACACCTACTTTCGCTGTAAAATTTGCTGAATTTCCAAAGACGCGGTAAAATAGTGATATGGATAATGCTACAGATTTTCGCCGAACCGTGCTTGTTGTTGATGACGAAGCCGTAAATAGAGAAATGCTCGGTACGATTCTTGGGCAAGAATACAATGTCGTTCAGGCGGCGGACGGCACGGAAGCTATCGCAAAGATTCAGTCGCTTCGTGAGCGCGTTTCTCTTGTGCTGCTGGATTTGCTCATGCCCGAAGTTGACGGCTATGCGGTGCTTGACTCGATTCGGAAAGATGCTGAACTTACAAAAATTCCAGTCATCGTGCTTACGAGTGAAAAATCAGCCGAAGTAAAAAGTCTTCAGAAAGGGGCGGCTGACTTCCTTACCAAGCCGTACGACATGCCCGAAGTGATTCTTGCCCGTGTGCGCCGTTCGATTGAGCTTGCGGAAGATTCAAAAATCATCCAGTCTACCGAAAAAGATATTCTTACGGGGCTTTACACAAAAGAATTTTTCTTTGAGTATGCCCGTCAGCTCATAAAGCGGAATCCTGATACGGTTATGGATTCCATTGTCATCAATCTTTCGGGATTTCACCTTTTAAACGAACTTTACGGCCGCACTTTTGGAAACACGGTCTTGCAGGCAATCGCCGCTGACATCATTCGGCTTGCAAACGAAGCGGGCGGAATCGGCTGCCGTTACAATGCCGACGGTTTCTATCTCTACATGGCCCATCATTGGAATTATGACAAACCTTTGGAGCGAATTCAGCTTCATCTATCTGAACTCCTCAAGGAAACTGAAATTCATGTGCGTATGGGTGTGTGTCAAGGAACATACCGCGCGACTTCTCTTGAGCAAAGTTTTGACTGCGCGTTGTATGCCTGCAATTCGCTTCGCGAGCATTTTGGCTCTGCATTTGCGATTTATGATGACAAAATGTACAATGAGGAAATCAGACGGGCTAAAATTTTAAGTGATTTTTCGGATGCGGTTGAAAAAAAGCAATTTAAAGTGCTCTATCAGCCAAAATACAATATTCAGGGAAAATTTCCTGTTTTAAGCAGTCTCGAAGCCTTAGTCAGCTGGGCGCATCCTGAATTCGGTATGATGAAGCCGGATTCTTTTATTCCGCAATTTGAAAAAAATGGTTTGATTCAAAAACTGGACCGATATGTGTGGAAAGAAGCTGCCGAACAGATGCGAAAATGGAAGGAAGAAACTGGCTCGATAATTCCTGTTTCGGTCAATGTGAGCCGGGTGGATTTGCATGATCCCAAAATCGTTGACTACCTTTTGCATATTACAAAAGAAAACGGAATTCCGACCAATCAGTTTTTGCTGGAAATCACCGAGTCGGCATACATCGAAGAAAGTTCTGTCATCATGCAGAGCGTGAAGAAACTGCGTCAGGCGGGCTTTAAAATCGAAATGGACGATTTTGGTTCTGGCTATTCTTCGCTCAATCTGCTTGCGCGGCTCCCCATCGATGCGCTCAAACTCGACATCGGGTTTATCCAAAAAATCGCCACCGACAAAAAATCGCTGTATCTCGTGCAGGTTGTGCTTACGGTTGCCCGACAGTTTAAGATTCCGTGTATCGCAGAAGGCGTGGAAACAAAAGAGCAGTTGGATTTGCTCCGAAAAGCTGGGTGCGAAATCGTGCAAGGATTCTATTTTTCAAAAGCAATTTCACCCGAAGAAATCATACTGCTGCAAAAAAACGGAATGAAGAAATTTTAGCGATGCATACTGTGCGCTCGTGAATAAAAAAAGCAGGGAGCGAATTAAAGTGCCCCCTGCTTTGTGAATTGCTTGTCACTGCAAGATGAAACCGTCATTGCAAGTGCAACGAAGCAATCTGTCCGAGTTACTCTTCTATTACTTTGTCAGCTTTATAGGTGTCCGCGTATTTCCATGTTCCAGAAGCCTTGCTTTTTGCATAGACATTTGCATAAACACCGCCCTGTTTCTGGGTAACCTTCTTTGCTGTATCATATCCGAGATCAGCAGCAGGAATTGTAGTTGTTGCCAATTTTTCAGCAGATGCCAAATGAGCTTTCTCAACAACACCATTGTAGATGTCAACGACATATCCACCAGTGGTAGTTTTTGATTCACCTTCGCCAGTCGTTTCTTCGTAGACATTGACGGTCATAACATAAGAGCCATCAGCAGCTGTCAGTTTTTTGTCATCAGAAGATTTGATATATTCTTCTTCCCCAGCTGTCTGTGTAGCTCCATTAACAGTAATTCCATCTGTTCCGAAGTTTTTAGCTTGAATATCATAAACATTCGTATAACGAGAAACATAGGCTTTGACTGTACCGCTAAAATTAGCAAATCCAACGATACAGAAATTTCTTGGTTTAGCAGAAACGGCTCGTGTGACTTCCTCTGCAGAAGCGGATGCATCTGTAGACTGTAAATCCCAAATATAGCCCATTGCTGCACCGCTTCCAGAAGTTCCTTCCTTGTTCAAAGTAATCTGAACAAGTGCACCGGCGTGGTTGCCAGTAGTCGGAACATAACCGCGACTTGTATCTTCTGAGGCCGAATTGTCATAAAGCAATTTATAGTTGTTGTTTGAGCCAGAAATCATTCCGTTCTCATCATCAGCATCTTCTTCGCCACAAGAAGTGAAAGACACCGCCATAGCCAAAGCCGCAGCCATGCTGAATGCAGCCAATACTTTCTTTGAAAGTTTCATAAAATTTCCTCCAAAAGCCAGGATTTTTTAGCACAAAATTATTATGAAAAAAAATCCCTCGTTTAAATGTACTAATTTTTCAGTCCAGCATACGCCGAACATCTTTACTGAAAGTGTAACGCAATGACTAAGAAAATTCTAGTTTATTTTGTGAATTTTTTAAGAAAATTTAATGTTTTTAATTCGCCAGTTCTTCGACACTCACTAGGAAAAGAATTTAAGCATCAGAGAATGTTTCTGCCTTTAGGCTTTCTTGCAGGGCGAGCACTTGCTCAAGGGGAAGTGAGCAGCACTCGGCGATTTCCTCAGCAGAGAGTTTGTTTAGTTTGAGAAGATTCCGTGCGTTTTCGATGGCTTTTGCTTGTGCGCCAGCAATTTCACCATCTTCATACGCCTCTTCCCGCTGTACTTTTACGAACATCTCTTCATCCCATTCGCCGAAAATCAATGACATGTCTTCTTTCCTCAGATTGTTGAAATAATCGGCAAGGACATTTTCCGAAACACAGCGGTCCAGCGCATAGCCAATCGGA
>JAFUDX010000039.1 GCA_017464425.1 Treponema sp.
CACGCTGAAATCCATGAACATAATCTGGTAAACATGCGGGAGCAGCGCGTACTGGTCGCCCGAAGTAAGCGCATTGTGCGTGAGAGACGCCGCGTAATAAATCGAGCGTTTGATTTGGTCGTCCTGGTACATGGAATTCTGGATTTCCACATCGACTTCGCTCCCGTCGTCAAGCCTGCAGTGGATGTCGAGGCGCGGGAATTTGCCGTCCGTTCGGGTGGGCAGGATTTCGGGGTTCAGAACTTTCGTTTCCGTGACCGCACGCCCGATGACAGCACTGAGCATCTTGCGCCTGCAATACGCGGATTCCTCGCACTCCTTTGAGAAGAACGACTTGAACACGATGTCATTCTTGAGATTAAGAATCCTGCCCTGCGCGACTGCCTCAGCTGCCATTTCTTTGATTTCGTCGTCGATGATGATCTGATACTTCATATTGCCTCCTGAATAACTGAGTTTTCGGAACCCTATTTTTCCTCACCTATTTATAGGCAAAATTTTTGCAGTTTCGGCAACGCGCGGGGAATTTTTTTGAAAAAACCGGAAAATTTTCACCTTTCAACTTTCCGTTTTCAATTTGTTTTGAATAAAACGCCACTTCGGTGGCAGCCGGAGCCGTATGCCGGAAGTTCCTCCTTCCTGTGTGCGGTATATCAGCAATGCAGATTCCTGTTTTCCTGCATTGCTGATTCCGGCTTTTTTTTTATAAATAAAGCATCGTATGGCTAGATGACCTGTGGGGCATGCGAGGAAAAATATGCGATGTCTTGACCCTGCTCTAAGAAGTTTTTAAACTAACAGTCGAGTCAGTTGGTGATTGTATAGTATGGAAAAATTTATGACTTCAAACATCTACCTTTCAAATCCGGGTTTTATATGTGCTGCAGGAAATTCTCATGATGCGGATTCTTTTATCGAAAATCTTTCTTCGGGAAATCGTGAGGGGATAAAAAATACTGCATGCGGCTTGGTTGGTGAGAACGGCGTAAAAACATTTTATGTCGGGAAAATTTCTGACGACTTGTTAAATCAGACAGGCGATGTTTTTGACATGCGTGCTTTGCAGATTCTTGATTTTGCGCTTTCTGATATAAAAAATACGGTTCAAAAGGCGATTTCACGGTATGGTGCAAAAAAGGTGGGAGTGTGCATTGGTTCATGTGATAATGGAAGCGAACTTTCTTTTAAAGGACATAAGGCTTTTTTTGAAGAGGGCGCGTTTCCTTCTGACTATGATTTGAAGATGCAGGGCGCGGATTATCCTGCCGTGTTTACTGCCCGTAAATTCGGTACAGAGGGAATTACGCTTGCTTTTTCAACGGCATGTTCTTCAAGTGCAAGCGCGATAGTGAAGGCAAAGGAATTGATTCGTGCGGGTGTGTGCGATGCCGTGATTGCTGGTGGTGTTGATGTTGCTTCTGACACCGTGTTACTTGGTTTTGACAGTCTAGAGGCCATTGACCATGAAATGACCAATCCGTTTTCAAAAAATCGGAACGGAATCAATCTGGGAGAAGGTGCGAGCGTCTTTGTTTTAAGCCGCGACGACTTGGATGAGACGGGAATCATTCTTGCAGGAACGGGGGAGTCGAGCGATGCCAGTCATATGACCGCTCCGCTTGCCGACGGAACTGGTGCTGAGCAAGCGATGAACGCCGCCTTAAAAGATGCGAATTTGTCTCCGTGTCAGATTGAGTATATAAACTTACATGGAACAGGGACGCATTTAAACGACAGCATGGAAGGAAAAGGCGTTGATTTAGTTTTTGGTAAATCATCATCTGATACGGCTGTTTTGTGCAGTTCGACTAAGCCAATGACAGGTCACACGCTTGGTGCTGCGGGAAGCCTTGAACTTGCCGCATGTTTTTATGCGATAAAAAAGCAAAAACTGCCAGTTCACATCTGGGACGGTGCGCAAGATGAAGAAATTCCTGTCTTACATTTCGTTCAGCATTCTTGTGAAAAGCCTGTCACATGCTGTATGAGCAATTCGTTTGCGTTTGGCGGGTGCAATGTGAGTTTGATTATAAAGAAAATCTGATTGCCATTCTATGTTGTCATTCTATGCAATTTTTTGTATAATTATCAAAATATTTTTCAAAAATATGCATAAATATACAAAAAGTTACATAATTATGCAAAACGGGAGGTTGTTATGGAAATCACCGAAAACGAACGCCACTATCTTGAATCCATCAAAGAAAAGATTGAAGAAAAATTGCATGGAAGCGGAGTTACTTTCAGCGAGCGCGAACTTGAGCACATAAACTCCCTCAAAACAAAAATCACAAAAAAAATCGACGAAAAGCTACTCATTGAAAAACTTGCAAAAATTGCAGAAGGTAACGACCCCATCGATAAAAATCTCTACGAAAAATACGATGTCAAGCGCGGCTTGCGAAACGCGAACGGCACGGGTGTTTTGGTCGGATTGACGAGCATTGGCGATGTCGTGGGCTACGAAGTAAAAGACGGGCAGAAGGTTGCGATTCCTGGTCGTTTGGTTTACCGTGGCTACAATGTTGAGTCTCTCGTAAAAGATGCCGAAGAGCACAATCAGTTTGGCTACGAGCAGTGCGCGTATCTCCTTTTGTTCGGAAAATTGCCGACTGCAAGCGAACTCGAAGAATTCAACGCGCTTTTGGGTGAACTCCGCACATTGCCCGAAAACTTTACCGAAGACATGATTATGAAGGCTCCGTCTGCCGATGTTATGAACAAACTTGCGCGCGGCGTTTTGGCCTCGTATTCCTACGACCCGAATCCCGAAGACTGTTCGCTTTCAAATGTGCTGCGCCAGTGTATCGCGCTCATCTCGCGCTTTTCAACGCTTACGGCATACGGCTATCAGGCAAAACGCCGCTATTACGACGGAAAATCGATGTACATTCACAATCCGCTTCCAGAACTTTCTACGGCGGAAAATTTCTTGCGCTTAATCCGAAACAACAAGGCATTCACCGACGACGAGGCAAAATTGCTCGACCTTGCGTTGATTCTTCACGCGGAGCACGGCGGCGGAAACAACTCTTCTCTTACGGTGCATGTCGTTTCTTCGGCTGACACGGACACCTATTCCGCAATCGGCGCGGCGGTCGGCTCGCTCAAAGGACGAAGGCACGGTGGCGCGAACATTCAGGTCGCCGAGATGATGGACGACATCAAAGAGAATGTAAAAGACTGGTCAAACGAAAACGAAGTCAAGGCGTATCTTGAAAAAATCGCGAACAAAGAGGCGTTCAACCACACAGGTCTTATTTACGGCATGGGGCACGCGATTTACACCGTGAATGACCCGCGCGCAACACTTTTGCGTGACCGAGCCGCAAAACTCGCCCGCGAAAAGGGGCTTGAAGAAGAATACAACCTCTACAAAATGGTCGAAAAGTTCAGCCCCGATATTCTCTACAACAAGCACGGTGACGGCAAACGAATCTGCGCGAATGTCGACCTCTATTCGGGCTTCATCTACTCAATGCTCAACATTCCGCGCGAATTGTTCACTCCATTGTTCGCTGTCGCGCGAATTGCGGGCTGGAGCGCACACCGCATCGAAGAAATCGTCGCTGGCGGAAAGATTTATCGCCCCGCGTACAAGAATATCTTCGCCGAAAGAGAATATGTTCCAATCGAAAAACGCTAATGGAACGAATCGATAAAATTCTTTCACATCACGGCTTTGGCTCGCGAAAAGATGTAAAAAAACTGCTCCGTGACGAGCGAATCACGGTGAACGGAAAATTCGTATACGACTCAGGCCTTCAGATTGACATTTCGGCGGATGAAGTGTGCGTTGACGGCGAAAAAATCCGCTTGCAGCACGATGTCTACATCATGATGAACAAGTGCGCCGATGTCGTGTGCGCGAACAAGGACGGAGAGCACCGCACGGTCTTTGACTTGCTCGATGATTCACTCCGCCACAAGTTTTTGGGTGGCGATTTGCACTGCATGGGCAGGCTCGACATCGACACGGAAGGCTTGCTCATTCTCACCACCGACGGAAAACTCACGCACCGTCTTCTTTCACCCAAAACGCACGCGCCCAAAACCTACGCCGTGGGATTGCGCGATTCGCTCACCGAAGAAGAAAAGCAAAAATACACCGAAAAATTCACGAAAGGCTTTTACATCGCCCCCGAAGGAAACGAAGCGGGATTTGAAGCGCAGCCAGCAGAAATACAGTTTGCAGTGAGAAGCGAGCAATTATCAATTATCAATTCAACGGGGGAAGTCTCCCCCTCGCTCCAATCGCCTTCGGCGTTTTCCGCTACCCCCTCTGCGGGGACACCCCGCAACGCCCCGAACATCGATTGTCTTCTCACGATTTACGAAGGGAAATTCCACCAAGTAAAGCGGATGTTTGCACAATTGGGAAATGAGGTGGTGTATTTAAAGCGCGTAAAAATGGGTGAGCTGGAACTTGACCCCGCACTTCCGCTTGGAGGATATAGAGAACTGACTGACGAAGAAATTGAAAAATTGTCAGAAAAATAAAAAATGGTGCCGCTCCTTGTTACAGGGGCGGCCTTACTTTTTTACCTCGATTTTTTTACTTATGCGCAGTTCTTGTTGTGTGGTGTGTCGCATGATGATGAGCTACAGCAAGAATCGTCACAGCATGATGAAGCGCAATCGCATGAATCGCCCGAACATGAACAATCACATGAGTCGCAGGTTGTGCCTTTTTGTGCTTTTATCGTTCGCCCCATGCTGGTGAGCATTTCGATGTCGCCTTTTATCGTGCTTCCGCTCGTGGTGAGCATGTTTCCCGTAATCGTTGCGGAACAGCCCGCTTCAAAGGCTTTTTTGCCGTTTTCGGAAAGAAGTTTGCGCCCTGCGGCAAGACGGATATTCGCTTCGGGGTTGATAAAACGGAACATGGCAAGTGTGCGCAGAATTTCGTCTTCTGAAAGTGGCTCAAGGTTTTCAAACGGAGTGCCGGGAATCGCCATGAGCGCGTTGATTGGGATTGAGCGGATGTTCAACTCGTGGAGCGAAAGAGCCATGTCGATTCGGTCTTCAAAAGTCTCGCCCATACCGATAATTCCACCTGAGCATACGCAGAATCCTTCTTCCTGCGCGATTTTAATCGTCTCGATTTTCATATCATAGGTGTGGCTCGTGCAGATGTTCGGAAAGTTTCGACGCGAAGTTTCGATATTGTGGTGGTAACTCGTAACGCCTGCTTTTCTGAGCCGTTTGAATTGCTCGCGTGTGATGAATCCCATCGAAGTGCAAAGGTTGATGCTCAGTTCTTTGTTCATGCGCTCGTAGACATGAATCGCTTTTTCAAAATCCTCGCCTGAAAGCGCGCGACCAGCCGTAACGATGGCGAATCGGTTCACGCCTTCGTCTTGGTTCGCTTTTGCCTCTGCTATGATTTTCTCTTCGTCAAGGAAGTCGTAGGCTTCACAGGAAGTGTGATTGTGTGCGCTCTGAGCGCAGAATTTGCAGTTTTCGCCACATCGACCGCTCCGACCGTTGATTATCGTGCATAAATCCACATTGCTTCCTTTGAAGTGTGCGCGGATTTTGTCTGCGGCGGCGGTGAGTTCGTTCAAATCGCATGTTTTGAAGAAAGAAAGGTCATCGGTGCGACCAAAGCGTTTGCCGTGAATGATGTCTTCGGCGAGTTCGTTGAGTGTTGCCATAATTTGTACCCCTTTTTATTAGACGCGGATGGACACAGATAAACGCGGATAAATGTGTGTGTGTCACCACTTGTAGGATTGTAGCAAAAATGACGAAGATTGTAAACTTTAAAAAATGTGAAATAAGTTGACAATAAAAAAAGAGATTTTTTCAGAAATTTAAAAAGCTCTTTGTGTTAATTTGCAAAATTTTAGAAACTTTTAATAAATAGTTTTCAAATATTTATAAACTTTTGACTATAATCTTGTAAAATTCTGGAATCTTTTTGCCTTATTTTTCTAAAATTTTAGAAAGATTTACAAAATAGATTTCAAAAATTAATAAACTATCTTATAAAAATTTTCAAAAAATTAGAAACTTTACCTAAATAGTTTGCAAATTTTTAGAAACTATTGTATACTGTTGATATGAAGCAAGAGAAAATTCAGGAAGTCATTCTGCAAAATCAATATCATCTTCAGCATTTAGAGCCTCGAACTGCACGGGAACTCCACATGGAAGAAATTCCTCAAAAATCGTCTGTGCTTATCGGAATCAGGCGGTGCGGAAAATCCACCTATATCCGCAAACTGCTTGCAGATACAATCGAAGACAAAACGCTTATCTGCTGGCTTGATTTTGCTGATGACCGCCTCGTTACTTTGCAGAGCGAACCGCCCGCGCAAATTGCCGAGGCTTACTACGCTCTTTATCCAGACTATCACGAAAAGACCGTGTATTTTTTCTTTGATGAAATCCAACTGGTGCAGGATTGGGCATTGTTCGTGAATCGTTTGCAAAATACCGAAAACTGCCACATCTATATTACAGGCTCTTCGGCGCGTCTTCTTTCAAAGGAACTGGCGACCGAACTTGGTGGGCGAACGCTCAGCCAGGAATTGTTTCCGTTTTCATTTAACGAATATCTTGCGTATCATGGGCTTGAAACACCGCACGAAATCATTGCCAATCCCGACAAAAAAAACGCGCTTTTTGCACAGTACAAAAAATGGGGTGGCTTTCCAGAAGTTCTTCACATCAGCGATGAATTTCAGAAAACCCGCTATTTGCAAAATCTTGCAATGGATGTGATTACCCGCGACATTGCGATGCGGCATAAAATTCCTGATTTGCAATTGCTTCACAAATTCATGCTCATGCTGCTCGGTTCAATGGGAAAGAGCGTTACCGTGAACAAACTCCGCCAACGGCTTTTGGGTATGCAATACAAAACTTCCGCCGAGTGGATTTCTAAATTCTTGGCATATTTTGAGGATGCGTATTTCATTTTTACGCTGGAGATTCTTTCGCCGAATGCCAGTGTCCGTGCCGTGAATCCCAAAAAAGTGTACTGTGCCGACCATGCGCTTGCCATTGCGAGTGACTTCAAGATGTTCGACAATGCGGGCGCGATTTTGGAAAATATGGTGTTTGTGGCTCTCAGACGAAAAACTGACGAAATCCACTATTATAAAACGGCATCGGGCTATGAAATCGACTTTGTGACGGGAACGGAGGGAAATCTTTCGCTCTACCAAGTGTGCGTTGACCTTTCCGACGAAGACACGCTCAAACGAGAACTTCGTGCAATCGAAACCGCCTGTGCCGAACTGAACTGCAAAACCGTCACGCTCATCACCGAAGATGAAGAAGGAAGCATTCGGTTGGACGGATGCACGGTAGAAATCGTACGCGCGGTAGATTGGGTGAGGAGATAAAAAAAAACGCACTCGTGGTGAAGTGCGGTACGAACTTGGAACTTAGTACACCCAGCAAACTCCGAATTTCAAATCACAGCCGAAACCGCCGTAAATCGTGTAAGTTTCAGTATCTTTTTTGTAGCCCCCTCTGGCTGATGAATCTGGGATTTTTTCCCTGTCTAGTCCAATTCCGATGACTGGAACATAAGTATCGAGCCCAAGTGAAATTCCGACTTTTTCACCCGCCTTATAGACGAACACAAAATCCCAGCCCGTTCGTGTGGTAAAATCGGGAAACGGCGAATCATCGTGGTCCCACAGCAATTTGAAGTCAAAACCAAGCGTTCCGTGTGTTGCGAGAATGATTTTTTCGGTCGGACGGAATGCGACTCCCCAGCCCCATTTGAGATTCAGCACATCAAACCAATTGTAATCCGTGTTGTCGGTGCTTCCCCAAAAATAGCCGAGTTGCATTTCATAAATTCCCGAAAAACCTACGATTCCATCTCCGTGCTTCGACATATTTTTGTAGTCAAGATTCAAGCCGACATTGAAAAAAGTTTCGTCCTTCAAAATATCATCGTTGTGCCAAAACTGACTTTCTATCGGAACGGAAATGCCAAGTCCGTGAACTTTTGTCTTTTCGGCAAAAACTGCCCCCACACAAAGTGCGATGAAAGCAAAACAAAGCAAAATTTTCTTCATACAAAATACTCCTTACCTCACGGAATATACCGCAATATAGTGATTAAATTATACACAATATTTCATATTTATCCACAAAATTTCATAAAAATCACACAATTTTCTTTCAAACAAACACAATATTTATTTGTCAATCACACAAAATTGCTTAAAACTACAACAATATGCGACTAGAAGAGCAAGAAAAATATGTTTACGACCGACTGCGCCAAGAACGAGAAAAATTGCATCTTTCACAACTGGAATTGTCATTTGAAGCGGGCGTTTCCCAAAATATGGTCGCCTACATCGAAAAAGGCAAGCGCACGCCGAGTCTCACCACGCTCCTCAAACTCTGCAATGCGATGAAAATTGACCCGTCAATTCTTTTCCTCAAACACGACGAAGAAAAAGAGCGGGCAAAACAGACAGTTCTTGAAATCATTCAGAAGTATATGTGATGAAAATTCGCCTGTGTCGGTATTTTTTTCAATCATTGACAGCAGGAAGAAAACGACTTAAAATATTTTTGATAGGGGGTCAATATGCAATTAGATATGTTTTCTCTACTTCAAGAATCAGCGAATTTTGCTCAAGAAAATGGAACTGCAAATATGACTCTCGACGAAATCAACGAAGAAATTTCTATCACTCGCGCAGAACGGCGTAATCGAGCGGAAAGCGAAAAAGAAATTTTTATGACCTATCCGCAGTTAAACCTCGCAACGACAAAGACAATTTTTGCATAATGCATATCTATGCCACAATAGACACAAATGTTCTTGTCTCCGCGCTGTACAAGGCTGATTCAAATCCGGCGAGGATTCTGCTGCTTATCCAAGAAAAGAAAATTACGCCTCTTCTGCATCCGAAAATAATTTCTGAGTATATTGAAGTTCTTTCGCGGAAGAAATTTAATTTTAACGCGCATATTGTCGCCGAAGTTATAAAAATCATCATAGAAAGTGGGGAAATGATAGATTCGCTTTCATCGGATATCAGAGATATTGTTTCTGACCCTGACGATGCCATTTTTTATAATATAACAATGACGGCTAAACAGACTGTCTCAGAAGATACTTTTCTTGTCACTGGAAACATAAAACATTTTCCTATAAAACCATTTGTTGTTACACCTGCAAGGCTACTTGAAATTCTCAATACACCCGCCGAACGCTTGTAAGGCCGTAGGTGTGCATGAATTCCGCAAGTTCTGAATCATTTTGAATCAGGCAGATTTCTTGCAAGTTGCCGCTTTTTTTGTCCTGAAGGCACGCGGTTTGTTCGCCCGTGCAGATGCTACAGCGCAAAACAGGCTCTTGGTGCGAGAAATCACAGGGCGGGAAACCATTTTGTTTTGATTTGTGTTTTATAGAGAACAAAATTTGCCTTCCTGTCTCAAAATCAGAGTTTTTATGTCATTTTATATCGGTTTGAGGGAGAGAACAAGCAGTTTTACATAGAAAAAAATGTTAAAAAAGATAAATCCCCATTGACATACTAGGCGTTAAGTTTTATACTAAAGATACCTACCAACCTAGTAGGAATAAATTAAACACAGGAGATTTTTATGAAAGAGTTTTTTGAAAAGCTTGTCAGAGAAAATTTTAGATTCGGAAGAATGATTTCCTGTTGTATGAAGACGTATTGTTAAAAGCAAGTGGGCTTTAGGAGAGATATTGAGCGAGGGGAATAGGGAGCATTAAAAAATCGCTTGAGAAGCGATTTTAGCGAGTCTCGGTGAAGGCTGTGCCTGAACCGTCTCCCCCTTCAAAAGATGCTGAAACAGGTTCAGCATGACAAATTAAGGAGAAAAACTATGGCAAATAAACTTCATTTCGAGACACTTCAACTTCATGTGGGACAGGAACAGGCTGACCCGACGACGGATTCTCGCGCTGTGCCGATTTATCAGACGACTTCATATGTGTTCCACAACGCAAAGCATGCGGCTGACCGATTCGGCTTGGCGGACGCGGGAAACATTTACGGCCGCTTGACGAACTCAACGCAGGATGTTTTGGAAAAGCGCGTTGCGGCTCTTGAAGGCGGCGTTGCGGCTTTGGCGGTGGCTTCGGGCGCGGCGGCTATCACTTACACGATTGAGGCTTTGGCGCAGAAAGGCGACCATATTGTCTCGCAGAAAACGATTTACGGCGGCACTTACAATTTGCTCGCTCATACTTTGGCGGGCTTCGGCGTGGAGACGACTTTTGTTGACGCGCACAACCTTGCCGAACTTGAAGGCGCAATCAAGCCGAACACAAAGGCGGTTTACCTTGAAACGCTCGGAAATCCGAATTCGGACATTCCTGACATCGACAAAATCGCGGAAATCGCGCACAAGCACGGGCTTCCGCTCGTCATCGACAACACGTTCGGCACTCCGTACTTGATTCGTCCGATTGAGCACGGTGCGGACATCGTTGTTCACTCGGCGACCAAATTCTTGGGCGGTCACGGAACGACTTTGGGCGGCGTTATCGTTGATTCGGGAAAATTCGATTGGAAAAAATCTGGAAAATATGCACCAATCGCCGCTCCGAACCCGAGTTATCACGGAATCAGTTTTGCGGACGCGGTTGGACCTGCGGCATTTGTCACTTACATTCGCGCGATTTTGCTCCGCGACCAGGGCGCGACAATCAGCCCGTTCAACGCATTCCTTCTTTTGCAGGGAATCGAAACGCTTTCTCTCCGACTCGAACGCCATGTTGAGAACACGAAGAAAGTCGTTGAATTCTTGAAAAATCATCCGCAAGTCGAAAAAGTCAATCATCCGTCGCTTGCTGACCATCCCGACCACGCGCTCTACGAGAAATATTTCCCGAACGGCGGCGCGTCAATCTTCACTTTTGAAATCAAGGGCGGAAAGGACGCGGCTTGGAAATTCATCGACGGACTCAAAATTTTCAGCCTTTTGGCGAATGTCGCCGATGTCAAATCGCTTGTCATTCACCCCGCCACAACGACGCACAGCCAGTTGAGCGAAGAAGAGCTGAAAGACCAGGGAATAAGCCCGAGCACAATCCGTCTTTCAATCGGAACAGAGCATGTCGATGACATCATCGCCGATTTGGAAGAAGGATTCGCTGCGGCAAAATAAATTGAAAAACTAACCACAGATTACACAGATGAACACAGATTACATATTTGAACTATGGAAATCTTCCGTATTTTTACGAACGATTTTTGATGAACAAAACATATAATCTGTGAAAATCTGTGACATCTGTGGTTTAATTTATACCCGAATTCCGATTATCAATTTCTCTTCGGTCTGCTTTGCAAGCCCGATTGTTTCAAAATCGGATCTTGCCTCATATTTCGTGTATTTTTCGGTTTTGAGGTCAACGATGTACATGCCGATAAAATCACCCGAAAGCGACATGAGGTGCGTGTAAATCACTTGTTCCTGCTGAGCCTGTTCGATCATTTGCTTCTGCTTGACTTGTGCGCCCCTTCGTCACTATGTTTCTCGCAATGACAGGAGTGAGAATAATTCGACAAAGTAAATTCCGTGAATTTTTTAATATATTACCCATTGACATAGTAGGTAATAGAAAGTATACTACTATCAATAGAAAAAAAACACAGGAGAATATTATGGCAAAGATTTACACATCATCTGACCAACTTGTTGGTCGCACACCGTTGTTGGAACTCACTCATATTGAAAAAGAATTCAATCTTGAAGCGAAAATCATCGCGAAGTTGGAATATTTCAATCCAGCGGGAAGCGTAAAAGACCGAATCGCAAAGGCAATGCTTGACGAGGCAGAAAAAGCGGGCAAACTCAAACCCGATTCAACAATCATCGAGCCGACTTCTGGTAACACGGGAATCGGTTTGGCTTCGGTTGCGGCTGCTCGTGGCTACAAAGTCATCATCGTCATGCCGGAAACGATGTCTGTTGAACGCCGCCAGTTGATGAAAGCATACGGCGCGGAGCTTGTTTTGACTGAAGGCGCAAAAGGCATGAAGGGCGCAATCGCAAAGGCAAATGAACTTGCTGAGAGCACGCCGAACAGCTTTATCCCCGGTCAGTTCGTGAACCCGGCGAACCCGAAGGCTCACCTTGAAACAACAGGTCCTGAAATCTGGGAAGACACAGACGGAAACGTCGATGTGTTTGTCGCGGGCGTTGGCACGGGCGGCACGGTTACGGGTGTCGGTCAGTACCTCAAATCAAAAAAGAGCGATGTCAAAATCGTGGCAGTTGAGCCAAAATCTTCGGCTGTGCTTTCAACAGGAGTTGCAGGCGCACACAAGATTCAGGGAATCGGCGCGGGCTTCGTTCCCGATGTATTGGACACAAAAGTCTATGACGAAATCATCGCCGTTGAAAACGAAGACGCATTCAAGACTGGAAAATTGGTCGGTATAAAAGAAGGCGTTTTGGTCGGCATTTCTTCAGGCGCGGCATTGTGGGCTGCAATCGAAGTTGCAAAACGACCAGAAAGCAAAGGAAAGACAATCGTAGTGCTTCTTCCTGACACAGGAGACCGCTACCTTTCAACACCGCTCTTTGCAGACTAAACTGAAGTGCTTAAAAAAACTGTCCGTGAAGTCGTTGAGTTTCGCAAGCGGACAGTTTTTTATTTTTAAACAGTTTTCGACAAATCCGAACGGGGGCAAACGCCCCCACATTTTATTCCTTTAGTTTTCCCCAAACTACCGTAAGAACAAAAGTTACCGCCATGTCCAAGACCGTGCAACCGAGAATAAAATCAACACTCATAAGCACGCGGTAGAGAATAAATCCCACAATCCATATACAGATTTTCGCGATGTCAACGCGTTTTTCAGAAGAGTCACGCTTTACAACGAAGAAATCCGCAATCAGAATCGCAATCATCGGGGCAAAAAACGAGCCGATGTAGTACAAAAAGTCGGTGATATTGTCCATGTTGAAAAGAAGTGCGCCCGCCGTTCCCAAAACTGCGACCACGACCGCCGTAATTTTTCCGTCGAGCTTTTCAAAGACCGTTTTTGCCGAAATTCCCGCACTGAACGCGTCGAGGAAAGTGGTCGTAACCGTAGAAAGCACGATAATCACAAGCCCCACGATTCCCAAGCCTGACTTCACCGCGATGTGGGCGATGTCACTTTCCCCCGTAAAAATTGCCGCTCCCATTCCGATGATGTACATCCAGCACGAAACGACGCCGTAAATAACTGAGCTTGCGAGCGTGGCACGGAACGGCTTTTCGGCTTCTTTTGTGTAGTCACTGATGAGCGGAAGCCAGGAAAGTGGCATGGCAACCGCAAGTTCCACCGCCGCACCGAAACTCATCGCTTCTTCAAGGACAGGACTTGCCAGCTTTTCGCCGAAGAAAATGATTTTGCACAAAACGAGCGTGAGAATAAAGAGCAAACTCATCGTAACGACATTGATTTTTCCGAGATTCGTGATTCCAATGAGAATCCACAGAATGATGAGTGCGCCAATCACAATCGCCCACACCCACTTTCCGAACGAGAAAATTTCGTTTACGGCAAGCGAGCCGTCATAAATCATGATTCCCGTCCAGCCGACGAGCTGAAGGACATTCAAAAGCGCGAAGAATTTGCTTCCGAGCGAGCCAAAGCTGAATTTCGTTGTCTCCATTGCGCTTTTTCGCGAAAGACCGCCGATGTAGCCCGCAAAAAAGAGCAGCGCACAGCCAATCAAATGACCGACGAGGATTGCCACCGTGCCCTGCACAAATCCGAGCGGTGCGAAATATGTTCCCGTAATGATTTCGGCGATAGAAACCGCCGCCCCGAACCAAATAAGCGCGTTCGAGAAGATTGAGGTCTGTTTATGTTCCATAATGATATTCCTTTTTTGTGATTTTTAATTTTGATATAACGCGAAATTGTGCATCATCGGGCCGCTTCCTTTCCCTAAATCGAGCATTGCCGAAAGTGCGCCTGAGATATATTCCTTTGCGTTTGCGACCGCGTTTTCGAGCGACTCACCCTTCGCAAGATTTGAGGCGATTGCGCTTGAGAGCGTGCAGCCCGTTCCGTGCGTGTTCGGATTTTGGATTCGCTTTCCGTTGAACCATTTTGCGATTCCTTTTCCGAAAAGAAAATCATTCGCGTCGTTGAGATTGTGCCCGCCTTTCAAAAGAACTGCGCATCCGAATTGCTCAAAAATCTGTTTTGCAGCGATTTCCATTTCGGACAGGGAAGTGATTTTTAAGCCAGTGAGAACTTCCGCTTCGGGAATGTTCGGCGTAATAAGCGTGGCGAGCGGAAGAAGCTCCGTTTTGAGCGTTTCGATTGCCTCGTCACTGATGAGCTTTGCCCCGCTCGTTGCGACCATCACCGGGTCAACGATTACATTTTTGAGCGAGAATTTTTTGATGCACTGTGCGATTGTTTTAATCAGTGCGGCGGACGAAACCATGCCCGTCTTCACCGCGTCCGGGAAAATATCCGTGACGATGGCCTCAATCTGTTGTTCCAAAAATTCAGGCGAAACTTCCTGAATCCCAAAAACGCCGGTTGTATTCTGTGCGGTCAATGCGGTTATGGCGCTCATTGCATACACGCCGTTCATCGTCATTGTTTTTATGTCCGCTTGGATTCCGGCGCCTCCGCAAGAATCACTTCCTGCGATTGTCAAAGCAGTTTTCATCATACTCATTATGATGCCTCCTTTCGTTCCCGTGGTGCCCCCGGTAAATTATATTTACCGTACCGATTCGTAAAATTTTATGCAAGTGCTTTTTTTCGCTTTTTCCCCACTTGCCCAAAATTTCTGTTTGAAGTATCATAGTCGTATTGCAGGGGAACTCGGCGGATTTCCTAACGAGTTGAGATAGCGTAACGACGCAAAACCCTTTGAACCTGTCCGGTTAATACCGACGAAGGAAGCACTGTACCACTTAAAATGCAGGCTCTCCACTCGGAGAGTTTTTTGTTTTTCAGCCGCTACGGTCACTTCCTTCAAAACAAAATGCAAGGAGTCAAAAATGACCGAAAACGAAATCAAATCACAAGTCAAAACGGCAGTCGAAGCCGTCCGCGCAAAAAAGCCGCTCGCGCCTTCAATCACTAATACCGTTACAATCAACTTTGTCGCGAATGCGCAGATTGCCGTTGGTGGCTCTGCGGCAATGGTCTATCTTCCAGACGAGGGAGAATTTGTCGCCGATGTGGGAAGCTCAGTCTACATCAATGCGGGCACTATGTTCCCTGTTTATGAAGAAACGCTCCCCCGAACGGCAAAACGACTTTTTGAGAACAAAAAGAATTGGGTTCTTGACCCTGTTGGAATCGGAATCGGCTCGCTTCGCACAAAATTGCTCGCAGGTTTTAAAGATTTTCCGCCATCAATCGTGCGCGGAAACGCTTCTGAAGTCATTGCGCTCGCAAAACTCTGGGGCGTTGAAGTCGGAACTTCTTCTTCAGGCCCGAAAGGCGTTGACACCGTTGATTCTGTGACTGATGCCGAAAACGCCGCAAAAGCACTCGCAAAATACATCAACGAAAAACGCGGTGGCTTGGGCGGGGCTGTCGCCGTAAGCGGAATCGAGGATTTGGTCACGGACGGTGAAACGCTTGTGTATTGCAAAGGTGGCTCACACTTCATGGAAGAAATCACGGGATCGGGTTGCTCTCTTGGCGGTGTGTGCGCCGTGTATGCGGGAGTTGCCTCACCGTTTATCGCCGCCCTCGCAGGCACACAAATCTACAATCTCGCGGGAAAACGCGCCGAAGCGAAAGTAAAAGCCCCCGCAAGTTTCCAAGTCGCCTTCCTTGACGAGCTTTATCTTGCAAAGGCGGAAGATGTCGCAAACAATCCGTTCACGGTAAAATAAGGAACATAAAATGAATACATTGATTGCGCTGGCTATTGCGCCTGTGGGAACTGGGGACGAACTTTCGGCGGAAGTGGCTGAAGTCGTCAAGGTGATTCGGGAATCGGGGCTTCCCAATAAGACCAGCTCCATGTTCACCGAAATCGAAGGCGAGTACGACAAAGTAATGGAAGTCGTAAAAAAAGCCACTTTTGTCCTCGCCGAAAAGGGAATCCGCACGGAAGTTGTGCTCAAAATGGACATCCGACCGGGCTACACCGACACCATGAACGGAAAACTCGACAGGCTCGAAGAACATCTCAAATAGGGGGAATAAAATGAAAGTTGATATAAGCGCATATCTCGTAGTGGGGCGTGAAAACACAAACGGTCGCCCCGTCGCAAAAATCGTGGAAGAAGCCGTTCGCGCAGGATTCACTTGCGTTCAGATTCGCTCAAAAACAGCAAGCGCACGAGAAATGATTGAAGACTGCAAAGAATCAGCAGAAGCCATCAAAAATCTCGGAAAATCAGATTCAGTCGCGCTCTTGGTTGATGACAGGCTTGACATCGTTCTTGCCTGCCACGAAATGGGAATCAAAGTCGACGGAATTCATGTTGGGCAAAGCGACATTCCCGTTTCAATTTGCCGAAAATTCTTGGGAAAAGAGGCGGTTATCGGTCTTTCTGCCCCCACAAAAGATTTGATTGACTATGTTCAGAATGCCGATGTTTCTTTGATTGACTATTTTGGGACAGGTCCTGTCCATGAAACGGCAACAAAGCCTGATTGCGGAATGGACGAAAACGGAAAGGTAATCACAAAGACATTTGAAGAATTGACAGAATTAGGCGCAAAAAGCCCGATTCCTGTGGTTGTTGGCGGTGGAGTGAAACTCAAAGACATTGAGCCGCTCAAAAAAACGGGTGTCGGTGGATTTTTTGTGGTTTCCGCCGTGGCAGGAGCCGAAAATCCCTACGAAGAAGCCAAAAAACTGGCAGATGCGTGGGGATTTTAAGGGGGACACCCCTTAGGAGAGAGGGGTGCGACACAACGAAGTGTGGCGCAGGGGAGAGACTTCTCCCCTTTAAATTTACAGTTTCGGATACTTCGCGAAATATTTCTTCACTTCTTCGGCAACCACGCCGCTCAAAACAATGAGCGAAATACAGTTCGGGATTGCCATGAGACCGTTCGTGATGTCGGCAATCGTGAAGACTGCGTTTACGGTGAAGTAAGGCCCGATTGCGATTGCGACAATGTAAATGAGGCGGTAGATGAAAACGAGCCGCATTCTGCCGTTCGTGAGGTATTCAAGGCACTTTTCTGAGTAGTAATCCCAGCCCAAAATCGTGGTGAATGCGAAGAACGCCAAGCAGAGCATGAGCAGGAACTGGACTGAAACACCGTCGCCGCCCAAGTCGAACGAGAGAGCCGCCGCCGTGAGTTGAACGCCTTTGAGCCCTTCTGCTTGGAAAGTCGGGTTGCAAAGCGCGATGACGATTGCCAAGCCTGTCATGGTACAAACAATGAGCGTGTCGATGACCGTACCTGTCATGTTGACCAAGCCCTGCTCAACAGGTTCGTTTGTCTGAACGGGAGCCGCCGCGATTGGGGCAGAACCCAAGCCAGCCTCGTTTGAGAAAATGCCTCGTGCGATACCTTTCTGCATTGATTCGGTGATTTGCTTGATTGTCCAGCCGACCGCGCCGCCTGCTAAAGCCTTAAAGCCGAACGCTGACTTGAAGATGAGCGCGAATGCGGCAGGAATGTGCGTTGCGTTCATTATGATGACCGAAAGCCCGAGGAAGACATAGATGATTGCCATTGCCGGAACGATTTTTTCCGCAACTTTTGAGATTCGTTTGAGCCCGCCCAAGATGACGAGAGCCGCACAAATCGTAACGACGAGACCGCCGATGACGGTTGCCCAGGTGTATGAGTTTTCGCCGATTGTGAACGCGATGTTTGCGTTTTTCGGGTCGAATGCCATATTGACGGCTGATGTAATTCCGTTAATCTGAGTCATTGTGCCAATTCCGAGAAGCCCCGCGAGCACGCCGAACACAGCGAAGAGAATCGCGAGCCACTTCCATTTTGCGCCCATGCCTTTTTCGATTGTGTAGAACGGGCCGCCCAAAACATGACCGTCTTCTTTTACTTCACGGTATTTGATTGCAAGCATACACTCAGCGAATTTTGTCGCCGTTCCCAAAATTGCCGCAATCCACATCCAGAAGAGAGCGCCAGGGCCGCCGGCAGCGATTGCAGTTGCAACACCGACAATGTTACCTGTACCGATCGTTGCAGAAAGTGCCGTACAAAGAGCTGAAAAGCCTGAAAGCTCGCCGTGACCTTCATTTTCTTTGAAGATTGACTTGAACGCGCGCCCCAGTTTTGTGAACTGCAATCCACGTGCTCGAATCGTCAGAATCAAGCCCGTCGCCAAGATAAGGACGATGGTCGGAATTCCCCAGACAACATCGTCGATTGAGTTAAGGATTTGGTCAAACATACTTTTTTCCTTAGTTAAAAAAATTTGCCATTCTGAACGAATGTGAAGAATCTTTCTCTATTAACAATATCGGAAAAATCCAACGAATACTACAACTAAAGAAGAAAATTCTCACAGAATAAATTTTCATTGTGGATTATCAGTTTTTACTATATAATATGTAAGAAACATAGGAGATTTTAATGGAAACGACACTCCCACGCCTTTTTAGAAAACGAGCCTCAGAATATCCCGAACTTGCCTTTCAGATGAGCCGATTTAAAGACGGGCATTTTGAGCCGACCACCTACCGCGAAGCATACGAAACGGCGGTCAATTTTGCGGGCGGTTTACTTGCTCATGGCGTTGTGCGTGAAGAGCATATTGGCCTCATTTCAGACAACCGAAAGGAGTGGGAACACGCGAGCATGGGCGTGATGATGACAGGCGCAATTGATGTTCCGCGTGGTTGTGACGCAACGATTGGTGATTTGGAATATATTCTTTCTTTTGCGGAATGTAAGCGCGTGATTGTCGAAAATGCAAGCCAAATTTCAAAAATCTTGGGAATTAAAGAAAAACTTCCACTTGTTAATGAACTGATTGTGTTTGAATCTCCGAGCGATAAAGACATTGAAGCCACCAAAGCGGCAGGCGTTTCACTGTTTTCTTTTGAGCAGATTGTCGAGGACGGCAAAAAATTCAATTCAGAAAATCCCAATACAGTTACCGAAGAAATGGAAAAAGGCAAGTGGGACGACCTCGCCACGATTATCTTCACTTCGGGAACTACGGGTAAGCCAAAGGGTGTTATGCTCTCTCACGGAAACTTTATCACGCAGCTTGACGAAGTGTGCGAGCGAATCTATTTGTACCCCGGCGACCGCGGTATGATGGTGCTTCCTGTGTGGCATGCCTTCCAACGCGCCGTTGAATATGTCGTTTTGAATCAAGGTGCTACCATCTGCTATTCAAAGCCAGTTGGTCCCGTTCTGCTCGCTGACCTCAAAACTTTGAATCCGCAGGTGTTGCCCGCCGTTCCGCGCGTGTTTGAGGCGGTGTATGATGGCATTTACCGAAATATGCGCAAAACAGGCGGCATTACGCTCCGTGTGTTCAATTTCTTTGTGACGGTCGCGCTTTTCCATTCAAAACTTGACCGCGTGCTTTTTGACCGCACTACGCGCTATGGCATGGACAAACGCTGGCTTCAGTGGCCTGCATTCGTGCTCCCCTGGCTCATTTTTTACCCGATTAAATTGCTCGGTGGCGCAATCGTGTTCCGAAAAATCCGAAAAATGCTCGGAACGAATTTCCGCTCAGGCGTTGCGGGCGGTGGTGCGCTTCCTCCCGCTGTTGACAAATTCTTTTGGGCGATTGGCGTAAAACTCGTGGAAGGCTATGGGCTTACCGAAACTGCGCCAATTATTTCCGTGCGCCCGATTGACCGCCCTGTGCTCGGCAATGTCGGCTCGGCGGTGCGCGGTGTTTCAGCCCGCGTGGTAGACCCTGCCACACGAAAGCCTGTAAAGCGCGGAAAGAAGGGCGTGCTTGAAGTAAAAGGCGGCACGGTTATGAAGGGCTACTACAAGCAGCCAGAACTCACCGCAAAAGTAATTGACGATAATGGCTGGTTCGACACGGGCGACTTGGCTCGGCTCACCGCAAACAACGAGATTGTTCTTCGCGGGCGTACCAAAGACACCATTGTTCAGACGGGTGGCGAAAACATTGAGCCGCTTCCAATCGAGATGAAAATGCAGGAATCGCGCTTTATTCAGACGGCGGTGGTGCTCGGTCAAGACCAACGGTATTTGGCGGCTTTGGTCGTGCCAGAGCAGGCGGAAGTTGAAAATTTCTGCAAAGAATCAGGTCTTCCGTACAAAAAGTATTCCGACATGGTAAAGAGTGCCGAAGTCTTGCATTTAATCGAAACCGAAGTGGCAACGCGCGTCAATTCAAAGAACGGATTCAAAATGTACGAGCGAATCAATAAAATCGCCCTGCTTGAAAAACCGTTTGAAGTGGGCGTGGAACTTTCGGCAAAACAGGAAATTATGCGCTACCGAATCAACGAGATTTATTCAAGCGAGATTAAAAAGCTGTTTAAATAGCCCAAAATACTGAGCCTATTTTTCCTTTTAAAAGCCATTTCCGCATCGGAATGGCTTTTTTAAATTCTTACTATAAGCGCACCGCTTTTTTGGTCGATTTCGTCCAAGAATTCGGGCGTTTTGATTTGCAAAAGCTCGCCGTTTTTGGGCTGAATGTGATGCTCGTCGATTGCAAGCAGCAAGCCGAAGCGACTGCACGCGTAGTAGCCCGATTTGTGCAAGTCTGGCAGGCGGATAAAGTCTGAGGCGATGCGGATGAATGTTTTGGATTGCTCCCCGTTCTGTTCGTCATTGCGAGCGTTGTCAGATTCTGAAACAAGTTCAGAATGACGGGTGTTTTTTGCCACAACGAAACTGAGGCTTGCGCGTTCTTTTTGCAAACCTGCTCTTTCTGAGAGTTTCAAGAGGCTGTTTGGAGCTGTTTCTGCATCAAAGGCGAAATTGCACCATTTTGCATTTTTGCCTTGCGCGTTCGTCGTTCTGCCATGCGTGCGGCCTGCCATCGGGCATTCGGCTGAGTGCGGACAGGGCGCGACAGGTAAGAAATCGCGGCGGATAAGCGCGTCGCGCATGAGCGAGATGAATCTGGCTGAATGTGGGTCGCCAGGCTCCACGAGAAGCACGCTAGAGTCTTCGTTTTTGAGGTAGGAAAGAAGGTCTCCTGTGTATTTTTTTGCGAGGAAGTCAGTTGGCTGTTCGTTTCGCTGTAAGATTTCGTTAAATACATTGGCGCATGAGATGAAGTCAGCTTTTTCTTTAATGGAAGTGCCAAGCGCACCTTTGACGCGAATGATGTTCCACGGCTCAGTGTTTGTTGGCGGGGCGTTGCGGGGTGTCCCCGCAGAAGGGGTAGCGGAAGACGGCGTGCCGGCTGGAGCGAGGGGAAGGCTTTCCCCTTTTATTGTTTTTGCGGCAATTGCTAAATACAAATCTGCACCTGCAGAAAGGGCGGTTTGGCTCAAATCAAGGCAGTACCAGTTGATTTTTTTGCTTCTGAGTTCGGGGCGGGCGAGCCACAACGCGATGACTACGGTGAGCGTGCCGCTTCCCACATCGAGTGCGACGGGTTTTTCAGAATGTGCGAGCGATTCAAAGGCTGATTTTGGCAGGTTTGCAAAGAGGCGCGTCATGCGGACGAGATTCCACCACATAAAATAGCTGATATACGCGCTGATTGAGGCGGCTTCGTTCATGTAACCGAGACGGCGACTGCCCCTGTCGTCGGTGAGCTGATGCGAGAGATTTTTGATTTTTCCGTAGAGCGCGACTTTTTGCTTTCCGCTCAAACTTCGGACGCTTGAAACGATGTCGTCAAAATGGTCGATTATATGTTTGCTTTCAGACGGAATCTTTGATTCGTCAAAGAGTTCTCTTCGGAGCGAGGCAGATTTTTTTCGCTCCTGTGATTCTTTTCGGTGCGCGTGCGTGCGATTTCTATTAGATTTTTGGTGAGAAGGAAATGATTTTTCTGCTGATATGATTTTGTCTTTCATAATACGGCATGAGTATAGCAGAAACTGATTATAAATTCTATTCTAAGAAAATTCTCTATGTTTTTCATATAGGTATGTTAAAAAATATAATTTTGCGTTATAATAAAAACTATGTCTATTTCCGCAAGGATTCTGCAAAAATTAGCTTTTCTCTTCTTTATTTTCTTTGCGGTTTTATTCTGCTCGTGCTCTCATAATCGGCCACCCAAAATCGTCATCGGCAATGATTTTTACTACTGGGAAGGAACGGCTGACTCAAATCCAGGCGATGCCATGCAAAACGCCCGCTTTTTCAAAAAACTGGAAGATAAATCCGAGCACAATCTTATGAATATATTCGGCAAGGGCAAGCACTATGTCTGGATTCGCGCCGAATTTGAAATTCCGCCTCAGTTTAAGAATCAGCCGCTTGGTATGGTCATTCCGCATCTTCGGTTCGCAGAGCAGGTGTGGTGCAACGGCACTTTTATTTCTCAATACGGTGTGTTTCCGCCGCACGAGCAGTCCACGCAATTCAAAGCGCACTTTTTCAGTTTCCCCGTAAATATTTTAAATCAAGAAGACAAAAATATTGTCCTTATCAAAGTGTTTGTCTACGGTGACTCAGGCATTTCAAGCCATGCATTCGTGGAGCCTACGCGATTTGCCTACCCAGCATTTGAGTACATCAATTTTATGAACGCAAAGGTGTACATGCTTCTTTTCGGAATCATGCTCTTTACCTTCATTTTGTACCTCTGCCTGTACATCAACTTGCCCGCGTTTAAAGAATTCCGCGATTTTGCGCTGCTCAACATGTTCACTTCATTCTTTCTCTGCTATTTTTTTGCCACAGAAGTTCCTGCCTACACGAACGGCATTCTTTCGCATCTTACTTTCGCAAAATTCACGCTCTGTATTCCGGGCTATGTGATTATTTTTCTTTCTACACTGTTTGCGGCTGATTATTACGGGGTAAAAACATCGCGTCCGCTCATGATTTTCCGCGCAGTGATTCTTGCGATTCAAGTCGTTCCCACATTTTTTACTACGAACTACGATTTTCTTTTAAAAGTCTCGCCGTTTATGATGACGCTGCTTCTCCTGCAGGTCTTGAGCGGTGTCTACGAACTTGTCAAAAACTTTATCTCAAAAGAAACGCGCGGAAGGTGTCTCCAGCTTTCTATCGGATTCATGCCGTTTGTTCTCGGAATGCTCACTGATGTTGCTATCCGTTCGATTGATAACACACAGGCATATCCGTATTTTACCATTTTTGGCTGGCAGGGCACGGTCGTTGTCTTTATCATTTTGCTTTCAATACGATTCGCCAGTCTCTACCGTCAGAACGATCAGCTCAACAATCACCTGCAAGATGAAGTCATTCTCAGAACGCACGATTTGGCGGATGCAAACTACGAGCTTTCCGTCTTGAATGAGCGGCTAGAAAAGGACAAGCGGCACTCAGAGATGGATTTGGAAATGGCGGCCCTTGTTCAGCGCAATTTCTTCCCAAAGCCGAACAAGCATTTTAAGGGCTGGGAAATTTCGGTCTGCTATTCGCCGCAGGCAAAGGTTTCGGGCGATTTTTATGATTACTACAGCTATAACGATATTCTCAACGGACTTTCGGTTTTTGATGTTTCAGGTCACGGCCTTTCAGCAAGTTTGGTCACTATGCTTTCAAAGAACATCATTTCGCGCGTGTTCCAGACGGGATTCCGCCGTAACGAGCCAGTTGATAAAATTCTGAACAAAATCAACAACATGATTCTTTCTGAAAAGGGCAACATTGAAAATTACATGACGGGAATTCTCTGTCGTTTTACCGATAGTGAAGACGCAAGCAAGTGCAGCGTGGAACTAGGAAATGCGGGGCATCCGTATCCGCTCAAATTCAGCGTCCATGATAAAGAAGTGTACGAACTTAAAGGCAATGACGGCAAAAAGCATTACGGGGCAATCGGTATGAAGGGCATTACCGTTTCCTTTGCCCGCTCAAATTTCTTTATGTCTACGGGCGATATTCTGATTCTCTACACGGACGGAATCACGGAAGCCACGAACAAAAAATATGAGCAGTTCGGTCTTGAATACATCAAAGACATCGTAAAGAAAAATCATGCGCGTGGAACTGACGAAATCGCAGGCCTTATCATCGAAAAGCTGGAAGAATTCACCGAATACAAGCCTCTTGAAGACGATATTACACTGATTGTTGCCAAGCGAAAGAATGTAAAAGAATTTGAGGAAGACGAAGAACGATACGATCCAGAAGACGATATTGAAGAGCTGGACGATGCTGAGGCAATAGAGCCACTGGATGAATAAAAAAAATGCCCCACGCAATGGTGGGGAAAACAAAGACTATTTCTTTGATTTTGAAGTGGAAGCAGCAAGTGAAGCAAGAAGTGCATAATTCGCAGCAAGTCGCTTTGAATTTTTTTTGCTGTTCGCACGAGTTGTCTTGTTGCTGCTCAATGGTCTGAATCGGCGTGCAAGTCTCATAAAGAATTCTCCTTAAAAAAAATGTTCCTCATTATAGCAAAAAAATAATTATTTTATCAAGATTGAATGTGCAAGAAAATTGTGTTAAAATATTCTTAAGAGGTGTGTATGACTATTCGTAAATCAGTTCTGGCAGTATGTGTATTGTTTTTTTCATGTTTTCTTTTGTTTGCGCAGGAAGACGATTCTTCTGTCGATGAATCAGATTCTTTGGGCACAACGATTGCAAGTCTTGAAGGGCATCGCTTTATCGAGCTTCGTGGTGCGATTCCTGTTTTTCCTCTGTTCACCAGTCACGGCATGGCACAATCATTTGTCGTTGGTTTTGCGGATGTGTTTGGTGATGCGTTTTCATCCAGTGGCGACTATGACCATACCACACCGCAGTTTGCGACCGATTTGAACATTACTATTTTTCCGCCCATCGCGCATCATCGGCTGGGATTTATGGCAGGAGCTGCGATTGATACATGGAATCGTTCCGTTAAAAAAAATGGCAGTACCACCGATGAAACTGTCTCTATGAATTTTTATTATGTCGGATTTCACGGTGACTACGGGCATTGGGTTCTCAGTTCCATCGGCACACGAATTTCGATTTATGGCGAGCTAAGTGTAGGCTGGATTCACTACATGGATAGCGATGGCTCAGACGACGCGCCGTTCTTTGATATTTGCCCGATTGGAATTCAGTTCTGCCCAGAAAAGCACATTGGCATCTACTTTGAAATGCCGCATTTGGGAGCGCGCCCGTTCTTCCAACTGGGGCTTTCGATAGGATTCTAAACTTCTAGCACCAAATCGACTGCCGTTGCGCCCGTGGCTTTTACTAAATCTTCGGGCGCAAGTGCAATCTGCTCGCCGCGCATGCCCGCGCTCACATAGATTTTTTCGTGGGTGAGCGCAGATTCATCGATAAAGGTGGGGAATTTCTTTTTCATGCCGAGTGGGGAGCACCCGCCACGAACATAGCCGGTGAGGGCGAGCAATTCTTCTGGCTTTACGGGATTTATTTCCTTTGCGCCACACGCATTCCGCGCTTTTTTGAGGTTGATTTCATGCTCCGCGCTCTGGCAGAACACGAAAATCTGCTTTGATTCGCTCCGCATAACGATTGTTTTAAAACACGCCGCAGGATTGATGCCAAGTTTTGCCGCCGTTTGCGTAGCAGCCCCGCGTGAAAGTTTATGCTCTCCGTCATCATCATAAGAAAGCGTTTCGTATGTTATTTTTAGTCCGTCCAAAATTCGCATCGCATTTGTTTTTTTCATTTTAATTTCCTCGTGATTATGATATAGTAAAAAAAGAAGAAATGAAACCACAGATGTCACAGATTACACAGAGTATAAAATAGTGCCACACGGATTCGAGATTCCTACGGAATCTCAGTTATATAATTTAAAGATTTTGCGTGAGCAAAATCGAATCCGTGTGACTATATGTGGAGTTTTTATGAACCAGAATATCGCCGAAGTTTTCAGTAATTTCTCGCAGAAATTCAGCCGTTTTTCAAAATCGCCTGATGCTAAGCGCGTTACTCCGCCGTCGAAGGATTCTTATTACGAAGAAAAAATGCGTGAGCGGGGGGAACGGCTTCGCACTTCGGTTGTTTCCAGCTACAAAATCTATCGCGCTCCGTTTGAGGCCTTAGGCGAGCAGAGCGACAGGGCTGCTTCACTCGACAAGGACGAGCAGAATCTTTTAAAAGCGTATAATCTCTACAAATCGTGCATGGACATCGATAAAGAAAATCAGGACGAAATCGGTGCGACTCATATTAAAAGCGTGGAAATTTATTCTCCATTGGCGGACAAGGCGAGCTACACGACGGGCGGGCAGTTCATTTATCTGTGCGCATGGCTCTACTTTGAGGCAGGGCAGCAAGATTATTTTCCGTTTTTTGCAGAATCAGAAAATCACCATTCGCTTTGCTTTGAAACGGCAGAAAAACACGAGCTGGATGCCCATGACAGAGAAATTTTTGAAATCATCAGAGGCGAGTTTTACTCATGACAAAAGACTTGACGAGCGGGCATCCGCTTAGAATCATCTTCTCATTTGCCGTTCCCGTTTTTTTCGGCTACCTGTTCCAGCAGTTCTACAATCTTGTGGATACGATTATCGTCGGGCAGTTTTTGGGCGTTGATGCGCTTGCGGCGGTGGGGGCGACGGGCAGCCTGCAATTTTTCATTCTCGGATTTTGCATTGGCGTGTGCTCAGGTTTTGCCATTCCCGTTGCCCAGCGGTTTGGCGGAAATGATTACGGTGCAATGCGGCAGTTCATCTTCAATGCATGGATTTTAATCGCTGTTTTTTCGATTGTCATCACTTTTTTTACCGTGTTTTTTTGCTACGAAATGCTTTCCGCGCTCAAAACGCCAGAAAACATCATCGGCATGTCGTATTCCTATTTCGTGATTATTCTTTCGGGCATTCCCGTCACCTTTTTTTACAACATGCTCGCAGGTTTTATCCGCTCGGTGGGCGACTCAAAAACACCGCTCTATTTTCTTCTCATTTCAGCTGTGCTCAATATCGCGCTTGACTTGCTCTTTATCGCCGTTTTTAAATGGGGCATTCCGGGCGCGGCATATGCCACCGTGATTTCTCAGGGCGTTTCGGGCGTGCTCTGTTTTTTCTATATGAAGAAGAAATTTGAAATTCTCCGCCTTCAAAAAGAAGACAAAATCGTTTCGCTCAAACGGATGTCTACATTGTTTGGAATCGGTGTCCCGATGGGCTTGCAGTATTCAATCACCGCAATCGGAAGCGTTATTTTGCAGTGGTCGGTCAATTCACTCGGCTCAATTTATGTCGCGTCAATGGTTACGGCGCAAAAAATCAGCATTTTCTTTTCCACGCCTTTTGATGCGCTCGGTACCACAATGGCAACCTACGGCGGTCAGAATGTGGGTGCGCACAAAATCAATCGGCTCAATCCTGGTCTTTTTTGGGGGTGCGCGGTTGGATTCCTTTGGTCATTTGTCGCCCTTGTGATTCTCTTTTTCTTTACGGACAATCTTGCCAGTCTTTTTATCAACAAAAGTGAATCGCCTGAAGTGATTGCCCAAGTGCTCAAAAATGTGTTTTACGCGCTCATGCCAAACGGCTGCACTTACTGTCTTCTTACGCTCGTAAACTGTGTGCGTTTTATGATTCAGGGCATGGGATTTTCTACGCTTGCGATTTTTGCAGGTCTTGCAGAATTGGTCGGGCGCGGTTTTATCGGAATTGTGCTTGTTCCCGTTCTCGGATTTAAAGGCGCGTGTTTGGCAAGCCCGCTTGCGTGGGTGCTTGCAGATTCGTTTCTTATTCCCGCCTACTTTGCGTGCCGTAAGCGTTTGATGCACCTGTATCAAGCGAGCTTGGTGTAAAATTTCTTGAGTATACATTGATTTTTCTTCAATAGAAACATAAAATAAAAGAATATGAAAAATTTTGATTCCATCTTAAAACGAATTAATTCAGTCCTTCTGATTTTTATAATTGCACTTTTTGCCTCCCAGTGTTTTGCCCAATCGTCTTCAAAAACCGCCACCGAGAAATCTTCTCAGTCTCGTCAGTATATGGAGCTGATGAGCGGCGTTTTTGATTTTGTCCAACGCAATTATGTTGATGAAGTTGATCCGCAAGTTCTTTATGAAGGCGCACTTAAAGGAATGATGGAAGCCTTAAAAGACCCGTACACGGTCTACCTCGATAAATCAAGTTTCCGAAATATCAACGATACTACTTCTGGCTCGTTTGGCGGGGTCGGTTTGCAAATTTCAAAATCTGCTGAAAGCACGCCCGAAAAACCCGCCTATGTCGAAGTTTCTTCACCAGTCGAAGACACTCCGGGATTCAAAGCGGGCATTTTGGCTGGCGACTTGATTATTTCAATCAATGGCACGGATACTTCCACAATTACGATGGAGCAGGTTTTAGACATGCTTCGTGGAAAGGTGGGCGAAAGCGTTGAATTGGTCATTCGACGCGGAAAGAACATGGAATTCCCTGTCACGCTCATCCGTGCGGTTATCGAAGTTCCCACTGTAAAATACGGCATGATTGAAGGCACAAAAATCGGCTATGTGCGGCTTATCGAATTCACTCCGCAAGCAGTCGAACGATTCCAAGAAGCACTTGATTCATTCAAAAAGAACAACGCAATTGGAATTATTTTTGATTTACGCAACAATCCAGGCGGATTGATTACGAGCGCGGCTGACATCGCTGACAAATTCATCGATAACGGACCAATCGTTACTACAAAAAGCCGTCTTTCATTTGAAAATTCAGTGTTCACTGCAACGGCAAAAAAGACGACCGTGCGAAACATGCCGATTGTCGTTTTGATTAACAAAGGAAGCGCGTCTGCCTCAGAAATCGTGAGCGGTGCTTTAAAAGACAACCATTTGGCGTATCTTGTCGGCCAGCGCACTTACGGAAAAGGCTCGGTTCAGCAGGTTCTGCCACTTTCTTCAACGGACGGAATCAAAATCACCATGGCGCGCTACTACACGCCGAGCGATGTAAACATCGACAAAATCGGAATTCCGCCTGATAGGGAAATTTTATTCCCTGTTTTGAGCGAAGATGGCGAAAAGCAGTATCTCGAATTGTACAAATCAACTGAAATCGCGGATTTTGTTGACGGTCGCACCAATCTCACCGAAAAGCAGATTTCAGATTTCGCAAAAACTTTAAAGAAGAAATATCCCGAAATCGACGAATCAAGTTTGCGCAAACTCGTCCGAAACGAAGCGAACAAAACGAAAGGCACAATGCTCTACGATTTGGACTACGACATTCAGCTCAACGAAGCGATTTCAATTTTGCAGAAAGAGAACTTCACCACGCTCATCAAGAACACAAAAACGCTCAAAGAATTGCAAGATTTAGCGATTTTGGCGGACGAAAAAGCTGAAAAAGATAAAAAATAAAAATTTATCAAATTTGTCATTCCAATGATTGGGGCGTTCGTTGTTGCACTTATGTGTGGATTCGTACTAGCAGACACAGCAATCTTTTGCAGATTTCTGACACAGAATAACACGGATAAAAAATCTCCGCTCGAATACGGCGGAGATTCAATTTTTATCGTAAATCAGATTACTACTCGCTGGAAGTAGCAGTAAATGTCACGCTGTTTACATATATTGCACCGCGTGAATCTTCATTGCGTGAAAACACGAGGAAAACATTGCCCGCACTTGTGACATTCGCCGTAAGTGTGGCATCATCCTTGCTGTCATTTTTTACCGCCGCAAGCACCGTGCCATTCGCATCTACCAAAGCAACTACACCTGTCGGCGAGGTAACTTCATTGTTTTTTCCCTTCGTTATGCTTGCCTCAACTTTGCCTGCGCCCGTTGCTTTTACTGCGATGAACTCATCAAGTTTCGTCATGTCTACGCCTCCGCCGACTTGATTGGGAACACTGACACTGTTACCACTAGAGCCCATATACAAATTTTCCCATGCAGCATTATTAGTCTTTATACACATATAGTCAAATTTGCTTGTATACAAAATCGCTTGGTCAAAGGTCCATACACCAGGCGCAATATAATAGTTCGTATTTTGAGAAGTAAATTCACTTGCTTTTGTGTAATCGTACTCTCCTGTGTTAAGATTTTTATCAGAACCACGAGTATACAAATCAATATTGCTCGGATAAGCATGATTTGTGAATGTTACCCCTGCCGTAGGATTGATAGCGGATGGCGAAATCCATTTTGCGTACAATGTCGTGTCTTTATCCACCGTGTTGCCATATAAAGCGAGCCGTGTATAATTGCTATCATAATACCAACCGCAAAAGTATTTTTCATACCCAGTAAATGTTTTGAGCATTAAGCTTGTCAAAACACTGCTTGTTGTTTTTGGACATTTTTCAACAGCATATTCGCTTTGGTAAGTAAGAACATAAGTCGGTATGGCTTGTCCGTCTGATGTGGTGAATTTTGCGTACAATCGGCTGTCTTTCGTTGCATAAAATGGTGAAAATGCCTGTGTATATGCCGCATCCATGTACCAGCCAACGAGCTTGTAGCCTGTTTTTATCGTGTAATCTGTTGTTTTTGGCAAGTCGTCTGCGGTAAATTGCTGATTCTTGTATTTTACAGCAGAACTCATTGAGCCAACTGTTTGGTCATCTGCGGACTTAACGAGAAAATTTGCAAAGTCAAACGAAATCTTGTACGATACCGTTTCGTCAACTGTTGGCGTTGTATCGACTGAATGGTTGTTGTCATTTGAAGAATCCTCATCTGAACCACACCCGACAAAGCAGAATGTCACAAACATCGCCATACAAACAAACAAAAATTTTCTTTTCATAGAATCTCCTTTTAAACGGCAAAAATGCCATTTAATTTTGTATAAAATGAACTATTTACTATTTATTATAATACGCAAATTTACTTTTTGCCATTATTAAGTTAAAAAAAATTGAAAAAATTCCATAATATTTTATGGCTTTCTGGGATACAGTTTCGCTTGAACTTGAATATTTGGGAATGACGAACAAGGCACTTGCAGAAAAAGTCGGAATTGCGGCATCAAATATTGGCAAGGGCATCCGTCAGAAAAGTTCTCCATCTGCGGACACGGCGGTAAAAATTGCGAATATACTCGGTGTTTCTGTAGAATATTTGGTGACAGGAACGCCAGAAAAATCCTCTGAAGAACGCTATTTTGAGGAGCGACGAAAATACCAAAAATACAGTGAAATCATAGACGATTTGGAAGTTTTGCCCGATTATGAGCGCGAACCGATTATTCAGATGATTATCCGAATGAAAGCAAAAAAATAAAATTTCACAAAAAGAGATTTATAGAATTTTTGCACAGTCCGTGTTATACTAAATCCTATGCGCCAGTACATTTCACGAACGGACATCGACAAAAACGGGATTCTCGCTATTGGCGGAAAAGATTTCCGCTATCTGCGTAATGTTTTGCGCCTCAAAGCGGGCGATATGATTTCCGTGCGGCTTCCGAGCGGAGAATTGCAGCCGATGACGGTGTGCGTGATTGACGAAAAGATGAAAAAAATCACGCTCCAAGTGTGTGATGTTGTGCCCAGCGCGAAAACTGAAAATCAGCCGAGCGAAACTGAATCTATTGAATCAACGGAATTCACGCTCTTTATGGCAGTGCCGAAATCCGCGAAATTTGACCAAATCGTTCGGCAGGCGACCGAATGCGGAATTGTGCGGATTGTTCCTGTGCAGACGGAATTTTCCCAAAATGGTGCGGAAAAAATGAATTTTCGTTCGGAGCGGTTCGAGCGAATCATAAAGGAAGCCCGCCAGCAAAGCGGAAGCCCCGTGAACACAAGAATCGAATATTGCCTGAATCTCACCGAAGCGGCTGAACTGTGGCAAAACGAAACACAAAATCTTTCCGAAACAGAAAAACTCGCCGTTGTGCTCTACGAGCGGAACGATTCTACCGTGAGCATTCTAGAAGCATGCGAGCGCGTGCAAAATCCAAAAAAAATCGCGCTCTTCTGCGGGAGCGAGGGCGGAATTTCACCAAGCGAAATCGAATTCTTGCAGAAATCGGGATTTACGGCGGTTCACTTAAAAACAAACATTCTTCGCTGTGAGACGGCGGCATTGTACGGAATCGCGACGGTGCAATCAGGAGTGAGCCAATCATGAATCTTTCAAATGTCGTGATAATTTTATGTCGCCCCGAAGAGAGCCGAAATGTAGGAGCTGTGTGCCGTGCGATGGCCAACAGCGGGCTTAAAAATCTTAGAATCGCTGGGAAAAAAACTGATTTCGATGAAGAGCGGGTGAGAATTCTTGCAATTCATGCCGCTCCGATTTGGGAAAAGGCGGAATTTTTTGATTCTATTACTGATGCGGCAAAAGATTGCGTGCTTTGCGCGGGAACAACGCGTCGGCGTGGAAAAAAGCGCGGTAAATTGCTTTTGCCCGAAGAATTTGCCGAGACCGTTTCTCCGATTTCTCAGAATGGAAAAATTGCTGTCGTCTTCGGAAATGAACGAACGGGGCTTGAAGAAGCGGAACTTGATGAATGTACAATGGGAGTCACGATTCCTTCTGATGAAGGATTTGGTTCGCTCAATCTTTCCCATGCGGTTCAACTTATCTCGTATCACTTGTATCGAAAAAATCTTGATGAAGGCAAAAAAGTTTCACGCGGTTCCGTGCCTGTCACGCTTGAACGGCTGAACAAAACCGTTACAGAAATTGCAAATGATTTGCAAAAAATCGGATTCTTTAAAGTGACTGGCCGAGCTGATATGGAAAAATTCTGGACGGATGTGCTTTCTCGCGCTGCGCTGAGCGAAAGTGAAGCCCAATACATCGAAAAAGTTTTCAGTAAGGCGGCAGGACTTTCCACTAAATTGAAAACGGAACAGTAAAAGCTGAAAATTTACAGGCGGATGTGCTGTGGCTCGATACATTCACCGTCACAGTACAGCAAGGCTGCGTTCCGTATGACTTTTTCCAGCTGGCGGATATTTCCTCGCCATGTAAGTGATTGCAAGAGCGTTATCGCGGACGGAGATAGTTCTTTTTTGATATTATTTCGTTTAAGAAACGAGCGGGCAATCTGCGGAATGTCTTCAATGCGGTCTCTGAGCGGTGGCAGTCTGATTGTAACATCATTGATTCTGTAAAACAAATCTTCACGAAAGGTACCGATTTTGATTTTTGTCTCAAGATTCGCATTCGTTGCAAAAATCATCCGAGTGTCAATATGAATGTCTTTGTTTGAGCCGACTCTGTTTATAATTCCTTCGCTTAACACTTGCAGCAGTTTTGTCTGAATATTCGGAGTGATTTCACCTATTTCGTCTAGAAAAAGCGTGCCACCATTAGCTTCTTCAAAAAGCCCCTTTCCTTCAACGGCACCAGTAAATCCGCCTTTGCTTACGCCGAACAACTTGGCTTCAATGACAGATTCGTTTGAATTGGAAAGAACGCCGTCTTTAAATGGCATTTTTCGTCTGGCAGAAAGCTCATGAATTGCCCGCGCGATAGTTGTTTTGCCTGTGCCAGTCTCGCCGATAAGAAGCACGGACACATCAAAGCGGGCGACGCGAAGCAAATCAGCGCGTAATTTTTGCATTGCGGGAGACGAGCCAACGAGTGAGGCAAAAGTTGGCGAAAAATCAGCCATTTGTGATTCGATGGAAGAAACTGCCGTAACGGTATGCTCAGTGTGCGCATGTGGCAGAATCGAATCATCGTCTTCAATACGCAGTTGCAATTCTGCCAGTGATGAAAATTCTTGAAGCTGGCAGGATTTTTGAGAAAGAATCATTTTGAATTCTTCTGTGATGAGAGATGATTTTGCGATGACTTCCTGAATAGGAAATTTGGTAAAAAGTTGTTCGAGAATTTCTAAATCAGAGGCATAGCGGATACTTTTTGTGGAATGTTCCCGTACGAAAACTAAATCATCAAGGGAGTCCGAAAAAAGAACTGCCCGCTCATCCATCTTGTGTTTGTTCCGCTGCCTTTTGCTTTTCAAGGCTTTCTACATGGTAGATGCTTGCATCGCTCTTTTTCTTGCGGTTTCCGAACAATCGTGTGCAGACGAGCAGTGTTTTATACCACATGTAGGGAAAAATAAGGAACACTTTGCTTGGATTGTGGGCGACTTCGGTCCAAATTTCTTTGCCGGCATCAAATGTTTTTTCGCTTACCCTGCGGATTCTGCCACCGAAAATTCCGATGCAGTCACGGTAGTAAAGAAAAATGCTTGATGAAAACTTTTCCCGTCGGTGATATGCCCAGAGATTTTTTTCTTTGATGCCTTCTCCTACAATGACAAGGGAAGGAGATGCTTTATAAATGGCCTGAACGACATCATTTTCGGCATTTTTGGGAAAATAGCCAACATATCTGCCGACGATTCTGAGCTGGCGAAATGTATCGTGAACATTGTGCTCGGCTTTTTGCAGCGTTTTTTTGCGTGCGCCAAGCAGGTAGAGTGATTTGTAATGACGGTCGAGCGTGTTAAGAATCTGAATGACAGCATTGAACGGATTGTAGCGAACGGGAACATCGAGTTTGAGGAATCTTGCGCCTTTTAAAATACTTTTTGAAATAGGAAGAATGAGGTCTGCGTTTTTAAGGCAGTCACCAAAATCCTTGTTCTTGTTGCGGGCTTTGAGCAAATCCCAAATCGTGAGAAAAACAATCTGCTTTGTGCCTGGCTTTTCAAGAATCTTCATGATTCCTTCTTCAAGATGTTCTGGTCGGCAAATATCAATCGGAACGCCAAGCAATTCAATTCGTGTCATTTTTGGAAAGACTCCATCTTTTTTGAACTCTCAATAGATTAGCATAGATTAGCACTGATTTACAAGATATTGCATGTATGAAGATATTGACTAAATGCTTTTCTTCTTACAGAATTTGTGATATGAAAACCCGATTTTTTAAAGTCTTCGTTTGTTTTTTTATCACTTCTGTTGTTTTTGTCGCGTGCAATAAAAAGGTGGCATCGTCACCAAGCCCTGCCGCTGAGAGTGTTTCGCAAAACGGAATTGATTACGATCTTTCTCAGATGAATGGAAATCTTGTGTATGCCGAAGTATTTAACATGATGGTCGAGCCTGAGCTGTACGAAGATAAGGTTATTAAAATGCGGGGTAATTTTGTTGTCTATGAGGATTCTCCCACGACAGGGGGCAGAACATATGCCGTTCTTATTTCTGATGCGCTTGCGTGCTGTCAGCAGGGAATCGAATTCCATTACGATTTTAACGGAAATGAGCCACAGGACGGAGAAGAAATTCTGGTCACAGGCGTGTATGTTACGGATTTGCTCGCTGATGAAATTTCCTACAATTATGTTAAGGCACAGAGCGTGGAGCGACTTTAAATGGACGGCGAAAAAACACTTCTTTTTCCAAAAGAAAAAATTAAAAACTATCCGCTTTATTTTCTCCGAATTATTTCAAAACTGATTTCGCTTTCGATTTTTGGAGTCGGTTCGGTTCTGCTCTCAATCATCTGTTTTCCCATCGCAAAGCTTATTTTTCCCAAAAAACAAAAATTTCAGTATCATATGCGGCATCTCATTTATGTTCTGTTCAAGTTTTTTCTGGGAATAATGTGGAGTCTCAATCTGCTCAAAATCAAAGTGAATAAAAAAAATTATCTGGATAATCTCAAATCAGCGATAATCGTCGCAAATCATCCTGGCTACTTTGATTCGGTCGTCATGCTTTCCATGCTAAAGCACGGCTCAATCGTTCCAAAGGCATCTCTGTCCAAAGGAAGTGTCATGCAAGTCATCATCAAAGAATTGTACATGCCCAATTCAATTCCGTTTGATGATATGGTGGAACTTGCAAAAGGTGATTTGGAGGCGGGAAACTGCATAATGATTTTCCCTGAAGGAACAAGAAGCACTCCGTACGGTCAGCATGTGTACAAAAAAGGTGCGGCACGGCTTTCGTTGCGGGCGAATGTTCCCATTATCCCCGTGTACATTGGCGGTACCGAAAAACGAGGGCTTGGAAAAGGCGATAAAATCCTTCAAGTCAATCCGAATCATCGCTATGTATATGATTTACAGATAAAAGACCCGATTTATCCGCAAGAATTCGCTGATGTACCAGAAACGATTGCGGCAAAGCGAATCACCGAAAAAATGAAGGCAGCCCTTTCTGATGAAGCAAATGCCATGTATCGATATTGAAATTTAATGAGCCTCGCTATATAATATTCTTTCCCATATGTAAAGAGGTTTTTAAATGGACGAACTTAAACAGCAGATTAAAGAATGTATCATCTCTTCTCTTGAACTTGAAGACATTACGCCAGAAAATATCGTTGATTCGGAGCCGCTTTTTGGCACGGGCTTGGGCTTAGATTCAATCGATGCGCTTGAGCTTGGCGTTGCCCTTAAAAAGAAATTTGGCGTCAAATTCAACGCAGAAAATTCTGAGACTCGCGAGCATTTTGCTTCAATCAATGCTTTGGCAGAATATATTTCTTCAGAAAAGGCAAAGGCTAACTAATTATGACAAAAGATGAACTGTATGCAAAGGTCAAAGAAATTCTCATAAACGATTTTGACATTGATGAAGATTTGATTACTCCAGAGGCTTCAATTTCAGAAGATTTGGAACTTGATTCAATTGATTCGGTTGAAATGATTGTAAAAGTCAAGCCGTTTCTCAACGCCGCAATTGAGCCCGAAGCGTTCAAGTCAGTCAAAACCGTGCAAGATGTGGTCGACATTCTAGAGCCACTTACAAAATAGAAACACTAATTAATAGTCACACGGATTCGATTTTGCTAACGCAAAATCAAAGCAAAAGTTTTAGAAACTGAGATTTCGTAGAAATCTCGAATACATTGCTTTGCACTGTTTGCGTTAGTAGAAATTATTAATTCGTCGCTTACGCGACTAATGCATCCGTGTGGCACTATTTTTATGCACTTGTTTTCACGAATCGCTTTCATTATCCTTTCGATTCTCTATCCGCTCGTTGTTTTTTCTTGCCTCGTGATTTTTCATGTGCCGATTAAAATTTTCTCGTTGTTTATTGTCTTTATCGCGCTCGTGTATCTGCTCATGGCGACGGGTGGAGCTCGTGCGGGCGGGGAATCGTCTTTGGGCGCGCGGCTCAAAAAAAATCTTCGCTTGCTCGTGAGCGCAGGGCTTCTGCTTGCGGCGGGGCTTATCTGCCTTGCCACAGGTCAGACGCTTTTTATCAAGCTCTATCCCGTGCTGATGAATGTGATTTTTCTGTTCACTTTTGGAAGCACGCTCTTTTTGCCGCCGAATATCTGCTTCCGCTTCGCATGCCTCGCGCAAAAAAATCTCTCGCAGTCGCACATTTCGCGCCGTGTTGAGAAGTATTGCTTTAAAGTCACGGTAATATGGTGCGTGTTTTTTATTCTGAATGGCGCAGCGGCACTGTACACAGTTTTTAGTAAAAGTGATAAAATGTGGTCGATTTATAACGGCGGAATTGCCTATGCGCTTATGGGCGTTCTTTTTGCCGTGGAATTTCTTGTGCGAATGGTGGTGAATTCAAAAATGCCGAAACTTGCGTATATTTCAAAATTCAATGCTCAAAGCTGGCCGCTCGAAAAAATTATGTGCTATGAGCGAAAGTGGAGCGACAAAAAATACCTCACATGGAGCGATTTCCTTGCTACGAGCGCAAAAATGCGCCGCTTTATCACGAGTCACGGCGAGTGCGAAAAATGGATTCTCCATTGCGAAGATTACTGGCTCTTTTTGTGTACTTTCATTGCGCTCTTGCAGTGCAAAAAAGAAGTGCTCCTCACCGCGAACATCAGCCCTAAATTTATTGAAGAAATGCGAGAGGGGGCGGGAAGCACGACGCTGTTCCTCACTGACCAGACCGAAGTTGAGGGAAAGCCAATCGAAGACGCATTCTTTATCCCGAAGATTCTTGAAGATGAGACCGAGCCGACTGAATCTGAAAAAATGACGACTCCCGCAATCGAAAGCGACGAAACGAAAATCATTTTGTATACATCAGGCTCTACGGGGCATCCGAAAGCTGTGCATCAGCGCATGACTGAATTTGAGGCGGACAATGCCTTTATTCTTTCAAAATGGTACGATGAATTTGCGAGCCGAAAACTGTGCGCGGTCAACTCACAGCACCACATTTACGGTTTTTTGTTCACGATTTCGCTTCCGTTTGCCGCGGGCGTTCCGTTCCGCAGAAAGCGAATTGAATTTCCCGAAGAGTTTGAAGCGTTGGACGACGAATCCTACATGATTATCGCCGTTCCCGCATTCTTAAAGCGAACCTGTGCCGAATTAGGCGAAAAAAAGTTACCGCTCAAAAATCCGTGGATTTTCACATCGGGCGGGGCGGTTTCCCCAGAGCTTGCCGTGGACACCAATCGCGTGTTCGGATTCTGCCCGCTTGAAGTGTACGGCTCAACCGAAACTTCGGGAATCGCCTACCGCCAGCAGACCAAAAACGGCTTAATCTGGACACCGTTCGACAATGCAAAAATCTGGCTCGACAAAGACGACGGCTGCCTCACGATTATTTCTCCGTACATCAAAGACCCTGCCGGTTTTAAGACGGGCGATTTAGCCGAAATGTATGAAGACGGCACTTTCTTGCTCAAAGGTCGCGCGGATTCCATCGTCAAAATCGAAGAAAAACGCATTTCCGTCACCGAAGTTGAAAACAGACTCTTGCAAAGCGGACTTGTCGCCGATTGTTCCGTTGTTCCAATGCAAGACAGGAGGCAGTATCTTGCGGCGGCGATTGTCTTGAACGAAGAAGGCAAGCAGAAATTCGCCACGACAGAAAAATATCTCATAAACCGCCACTTCCACGACTATCTTTTGCAGTTTTTTGAGAATGTGGTTTTGCCGAAAAAATGGCGTTACCTCGAAAAACTTCCGTGCGATGTGCAGGGCAAAAAACACAAGCCCGAAATTCAGGCATTGTTTGACACTTCGACAGACTCAGCGACTGATGATGAGGGAGACGAAAAGTGATTCACTCGATTTCAGGCGAAGAAGTGCTTGAAAAATCAGAAAATGCTGTTTCTCTCAAAGTGAAAATCGTTGCCGAAAGCGATTATTTTGACGGGCATTTCCCGCAGTTTAAATTGCTTCCCGCGGTGGCGCAGATTGATTTGGTCGTTCATTATGCACAAAAATATTTTGGCCTGCCGCTTTCAACGCCGAATATCAAGCGATTCAAGTTTTCGGATAAAATCCTACCCGATACGAGCGTTTTCTTTAAAATCGCGTTTGATTCTGCAAAAAATCGCGTGAGTTTTGAAGTTTCGGACTGTGAAGATGGGCGAGTGTATTCAAGCGGGAGTTATGCTTTTCCGATAAACTAAGTATGTCTTTTAAAAAAAGCGCGTTTTTGTTGATTTTTTTCTTTGCCCCAGTTTTCTTTTTTGCGTATGAGCGGGTTCCCGTCACTTTGAATTTTAAATCTGGCGGAGAACTCCATACTTCTTTTTACTGTTTTAACGAACTGAGTGAAGGCAAGCAGATTGCACAGGAACTCTTTCAAGTAAAAAAATATGATGAGTTGGCAAAAAATGAGCGTGAAAAAATGATGCCTGTTCCTTTTGGCACGAATGTCGCCCTGTATGACTGGGCAATTTTTTGCTATGGAGAAGAATTCTGGCTTTTTGAGGTCAAAAACGGCTGGTTGTGGGGCAGAGGGATGTTGCTTGATTTTCCACGATAGGACAGATTGATAAAATTTTTATTGATTTTAGAGATTTTCTTGAAAAATTGTGATACAATTATATTGTGCGAGAAATTAAATTATTTTCTGCCATCATTTTAGTTTTCTCTCTTCTTTTTTTATCTTGTAAAAGCGAGAATTCTTCTTACGATTCCGAAACAATCATTGATTTGCGGGATCGATTTTATTGGGCAGAATGTAACGCTCATAGTACTCCGTTTACCGCAGACCGTCTTCAGTTTCATAAATTTTCCACAGAAGGCATGGCGAATATACGCAAAGTCGCAGGACCAGAGCAGGAATTTGTCTGGCTCAAAGCCACATTCATCCTTCCCAAAGAACTTGAAAACAAGTCGCTCGGTCTGAGCATTTCATATCTTCACTACGCAGAAAAAGCATGGATAAATGATACATACATCGGTGGGTACGGAGATTTTCCGCCCCATACAAAATGCGCATGGTGGGGGTCGCACTTTTATTCAATTCCTGAACCGCTATTAAAACGAGGTGAGCGCAACACGATTCTCATTAAAGTCTTCTGTCAGGGAAAATCGGGCATTTCAGATAATGTTATTCTGGGCGAGCATGATTTTATTCAAAAGCAGAATTTATCAAGAAATTTCATGCAAACCGTTATTTACTTTTTTGCCGCTGGCGGTATGTTCTTTACGGCGATTTTGTTTCTCATGATTTTTATCTGGCGCATAAAAGAGCGGGAATATCTTTCGTTCTCCTTGCTGTGTATCGCTTCGGTTATCTTTATTACGCCTTTTTTCGGCTCAATTTTGCCCGCAGGAATCACGAATGCTATTTCAGCCTTGCTGTTCACAAAACTTACGCTGTGCGAAGGCCTTTTTTTGATGTCGTTTTTTCTTTCTTCGCTCATCATTGAATTCGTCAAAAGGCGTGAGCCACCTGTGTTTCGGGCAATCAGATTTGCCATTCTTATCCTTTCATCGCTTATTGTGCTTCTTGCACCAAATTATAAGGCACTCATACGAATTGGACCGATTCCATTTCTGCTTTCGGTTGTCCAGCTTTTGATGGGCTTTGCGCTTATTATCAAAAATCTTGCAAAAGAGACGGGGCTTAAAAATTTTCTTGTGCTTTCGGCAAGTTTTATTCCGCTGCTTGTTTCAATTGCACTCGATATTCTCATAAAACTTGTTTTTGAAAAAGTTGATTACCCATACATTTCTCTCTTTGGCTGGCTCGTTACGATTATTGTGTTTATTGTTATCCTTTCGATTCGTTATAACAGGGCACTGAATCAAAACGAATACCTCAATATCAAGCTTCGTCGTGAAGTTCTTAAACAAACGCGCGAGCTTTCTAAAAAGAATTCAACGCTTACCGAAGAAATTCGGCGTGCAGAGACTGACTTGGAAATGGCCTCGCTTGTTCAGAAAAAATTCTTTCCGTATCCGCCAAAGACGCTTCGTGGATGGGATATTGCCGTCAGCTACAGCCCGCTCGACAAAGTTTCTGGCGATATGTACGATTTTTACCTCGACAAAGACAATTTAAACGGATTTTCGCTGTTTGATGTCTCTGGGCACGGAATTGCGGCAAGTTTGGTCACTATGCTTGCAAAAAATATCATCTTCCAGTCATTTATTCGGAATATGCGGAATAACGAGACGGTTTCCCGCACGCTCTATGAGATAAACGAAGAAATCATCGAGGCAAAAGGCGGCATCGAAAATTATCTCACGGGGCTTATGTTCCGATTCAAGCCTTTTGACAAAAATGATGATTGTGTGGTGGAAATGGCGAATGCAGGTCATCCCAATCCGCTGCTTTATTCGGCAAAAAGCAATATCTGTGACGAAATTGAATCGGGTGACAGCGAAGAGCACCACGGAGCAATTGGACTTGATTTTATAACGGTTTCTTTCCCCCAGATTAATTTTACGATGGGCGAGGACGACATTCTTATTTTCTATACGGATGGACTCACGGAATCAAGAAACAGGGCGAATGAAATGTTCGGAAAAGAACGACTCAAACGGATTCTCAAAGAGAGTTTTGCAAAAGATGCGCAGTCAATCATGGAAGATATAATCGATGCGTTCCAACGGTTCACTAATGGGGTCAAGCGAGACGATGACATCACGGTGGTCGTTATGAAGCGGGAAAATTCCATCAACTTTGTGGAAGAACTTGATGACGCAGATGATTTTTTGGGATAAGAATACTGAAACTTTTCGCAGTTTTTTGTGTCAAATCACAGAGGAGAAAAAATGACAGAATTTAAACAATGGTACGATGAAGACGGAATCACCTTCCACAGTGAGCATAAAGTTCAGTTTTCGCAGAGTGATTCTTCTAAAAAACTGAGCCTGTACGAGCTTTTAAAAGTGACGAGTGACATGGCGGTTGAAGATTACGCCCAGCGCGGCATGGACAGAGACACGCTCACCGAACACGGATACGCTTGCCTTGTTTCGCGCGTTGCCTTCCGATTCCACCGCTTTCCGCGCGAAAACGAAAATTATGTTTTTACGACCTATGAAGAAAGGGCAGAACCGCTCCAGCTCGTCCGTGCCTACGAATTTGCCGCTCCAGACGGCACGCCGCTCATCACGGGCTTAAGTTCATGGCTTTTGGTCGACCCCGCCCTGCACCGAATCATTCCCACCAAAAAATTCGACATGCGGCCGCCCGTTGAAACTTCAAAAGAACACGACTGCATGAAGTACGGAAAGATTCAGATTCCTGAAGATTTGGAAAAATGGGACGAGCGCAAAATCAACTATTCAGAAATTGACGGCAACAACCATGTGAACAACGCACGCTACGGCGCATTCGTTGCCGATGCAATTCCCGAAAATCTGCGCACAGCCGCCTTCACCGACTTCCGCTTAAACTACGCCAAAGAAGCCAAACTCGGTCAAACACTTGAGATTTTCGGTAAAGTGAACGAAGCCGAAAAAAAACTCACGATTGTAGGCAAAACCGAAGAAGGCACATCGTTTGAAAGTGAATTATATTGGTAGCGTACGAAGCTATGCTTCGTGCGCGGAAAAAAATCCCTCACAGAGACCACAGAGTACACAGAGAGTTTTTTGTATAAAAAAAAACAACCTCAATCAAGTTTTCTTAGGTAACATGATTGAGGTGTGATTTTTGACATTATAATAATTCCTCTGTGAGCTCCTTAGCTCTGTGAGAAATTTATTTCTAGTCTTTGGCGCGCTCTACGAATGAGCCGTCGCGGGTATCGATTACGATGCGGTCATCGGTGTTGCAGAACAACGGTACTTTAACTTCCATGCCTGTGTCGAGCGTTGCCGGCTTGGTTGATTTGCCAGAAGTATCGCCTTTGATTCCAGGCTCACAGTAAGTGATAGTGCGAGTAACCTGAATTGGCAAGCGAACACCGACTGGTTTGCCTTCGTAATAGGTGACTTTAACTTCGTAGTCATCATCTGGAGAAATGTAACCAGCGTTATCGCCGAGATAGTCTTTGTCGAGCATTACATCATCGTATGTTTCCTGATCCATGAAGTGGTAGTCGTTTCCGTCGATGTAAGAAAGTTTTACGTTCTTTTCGACAAGCTCAACTTCTTCGAATTTTTCACCAGCGTCGAGTCCCAAATCCTGAGTTCCACCAGTGACAATATCAGCAACGCGAAGTTTTGTAACCATGCCCTGGCGACCAGATTTCTGACCAAGCATCTTCTGAACGATGAGAGCCTTTCCCTCATACATGAAGGCTGTTCCGACTTTGATTTCGTTTGTCATCAACATAATATGTTACCTCAAAAATTAAAACTTTATTTTTCTATTGTAATGATTTACCATGAACATTTCAACACACGGACTGCTCGTATTCTAAAATTTTCTGCGCAGAATCCTTTTCAAGAAGCTTCTCAATGAGTTTTTCTTCGGTTAAACAACTGTTTTCCAAAAAACTGAAATACGAAGTTTTTGCGAGAATGATATGGTCAAGTAAGGCGAGTCCGAGCAACTTTGCGGCGCGATACAGCCTGAGCGTGACTTTGACATCTGGTTGAGAAGGAGCAGGATTGCCACTGGGATGATTGTGGCTTAGTATGACGGCAGAGGCGTGTTCTTTAAGGGCCTCCGAAAACACTTCTCGTGGCTCTATTATTGCCATATTGCTTACCCCGGTGCAAATCACCCGAATTGAAATTATTTCTTTTGCGCCATTCATGCTTATACACAGAAAATGCTCTTGCTTTTGCATGGCATAATTCTGAATGAACGGAACTACTTCGCTCGGTGTTTTTATTAAAGTCTGCGGATTTCTGTTTATTCTTCGTCCCAATTCGAGCGCGGAGGCAATCATCAGTGCTTTTGACTTCCCCATGCCCCTGATTTTCTGGAGGTTTTCAATCAGCGTGTCACTGTTAGAAGTCATAACGATGGATAACACCTGCCGTGCAAGTTCTTTTATGGGCATTTCTTTTGTTCCTGAGCCCAATATCATCATGATGAGTTCTTCATCGCTGGGGAAGGCAAGACCGTGTTTTAAAGTGTTTTCACGAACGCGGAGCTTATTGGAACTTTCAAAAGAATCTTCGTTGAAAAAATCTAAGAATGTATTCATTTCTTTTTCTCCTGCATATATATAGGCAAAAAAATTCAATTTTTGGCAACGCAACGCAAAAAAAATCGCCGATAATTGCATTATGAAGAAAAATAGTGTACGGTTTTTGTTTTTTATTGGATTTTGCTGGTTTTTGCAGGTTTTCTTTTCATGTGTTACCCCGCCGCAAAAGGAAGAATGTTCGCGCGAGCTTTTGGGAAGCCCGATGAAAAATTCTGAGCAACTCACCGCATTTTTTATGAATCATAAAAGTGATTTTGAGGACAAAGACAAAGTGGCACGGATTGCCGCTTTGTATGTAACAGAAGGTGCAATTGAAGGAATCAATTCTGATGTCGCATTTGTTCAGATGTGCCTTGAGACAGGCTTTTTGGGCTACGGAAACCTCGTTTTGCCCGAAATGAACAATTTTTGCGGGCTTGGCGCAATGGATGCCGAGCATCCTGGCGAATGGTTTGAGAGCGAGCAGATTGGCGTGCGTGCGCATATCCAGCATTTGCAGGCATATGCCACCACAGCCGAAGTTAAGTTAAAGCAAGAATGCGTTGACCCGCGCTATTCATGGCCGCACAAAGCAAAATTCGCCCGCACCGTCCAAGAACTCGCCGGTCATTGGGCCACCGATCCCGAATACGGCATAAAACTTGACGGCTTGCTTACAGAATTGGAAAATTTTTAAATTCCTCACAGAGCTAAAGAGTACACAGAGATTTTTCTAGAAAAACATTTCTCTATGGTCTCTGTGTGCTCTGTGAGAAATTTTATTTAATCGTCGTTCCTGTGTAGGCTTTGCCTTCGAGAATTGCGCGTGTGTTTTCGATGTTTTTTCCGCCTGCGCAGATGACGACCAAGCCAAGTGATTCTGCTTTTTTGCTTGCAATCGGGTCAAAGGGGCAGTTTTTGCCAGGAACCCATTCATCGCCGACCATTTTTCGGAAGTCGCTCCATGAAATCGTGTCGAGCGGCTTTGCGTCGGGATTTTTTCGCGGGTCATCGGTGTAGACTTTTTCGATATTGCTTAAATTTACTACCGTGTCCGCATTGAATTTTTCGGCAAGGAGAACGGCATCGTTGTCGGTAGAAAAGCCTGGCTTCCAACCGGCCGCGAGCAGAATGCGTCCTGTAAAATCCTTTGCCGCCGTTGGATCCGTCACAACGTCTTCTTTGCACAAATCGCCGAAACTTGCCTTTACGAACTGTGCGTTCAATCTAGTCGCCATAATGCCAATCCAATCAGCTGCGTCCGTGCCATCGCTTTCTGCCGTGCCAGTGACTTCGCGGAATGCTTTCTGATAAATGCGGGCAGGTCCGCCACCGCCCACGACCAAAATCAAACGGTCGCTCGGATTTTTTGAAAGAAAATCTTTTACCATAGCGACAAATCGAGACACAAATTCCGTGTCAGGATATTCTGGTGCTACGATTGAGCCACCGACAGACAAAACTTTTGTAGACATAATTCCTCCTAATATAACCCAAGCACAATCGGGGTGTTCCAAAGAGAACTGTAATTTACATTTCCTTCGCTGGATTCTTCCCAAATCGTTTGCAATGCGTAGCTTCTTGGGCGCACGACAATCTTGCTGTTCGGCGAAATTGTCTGCTTGATTTCATTCTGACCTTTTGAAAAAGCGATATGCTGCGAATCTAAATTCCCAAAATAAAATTCCCGCGCGTTCTCAACTGGGCGGAAGGCCTTATACGGTAATCCCGCGCCTAAAGAAATATCCACAGGAATCCATCCAAAATCTTCGATATAAAATTCAGTCCACCAATGGCTTTGCGTTTTCATTTTGGAATCAACGAGAATGCCCGCCATCGGATTTGCAGGAATGAGCAGCGCACGAAGCAATGTAGTGTAGAAAATCGCAAAATCGTAGGCATCGCCTTTTTTGCTTTTGAGCAGGTCGAGCGGCGAAGCATCGGCCTTTCGCAAATCAGTGAGCAATTTGTAATTGTCAAGGATATAATCGTACACAAGCTTTGCCTGCATGTAGGGATTCGTTTCTTTTGCGACGATTTCTTTTGCGAGCGCGACAATTCGTTCATCTTCTGATTGAATCAAAGAATCTGCGGCTGTTGCATTTTTGTAAAGAATACGGGATTTTGTTCCCTGAGAATAGGGTTTTACTGCTTTTGCATTGATTTCTGTCTGAACGGAATATGCTGAAACAACGAAATTGTGGTTGAATCTGATTTTTTCGCTTTTTGAATTTGCTTTTTTGAGCTGCAGCTGATGAATGACCGTATTTTTGTAATCAGAAATGACTGGTTCGGGAGTGCACTCGGTAAGCTCAACCATCGGCTGCCATGATGTAATAATAGGGCGTGGAAATCGCAGGGTAAGAGAAGTGCCATTTTTTGTGTCAACCGAATCGATGTCGGCATTGACCTGCAAAATGTATGTTTTTCGGGATGTGTATGATTTTTTGCCAGCGGGAATCGTGATTTCTTCGGCAACGGCTGCACTTTTGCCTTTTTCGGTTTCGACAAAGATGTTGCCCGTTGCACAGCCGTCTGGAATTCGGACGCGGATTTCTGAGTCGCTCCAAAACTCATAGTCGAAGTCAGTTTCGCTTGCTGAAATCACTGAAAAATCAAAATCTGCGGCAACTTCGCCCTGACCACTGCCCAAAGAACTGGCATGGGAGGCATCTTCTTGATTTGCGGTAAAAATGACTTTGGAAGTTCCGCGCACAGAACCAAAATCAGAGCCAATAATGGTAAGAAGCGAGCCGTAGCTCCCCCTTGTGGGCGAAACGCTTGTGATTGTGGGAAGTGACGCCCTGACATTCTGCGTGACGGCGATGGGAATGCCTGCCTCATTTGCAAAAAATCCTGGCTTTGAGGCACCTGCCTGTGTGACTACTAAAACAAGCCCGTCTTGAACATTTGACGGCAGAATGAGTTTAATAAAATTGTCAGTCCAATTGACATAGCCGCTTGCCGTGATTCTGATCCCGCCGATTTCAACATAATTGGTACCGCGACTTGAGCCAAAATTTGCGCCACGAATAATCATTTCATCGCCAGGCGAGCCAACGACTGGAATGACCGAATTGATGACAGGAATTTTTTTTGATTTGACCGTTGCGACTGATATTATAGAAAGAACTGCTGCAATCACAAAAATATAAGAAAATACCCGAAACGCCGAGTATTTTCTAAAAAGGAGAGAAAAAGTGTTTTTAAGGTTAGAGTTTTTTAGCAATCCTTATTCCTTCATCATCTCTATATTATTACCCATTTCATGAAAATTGGGAATATTAATTGTGATAGAAATTGAAGATGATGAAAAATCTGGTGCAAAAACATCGACTGAAGGCAGATTGCGTCGGAACTGATAGTTGATTGAATTTCTGTCTTCGTGAATGTAGGGCATTGAGCGAGAGCCACCGTTGGAAGCCAGATTTGTGGCATAGATTGTTTTTTGCTCAACGGCAGATGCGTTTTGTGTGGATGCCGCTGCGCTTTCAGTAGCATCTGATTTTGCAACAGGCGTTTCTGAAACAGCAAGACCTTTTGACAAATCTTCTTTTGAGATATTTCCGTCAACAACGACTTCGTTCTTTGCGATTGGCTCGATGCTCTTGTTTTTCATGATTGAGATAGCCGCAATCGCCGTTTCCTTTGCGTTTGAAAGCGAATTGTAGTGAACGGGAATGAACACGAGCGCGAACACTGCCGCCGCCGCCGCGAAAGAAGAGGCGTATTTTACGAACGGTGTGATGAACGATTTTTGCTCGCCCGCAAAAGAGACATTCTGAGCGTAGCGCATTTTTGTCTGCAATCGCGCAAAGCTTTCTTCCATAAAATCGCTGGAGACTGTCTTTTCGCTTGCGTCTTCTTTGAGTAAGTCATGAAGTTTCTGCATTTTTGAGAGAGCAGATTTTTCTTTCTCGTTTGCAGAGACAAGACTTTCGTACTGAGAAACAAAACTTTCCGGCATTTCGCCGTCGATGTACACAGAGTGTAAATCTTTTTCAAGAGATGTAGACATCATCAGCCTCCAATAATTTTTCAAGTTGCTCTCGCGCACGGAACATGCGGATTTTTACGTTTCCTTCCGTAATGCCGAGCACCTTGCCGATTTCTTTGTAGTTGAGGTCGCCGTATTCGCGCAAGATGAGAACTTCTCGCAGGCTTTTAGGCAACTTGTTCAGGGCTTCAAGCGCGATTCGCTTGGCATCTTCTTTGAGCAGGGAAGTGTCCGCGCTTTCGGAAGATTTTTTGCTTTCGTAGAGGACTTTATGATACGCCTTTGACTCACGCACCTTTCGCTTTGCATAATTGAGACTCGCGTTTTTTACCACGCGGATAAGCCAGAATTTTGCGTCGTCAAGGCTCGGAAAGACCATGTTTTTTTCGCTTGCCTTGATGTAAGAGTCGTGCACAAGGTCTTCAGCAGCCTCTTCGTCATTCACAACGCGCCATGCCACCTTGTAAAGCAGGGTGAATGTCTCGTTGTAAATTGCCCTGAAGTCAGCCGGATTTGCTGCATTGTATGTTTTATGAATCTGTAGTTCCGGCATTTTCTTCCTCACTCCTTTGAACAATGATGATGTCGTTTGGTTACAATTTTCTTATTTTTTAGGGCGATTCCGCGCTAGTTTCGCTTCCAAGTCGGGCCTTGCGGAGTATCGATGATTGTGATTCCGCGCTGGCTGAGCTGGTTTCGGATTTCGTCTGCGCGGGCAAAATCCTTTGCTTTTTTTGCCGCCGTTCGTTCCTCTACCAATGCCGTGATTTCAGCCGCTTCCGGGTCGCCTGCGTGGTCGTCAAGGTGAGCTTGTGCTTGTTGTGCCTGTTTTTCGGCAATCGCAATCGCGTTTTCAATCACCGAAAGCGAAAGTACTTTGTCCATCACGAAAATTTCTGCCAAAGCCTCGCTTGCCTTTTGTCCTTTTCCGTTTGAAGCCTTCTGCAACGCCGAAAGCGCGACCGGAGTAGCAAGGTCGTTTTCCAATCCCTCGCGGAACCGCTTTAGATTCTCTGTTTCACCGAGATTTTTTGCAATCTCACCGAGAATTTCTGCGTAATTTTCAGTTTTCAGTTTTACATTTTCCGTTTGCTCGGCTTTGTTCACAAGTTTTGCAACTCGCTCGTTCAACGCCGCTCTGCCGTTCTTTGCGGATTCAAGCGCGTCCATCGAGAAAATAAGCGGTTTTCGGTAATGACCGCCGAGCAGGAAGAATCGGTAATCAAGCGGTGCAAAGCCCTTGCTCGTAAGCGAAAATCCTTTCTCTGGCGGAAGTTCGGTCTGGAGCGTGATAAAATGCCCGCTCGACTTCGACATTTTTCCGCCTTCGAGAATCAGGAATTCGTTGTGCATCCAGTATTTGACCCAGGGACCGGCTTTGCGCTCTTCTTCCGTAAAACTTCCCTCGCTCTGCGCGATTTCGTTTGTGTGGTGGACGGGCACATGGTCGATTCCACCCGTATGAATGTCGATGTGCTTTCCGAGATATTTCATGCTCATCGCCGAGCACTCAATGTGCCAGCCGGGGTAGCCTCTCCCCCACGGAGAATCCCAAGTCATCGCCTGATTTTCAAATTTTGATTTTGTGAACCAAAGAACGAAGTCGCCTGGGTTTCGCTTGTTTTCGTCAATTACAACTTCTTTGCGCTTTCCTTTACCAGCAACGAGTTTTTCCAAATCAAGGTTCGCGAGTTTTCCGTAATCGGGGTAGGTGGAGATGTCGTAGTACAAGTTTCCGCCCGCCATGTAGGTGTGACCGTTCGCCTCGATTTTTTTAATCAATTCAATCATTTCGGTGATGTGCTCGGTCGCTTTGCAAATCACATCAGGGTGGCGGATATTGAGCGCGTCGATGTCCTTCATGAACGCGTCGGTGTAAAACTGCGCCACTTCAAGTACGCTCTGGTGCCGTTCTTCGGCGGATTTGAGCATTTTGTCGTCACCTTCGTCATCGTCTCCCGTCAAGTGACCGACATCGGTGATGTTCATGACATGTTTGATGTCATAGCCGAGGTAAGAAAGCGTTTTGTCGAGAATATCCAAGAACACATAGGCGCGAAGATTTCCGATATGCGCGTAATTGTAGACTGTAGGACCGCATCCGTAAAAACCGACATGCCCCGCCGTAATCGGCTCAAATTCCTGCATCGCGCGACCCATTGTATTAAAAAGTTTCAGTGCCATAAATTCCTCTGTGGATAAAAGTTCTCGTTCTTTCTATAATAAAACCAATGAATAATATAGAACAAATCGCGTAATTCTTCAATGAGGGAATAAAAAAGCAGCCCCCGCTTAGGGAAGCCGCTTTGATAAACTAAAACCTGCCAGCAAGGACATCTTCTCGCAAACATTTGTTCATTCGAGTCTGATAGCCTTTGCCCGTCGCTTTCATCATTGCCAGAATATCTGCATCGATTTTAAACGAAATCATCACTTTTTTGGGAGTAATATCAAAGTATTCTTTATGATACGGAACGAATTCGCGCAATTCTTCTTTCGTGAATTTAGGAGAATCTTCATCATAGGTGATTGGAAATTTCTCAATTTCGGCGATTCGCTCAGCCGTTAATTTGTCTGATGTAATCATAGTAGACCTCCTTCAAGTCATTGTCTGCCCTTTGTGCCGAGATGATTCTTGTTCTTCCCCGCTCGGTAAAAGTTGTAACAAGAACCAACAGACCGCTTATACAACCGATTCCATTCCATCGCTCTTCATCAACAGAATGATTTTTATCATAACGGACAAGAAAATATGGGTCGTCAAACACATCAGTTATTTCTTCAAAGCCAAATCCGTGCTTTTTGCGGTTGATTTCATTTTTTTCTTCGTCCCACTCAAAGCGGCCGTCATCGCTGATTATAGTTTTGCCCATAAAAAAATCCTTACAGACAGTATATACCCGTAAGAATATACTGTCAAATATATAATCTATGATTGACACCCGCAAAGCAACCTCCCGTTTTGGGAAGCTGCTTTTAGCGTGTCACTGCTTGTAGGACAATTAGTTTGTACTATCAAACTCCGCTGAAATGTTTACACGAGAGTTTGGCATTGTGAAAGTCCATTTTAAGGTATCGTTTTCGACCTGCGTGAGTGGAAGTTCTCTATCTCCAAAGTCAGTTTCACTTTCATAATAGTAATATTCGACTTTTGGATAGCCCTCTCTGATATTTTGACCAGTAGGAGGAGTAACGGTAAATGTAACAGTATCTCCTACTTTGACCAATCCTGAAGGAGAAGCCGCTATAGTTTCTTCATCATAACTGACTGGACGGTAAAAAATCTCATTCCAGTGAGCATAAATTACGGTGTCGTCAACAACACGTGTGTCAAAGTCGTATACTTTGGCATCTTCTCCAGTATCGTCATACCAGTTTTTGAATTCGTATTTTATGTTATAGTCAGGCAGCCCCTCCATTTTGGTGAGTTCTTCTTCTGTATAATAATCGGCTTTTGTAGGATTTGCAGGTCTTCGCACTTTATCCCCGAGCGTAACAGTAACTTCGTCTCTCATGTCACCGCTGGCCCCCTCTTTGGCAAACTCTACGATAAAAGTAGGCTTTACGAATGTGAGAACATTGTTTTCACCCACGGTGAATTCAATATAATAGTCTAAAGTATCTAAAGTAATAGAATCGTCCTCAACGCTTGCATATCCGCTCTCAATTGCAGTGGTTCCATTGTTAAAGAATGCGTCAAAATGGTTGTTTAGGATTTCGATTGTATATGTTCCAGCCGTCATATCAGGGAGGGCAGACGATTGTACAAAAAGCGATGCCAAATCCTCGTCGAGAACCCATGTGTATGTCATCGTGTCGTCCGTGACTGGACCTGGGGTTGGAGTGATGTTTTCGCCCGAAACGAGCGTGAGGACATTGCTTGAGCCGACGGTGAATGTGAGCGTATACGGAGTTACATCTTCAAGAGCAGTTCCGCCAGCATTCAGCTCTTTTGAGATTAATGCGGAAAGGGTTGTATCTGTGAGTGTCCATGTTCCGCTTGCGACAGCAGTCGTTCCGAGACTGGTGGTGAATGTTTTGTCTGATTTTGCATTGATTGTGTAGGTGCCGGCATCTACGTTCAGAGCTGTAGCCATATCGGGATCTACGACCCAAGTGTAAACAGTTTCTGTCGGTGTGACAGAATCGCTTGGTGTGTTTTCTTTATCGCCATTGTCACAGGCAACAAAAAAAGTAAGTAAAAGAGTTGAGAGAAGAAAAAGGACTAGTTTAAATACCCCCCCCCCCCGCTATACAATTTTACAGTTTTCATAAGGTACCTCCATTATGATATTTTTTTAGTGTCTGGCAGAAAAAATAACTGCCAGTTTGTGTTAAGGTTATTTTAACGCATAATACTGATATTTCAAGAAAAATTTTAACATTATGTAAAGAAAACAAGAAAAAAATCAATGACTGAGCGATTGAACTTGACTTTGAAGTACGATTGAAGTACGATTGAAGTACGATTGAAGTTACTTCAATCGCTCGTTGAAGTTCATTGAACTGCTTCAAACAGGAGAAGTGCCGTGCGGCTTGAAGAAATTGTGGAAGTTCCGTTGCTGGAATCTTTTGACCTGGAATGTAAATCTCGTTTGAATCGTGAGAATGTCGAAGGCTGGCTCAAAACAATCGCAGGATTCTCCAATACGACGGGCGGCTCTTTTTTTATCGGCGTTGAGGATAAAAGCCACAAACTGATTGGCTTTTCCCGCGAACAGGCGGACAGCGAGCGGAATTTTTTCAACAATCAGGTGAACGAGCATATTTTCCCACGACCCCAAAGTCAGATTTCTTTTCTTCGCTACGATGCAAACGGGCGGGAGCTTTTTTTGATTCGTGTTGATGTTCCAGAATCTCCGTTCAAGCCCGTAATCGTAAAATTCAAGAATGTTCCCTCAATTTATATGCGGCGTGACGGCTTTACGAACGGCGCGACCTATGAAGAAATCATCGAGATGAGCATAAAAAGCCGTGCCGCGCAGTTTGATGTGCTTGATTCGGAGGAACCATATAACCGTGCGGATTTTTCTAAACTCTTTGAATTCTATAAACTCCGAAACCCGCAGAATGAACTGAGCGACAAGGCTCTTCTTTCGATTGGATTTTTTACGAACAGCCGTATTCTTAAAAACGGCGCGTTTCTTTTTTCTGACAAATACAAGGGCGAAAAAACAGAGGTGCAATGCTCGGTTTTTTCGGGATTCAACAAGGGGAGCGAGCGGATTGTCACTATCAATAAATTCAACGGGAACATTACGGATTCAATCGGCTTTATGTTGGAATTCGCAAAACAGCGCATGAATCACACCCTTATAAAGCTCGCCGATTCACGCGTGGAAATTGATGCGTACCCTGAGCGTGCCTTGTTTGAGGGAATCATAAATGCGGTGGCTCATCGGGATTATTTTTTGGACGGAACGCAGATTCAGCTCGACATGTTCAAGGACAGGCTTGAAATCACCTCGCCGGGAAGTTTTTATCAGGGGGCAAATCTCGGAAAAACTTATGATCTTGCGAATCTGATTTCCAAGCGGCGGAACGAGCTGATTTGTGCCGTTCTTGTAAAATGCAATGTCATGGAAGCCGCGGGAACGGGCTTTGATAAAATCATGGAAGACTATGCCAACGCTGATGAAACGCACAAGCCGTTCGTCATCTCAAAATCCGACCATTTTACGCTCGTGCTTCCCGATTTAACTTTTGCGGAAGGCGTTCAGGACGGCTCTTTGGTGCATATTGATTACATGCCCGCCAAAAACGCCAGCGAGCATGACGAGAAAATTCTTTCGTTCTGCTACGAAAAATCCCGCAAGGCAGGAGAAATCGCGGCTTTCCTTAGCCTTGCCGATTCATCATACTTTAGAAAAACGATTCTTGAAAATCTGGTGGAGCAAAAATATCTTGATAAAAATAAAATCTCTGGCACGGCGTACTACCGCACGAACAGGGAAATGGTAGGGAGAGGGTAAAATATGAATAATATAGAAGAATTCGCGCAGTCGCTTGCAGAAAGCACGGAATTTCACAGCACGGTAAAACAGAATGAAAATCTTTCTTCGCACACGACCATGCATGTGGGCGGGGCGGCAAAACTTTTCCTTGAACCAAGCGATTCAGAAAGCCTTGTGTTTGCGGTGAGAAAATTAATAGAAGAAAATGTCGGATTTTTTATTCTCGGCGGCGGCTCGAATGTGATTATCAGCGATGAGGGCTTGGACGCGGTTATTTCCACGCGGAAGATGAATACGGTGAAATTCCTCACGGAGCGCACGGAGTTCACAGAGAAAATTCAAAATGAAGAAAAACAATCCTCTAAAATACGCTCTCTGTGTACTCCAAAGCTCTGTGAGAAATTTATGAAAGTTGGCTGCGGTGCTTCTTGGGGGAGCGTGATTTCGTTCTGCAAAAAAAATAATCTTTGTGGATTTGAAGGCTTTACGGGGCTGAGCGGCACGGTGGGCGGTGCGCTTTTTATGAACGCGACTTGCTTTGGGCTGAGTGCGTGCGACAATCTTGTTTCGGTGGAGTATTTTGACACGCGGGATTTACAGGTTCACACTTATGAAAAAAATGAAGCTGATTGGGGGTATAAAAAATCTCCGTTTCAATCCACAGATTTCCACAGATTTCCACAGATTGATGGGGGGCGTTGCGGGGAACTCCCCGCAGAGTGGGGTGGCGGCGCAACGAAGTGCGACGCAGGGGAGAGACTTCTCCCCTCAAAAATCATTCTTTCTGCAATTTTTTGTGTTCATGATGGCTTTGATTCTCAAAAATCGGAAAACTGCTTGGCTTCTCGCAAAGAAAAAGGGCATTTCCGCGCTCCAAGTTCGGGATCTGCGTTCAAAAATGATGCTGTGCACGGAATTATTGCGGGGAAGGTTATTGACGAGTGCGCTCTGAAGGGATTTTCTGTGGGCGGTGCTCAGATTGCTCCGTGGCATGGGAATTTTATCATCAATCCTGAGCAGAAGGCGACGGCGCGGGACATTAAAACGCTTTCGGACGAGGTGAAAAAAATCGTGCGCGAAAAAACGGGAATTGCGCTTGAAAACGAAATTCTTTTTGTGGGGCTTTGAAAAAGTGATTTTTTCTGCCGATATATGAGAAAATAGAGACAAATTTTTATTTTTGCGTTATACTGAATAGAAGGCGGAAAAGAAAGTGCTGCAATTATCATTTGTAAATTTTAAAAAAGACACTTATATCTTGGTTGAAGGAAAAGAAGATGCTGATCGCTTCTATATTATTCAGAGCGGTCATGTAAAGCTTTTTCATCAAAGCGAAGTGCCTGGTTCTGAAAGTTCTGTTCTCGGTCCTGGTGATTTTGTCGGTGTCATTTCTTGTATGGCTCGGCGCGCTCAGGTTGAAACTTGTGTTGCAATGTCTGATGTCGTGTGCATTGCCGTTCAGCGTGACCAGTACATCGCCCTTATCGAAAAAAATACCGCTGTCGCTCTCAAAATTATCCGTACTTTTGCAGCCCGCATGCGCAAAGTAAACGAAACGCTCATGAAGCAAACGCAAAGCACTACTTCCCGCGAAGATTTTGAGCAGCTTTACAATGTCGGTGCGTATTTTGACGCTCAGCAGCAGTTTGACATTGCCTTTTTTGCGTACTATCAATATGTAAAAATGAACAATACGAGCGAAAATGCTAAGAAAGCCCTTAAACGCGTTGCCGTTCTTAAACCTCGTGTAAATGCGCCGTATCTTGAGCCAAGTTCTGATATGGTGCGGAAATATCCGCGTGGCTCAATGGTGTTTTCTGAGGCACAAAAAGGCTCGGACATGTATATCATTAAATCTGGCTCAATCAAAATCTCAAAAGTCGTTGACGGCACGGAAGTCACGCTCGCCATGCTCAAAGCGGGCGATATGTTTGGTGAAATGGCCTTGCTCGAAAACAAGCCGCGCTCGGCGAATGCAATCGCCACCGAAGACTGCGTGCTTATGTCAATCAACATGCAGAACTTTAACCAAATGGTTTCTACTCAGGCGCAAATGGTTGACCGCCTCACCACAACGCTTTCTGAACGCTTGTGGTCTATGCAACGCCAGCTCGGAAACACGCTCTTGCGTTCAAATCCAGTCGCTCAAATGACAGACATGCTTGCGCTTCAAATCGAAAAAATGCGTATTCCTGTCGGGAAAGGCTCTCAGTTTATGACGAACTTCACTGCCGAAGACATTGCCACAATGTGCGGTCTTTCAAAAAATGACCAAGCGCGGTATTTGTACACATTTATGAAAACTCCGATTATCAAAATCGAAAAAGGCAAAATTCTCATACCCGATTGTCTTGAACTTCTCAAACAGGCCGAATTCTACCGAAAGCAGGTTCAGCGGCAGAATCAGAATCAAAACTAAGATTCTTGAAGAATTCGTCCGAAAATAAAAGGGATGAAAAAGATTCTTTTTGCGATTCTTGTCGCATTTTTTACGATTCCGCTTTTTTCTCTTCCGAATGGCTTTTCTTCGGCGAAGCTCGGCATGAGCATTGATTCTTTAAAAGACGCGCTCAAAAATGACCATCAGTTTGGCTATCGCGGTGACCGGGATGTTTCGCTTTCTCCTTCCGACGGGCAGTATTTAATCGAAACGGATGGCTCTCTTTCTGGCTTTTCTTTTTTGGAGCGGTGCTGGTTTCAGTTTTCAGACGACAAATTGTATATCATCACGCTGAATTTAGACCGCAGCAAAATTGACCATTATTCAGTCTTTTCAAAACTCTGCGAAAAATACGGAAATCCAAGCGAACTTTCTCCCAAAAAATCCGTGTGGAAGGATGACGGCGTAATCATGTCGCTCGAAAAGCCACTCACGCTCAAATATGTCGATGCCAAAACATTCGACAGCAAAAAAGATTCATCAAATGTGCAGAAAACTACAGCCGAGAATGCAAGGGACGAATTCCTGGATTCGTTATAAAAAATTATATTGCCACACGGATTCGATTTTGCTAACGCAAAATCAGTTTTTAATGAGAAAGAAAAATCGTTAGATTTTTCGAATCCGCGTGACAGTTATAGGATTTTCAAAATGCGAAAATTTTTCTTTTTATTTTCATTTCTTTTTCTTATTCTTGTTTCTTCTTCCTGCTCTTCAAAAACAAACCTCCCCGTTAAAAAGCTCACGATTGTGAATTCTGAGGGAAAGGAAATCACCGTGAAGGCGGAAATTGCCTCGACTTTTGAGCAGCGGCAGAACGGGTTTATGTTCCGGCAAAAAATCCCCGATGGAACGGGCATGCTTTTTATTTTTGAAGAAGAACAAGTCCTTAACTTTTGGATGAAGAACACGCCGCATCCGCTTTCAATCGCCTACATCGACAAAAACGGCAAAATCCGCGACATTTTGGATATGACTCCCTTTTATTTGTCAAATGTAACAAGCAGTACATCTGTTTTGTACGCCCTCGAAGTCCCGCAAGGTTGGTATAAAAAAGTCGGGATAAAAACGGGCGATAAACTGAAGCTTGATTTTTAGTGAAAAGTCAATTTTAGCGCGAGGAGCTATAACTTTTTCTTTTCGAGCTGTTTATACAGATTTTTCTTGAAATCACGGGCTGAATGAAAAAATTCAAGCTCAGATTTTGAGAGTGCATTACGCTCCGCTTTGTTGATTTTTGGGCAAATGTAGTGAATTGGAAGCTTACGGGCAAAATGGAATAATGCATTAAAAATTTTCTTCCTGTTTTCCATTAAATCATTTTTGTAAATAAGTTCTTTTCTGATAATTGGTCCCGTGTGACCGGTGTGATTTTGATATCCGATATTTGATAGGTGGGCATCCAGAGTTGCGATGCTTTCAGAAATGCTAAGAGCCTGCTCGTGGAAAAACATTGCAACATAATAGTTTGGCGAATGTGCTTTATATGGGCCAAAGTCACCAGACTCATCAATGAAAATGTTCAAGATTTTCTTTTTTCCCATAAATGGCTCCAATGCCGTTAATTTAAGCCGCCCTGTAACCGAAATAGGTGCATGATTTGGGTTTTAACTCCAATGCAAAGGAGCGACCAGGTCTTTCTGGCAGAAGATTTTTTGAAATCAAATAGATTACATTTTCTGCAGGACACAA
>JAFUDX010000047.1 GCA_017464425.1 Treponema sp.
TTTATTTGCGAGCGCAACAAGCCCTAACGTGGATTCCAGCGTGCAGGGAATTTTTATCGTAGTTCCGAACCTGACTTTCGCGACATATTACGCGGGCGTTCTCACCAACCTGACCGACAAAATCGTAAGCGCGGTTGTGAGTTTTGGGGTGTATAAAGCGGTAAAACAAATCAAAGTATAAAAAACGCCAGTCCCGACTTAAATAAGTCAGAATCGGCATTTTCTTATGATTGTATTCGTGAGTTTTGCACCGCAAACATCGCAGGCTTGACAAGCAATGTCATTCCCGCACTTGCTGCGGGAATCTCTTATTTGATTAACGAATGATATTCTTGCAGAGACTTAACTCCACCTTCGCCACCGTTGCCGTTCTTTACAGCTTCAATTCCCTTTACTGCTGCAAGTGCCCCGGCAATTGTTGTGATGTAAGAAACCTTGTACTTCAAACAGGCTTTACGAATCGTCTTCCTGTCTTCGGCATAGTTGCGTTTTGCTTTTGGTGTATTGATTACCAAACAAACTTCCTTGTTCATAATCATATCTACTACATCCGGGCGGCCGGCACCAATCTTGTTTACAACATCGCACTTGATTCCGTTTGCGTTGTAGAAGTCTGCGGTGCCCTGTGTTCCAACCAGTGTGAAGCCCAGATTTTTCAAAGTCTTTCCAATTTCAAGAACCTGATCCTTCTGGCCTTCCTTGTTGGAAAGGGAAATAAGAACCTTCTTGTTTTCCCATGCAGCTGGTGCGTGTGGAAGTTCTGAACCAGCAGCTTCCTGTGATTTATAGAATGCCAGTGGGAAGTTTTCAGCAAGACCAAGAACTTCACCAGTTGAGCGCATTTCAGGTCCGAGGATTGGGTCAACTCCAGGGAAGCGAGCCCATGGCAATACTGCCTCTTTTGCTCCGTAGTAAGGAATCTTCTTGTCTTTGAGGCCGAGTGATTCGAGAGATTCACCAAGCATCATGCGTGTTGCAAGGCGGGCCATCTGAGTGTCACAAACTTTTGATACAAGCGGAACGGTGCGGCTTGCACGTGGGTTTGCTTCAATTACATAAACCTTTCCGTTTTCGATTGCGTACTGCATGTTCATCAAACCGCAAACGTGCAAAGACTCTGCAATCTTCTTTGTATATTCTTTGATAGTTGCAAGGTTATCAGCCGGAATTGAAACCGGAGGAATGACACAAGCTGAGTCACCAGAGTGAATTCCTGCAAGCTCAACGTGCTCCATAACAGCCGGAATGTAAACATGAGTTGAGTCAGCCAGAGCATCAGCTTCGCATTCAAGCGCATTCTTAAGGAAGCGGTCAATCAAAAGTGGGCGGTCAGGAGTTACACCAACTGCCTTTTCAACGTATTCCTTCAAGGTTGCTTCATCATAAATTACTTCCATTCCGCGTCCACCAAGAACGAACGAAGGACGAATACGTCGCTTCGCTCCGTTTGCATGAGTAGAAATTATTTAACACGCCGCTCACGCGGCTGGCGCATCATAATCGGGTAACCAATATGCACGCGAATTTTCATTAGAAAACTCGTTAAGCAAGCGTCAGCTTGCGACTTTTTCCATCATGTGGCGGAAGAGGTCACGGCCTTCGGCGATGTCGATTGAGTCGATTGATGTACCGAGTATGTTTACGCCGTTTTCGTCGCAAACCTTCGGTTTGCTTACCGAGTTTTGTCTTCGCCAAAACTCGCAGACTATTCTGACTGCAAATAAATGCACCCGCGAGTTTTCGACAGAAAACTCGTTAGCAAGCGTTAGCTTGCGACCTTTTCCTTTTCGTAAATCTGAAGAACGTCTTCTGTTGTAACTGGTTCAAAGTAGAGCTTATCAGAAGTATCATAGTCAGTAGAAACAGTCTCAGGGTTACAGTTTACGATGATTGTCTCGTAACCGAGTTCTTTCATCTGCATAGCCGCATGACAGCAGCAGTAGTCAAACTCGATACCCTGACCAATTCTGTTAGGACCACCGCCCAAAATCATAATCTTCTTCGGGCGATTAAGGATTTAGGAGGGGGGGGAAGTCTCCCCCTCGTTCCAACCGCTTCGCGTTTTCCGCTACCCCCTCTGCGGGGACACCCCGCAACGCCCCAATTAAAGGTAAATTGCTGTCGCAATTTTTTTATAATACCCACCCGACCCGCCCAAAAATATTCTTTACACTATATCATCTATGATACAGTATTATGTGTTATAATATATTCAATAGGAGACAAATCTATGGGAACATCAAAATGTAAATATTGTGGTTCATTAAGTTACGGTAGTACTTGCTTAAAAAGTCCTTCCAAAAAACATGAACATATCGATGATGAAAAACACTGCGTTTTCTGCGGCTCAACCTCGTATGGGTCAACTTGTATGCATAGTCCTACAAAGAAACATTATCATGGTTCAGGTGCAAACAAATGCAGGTGGTGTGGTTCATTATCCAATGGGTCAGGTTGTATGCACAGCCCAACAAAAAATCATGAAAAATAACATACCTCTTATTCCTTTGAAAGAAATTGCGAAAATCTCGCAAGGTATTTGTCTTAAAACGGAGACGGCGAAGCTCCTTTCAAGGGAACAATTAGAAGAATGTTATGGCTTAAAGAAATATGATGTTGTCATCAGACGAAATATGTTTTCAACAGGAAAAAAAATTGCTGTTGTCGTAAAAGATTCCTCAGTAGTTATAGTACCAAACAGCTCTTCTCTGATTATTCGTCCTGATTTAGATAGACTTTTTCCTTTATATCTAAAAGCATTTTTGGAGTATCTTCCTTCGGATAAGGTTATAAAAGATTTAAGCATTACAAATCAAAAAAGCCTGTTGTCAAAAGGAAGTCTTTCAAAACTGCTTATTCCTCTTCCGCCTCTTCAAGAACAGATAAAAATGTCGAGTGAGTATGAAAAGGTAAAAGGCGTGGAGATTGAGAATCGGTATAGAAATCCAATTATTGAACAATACGATTCATTAAGAAGATTCTTCAGAGAGAGTAGATTTTAAACCTTTGCTAGTTTAGCCATTGCAGAAATCTTTTCTTTCCATCGCTCTACAAAATCTTTTGGTTTAATCGGCTTTGCATCTGCTCCACACGACAAAAGCCATTCAAGAATCTTGTCGTCTTGGCTTGAAGTAAAAGTCAGAGTAGTTTTTTTTCACTTTCTTCTATTATTTGGTCATCTGCCCACTTGTTCTCTTTAATCCAAATCTGGGTATTACCATAGAATTCAATTTTGTATTGAACTGGCTCTCTGAAAGTGTAAGCTCCAAACTTACTGAACCCGTGTTTTACAGAAAACTCATAATCTGGAGGAAGGTTAAATTTCTCTCCATTTTTTAATCTAATCTCTTCCATTCTTCTGATAACAAAAAGCCTCTCTTCATTTTTTTCTTCATCAAATCCATACAAATAGCATGTACCACTTTCTAATAAAAGTTGATATGGATGCACTACACGGTTTTTCCGTTCTTCTCCATGCCAGCGACCTTTATAATAAAATTGGATTTTGAAATTTTGATTCATATAATCAAAAATCTTTGAAAACTTATTCTGGTCGTCTTTGTTATACTCAGGTTTTGGTGGAACTGTAATTCGTGAGAAATCATTTAGAGGCATTCCTGCAAGTTCTTCAACTTTTGTAAGGACATTTGTATAAAGAGGTGTATTTTGATACTGATTCAAAAGTGATTTAAAAATACCAAGAGAAATATAATTCATGGAGTCAATTTTTATATGGTTTGCATTCTTCCACTCAGGATGCATTCGAAATGTAAGTTTATGCTTATCAAAAGTAATTATTCTTTCGTCTTCATCGCCAATCAAAGCCAGTTCTCGACCAAGCGTTGCAGGACTTCCTAAACCTTCATTCTTAAGCGTTGTTTTATTGATTATTTCATTTTTTGCTTCTGCCATCTGAATTCGGCGAATTAATTTATTAATACGATTGTTACGTTCAGAACTTAGATTCTTATTAAAGTACATACATATATTTTGAAAGATTTTTGAAAAAAGTTCTAGTCAATATCATTAATGATATTGACTATCATGCTATAATTAAATTAGAAATAAAGAACAGGGGCCGTCTATGAACAAATGGAGTAAAGAATTACAGGATAACACTATAGAAAATATCCATCGTGGTGCAATGGTAAAAGATGAAGATCATAATTATGGCTTTGTTACACAAATTGAGCCAAAAATTATTATCAAAGGAGTCGTATCAGGAGGCTTCATGCCAGAACCAAGTGATGAAACTATTGCATCATTTAATTCCGCTTTAGATATGGTTGAAGCTGGCTGGGTTCTGGATTAATCAAAAAGGAATTAGAAAATGAACGTTATTTTTAGTAGAAAAGGATTTGATAGTTCTTATGGTGGTTTTCCATCAATTATTCTTCCAGAAGAAATGGAATCAAAAATGATTTCATTTCCAATTCCCGAAATAAATCCCAAAGGAGCAGGAATAAAAGCCGAAGATATTAAGTTTATTCTAAATCAGAAAGATTTGACTCTCAAAGAAATTTTTGAACAATTAGAAATTGCTGAAAAAATTAATGTTCCATCAAAACCAGCTAAAAAA
>JAFUDX010000040.1 GCA_017464425.1 Treponema sp.
ACAAAGCATAAAACTCACAGAGCTTAGGAGCGCACAGAGAGCGTAATGAACAGGAACGATTTTCCTAATTCTGAAAGCTCTCTGTGAACTCTGTGTTCTCCGTGAGGAATTTAGAATACCCGCTCTGAGATTTTCTTGGGGCGGGATTTTTTTTGCATTTCATTTCGCAATTTTGAAAATTTATTGATTTTGCGAAATGGAAGCGGGAAACTTGGTTGACAATTTTGCTTTCTTCGTGCAATATAAAAAAAGGCACAAAAAGAGCCAAAAATATGACTTCTAACATTGTTTTGATTGTCATGTCTTGATGCAAGTTAAGCGTAGCAATCAGAGTAGTCTTAGTTTTCCTATTTTCTTGATTCTTTGTTCCTAAGCCAGACAGATTATTTTTCTCATTTTGTTTGCACGGGATTCGTGTGCCTAAATTTATTTTTAGGAGCAATGTATGAACAGGGAAGAAATCGACTATGTTCAAAGTTCAATCGGATATCAGTTTAAAAATCTGACACTTTTACAGCAGGCATTTACGCGGAAATCGTATTCAGCGGAGCACCCCGAGGCACAGGACAACGAAGTCCTTGAATTCTACGGCGATGAAGTGTTGGATTTGTATGTCACGAAACTGATGTATAAAAAATTCTCAAAAATCGAGAACGGCGAGCTTGTTTCTGAGAAAAACGAGGGCGACTTGACAAAATTGAAGTCGGCTTTCGTCAGCAAAGAAACGCTTGCGCACAGTGTTCATAATTTCGGGTTTTCCGAATTCTTGTACATGGGGAACAGCGACATCAAAAATGACGCGAAAAACAGTGCGTCCGTGAATGAGGATTTGTTTGAAGCGATTGTTGGTGCGGTTGCCGTTGACTGCGACTGGGATTTTTCCGTGCTTGAAAAAGTCTGCGAGAAAATGTTGCAGATGGAAACGGTGAATAATTATGTCGCCGTGCTTGTTCACCAGAAATCGCATGAACTTGGTTTTGGCGAGCCTCTTTATCGTTGTGGCGAATATCAGTCTGACAGTCCCGATGCTTTCAGAAGTTTTGAGAACTTGTGGGAAACTCGTATTGGAAACAGACGCTGGGGAGCTTCTTCCAAAAATCCAAAGACAGGTTTGCATGAGTATTCCATAAAAATAGGGGAGCATTTTTTTGTCGGAACTGGCGATGATGTTTTTCACGCAAAATTAGCGGCTGATAAAAAAGCGTATATGTTCCTTGTGCATGAAGAGATTAAACAAAAAGTACAAGCGGTTGATTATACAAATCCTGTGAGCCAACTCCATGAATTCATGCAGAAAAAAATAATTTTTGAGCCGCGATATGAATTTTTTGAGTATCACGATTCAAACGGAAACCCGATTTGGCGATGTTCTGTTTCTCTCGAAGGTATGTCCGAAAAATTTGTTGCTGAGGGAGTGTCAAAGAAAGATGTAAAACAAGAAGCGGCGGGAAAACTGCTTCATGCCTTTGTCGAGACGGCTGTTGAAGAATCGGAGGAATGGAAAATTCCGCATTATTATTCGGGGTTTGCTCGCTTTTGGTCTGATGAACAGAAAAAGGAACTGGACGAAGAGTTTAACAGAGCGTTTCCAGATTGGCATTAAAATCAAAAAACAAGGAGTGTAAAATTAATTATGGGAAAGGTAATTTGGTATAGCAAGCCGCTGTCGGAAATGTGGGAACAGTACAATAAATTTAACCGCCAAACGAAAGGAACTGTAGATGAATTTTATGCTGAAAAGAACAAGCAAATCTTTTCAAATCCGTTCATATCTTCTGGTGATATACAGAGCCATGCAAGCATTCTTGATTTATGGCGGTTAGACGCACACAAAAAATTCATGCACCTCTATTTCAAGACAAAGGAATTGAGAGACTTTTTAGCAGATATGAGACTGGCAGATTTAGGCGGAATTATTGAATTCTTGTTTGAATCTGGGGAAACATTTCTTTTTTCACCAAGTATGGACGGAGTACCTTCTTTTGGCACTGCAAAAAAGGAAAAAATTCAAGGCTATTCTTTTGGTATTCATGTTCCTTATGAAAAGGAATCAAAAGGATATGCTTTTCAGTTGCTGTATAATGAAAGAAAAGAACTGACTTTAATTTGGGCTGTCGGGCAAAATGAAGGTTGGTGTTCTGCTGATAATTACAAGTATAACTTGCAAAATAAAGCTGAGCACTCTGAATTTCTTGCAAAAATCTTTCGTTTAGCAATAAACACGATTGCATATATGAAAGTTTTCCCCGAATGTGTGAAGGAAGGAGTTCCGAAAACTGAACAATCTGACTGTGCCTACACACTGGAAGTATCGGAAAAAGTCATAGAGCCAGTTGCGAATTCCGAAACAAACAGAATGGTTTCTCCGCATTTTAGAAAAGGCTACTTCAAACGGCTTACTTCTGACTTTTACACGCATAAAAAAGGACAAGTCATCTTTGTTTCTGAAACTATGGTGAACGGAGTGGCAAAAACAGTCGAAAAGTCAAAAGATGAAAGAAAATTAAATGATTTTTCGGAAAAGTAATTGTATAATTTAATACAGAGGAGCATTTTTATGAAAAAGATACATACAATAAATATAGTATTTGTGACATTCGTCTTGTTTTTAAGTTGCCAAAGCAACGGTTTTTTGATGGGAAAAGCAAAAGTTACAATGCTTACGGAAGAAACATATTCTGCGAAAACTGAAGATGCCCAAATCGATGTATATTATACGAACAGACCAAATAAAAACTATATTGAATTGGCACAAATAACTTGCGAAGATACAGAAGATGATTGGTGTCTAAAGCAGATAAAAATAAAAGCAAGAGAAATTGGTGCAGACGGGATAATAATTTTAGGAAAAGCAGCATCGGCTGGCGTTGGCGTTCCTGTCGGAAATATGTATTTTGTTTCAGATGAAGCCTATGGTATGAAAGCAATAGCGATTAAATATACAGAGTAATTTTTATAACGGAGGTGATGTATGATTTTTGACTATTCCGATGGCGATTTCATTATGCCTATGAATGACAATATGGGCATGGATTCTGACGGCAATCTCCATATGCGCATGGGGGATAATTACTCTATGGATATGGAAAGCGGCGACCTTCATTTTACTTCCCCGTGGAAAAGAACTGATGACACAGATGATTCCTCTGCATTTAACAGTCATAACAGTTTTGGCTCAGATGTAAGTGATGACGACTCCGACGATGATTTCTTCGGCTTGGGGAATTTGTTTGGCAGATTGTGGTAGGACTATTTTTGCAACTTTTTATTCAAAACGAAAATCTTGGTGATTTTTATGATTTACTTTTCAGTTTTAATATGCATCGCTTTATTCATATTTCTAGCTTTTCTCTATCTAAAACGAAAAAGACGATTGGCGCGGGAGTTAGAAGAAAAATTTCTCTCCTTCCAAGAACAAATCAAGAATTTCTTTGCAGAATATTTTGACTTACGAAAACAATATATTTCTGAAACTGCTGAAATTGCTTTTAGAGAAAAATGGCAGCCTCTTTATTCGGAACTCTCGAAATATCACATTTCAAAAAAGAATGCTGTTACAGAAGAAATAAACCACTTCAGAAAAACCTATTCAAATCTTCATTCGGAATTTGCCGTTCTGAACGCAGAAATTAAACGAAAAGAAAATATTTTAGAACTTTCAAACTCAGTCGCAAATTTCTTTACAGACTTATTTGAACTTACAACGCAATATGTCACTCATTCAAACAGTATTTTCTTTATCGAAAAGTGGCGCGAACTGTCACAAAAAACAGCGCTCGCAGATGTTCGCAAAGACGATGACGAGTATTCGGAAATTGAGCGATTTAAAACAGTCTTTCATTCATTAACTGATTATTTTGAAACATCAAACAATCAGTTTATACAAAATGAATCACTGAAATACAATGCTCTGTTTTCAAATATCGATGGAAAATCTTTGGACGAACAGCAGCGAACCGCCGTCATAACTGATGAGGACAGGATTTTGGTGCTTGCAGGAGCTGGGAGCGGAAAAACGCTCACCATTTCTGCAAAGGTAAAATATCTGTGCGAAGTAAAAAATGTAAGTCCGAACGAGATTCTTCTGATTTCCTTTACCAAAAAATCCGCAGAAGAAATGACGGAGCGAATTCAGAATAAACTTCATATTCCTGCCGTTGCCACGACTTTTCACAAACTGGGGCTTGGCATCATAAAAAACGCTGACGGAAAAAGGCCCGAAGTGGCGGATGAAAACGCGCTCACGCAGTTCGTCCACAGCTTCTTTGAAAACGAGGTTGTGAATCACCCTGACTTGGTAAAGGCTCTTACGGAATATTTTGCCTACTTCCTTGAAATCCCCGAAGATATGGAAAATCACAGTTCTCTTGGCGAGTTGTACGAGGAAGAAAAGAACGCAGACCTTGAAACGCTAAAGTCAAAGTACGACAGAGAAAAATATATCCGCGAGACAGGAGCGGAAAAAGCAAAGGCATTTAAGACGCTGAACAACGAGCAGGTAAAAAGCCTTGAAGAAACAAAAATCGCAAACTTCCTTTTTATGAATGGCATACGCTACGAATACGAAAAGCTCTATCCGTTTGAAAGCGATGCCCCGTCAAGAAAAGCTTATCGCCCCGACTTTTATCTTTCTGACTATGACATTTATTTGGAACATTTCGGAATCTCAAAAGACTTTACTGTGCCGTGGCTTTCATCTATTGAAGAGAAAAAATATCTAGAAGGCATCCAATGGAAGCGGTCTTTTCACGAAGAACACAAAACGAAGCTGCTTGAAACATATTCGTATTACAATTCGGAAGGGATTCTACTCAAAAAACTTGCAGAAATTTTAAGTGCAAACGGAGTCGCGCTGAAGCCACGGGATTTTTCCGATGTGTTCAATACGGTATATGCAAGCAAAAGCAACAAGTATTTCTCGGAGTTTATGAACCTGTGCTGTACTTTCATCGCTCTTTTTAAATCCAACAATTACAAGATTGAGCAAATTGAGATTTTGAAGAAAAACTATTGCGCCACAGAACCAAACGAATTTTTGTGCGAGCGGACCTCATTGTTCTTGGATATAATAAAAATCATTCTCAGCGAATACCAGCATTATCTTTCTAACCAGAACGCAATCGATTTTTCCGACATGATAAATCTTGCCGCAGAGAAGGTAGAAAACGGCTGTGAAATCACGCCATACAAATATGTGATTGTTGACGAATATCAGGACATCTCAAAATCGCGCTTCAATTTCTTAAAGGCAATCGTGGAAAAATCGGGAGCAAAACTTTTCTGCGTAGGCGATGACTGGCAGGCAATCTACCGGTTTGCGGGAAGCGACATTTCTCTTTTTACTGATTTTGAAAAATACTTTGGCTACACAAAAATCCTGAAAATCGAAAAGACCTACAGAAACTCCCAGAACCTGATTGACGATGCTTCCCGCTTTGTTCTGAAAAATCCGCTCCAGCTGAAAAAGGATTTGCGCTCTGATAAAAAACTGGACTACCCGCTTGTGTTCTGGGGCTATGATGATGAGCCGTACAAGGCAATTCAATTTGCAGTGAACAAAATCATTTCAGAATTCGGAATCAATTCGTCCATTTTGTTTTTGGGGCGGACGAATTACGACAAGGAAATCTTGAAAAAATCGGGGCTGTTCAAAATCTATACGAGCAATCGAAAAGAACACATTGAGTACATTCCCGTTCCCGAAGTGCCGATAGACTTTCTTTCGGTTCACAAGTCAAAAGGCTTGGAAGCGGATAATGTCATTTTGCTGAATTTCAAGAATGATAAGCTTGGATTTCCGAATCAGATTGCTGACGACAAAGTTTTGAATCTTGTCCTTACGAATGCGGAGAATTATAAATTTGCAGAAGAACGCCGCCTTTTTTATGTTGCAATAACACGGACAAAAAACAGGACTTTCGTTTTGACCGACAATAAAAATCCGTCTCCTTTTTTCAAGGAATTCAACGAATCAAGTTCCGTGTGTTTTGTCGGAATAAAGAAAGTTGAAGCGACTGCCCAAACGCAATGCCCGCTTTGCAAAACAGGAAATCTGTATAAGGTGGCACATGAGGGAAAGTATTTTGTCGGCTGTTCAAATTTCCCCAAATGTAAATACACATTGCGCGACGCAACGATTCTGTTGAATCCGAAGAAATGTCCTTCTTGTGGCGGCTTCCTTGTAAAACGCAAGGGGAAAAACAATCACTGGTTTGTCGGTTGCACGAATTACCCGTATTGTGAATATACGGAGCAGATAGAAAAAAGATGGAGTTAGATGATTTTTCGCCCGAGCTGTGGTAAAATAAAGAAAACGGAGTGGAATTTATACAGCACGCTGAAATTTCAAGCGATAAATTGCATATTCGATTTTTACAGAAACCTGTGTTATAATACTTCTATGGGTTGTTTGCGAGTTTTATTGTGTATTATTTTTCCTCCGCTTGCCGTTCTTGATAAAGGCTGTGGGGCTATCGTTATTGTCACACTGCTTACATGTTGTGGTTGGGTTCCAGGCGTAATTGGCGCGTTGGTGATTAACAATAAATCATAAATAAGGAATCCCCTATGTCCCACATCTCCCGCGATATTTTCCGAGCTATTCATGAAGGCAAGTGGCTTTATCTCGAATACAAGAATCAGAAAGGCGAGCTGACGCGCTATTGGTTCGGGATTTCTTCGCTCGATATTGAAAACGGTCGGCTGATTGGGAAAGGACTTCATGTTCGGGCACATACGCTCATTGACCCGATGAACATTCATATTGAGCGCATTCAGTCGTCACAAATCGTTGATGGAACATATATGCCACAAAATCAGATTCTTATCGACGACATCAAACTCAATCCTGAAAAGTACGAAAGCCTTTTTTCTTCCTCAGCGAATCTCAAAGTCCTCAATTATCTTTCTGATTGCAACAAGCTGGAAGGCGTGCCAGCGCTGAATAAAGATTTTCACCTTATCGAAAAATTTGACGACGAGACCGCATACAAAAATATTCCCTACAAGCTGAGCGATGCGCAATTTACAGAACTGGTGGATGCCTTTTGTGCCGAGACATACCATAAGGTTGACCACGGACAGCACGACACAAAGCAACTCTGCCTGAACAAGCTGAGCATTTGGACTGCAAAGGGATTGTATGTGCTTGCCTACCGCGAGATGCTTCTTGATGTTGCCGAGCGAACCTTGCGACCGAGCAAGGAAATTTCTTTTAACAAGGAGTTTGCCCTTTCTTCGGCTGACGGCGCAAGTCACGAGCGCGAAAGCATAAGCCGTTTTTTGGACGCAGAAGATTTGTTTTTGCTGGAAGATTTTGAATCGCATTATAAAGAAATCGTTGAAATTATTTCTGAGCGGATTGGGAAAAATCAGCAGATTGATGAGATGCCCTATTTCTTGTGCTTGCAGCGGCATAACAATGTTGACTTGGAAAAAGAATACGAGTCAATTCTGAGTATGTATACAGAGAATTCCGTAACCGTGCCGATTCATGCGTTCTTTGGCGAGCTTCTTGCAATCGAACCGTCAGAAAATCCGCTTCCGATTGCGCTCTTGAACAACAAAGTAAACCTTGATCAGCTACTTTCAATCTACAATGCGATGAATTATCCAGTGTCGTACATTCAAGGACCTCCTGGAACGGGAAAAACGAACACGATAATCAACACGATTGTGACGGCCTTCTTCAACGGGAAAAGCGTTTTGTTTGCTTCCTACAACAATCACCCGATTGATACCGTTTTTGAAACGCTTTCTTCTCTCAAATACACTCGCGGAACAGGTCTTGTCGAAACTATTCCATTTCCGATTCTCCGCTTGGGAAACAATGAAAAAGTCAAGGAAGCAATTCAGTATATAAAGGCATTGTTCGAGCGGGTAAAAAACACGACAGTCTACGGCGGAACGCTTCTTCGCAATAAAGATGTGAAAATTGAGCGCACAAAGAAACTTGTCGAGCTTTTGAAACGCCATCAGGAAAAAGTTGATTTATCGGAGCGGAAGAATACGCTTGAAGCCCTCATCGAAAAAACTGAAAGCATGGAATTTCGTCTTACGCTTGAAGGGCAGCAACTTTCACTCATAAAAAAACGGCTTGAAGAAATCGGCGAAATTACTGACAAGGACGCGCTTTCTCTCTTGCAAGATGACGATGACTTTATGAAGTATTTGTATTTTACTTCGGCGGGATTTATAAAGCGGCTTTCCGAGCCAGAGTTTGAGGATTTGTGGAACATTCTTTCGATGACCGATGAGCAGAAACAGGTTGTTGCATTCAATAAATACACGACGGTTTCTGAAAATCTAAAAAAGTTGCAGAAAGTATTTCCAATCATCGCAACAACCTGCATTTCTGCACACAAACTGGGCGAGGCAAAGGCCGATTTTGACATGACGATTATCGATGAGGCGAGCCAGTGCAATACGGCGATTTCGCTTGTGCCGATAATCCGCGGGAAATCCTTGATGCTCGTAGGTGACCCGCAGCAGCTTAATCCCGTCATCACGCTTGATGAGGGAATAAATCATGTGCTCAAAGAAAAATACAGCGTGAGCGATGATTACGACTACATTGAAAATTCGATTTACAAAGCTTTTTTGGCAAACGATGCGGTGAGCGAGGAAATCTTGCTTCACAATCACTACCGCTGCGCAAAAGAAATAATTGAGTTCAACAACAAAAAATATTACGGTGGAAAGCTGAATGTGTACTGCGAGCGGAGAATTGAAGACCCGCTCATGTTCTGCAATGTTGAGGATTCGAGCGATAACATAAAAAACGCAAGCCAGGCAGAAGCGGACAAAATTGTTTCGTTCATAAAAGAACATCCCGAAAAGAGCGTGGGCATAATCACGCCGTTCAGAAATCAAAAAGAACTGATAGAGGAATCTTTAAAAGAGGCAGGACTGGATTCTGAAAAATATCCGTGCGGAACGGTTCATGCGTTTCAAGGTGACGAAAAAGACACGGTGCTTTTCTCCCTTGCGCTCACGCCAAAGACGCGGGGCAAAACCTACGAATGGCTTAAAAATAACCGCGAGCTTATAAATGTGGCGACAAGCCGCGCAAAAGACTCGCTTCTGCTGATTGCCGACAGCTCCCAAATCGAGCGGCTTCATGCAGAAACAAACGATGGCAAGGGCGATGATTTGTATGAACTTTCGCAATATGTCAAAGCCAACGGCGTGTATGAAATTTCCCATCGTGAAAATTCTTCCCGCGCTCTCGGAACAAAGCCGTACAAGACCGAAACCGAGCAGACTTTTTTGACGACCTTGAATCATGCGCTTTCAAACATCATCGCAAACGGCAAAAAATTCACCGTCCATTGTGAAGTGCCGATTGCGCAGGTATTTTCGGACAATCTTTCAAAATCAGATTTTTTTTACAAGGGCAGATTCGACTTTGTAATTTATCAGATAGGCTTGCGTAAAAAAGAATTTCCTGTCCTTGCGATTGAGCTGAACGGCAGGGAGCATTATGAGGATGAACGCGTAAAACGCCGTGATGCACAGAAGCAGGAAATCTGCCGCAAGCATGGTTTTGAGCTGATTCAAGTGGAAAACTCGTATGCACGGCGGTATAATTTTGTGAAAGAGATTTTGGCGGATTATTTTAAGAAGAGGGAACTCCCCCCGCACACATAAAATACATTTCTAATTCCCCACTTCCTTTTCACCGATAATATACCTATGATAAAGACTTTTGAAATTGATTTAGATGACGCTTTGGTGGAAAATGCGAGCGAGATTTTTGAGGCACTGGGCACGGACATCGACACGGCGATAAAAATGTTTTTGACGCAGGCAACGCTCAGACAGGGCTTTCCGTTTGAGGTGATGATTCCGAGCGAGGAAACTGCCCCTGTGAGCGAATCGCCCGTTGAAACAGAAAATGCCCCTGCAGACGATGCTCCCGCTGCTTCTGAAACTGTGCCTTCTGAACCAGAACTTGATTCTTTGCACGAGGGTGTTTCTGAGGAAGAAGAAAATGCGCTTGCTACGGCGACGGAATCTGCTTCTATTGAAGAAAGTGCGCCTGTTCCGCCGATTTCGGCTGAGGTTGCGGCTCGTGTGGCGGCGAATGAAGCCCTTGTTGCCGAAATGCGGGAAGAAATCGGGGATAAGGCTGTTACGCCCGAATTTGATGAGAACGAAGATGATGGTACGCACGGTGATTATGATTCTGCGCCCGCCCCTGCCGAAGAAGAAATTCCCCCGCAACAAGAAAGTGTTTCCGAGCCAGAACATTCTGAAACAGAAGATTCCCCTTCCCCCGACGAAGATGAAGAAGAGGACGAGACCACGCCCGACAATCTCTTTGACGCATGGGATGTGGGCGAAGAAGAGGATATCGGTTGCCGATAATAATTGTATGAAAAAGAAGATTCTGATTTGTTCGATAGTTTTCTCTCTGTTTGCCGTACCTGCATTTTCAACGGTTGGATTTGAATTCGGGATTGGCTCAGGGTATGTTTTTTATAACGACAAAAATACAAAAGAAGTGAACAAAAAGCTTGGTGACGGAAAAGAAGCAATTCTTACGACCGATGCGCTTTTTCTCCTTCAAATGAATGATTTTCTGATTTTTACTGCTGGCGGAGATGCCGTTTTTGACTTTCGGTGGAATGACGGAAATCATGTAAATCTTGTCGACTATTCGTTTTTAATCGGAGCAAGAATCTACCCGAACCTTGCAGGGCTTTTTTTCTCCGCAGATTATGCATTGGGCAGACGAACGGACTTTATTTCGCTTGATGACTATGAAGACAGGGCGAGCACAAAATGGGGAAACGGGTTCAAACTCGCAATCGGCTATGATTTTTCATACCATCTTTCAAGTTTTGCCCCGCTTCTCTCAATCGCCCTAAAAAGCATGCCTCGTGGCAACGCACGGGACAATCTGCTAAGCATTTCGCTCAAACTTACGAAACACAAATAGCAGTCGCCCCGATTTTTGGCTTTAGTTAAGAATCAAAGACACATCCAGCACTTCATATGCCTCGCTTCCGAACCGTGCGCCAAGAGCGGAATATGTGCTTGAAGATTTTGTTTCAAGGTAGCCGCCCATGTTCACGGTGCCGTCGGCATTACGACATTTTGCGTCTACAGTCCCATCGGCAGTCGGAGCGGAAGCAACATTCACGTCTGATTTGTACGGGTCGGTAACCGCCGTGCCAATTTTTTCACCATTGTAAATGGCAGATTCTTCCGTAACATAGTAAAATGTTCCTTTGCTTTTATCCCCATAGTAGACGGTATCCGCTATTTTTGCGGCAACAGTCACCTCTTTTTCTTTTCCGCCAAATTTATCAACTTGCTTCGGTTTTTCACTACCAATCATACTCACAAGTTTTCTGAACACACCACCCGCAAATGTTCGATAAAAGTTGAAGTTTGAATTCACATTCGCAAACGAAGTACAAGCCGTTATCTGCAATGCGCCACCGTTTCCATTGTCAGTAAAGCCGTCTTTTCCGTTCAAGAAAGCCATACAGTTTGAGACCACATGCGCTGTTGGACACTGATTGTTTGAACCACCGAGTTTAAAGCCGTTCATGTCGCCGTTGGCATAGTTTGCACCGCTTGTTGTTTTTCCGTTTGAGAAGGCAACGCAGTTTTTAAGCTCAACAACGCCGATTGAACCAGTCGCAGGCTTTGCGTACATATCCCAACCGTCATCGCAGTTTGCGTAAGAAATACAGCCGTCAAACACATTTCCGTTTCCGCATGTAAGTTTTGAGGCGAATCCGTCAGCATTTTCACCTGTTTTGTCATCTTTATTGTCAAAAGAAGTACAGTTCAGAATCAAATTGTCGCTCGGCCACTCATCAAAATTGCTCACCGAAGAAGCGCGTCGTGCAATCTGCAAGCCCGTGTCTTGGTTCGCCTGGAAAACACAGCGTTCAATGATGTTGTGCTTTCCCGTTACAATCATACCGTTATCGCCCGCGTTGTACACAGTGATTCCATAGATGTGCCAGTACGAGCCATCCATTTGGATTCCACGATTCGAGTCACCGATTTCCTGTTTTGAGAAGTCAAGAACGACTCCCGCACCATTTTCTGGAAGCATGTATTTATAGGCAGTTTCCGTACCGTTGTTGTCCATTGAGATTTTTACGGTTGACGAAAGCGAATATGTTCCGCCAAGAAGTACAACCGCACCACCCGCCTCAACTTGAAGCACTGCACCTGCCAAATCAAGCGGGTCTTCGCGAGTTCCTTCGCCAGTCGTTTTTCCGTTCGGAGATGCATACACGACCTTCGCGATTTTTGAAGTATCGACCTCGTTGATTTTAGTTCGTGTTCCGACCTTCAAACCATTATCGTATGATGGTCGCACGGCAGAATTATCCAAAGCGGGAGTTGAAGCCTCGCTAGAACACTGTTTTTCGACCGCCTCACTGCTCGCATCGCTTCCCGTAGTGAATGCGATGTAATACAAGTTGATTCCACCACCGTTATTTGAATAGATTGCAATGTAACCGTTTTCGTCCGCTTTGACAGTGCCACTAAGGGCTGCTGCCTTTGTAGGTGCTTTTCCGAGTTCAGTTTCATTTGCCATAAGGGCACGGTCAGAAGCACTGGAACTTGAAGATACACAAACAATGCGCAGCGTCCCCTCGACATTCGGACCAACATAAATCGTAACATTGCGCTCTTTTCCAAATCCACCGAGTTTTAGACGATTTGTATATTTTGTATTATCGATTGTCGTGCTCTTTTTCTCCACGACAACACCTTTTTCTGCAGGTGAGAAGATTTCAATATTATTTTCTAGAACAACTTCATTTTTCGAATATGTTTTTGCGCTCATATCGCTCACATTCAATGAAGTAAAGACCTTTAATCCTTCCACAGAATCTGGGATTTCCTCAATCTCATCTTCGTCTTTTTTATCAGAAGGACTTTCTGGCGTACTGGGTGTAGAAGGAGCTTCCGGCACAGCAGGTGTAGCTGGAGTTTCGGGATCTTCTTTCGTAATAGGATCTTTGGCCGGTTCAGACGAATCGACCGAACACGAAGCAAAAGCGAAAGCAGCAAGTGCCATCGCGACCAAGATTTTTTTACATGCAGACTTTTTCAAAATTTTCCCCCTTTTGAATACCGCAATTAAGATTTTTCTTACAAAAACAGTATAACAAAGTCGGAAAATTACATACTTACTTTTTTTTTAACTATTCTGACATTTTAAGATAAAATACACATTTTTTTTGCGTGCAAGAAAAAAAAACGAGGGAAGACATCTTCCCTCGCACAGTTTGTTTTTTTTTAATTTAGATCTTATTTTTCAGTCAATTTAAAACTCTTGACCTTTGTAAATTTTGATGTATACGCACAAGTAATATAATACTTACCAGCAGTCAAATCAACAGAAGACTCGCCCGTTGAAGACTGAGTTAAAATAGTGGTTCCTGCCTCTGAAATGATTTTTCCAATCTTTTCACCTGTGGTTATTGTCAATGCACAGTCTTTGTCAACATAAAAACTCATATAGCCACCGACAACGACAGAAATAGAACTAGATTCTACCGTAGAACTAGAATCAACTTTGAAGTATCCTGCCGTAACTTGTGTAGAACCTGGTGAATAAGTTCCCATTGGAATAGCAACAGTCGGGAATGTGATTGCAGCAGTATCCACCTTTTCACCAGTGCTTCCGCTACCGCCAGTGCCCGTATTTCCGCTGTCTCCGTCTCCGTCACCATTGCCAGTGTCACCGCTACCAGTATCGCCTGAGCCAGAGTCTCCGCTACCACTGCTAGATGACGATGTTCCAAGCACTTTGACGAGACAAGATTTGTAGTTCGTGACGAGTGACTTCAATTCATCGATAACGATATAGTTTGTGTCCTCAACGGAATTGTTGAATGTGTAGTGCAAATCACCGCCATTCTCGCGACCCGCGTAGCTCTCGACTTTCGCTTTTGCTTCTTCTGGTGTGTCAGCCGTGTAAGAGTACATTGTTGAAGCCGTGTCGAAATTGCTATAGTAGTTTCCAGCTTCACCTTCTTTAAAACTTCCACCAAGAGCAACAGATTTCTTATTTGCCGTTACGCTTTCAGGAACTTTTTCAGATTTATCATTAGCGACATAGGCATCAAAATCCGCATCAGCAGTTGTTCCGCTCAAATCATAAGAAACTTCCGTTCCATTTCGATAATATTTCGCAGAACCATACGGAATAAATGTATAATTTCCTGTCATATAATTATTATAGGCCTTTATAATTCCACCGCTTTCACCAGAGAATGTTCCATTTTCAAAGCCACCATTTTTCTTTGAATTCGTCTGTGCAGAAGTTGAGCCTGCAAAAATATCACTTCCCTGCAAAGAAATCATCATTGGATATTTACAATTTCTGAAATAATTACTTTCAACGAATACGGAACTTCCTAATGTTGAGCCTGCACCATATTTTGCATTTCCATCATAGTAGTTGTTATAAACATGAGCGTTGTAAAAACGGCATCGTGGATGACGAGAATCAGAATGGTCATACCAGTTATGGTGATAAGTGATGTAATATGCGCCAGTCTCATAGCTCTTTTTACCTTCACTCAAACCAAGAAGATTACACTTTCCGTTATCCCAAAAGTGATTGTATGAGAAGGTGACATAATTTGATTTCTTACAGTCCAATGCACCGTCACCTTTCACTTGGTCGGCATCGCTTCCTGCATTTCCGTAGAACATATCGCAGTTATGAACCCAAATGTAGTTGTTTGACTGTTGCAAACCGATATTATCACCTTCTTCAGAAGAACAATTCACGAATCCAATGTTTCTTGCTTCACAATAATCTGCGTTTTTGAAACGTAATCCCCAGCCATTTGCCGTTGCATCATCACCGACACCTTCAAATGTTACAGAATTCGTTGAGTTCTTATTTTCAACAACCAAATCACCTTTATCAGCACTAGAAGCCGTTGTTACATTACCAATCATTCGGATTACTAAAGGGCTTGACTCTCGCCCTTTAGCATAACCGTTCAGAATGTTTTGAATTCCTGTCAAATTTTCTTTTGATTTTGTTGAACTAGCGTAAATCTCAAGAGAAACAGAATCTTTATTGTCGTCAGTAAGATAAATCACCACTGCATTATCTTTGAGCGTACCGTCCGCCTTATATGCACCCGGTGTCGTACCCCCCGTGAACGCAAATCCACTCCTATCATGTGCCTCAACAGTAATCACCTTTGATTCTGCGTACACCTGTTCTGTCTCAACACCGCTTGCCGTACCTACGACTTTCATCTGATATGTGCCTGCTTTGAGTCCGAGAGCGTCTGCACGGTAGTAGTCGATTGTAGAGCCGCCAGCGGTATTTGAGTACGCGCGGACGAGCATGTCATCAATCTTCGCATATTCGCCACCTGCCTCTTTTACATAGACATTATAGCCGTCAATCACATCGCTTGTCGCAGGATTCCACTTAATATATGCCGTTTCGAGCCAGCCTTTTTCTTCGGTGATTGTGATTCCCTCGCTCACAGAGCTTACATCGATAACGCTCACTTCAAATGGATCTGACACAACGCCACTTTCATCGGTTGCAGCTGCTGTTACACTGATTTTTGTCGCAGTGCAAGAATCCGATACAGTGAGTTTTCCGTTTGAAAGCGTAACGCCGTCCGTAACATCAGCACTCCATGTAACTGCTTTCATCGTTGCATTGCTCGGTGTGACCGTCGCTTTGAGCGTGACTGAGCCACCTTTGGCAACGCTTGTAGTTCCAGAAATCTCGATTTTTGTGACTGCGACTGTTGTGTTTGCAGGTGTGTCAGAACTTGAATATGGAGTGAGTGATTTTTGCGTAATTGAGCCGTCCGCGTCAACTTCCACAACGGCTGTAGCGGTGTTTCCGCTTGCGTCCGTCACGGTGATTGTAGCCACTCCTGCAGCAACGGAAGTAATCGTCACTGTACCGTCGTCAGAAACAGAGACTGTGGCAACTCCCGTAGAAGAAGATTCCGCACTTGTTCCCGTAAGGCCAAGTTCTGTTGCAGAATATGTTTTTGTCGAAGCAGTAAAGGTAACATTCTCTACGACCGTAACCGTAATGCTTGCCGTTTTATCTCCAGCTTTTGCCGTGATGGTCGTTTTTCCTGCTTTAGAAAGTGCCGTAACCAATCCCGAATTGCTCACCGTAGCCACAGTTGGCTCGGAACTTGTCCATGTTACCGTTTTGTCTGTAGCGTTGTCTGGAAGAACAGTAGCCGTAAGCGGTTTTGTACCACCAAACGCAAGTTGAAAGTCAGTTTTGTCCAAAGAAACCGATGTAACAGCAACCGTTGCTTTCTTTTCAGAATCATCCGAATCGACGCTACAACCAATACCCCCCCCCAGTACAAAGACCGCTGAGAGTAACAGAGCGGAGATTTTTAGAATCATATTTTTTTTCATGATTTCCCCCTTTTTGAAAATCGTTTGTGAGAAACCTGCTTCCAGATTTCGTCAGATTATTTTAATGCTACTTTTTATTGAGATAACTATAACAACTTCAAAAAACTATTTTCAGAGCATTTTTTGCATTTTTCCGTTAGATTTGGAATTTTCAGCACAAAAAAAACTGCCCACAGGAAAGCGAGCAGGGGAAAGCAAGCGTAGATTGATAAATTACAATGTTTGATACATAAAAATGCAACCTTCATCATAGTCTGGTTTTACATATTTATGAAGAAATGTTTCATTTTCAGGAGATAGTCTCTGAAAACCCAAAGCGCGGTAGTACTTTAATAATTTAGGATACGGCAAAGCATAAACATATAGAGCACTTGTACCAACAAAATATGCAGCAATTTCGTTAGTAAATTTATCACGAATCAAATAAGTGCGAGACATATTCAAGTTTTCATCATTTTCGGCATCGTCCTTTAAATAACACTCCAAACCGAATGCAGTTTCTCGAACTTTAAAATCTTTTATTTCAGACAGATTTATTTGGGTACGCTGTAAATGTTCATAGACAAAGTTTTCGCTTTCAATATCAAATAAAATCACTTTACGCCTGCAATCTTCTTTTGCTGAGACAAAAGCCGTTTAGAACATGAGCGTGCGATTCGAGTCAATTTTGAAAAATCAGGCTTCGGAGTATTCAAAATTTCATTACTTGAGTATGCTCCTGAGAAAAGAACGACATTATTAGGTTTTCTTTGCGCCATCTTCAATCTCCTTGATTATAATATAACACTAGTTTTTTTTTACCGTCAATGTAAACTAAAAAAATCCCCTGCCCACAGGAAAGCGAGCAGGGGAAAGCACTACATGGATTTTTCATTTTTCCAAAGATTGGAAAAATGAAACGCATAGTTAAAAAATACTATTCAAGACTGATGTAGAACAATTGTTTTGAATCCGCTTTTGAAAGTTTATATGAGCCAGCATCAAGGCTCTTCGTAATCACACTAGCAGTTCCAGTAACTTTCTCAGCAGTACCACCGTCTTTAGCAATTTTTATACTCGGTCCGCCACTTCCAACGACAAGAGTCAAAGTCATTGTTTTTGTAATTGTAAATTCAACCGTACCAGCAGATGATTCCAACTTCAAACAACCTGTATATGTAGTACCATCTGAAGTAGCAGAAGCATCAGCTTTATAACTACCCTTCACAGTGAAGAAATCATTACTACATTTAGAATCCGCAAATACCGCTTCGATTTTTCCACTTATCTCCGCTTTTCCTGTTATCTTAACAGTTCCTTCAATTGACACATTGCTTTCAGAACCAGTTACCTCAACTTTATAAGTAGACTCGCCTTCTGTTACCGTTACAGTATAAGTTTTTTCGGTCGCACCAGAAATCTCTGTATTATCTTTATACCACTTGTATGTAACCTTTTCAGTCACAACTTCATTCAAAGTTGCTGTAAGTGTTATGCTTCCACCTACTGTTGAGCTTTTATCTTCGCCCAATGAAACAGTTGTGTTAGCCGTTGTAATGAGAACTTCCTCTCCCAATTCGTGTTCTGGCTCTGGTGCGTCAGTTCCGACATAATAAGTAATAACATTGCTTTTAATCGTTCCCTCGGAATTTTCTGCCCACACCTTAAATGTACCCGTTTCTGTTGCAGAAGCGGTTACTGTGCATTTTTTAGCATTTTCAGCATCTGGTGTAGCAGTCGCAGCCTCACCTTCAGATTTCCAAGCAACTTCAAGAGAATCCGTTCCTGAAAGTATTGCTACAAGTTCTTCCGTAGCAGAAGCAGCGAGTGTATTTGTCGTAAAACCGCTTACAATAATTGCAGGGGTTACTGTTACATTCGGTTTTACATAAATTGTTTCGCCGTCATCGTGTGAACAAGCCATAAATCCTGTTGCAAGCAAAGCAAGCGAGGCAATGGCTGAAAATGTTTTATAAAATCGTTTCATAGCAATCATTCTCCTTATTTTACTGAATAGACTTCAAACCACTCTGCGTCTTATAGTCGAGCAATGCAGTATTAAGCGCATCGTTCTTTGCGTAGCTTGCATCATCAACGCTGTTATCGAACGCAAATGCAAAGTCGCTGTTGTGACGACCAGAGTAAGAAATAACTGCATCCTTTGCTTCATCTGGATCTGTCGGAGCGATAGTAACGCCCATGCCACTGTCACCCATCTTTACATCAAAGTTAGAATAGGTCGCGCCACCGTCTTTTGCCGTTACGGTTGACGGAACAGTGTCATCACGATTATCAACTTCGTATGCGTCAATGTCGCTCAAAGAAATACCTGTTGTGTAAGTTGTAGTCCAGCCTGTCGCAGCAACAACTTTTATTTCACGGACATTCATAGCATTCTTGCTGTCAGCATTAGAAATCACCACTTTTCCAGAAGACACGCCAGCTTCACTTCCTGTCACCTCATAATCGGTATAATTAGCCGTAGCATCGATTGAAACAGTTTTACTTCCGACTTTGAGCATACTTAAAGTTCCGCTCGCACCGCTTGTACCGCATTTTGCCTTGACGATAATCTTTGTAGTGTTCGCAGGAACTAAGAGCGTAAAGCCGTCCTTTCCTTTTGAAACCTGATATTTATCAGTTTTGAATGAAGCACCGCTTTCTACTGTAACAAAGCCACTTGTTGCAATGGTGTTTGTAGAAGCATCAGCTTTTTCATCGTAAATAGTCCATGAGCCATCACCGTTATCAGTTCCGACTGTTTCAGTGTGCGTTTCTGGCTCGGTCACTGCCTGATTATTCGTCCAGTCATATTTGTTTGTAATGAACTGGAATTTCTGGTACTTGTTGTTCTGCTCGTATTTGTTGTTGTATGACTTAATCACACCGCCCTTTTCGCCAGAGAAAGTACCACCGCCCGCTTTGTCGGTTCCCTGACCAGAAGACATCATCGGGTCATGCGCGTCGCGGAAGAAGTTTCCTTCAACGAAACAGCTTGCACCTGTCGTTACACCAACACCGTATTTTGAGTTTCCGTCAAAGTAGTTGTTGTACACATGAACTGTCATCGTTCGGATACGCGGGTGGCGAGAATCCGAGTGGTCAAACCAGTTGTGGTGATAGGTGATGTAGTTCGGACCGCTTTCTGATTTCATACCACAGAGAGACATTTTTCCAGAATCCCAGAAGTGGTTGTACGCAATTGCAATATGGTTTGAATCGTCTTTCAAGTCCATAGAACCGTCGCCTTTCACTTGGTCACCGTCACTACCTGCGTCACCGTAGAAGACATCATTATTGTGAACCCATACATAGCTGTCGGCTTTGAGAGAAATACCGTCACCGTCTTTTCCGCCGCCCCACTTCATAAGACCGAAGTTTGCAAATTCGATGTTTTCAGACTGGAAAGCAGCAAGACCCGCACCGTACAAAGTCGCGTCATGGCCAACACCTTCGATTGTGACATTTGCCGCACCTTTTACACCAAGTGCCCACGCACTCTTCAAATCAGCACAAGAAAGTTCACCAGAACTTGTGGCATATACGCTTCCGATAACTCGAATATCAACAGGAGTAGAGATGTTCTTTGTTTTAATATATTGGGTGATTGCCTGAATACCCGCAAGTGTCTCAGTTTTTCCTTTCACTGTGGTGAATGTCTGTGAAACAGTATTGATATTGTCATTTGTAAGATAGATAACAATCGCACCGTCTTTAAGTGTACCGTCTTTTTTGTATGCGCCTGGCTCGTGACCATCCGCAAATGCGAATCCTGAGCGGTCATAATCTACAACCGTAACCGTTACCTCTGTTGGAGCAGTATCGCCATTTGTTCCATGCGCAACGATTGACAACTTGTGGCTTCCTGCTTTAAGACCAAGTGCGTCAGCACGAACAACGTTTGAATAAGTCTTTTTGGTATATGTAACAGCCAAAGATTCTGCATTTTCAACAGGCTCATTATATGTATATGTATCATAGTAGCGGATAAGCTCGCCATCAATTTCTGTGCCATCAACAGAAACTTTGTAAGTTGCGCCAGTAATCTGCTCAAAAATGACATACGCTGAGTTAAACCAACCACTTACTTCTTTGATTGTAATAGATGCATCGGTAGGAATTTCAGCAGCTTCTGGTTTTGTGAGCGTTCCCGTTGCGTCCTCACCGCCTTTCGTGATTTCTTCCTCTTCTCCAGAAGGCGATGGAGTTGGGGTTGGAGTTGGCTCTGGATCAGGAATAATTTCGATTTCTTCTTTAGTTGTTTCAGTTGAACTGTTTTTTTCGTCATCTGTCAGATTTTTGTACGCTGAAACAGTATATACAGAAATTGCAGCCTTTCCAGACTATACGGTACCGACTTTTACATAGACTTCTGCACTTCGGCTGCTGACAGAGTCGTCTTTATACTCACCAACAGCAATAGCACTTGTACCCGCTCCAACTACAGAAAGAACCTCATCATTTGTTGTAAACCATTCGACAGAATCATAATACGCATTGGAAGGTTCAACAGTTGCAGTTAGTTTTGTGACACCCCCAACACTAATATTTTCATTTTCAGCCTTAATCGTGACTGATGAAACTGGAACTTTTTCATATTTGTCGCTCTCCACCGAGCATCCCGCGAACAAAATCGCAGCCGCCGTGAAGATTCCACAGAACCATTTTCCTAAGAACTTTTTCACAATTTTCCTCCTTTTTGAAAATGTGAGCAATAAAAACCCGCTTTCGCAGATTTTCCGAAGAATATTTTTAGATTACTTTTTTTATTGATTTTATTATAGCGATGTCAGAAATTTATATTCTTTTTTGTTTTTGTACTTTTCAGACTATTTTACACAAAAACAGAAAAAGACAAACGGTTGCATGAAGAGGAAATTATTAACACACCGCTCGCGCGGCTAGCGCATCTGGCTAGTATAGGTATTTTCATTGTCATACCTAACGAGCGACCTGCGAAGCAGGGAAAAACGCTTGAGAAGCGTTTTTAGCGAGTCTCGGTTTAAGCTATGCTTAAACCGGCAACTGAGCAGTGGCGCAGGAATGTGCGGGAGTTTTTCGCAAAGCGATAAAGCGACCAGTTGAATCGAATGATAACGAGAACAGCATAAAAAAACTCCGCCGAAGCGGAGTTTTTTTGCTCTATAAGAACAGTAAATTAGCAGTTCTCAGAGAAATATTTGATAGTGCGAACCATACTCGCTTTGCTCGTTTGCATGAGTAGAAATTATTAACACGCCGCTTGCGCGGCTAGCGCATCTGTGAAGTATAGCTGTTCTCGTTATCGTACCCGCGGTCGTAGCAAGCGTGCGACCGCGCGGAGCGAAAACGCGCAGCGTATTTCGCGACAGTTGAATCGAATGATAATGAAAACTCATAAAAAAAACCCGCCGAAGCGGGTTTTTTTAGTCAGATAATTCTAAAATAGCTTAGCAGTTCTCTGAGAAGTATTTGATTGTTCTTACCATCTGAGATGTGTATGAGTTTTCATTATCATACCAAGAAACAACCTGAACCTCAAACAAGCCGTCAGCAATCTTTGTGACCATTGTCTGAGTAGCGTCGAAGAGTGAGCCGAACTTCATTCCGATAACATCGCTAGATACGATTTCGTCCTCGTTGTAGCCGAATGTCTCTGGGTCAGATGCCTTTTTCATAGCAGCGTTGATAGCTTCTTTTGTGACATCGTTGCCTTTAACGACAGCAGTAAGGATTGTTGTTGAGCCTGTTGGAACAGGAACTCGCTGAGCAGAACCAATCAATTTTCCGTTCAATTCAGGAATTACGAGACCGATAGCCTTTGCAGCACCTGTTGAGTTCGGAACGATGTTCTGTGCGCCAGCTCGTGAGCGGCGGAGATCACCCTTGCGCTGCGGACCGTCGAGAATCATCTGGTCGCCAGTGTAAGCATGGATTGTGCTCATGATACCGCTCTGGATTGGGAATGCGTCGTTGAGCGCTTTTGCCATTGGAGCCAAGCAGTTTGTTGTACAGCTAGCTGCAGAAATGATGTTGTCGCCCTTCTTCAAAGTTTTGTGGTTTACATTGTAAACGATTGTTGGGAGATCGTTTCCAGCAGGAGCTGAGATAACAACCTTTTTTGCACCTGCGTTGATGTGAGCCTGGCTCTTTTCTTTTGAAACATAGAAGCCTGTACATTCGAGAACGACATCAACACCGATTTTTCCCCACGGGAGATCAGCCGCATTCGGCATTTTGTAGATGACGATTTTTTTGCCATCGACTACGATGTAGTTGTCTTCGCCTTCACCGTCGTGTGATTCAACAGTGTGTTTTCCTTCGCCGTATTTTCCAGCGTATCCACCCTGAGCTGTGTCATACTTCAAGAGGTGAGCGAGCATTTTCGGGCTTGTCAAATCATTGATAGCGACAACCTCATAACCATCTGCACCGAACATCTGGCGGAATGCCAAACGACCAATACGGCCGAAACCGTTAATAGCAACCTTTACTGCCATTTTTATCTCCTAAAAAATAAAGATTCAAAATTGTTATATATAAAATACCGAATTTCTTAAAATTAGTCTATATTATTTGAAGGGAAAAGCCTTTCCCTACGCGCCCACTTCGTTGGTCGCTACCCTTTCTCCTAAGGGGCAAGCCCCTTAAAATCCCCAAATTCTGATTCCCGCACTACAAGGAAAATTCACAGGACGAAACAACGGACTATAATCGCCACCGCTTTTTTTTATGCCAAAATAGGGATTCCACACGGCTTGCGCAAACAGCTCGACATGCCTTTTTAATAGAAAGAAATCAAGCCCTGCCCCAAATCGGCAGCCCGTCGCAAGCTCAAACCGCTCTTCTTCAAATCGCACACCACCGCTGATTCCCCACAAAACAAAATAATCAAGATGCTCCGCAATCCGCTCGTTTATAAACCAATCATCAGCAAAAACGGAAATGGTATTGTCTTTAAAATGTGCATTGAAAAACACGCACCAGGGAGAAACATCCGTCCGTGCCGTAAACGAAACGAATTCATGCGGACTGGTGGACGCGCTGTAAGAAAACGCACCGCCCAGCCCCACACGGGCAAAAGAAAACGCGGCGCAAAAAAAGAAAAGTGCGCACATTACAGAAAGCTTGCTTCGGAACATGCGCACAGTATAGCAAAATTCACCGCGAGTGGCGAGCGTTACGACAGATGCGAATTCATGCAGAAGAGAAGTTTTTTCTGAGGAAATTCTAAAAACATCTTGAGAAAATGCTTTTTTTTTGTATAGTCTATTTTAGTGCAATTTTGCACAAGGAGTATTTGCAATGAAAAAAATTGTTGCTTTGGTCGCCGCGACCGTTCTTTCGGCTTCGGCTGTAGTTTCATCTGTGTTTGCAGAGAATACGCTTCACATGGGCGCAGGATTCCCTATTTCACCGCTCAAAGTTGATTATGATGGTGACAAGGAAGATTTTTCAAGCACAGGTGTAGATTTCGCTTTTGATTACACGCATGTGGCAGAAGGCGGATTCGCTTGGAAGGTTGGCTTTGATATTGGTGGTGCTAATTCAAGCGATATAGAAGATGTGGACGGAAACGATGCGAGCGCGTTTGATTTTGCATTCGGATTTGGATTTGGTGGCTCACCGATTCACAATGAACGAATGACTCTTTCAATTTTGGGTGACTTTGGCATTCGTGTTCAGAACTTTGACATTGGTTCATACAGTGCACTCGGAAATTCTGTCGCTATTGATTGGGTCAATTTTCTTTTCTATATCGGACCCGAAATTTCGTACACCTTCCGATTCAACAACCACATTGGTTTGTTCGCAAATTTTGGAATTTTCTATAACATCGGTGCTGGCGGATTTGGTTATGAGGCAACAGGAAATCAAGCATTCGTAAAACTTGTTGAGGAAAACTTCCCAGACGAAGTATACACAGTTTCAGGCTTCACATTCCAACCAAAACTCGGTCTTGCTGTAACATTCTAAAACAATTCTTAATTCATAATGCGTAATGCATAATCGACAAACGGATTTGTTCGTGTCTAACGACACTCACATAAAAGTGAAGACCGTAGGTCTGAACAAATCTGTTTGTTTTGTTTTTCGTTTACTCAAAAACGAGCGTACCATTTCCCGCTTTCACGGTGATTTTTGCGTCCTCGCCGAATTTTCCCGCCAAGATTTCCTTAGCAAGCGGATTTTCCACATAGGTCTGCACGGCTCGCTTTACTGGTCTGGCTCCAAACGCAGGATCGTACCCCACATCGCTTAAGAAATCAATTGCGCTCTGGTCAAAGTCCAGCGTAATGCGGCGGTCAGCAAGGCGGGCTTTGACACGCTCAAGCTGATTTTTCACGATGCCGCCAATGCAGTCTTTTGAAAGGCGGCCGAACATCACGATTTCATCGATTCGGTTCAAGAACTCAGGGCGGAAGGTCTGCTTTAAAAGCACATCCACGGCGGGCTTCACGGCAACGAGCTTGTCATTCGTGTCTGCGTCAAGAATCAAATCGCTTCCGAGGTTGCTTGTCATGATGATAATGGTATTCTTAAAGTCCACCACTCTGCCCTGTCCGTCGGTCAACCTGCCGTCGTCAAGCACTTGCAGAAGCACATTGAACACATCGGGGTGCGCCTTTTCCACCTCGTCGAACAAAATCACGCTGTACGGACGGCGGCGCACGGCTTCGGTGAGCTGCCCGCCCTCATCGTAGCCCACATATCCTGGAGGAGCCCCAATCAAGCGCGTAACGGAAAATTTTTCCATGTACTCGCTCATGTCTATTCTGGTGAGCGCCTTTTCGTCGTTAAAGAGGAAGTCAGCGAGCGTTTTGGCAAGCTCGGTCTTTCCCACGCCAGTCGGTCCGATGAACATAAAAGAACCAAGCGGGCGGTTCGGGTCGTTCAAGCCCGCGCGGTTTCGGCGGATTGCGTCGCTTACCACGCTCACCGCTTCGTCCTGACCAATCACGCGCTTATGCAAAACGCTTTCCAACTGCACATACTTTTGTTTTTCGCTCGTGAGCATTTTTGCAATCGGAATGCCTGTCCAGCTGCTGACCACGCGGGCAATGTCTTCTTCGGTCACTTCCTGCCGCAAGAGAGAAGCAGAAACGCCGTTGTCTTCTGCCGCGTGGCGAGCCTCGTCCGCTTTTTGTGCGGCGGCAAGTTCTTTTTCGAGAGACGGAATCGTGCCGTACTTCAGTTCAGCGGCTTTGTTGAAGTCGCCCTCGCGCGTGTATTTTTCTTCCTCAAAATGCGCCTGCTCCAGCTGTTCTTTGAGCTTTCGGCTCTTGTCGATGTCTGCCTTTTCGTTCTGCCACTGCAACTTCATCGCATCGCGACTCTGCGTCACTTCGGCAAGTTCTTTTTCGAGTTTTTGCAAGCGTTCTTTTGAGGCAACATCGTCTTCCTTAGAAAGAGACTGCTTTTCAATCTGGAGCTGCAAAATCTTTCGTTCAAGCTGGTCAAGTTCGGTCGGCTCGCTTTCAATTTCCATTTTAAGACGGCTTGCCGCCTCGTCCACCAAGTCAATCGCCTTGTCGGGCAAAAATCGGTTCGTGATGTAGCGATTACTAAGCGTTGCGGCGGCAACCAATGCTTCATCATTGATTTTGACTCCGTGATGAATCTCGTACTTGTCGCGAAGCCCGCGCAAAATTGCAATCGTGTCCTCAACATTCGGCTCGGCACAGTAGACCTGCTGGAATCGGCGTTCCAATGCGGCATCTTTTTCTATATATTTGCGGTATTCGTTTAAGGTGGTCGCACCAATCGCTTTGAGTTCACCGCGGGCAAGGGCAGGCTTGAGCAAATTGCTTGCGTCCATGCTGCCCTCGCTCGCTCCCGCGCCCACAATCGTGTGCAGCTCGTCGATAAAGAGAATAATCTGCCCTTCGCTCTTGACCACTTCGGTGATGACCGCCTTTAGGCGCTCCTCAAATTCGCCGCGGAATTTTGCGCCCGCCACAAGGCTTCCCATGTCAAGAGAAAGAAGCCGCTTGTTTTTGAGCGATTCGGGAACATCGCCCTGCGCGATTCGCCGTGCCAAGCCTTCCACAATCGCCGTTTTTCCGACTCCCGGCTCACCAATCAAAACCGGGTTGTTCTTTGTACGGCGCACGAGCACTTGCATAACACGGCGAATTTCTTCATCACGCCCAATCACCGGGTCAATTTTGTCCTGACGAGCGCGGGCGGTTAAATCAGTGCAGTATTTTTCCAACGCTTGCATTTTGCTTTCGGGGTCTTGGCTGTCCACGGTCTGGTTTCCGCGCACGGCTTTAAGGGCTTCAAGAATCGTCTGCTTGGTGATTCCGTACTGGCGGAGCAGGTCGCCCGTCTTTCCGTCGCTCTGCGCCATCGCCAGCAAAATATGCTCCACCGAGAGGAACTGGTCTTTTAAGTCCGCCATTTCTTTTTCGGCTTTAGCAAGCACTTTCTGCGCCTCGCCGCTTAACTGCATCTGCACATTTCCCGTCACGGTGGGGTATGAGTTTAAGAGATTTTTTGCGGCAGAGAGCAATTCGCCCGACTGCACGCCGATTCGCTCCACAATCGGAAGCGTGATTCCATCCTTTTGCTCCAGCATCGCCACAAGCAAATGCGGTAAGCCGATTTCGCTATGGTCGTTCTGCTGGGCAAGCGCGCTCGCCTCTTGCAGCGCGTCCTGTGTTTTTAAGGTAAACTGATCGTAATTCATATATTACCTCCTCGTCATTCTGAGCTTGTCTCAGAATCTATTTATCAAAATTAAAATAAGGAAAAAAAATCCAAAAGGCAAGAAAAAAATGAGGAATGAAAAAACAGAAAACAGAAATACACTGCGTACTTCTCACTTCTGTTTTCTATGAAAATAATATGAAATAAAAAAAAAGACAAAAAGCCTTACACGCTCTTTGTCTTTCAAAATCATGGAGACCGAAAATGCCGCGTCTTGCATTTCACAGCTACAAGAAGGGTCATTTTGAGCAATACAGGGTGTCTGGATGTTGCGCTCAAAAGAGCACATCCTGTACTGCACGGTACACTATAAATTTCGGTGGGATTTGCGTGAGACTTTAGATTTTTTTTTGATATTCTGCGATACTTTTCATCAATTCTTTATAGATGATTTTTGATTTTTGAAGCGATGATTTGACTTCACTCGGCATCGGGGGAAGCGTTTCTAAAAGTGCGGCCAGTTTTTTTTCGGTGGGGAACATCAGCGAAACAATTTCTTTGAATTCAGAATTTTTTATGCTCGCGTCGATATGTTCAAGTTCAGAAAGCGATTTTTGCGGAAAAGGCGACAAAAGCCCCGATTCTGCAATTGAAACGCCCTTTTTTGCCGTGCCATACAATGCGTCCAAACCCGTTTTTAAATGCTGGACAGCAGACGCAAAAATTTCTGCGGTGGAAGTGTCTCGTTTTAGACTTGCGTTTTCTGCTTTTTTAAAAAATTCTTCTTTTTCTGCGAATTTTTCGGGTCGTGAGAGCAATTCTTCGATTGATTTGACCGCAAAATTCGGGATTCTGAGTGATTTTTCTGAAAGCGAGTATGAGCGTATTGAATTTTTGAATTCTTCGGCTTTGCTTTCAAACCACCAGGCAAACAGTTTCATTTTGCTGTCGGTCAGTATTTCGCTTTTATCGTACGATTCAGCCTTTTTTATATCCGCGCCGAATAGGATTCTTGTTCCCAATAATTCTGCGCTATTCAGTCGGTTGGAAACGGTGTGAATGTTTTCTTCAAAAGTCGAGCCTTTGATGTGCGTCTGAAATTCAGGAAAGCCCAAATCAAGTCCTGCGCAAAAAATTTCTTTTGCACCAATGAATCGCGCGAATTCCCATGCCGTCGTAGAAACAGAGCCGCCAGCCACCAGTTTTCCCTTGCTCCCGATTTTGCGTTCGATATACGAGCCAAGCGGAAACAGAGACGCGCACATGACAATCTTTTTGCACGGAAATCTGAACACAGCGGGATACGCCGCGCTTTCGGTAATCAAAATGCTTGAAGGAGAAAAAAGCCCCGCAATGTGTCGGTACGCATAATACTGCGGATCAGTCAAGACGATAAAATCAGGCTCCACACCCGCTTTTAAAACTGCCCGCAAAGCCGTGTCCACCGCAATCAAAAACGCTCGTTTTTTGACCGCTTTTAGATGGGGAAGGATTTTTTGCAAGGTCGGTCCCGCCGCAAGCACGACGCACGGCACATCATCTGGGCATGAATCTTTAAAAATCGAAATACCGTCATATTCAGCAAGAAAATGAAGATTCTTGCAGGTGTTTTTAAGCCATAATTTTGAGAATTTTTCGAGCGTGGACTCATTGATTTCGACTTTGCGCTTATTCCGTTCGATAAGAGAGCGAAGGGCAGAAAAATACTCAGCGGAATGAGCCGACTGCGAAGCGTTTTCTGAAAAGGCAGTGTGTTTTAGCCCGCTCGTATTCTCAATCAAAGTGACGACAAAATCAATTCCCGTTGCAAGCGCGATAATGCATTTTTTATGCTCAAAAATGCCCGTCCAGTCAACAAGGGAAAGGGCGGTAAAAAAATAGCGTGGGTCATGCTCAATGATGAGAATCGTATCATTCGGAAACAGCTGTGCATAGGAAAGAGCCGCATATCCCAGCCCGACTGAAAAAAAAGCCGTTCCGTAGCACTCGCCGTCTTTGAGCGAAGATTTTGCGGCAACAGCGGCTTGCTCTGCTTCCCTGAGCGGATTGTACGCGGAATGCAAGAATTTTCCGCCGTCTTTTGCCGTAGGCACGCCTTGTTTTGACTGAAGAATTTCAATCGGAGCACGCAGATGCGGCGGCAGTTCTTCTGGAATGTCAGATTCCTTTTCTAAAGAAAACAGTTTTGCCAATTCTGGGAATCGCTGCATGAAAAGAACGAGATTTTTATTCCAGATAGAGTTCAATTTCCATGTTCTCCGTTAGCGGCGTTCCTGCGGGCGGCTCCTGATTTTTTACCCAGCCGTCACCGTTGATTTTGATGCGGATATTTTTGTAGTCGAGGAGCGGAAGAAGCTGCCGTTTTGGCATACCGATGAAATTCGGCACATATTCTTCAAGGACAATCGGCTGAGTGCCCGCAATCGAAACAGAACCGGGATGCGCCAAACTTGAAGCCTTGCCACGGCTCATGCCCAACTGGTCAACGATAACATCCGCCGCCTTTGCAATTACTGGGGCAACGATTCGCCCGGCATACTGCTCCCCTTTCGCCTTTTCGATAACGATGTACAAAATGATTTCTGGGTCTTCGATAGGGAAAATCGCCATACAGTTTGAGACGAAATCTGTTTTTGAATACGCGCCAGTGTTTGGATCCGCCATTTGGGCCGTTCCAGTCTTTACACCGATTGAGACATCTTTTAAATCCGCGCGATGTCCCGTTCCGCTCGTGGCAACCGTTTCCATACAGTCAAGAATATAATCAGTCGTTGTCTTTTTAAAAACCCGGTCCCGAAGCACAGGCGCATGTACATATTCTTCGCGCCCTTGCGCATCGGTAATTTTGCTTACAAATGAAAGCTGAACGGGCACACCACCGTTTGCAATCGCCGTAGCCGCCTGCACCATTTGCAGCGCACTCACCGTAATTTCCTGACCAATCGCAATCGTGGGCTTTGACCTGCCAGACCATAGTCTGTCATTCGGACTGCGGAGCACGCCCTGCGTTTCGCCTGAAATTTCTGTTCCCGGCTTTTCGCCAAATCCGAGCGCATGGAGTTTTGCCAAAAACGGTTCCGAATCAATTTTTTCGCTCATTTGGGCAAGCGCGTCATTGCAGGAATATTTTAAAGCTTCACGCGCCGTTTCCCAGCCATGATGGTCAAGACAGGTGATTTTTATTGTCTCGCGCCCTGTTTTTTTGGCATACACGCCATCACAGAGGAAAATATCTTTTGTGGTGATTGAATTGGTATCCAAAAATGAAGCGACTGAAAAAATCTTGAACACGGAGCCAGGCTCGTAACTATCGCTTGCAGGCTTGTTTTTGAGTTCCGTCCGGGATGCGCTGGAAAAATCGTTGAGATTCGCGGACGGCAGACTGATGTATGAAAGAATCTCGCCTGTTTTTGCTTCTGCCGCAATGAGCATAAAAGACTCAGCCTGCGTGTCGTCCATCGCGGTATGGGCAATTTTTTCAAGATTGGACTGAAGATTTGCGTCAATGGTAAGATAAATGTTTTTTCCCTGAATGACTTCTCCATTTTCGCCCTGCGGAGGAAAAAGCACATCCTTCATTGAATATTCGATGCCTGCCAATCCCTGCCCGTCTTTACCAACGAAGCCAATCAGCTGGCTCGCAAGTTCATTTTCCGGGTACACGCGACCTTGCAATTTGTCGAATTTGACCACCGCGCCGAATCCTGCTTTTTGGCATGCTTTCCGCACGGCTTCGTATGTGTTTGAGTCAATCTGTTTTTTGAGGTAGATAAATGAAGCGTTTTCAGATTTTGAGATGAGATTGTAAATGTCTTTTTCGCTTTCGTGAATAATGGGCGCAACCGTCTGGGCAAACAAATCTTTGTTTTTTATTGACTGGGGAGACGCGCCAAAATCATAAAATGCGGAAGGAACAGCCAGAGCCTTGCCGTTTCGGTCTAAAATTGACCCTCGCTGAATTTCTTCCTTTTCGACAAGCGGGGCAGGCGGCTCGGTAAAGGCAAAAACGCCATATTCGACAATGACATAGCTCGTAAATAAAACTGCGCACACAATCAGAAAAATGAGAGGCGTTTTTTTGATGTAGCCGTTTACTTGCATAAAACCTTTCCCAAAATATTGCGTTCAGAAACGAATCCGTATGTGCGTGAATCAACGGAAACATCGTAATTATCACCGACCGCAAGAATATAGCCTTTTGGCACGGCATGGGAATCTTTAAAACGAAGATATTGCGCTTCATCAAGACTGATTTTAAAATCCCCTACCTTTAAATAATAATTATAATCATTATCAAGGATAACTTCTAGTTCTTCACCCTCATTCGCGACACATCTTTTTACGACTATTTTATTGTCATATAAATAAATAACGATTTCGCCCGCTTTTGGCTTTTTCCATTGAAGCAAAAGTTCGCTGCCATACGGCTTTACGATTCCATAGGCAAGCTTGCTCACAAACAAATGCTCGCCATTCTGTATTGCAGGAACCATCGAATCGCCCGAAACGGTCAGAATCTCAAAGACAAACAGCTTTAAAAGGAAGCCGACAAAAAGCCCAATGCAAATGACGAGAACGAAGATTTTGTTCTGACGGCTGAATGATACGCGCTCAATCGAACCGTCCTGATTTCCAGAGGAGCCGTACATCATCAGATTAAAACGGTGAGTTTTTGCGGAAGCACTTCGAATTGTACGCTGTCCACGCTTCCCACCAATTCTCCGTCGGTATGGAGAATGCTTTTTTCATCGGATTGAAGAACGAGCGACTTGCAGTTACGCAGATAAAATCCTTTTGAATTCCCGTGCAAGCCCATGCATAAGAGCGGAAAAAGCAAAAACGTAAGGATTTTTGGCACGCCCGCCGCAAGGCAAACGGAAAGCTCGCCGTCGTCTCCGCGTGCCTTTGGGCTCATCGGAACACCGCCGCCTTCTGCCTTAAAATTCATAGCGGCAAGGAAAATGAGTTTATTGAATGAAATCGGCTCATCATCATCAAATTTGAGGGAAACAGAATAGGTCCGCATCGTAAAGAGCGTTTGAATCGTCAAGACCGCATAGCTCAATTTTCCCAAATGAAGCCAGTTCAAGATTTTTTTGATTTTTGCCTCGTTGATTCCCGTGCCCACAATTGCGTCCAAGCCAAATCCAGAGCTGATTCCGAAAATCCGTGAATCGTTCGTAGAAAGCACCGTACTGCGCCCCAAGTCGATTTTTTTGTCGCCCGTTGATTTTAAAATGATGTCGAGTGCTTTTTTGGGATTGTGGCGGGGAAGTTTGAGCCCGCGCGTAAAGTCGTTGCCAGAGCCAGTCGGAATCAGGCCCAATTTTACCCGTGAAAAATTAGTGATTCCGTTCAAGACTTCGTTAATAGTGCCGTCACCACCCACAACAATGATTCGTATGTCGTCTTCGCTGAGTTCCGAGATTTCTTTGGCGATTCGAGAGGCATCGCCCACGCCCTGCGGCACGCGCACCTTGAATTCAACATTTTTCTTTCTTAAAAGAGCGCGGATTTTATTCCATTTGAGGAACGCCTTGCCGCTCCCCCCGTGAATATTTACGATAAAATGATACATACTATTGATTGTAACACGAAAACAGAAAAAAGAAAGTAGCGTTTTTAATAAAGTCAGGAATCAAGCGCGCTTTCAATGACTCGAACAAAATCCTCACCCCAATATTCGCACAGCATGGTGCGTCCTTCTTCTTGCAATTCGGGAATTACGGTTTCGCGCAGTTGCTTGATATTGTTCGCAAGATAAGTTCGGCTTTGCGCCCGCACTGCTTCAAGTTGCTCATCGGTCAGGGGATTTTCAAACTGATGAAGCGCATCAAAGATAATCGTAAAGACATTTGCCGTTGAGCAAACCTTTTGCCAGTTTTTCAAGTCAGTGATTTTCTTGTGAGAGGAAATGCCCGTGTCAATTCGGTAGCGATACACAGGCGTTTTGATGCCAACATACCTTTTCGCCTCGTATGAAATGAAAAAATACTGCAACACATCCTCAGCAAACACACAGTTAGTGAACGGAATGTGCGAAAGTGCGTCAAGATACACTTCCCGCCGAATGAGTTTGCCCCATAAAAACCCGATGTGATTCTTTTTTACCAAAAATCCGTCAAGAATCTCACCGCCTGCCAAAGTTCCGTCAAAAAGACTATTCGCCTTTTCAAAGGTTTGCCCTGCCCGCTTTTTATCACGCTCATCCTCGCTCGGACAGAAAATCTCAGCACCGCCCTGCACAATGTCAGCCGAAGTTTTCTGCGCCACTTCATACAGCGACGAAAGACAATCGGGCAAAAGTTCGTCATCACTATCAAGAATGCAGATATATTCCCCGCGAGCATTTTCAACAGCAGTCCGCCTGGCTTCAAGCAGCCCTAAATTCGTGCGATGCTCCGTGTAATTGAACGGCACAGGTGGCAATTTTTTCTCTTTTCGGAGCCGTTTGCACTCTTTTTGGGCGATTTTTACAATTTTTTTGCAGTTCTGACCCTTTTCGTCTTTTCCACCGCTTCCATCATTCACAATCACGATTTCAAATGAATCAAAATTCTGAGAAACAACAGAAGACAAGCACCGAGCCAACAGAGACTCAGTGCCAAACACAGGAATACAGACGGAAATGGAAGAAATGTGCATACCTAATTCTAGCAACACAAAGCACTATCGTCAAATGCAAGGCAACAGGATTATAGACACAATGGTTTTAAAAATATATGCTGACGATATGAGTGCAAATATTTTAGACAGTATTGACCCCAAAATGCTGGCAAGGATACAGGCTCTTCGCCTTATGGACGATGATTTTATGACCGTCGTTTTCAGCGGAGATAACAAGGCAAACCTGTCTACAAAGTAGAAAAATATTTTGACACGCTGGACGAGCAAGGCAAGCGTTTGCCTTTTGACGATGGTTGTACTATAATGTATGTGAATGGCTCGTATCGTGGGGATGATTCAATCGGCAAATTGATGCACGATTTCTGTGCAGTGAATGCCGATGAAATGTATTATGGCGAACTTGCAGAAAAAGTTCGGTTTCACAAGCAAGAAACGAAGGGGGCACAAACTATGTGCAGGATTTTTGAAGAATACGGAAATGAAAGAGCCGCAGAAGGCAGAGCAGAAAGCAAAATTGAACTTGTCGAAAATCTTCTGCGCGACGGAACGCTCCCCATAGAAAAAATTGCTAAGCTCTCAGATGTTCCGCTTGAACAAGTGAAAAGTATTGCAGAAAAAATTTCTGAAAGCATGCCATCATAGGTGAAGTAATCAATTAAGCAACAGAAATATAGACAAAACAGGACTGTCGCTCTTTTTACAGATTCGGCAGTCCCGTATGAATTCATTCGTTTTTGCTATTCTATTCACCCAACTTTAAATTACCCGAAGCAACTTGTGCGGAGAACATTACCCCTGTTGTATCATAAACTATAAATGACTGTCCTTGAAGGTCAATCTGTACTACGCGGTTTTTGTTTTTGACATTGCTCGTGCCATCTTCCTTGTATATACCGTCATCGGCAATCCAAAGTTCATCGGGGCGTTTCGCGATAAATTTGCGTGGCGTGTAGAAGCAGTAATTTTCATATGAACCCCAGCCAAAAACTTTCGTAGATACAGCTACAGAATAAGTACTAGAAGGATTCCACACATCTGCTCCTATGCTACCAAATGTATCAAACGGTATTTTTACAACGCCACCCGTACTGCTTCCATTAGTCCAAGTTGAAACAAGCACATAGAGCGCGTCAGACACAACTTGCATATCATTGATATAGTAGCTTGAAGAAGAAACATCAGTAAGTCCGAGTGCAGAAGGAGTAATGTCGGCAGAAACAGAACTCACCTCGTATGTCAATTCGCCGTCAGTAATAGTGTAGCTTGCTTTGGCAATCGTTGTCGTCCCATTTTCTGCGTTTGTATAAGCAATATATATGTTACTGCCATCAACTACAAAATCGTGCATTGTTGTTCCAGTGATTTCTTCGATTTTTACAAGCGGAAGAGTATAATCTGACGGAATTGTTCCTGAAAAATTAGTTTGAATAGGAGAAATATAATTATATGTATTTGTATCATCTACACCAGCATTCGGGTCTTTGCTATTCAATAAGACAAACAGCGTGCCATTCGCATACTGAATACCATAAACTGTTGCATCGCCTATATTGATGTTAGCCAAATAATCATAAAGATTAACCGAACCAGTAGCTTTTGTGTATCCTGCAAAGCCGTACGCATATTTATAGATAGTTTCACCTGAAAGCACATAGAGATTGCAATCATCATCAAAGCAGAAATCAGTGATACCACTATCGCTCGCAGTACCCTCTAGCACAGACGATTCCGACACGGTTAAAGACGATGTAGAAGTACACAATTGCAAGCCTTGTATAAGATCTGTATTTTCTGCTACCTCTCCAGCACCATTGTAGTAATTTTCAGTTGTAGCGTTGTTCCACACGGCAATGGGGCTTTTTTTTGCGTAGAGTTTGAGCAGGTCGTTTGAAATAGTAAAATTATCATTTGTGCCATTTCTTCTCCAAGAAGAAGTCACCAGTTCAGGAATCACAATGACATTTTCTGTGAACGAATAAATTAGCTTTTCGTTTGCATCATAGAATCTGAATGTCGTAAGATAATTTCCCGATTTGACATCCGCTTTGTTATATGTGATAGTGTTATATCCGAAGCTACTGCTAACATCTAAGAAAGTGCTTGTTCCCTCGTCTTCACAAGTTGCGGTCGCCTCTTTGACTTTGCCAGTAGCGTCATTCATAAAAAGATATATCGAGCCAGTACCGTCAGAATTAAGAATAGTCGGCGTAACAGGAATAAGAATTTCTTCTTCGATTGACTCCTGCCCGTTATCAATAACGACATCAACTGAGCCAGAAAGCGTTGCCCCGCCGTTGGGAGTGGTATACTCAGCCGTAAAAGTCCATATTCCCTCGCCTTTTAGACCAACAGAAAAACTACCAAAACTACACTCAACTTCTTTCGTAGTTTTGGTTTCTGCATTTGTCGCGGTAATGGTATACTCCACAGCCGAGTTACTAGCGACAGCCGTGCGTGCAGACGGGTCGTAGATACCCCCCCCCCGTACAAAAATCGCTCACGACCCGCCCCGAAACAACATATTCGCCCGTTTTTGAAGATGATGGCGTATCAACATCAGAACAAGCAGTAAAGATTGCCCCAATGGAAAAAAGTCCGATACCAATTTTTATCAATTTTTTCATATTCTTCCTCCGTTAGTTGAATGTGACTTTTACGGTGTGTCCACACAAAGCCGTTTGAATCGGTCGCTTTAAGGAACAACTCATAAGTGCCAGCAGGAATGTTTGCCCAAACAGTAAGCGTAGAGTCGCTTAAAGTATAATACATCCTAACAGTATCCAGCGTGTTGACATCCGTACCGTTGGAAAGCAATGTCGCAGTTTTAAAGGTGACTGTTGCGTCGCTTTCATCTGCGTTTTTTGCAGAAAGGGCGATTGTGTAGGAATCCTCACCATCTTCCTTCGTGATGGTTGTTCCCCAAGATGAAAGGCTTGGCGCACTGCCATTCAAATAGAATGTAATCGTATTGGTCGATACATAGCCACTACCAGAAACCAATCCTTTGAGCTTGTATGCCTCAGTTTTGTAGGTAATTCCATTACTTGCATAACGCCCTGTCGTTTCGCTCTCATATTCATCGCGCTCATATGTTGCGCTATCAATTTTTGATTTAATTGTGCGAAGTTCGCTCGCATATTCCGAAGCATCGCTCAAATCATCAACGGCAGTGAAAATGGTGTAGTCTTTGTTAATCTCGTATGTACCCGTGCTTTCATCTTGGAATTTGAACTGAATGTAAAGCGGAATCTTCCAAGAAGTCATCGTGAGAGCAGCATTATTCTCTGTTTCTGAAACAACGACATCATTGCTCAGATATGCAACGCAATAAGTCTTGTCGCTATATTCTACAAGTGCCGCAATATATGCGTTTTCGCCTGTCGTAAAGTAGCCAGAGTCCCATGTTGCATTGTAGCCCATCAGGGTACAAGGGAATGAGAAACTTCCGTCATCCCCGACCGTAACAATGTTGTTATAACTAGTGTTGTTATAACTAGTATTGAGGAAACTTCCAATATATGAACCGTTGTATAGGGCTTTTGTGACTTCAGAATACTTTTTATCAGCAACAAGACTTGCAAAATTTGAGTCAACCTTATACAGCGTGATGCATGAGAAGGTCTTTTCTTTGTTTGCAGTTGACGAGGCATCATAAGAAAGCGTGAAGTTAAACGGATGCTCTATGTATGTTTCGTGAGGATGTGGATACACTGGATTATCAGGATCATCACTGTTCATGACAATGAATATAATCGCCTTGTTGCCTTCGGAACGGACAGTCAGTTTAAATGTATTTTCTTTGACCGTGACCGTCTGAGCAGTTGGCTTTGTATCAATCAAGAAATCATCGCCATTCTTGTAAATGTATTCAGTGATACTGAGCTCTGAAGGATTTTTATCATCATCCGTTTCCAAAATCTCGTATTTTCCAAGAGAAATTATTTCGTTTGTTTGACGCTCATTTTGGTCAATGCTTACCTTTGCAATCATATATTTGCCGTTTTCAAGGGCTTCAAGAACATATGATGCGTATTCGGTCTGCTGCTCGCCTTCGCTTGGCTCAATGTAGCCGTAGCAGATGGCAGCAGCATCCACTTCTGAGTCAAAATCTTCCAGCGCAAGCGTCAGTTTGTTTGTGCCAGAAGAAATCGTTGTGTTTTTTGATTCTCCGTACGCAAAAACGGAAGAATATGTTTCGCCATCCTCTTCAATCGTTGCATAGACAATCGCGACAGCAGAAACAGAAGAGCCGAGCGGAATGTTATCGAATGTGATTTTCTTTTTGACAGAAATATCATCGCCAGAAAGATTTAAATCAGTCGCCGAAAATGAAACGCTTTTTGAAGCATTATAATCCCCCCTCAAGGCGATTTGCACTTTGATTCTGTCAATCTGACCCAAATCGAATTCTTCTTCTGGATACGAAGGATTGCTGGGCTCGCTTTCCTCAACGACAAGCCCTTCCAATGCCACCGCCGAGCGTGAAGAATCGTCTTGAGAGACGATGGATTTGAGCATCGTGGGGCTGATGGTGAACGATACCGTGCCTTTTTTTGATGACTCTGTTATTTCGCCGCACGAAACAAGCGCAAAAAGCACGCATATGCCGGCTAAAATTGACCAAAGCGAATGAATTTTTTGAGATACATTTTTCATGGAGTCCTCCTGAAAATAACTGATTTGGGATATACCGCAGTTTTACTATGAAGAAACAAAGTCCCAATACTATCATTTTAACATATATTTCAATTATTCCAAGCAAAAGTAAGCAGATTTTTAAAATATTTTTAAAAATCCACACCTTTATTTTTTCTCGCGTTGTGCCGATAATATGAAGTGAAAATCTGTCTTTTGGACGGAATAGAAACGAGGCATTTTATGAAAGATAGGGATTATAAAGAAGTTCTTGAAAAAATTTCCACACCGATTGTCGTGATTATTTCCAATGATGAAAACAAGCCTCAGCCTCATACGGATTTTGCGGAGAATTTTTCAGTTCATTTTGTAAACGAAAGTTTTGTGAGCACATACGGCGATCTTTTAAAAGTCGGTTTTACGAGCGAAGAATGTGTGGCTCGGCTTTCTAAAGAAGTCGATTGGTACAAAATGGCGAGCGACTGTTTTGAAAAGGGCGAGCTTCAAGAAAAAACATTCTATTCTACGCATTGCTCTTCCTGGCTTCGCGTGCACATGAATTCAACAAAAAGCGGATTTATCATTGTTTCTGTGGTGAATGTGGACAAAGACAAAGAACGCGAGCAGCAGCTTTTGCGACAGAATTTGCGGCTTGCCGCGCTCACTGACGAGCTTTCAAATTCGCGCGAGGAACTAAAAAAGCGAGTTGAAAATATCACTTTCCTAAACGAGCAGCTTGAATTCATCGCCTACCACGACACGATGACCGGGCTTGCGAACCGTCAGAAATTCAAACTTGATTTTGACGACTGGTTTAAGAATGTAAAGGAAGCGGGTGAAAAATTCGGCCTGATTCTGCTCGACTTGGACAACATGAAGTTGATTAACGACGCGCAAGGACATTCCGAAGGTGACGAAGTAATCTGCCATGCGGCGGAAATTTTAAAACGCTTCAAAAATGAAAATCTCAAAGTCTACCGCTATGAAGGTGATGAATTCATCGTGATGATGAAAAACATCAATTCTCAGGATACAATTTTGAACGCGGGCGATATGCTCCTTGAAGTGATGAACGAAGAGGGCATTGATTTTTCGGGCGGAATTGCAATCTGCCCCGACGACGGAGAAAACTGCGATGATTTGCTCAAATACGCGGACATGGCGATGTACGAGACGAAGCGCAAGGGCAAGAATGATTTGTGCTTCTTCAAGGCGATTATGCGCGAACGATTTATGGAAAAAATTGCGATTCAGTCGAAGCTCAACAAGGCTGTCGTTGATGAAATTTTCCAGCTCTACTATCAGCCTCAGTTTGATGTGGCGACGAACAAATTGCGCGGATTTGAGGCACTTTTGCGTTGGTACGATGAGGAAACAGGGTGGATTAACCCCGAGCAATTCATTCCGATTGCAGAAGAAACAAAGCTCGTGATTCCGCTCGGCGACTGGATTTTGGAAACGGCGATTTCTACGCTCAAAGACTGGATGGAAAAATTCAATTTCAACGGAATTATGAGCGTGAATGTCAGCCCGATTCAGCTCAAAAAGCCGACATTCATCTTCGATTTGATGCAACTGATTAAAAGATACCAAATTCCGACGGCGAATTTGGAAATCGAAATTACTGAGGGCGTGTTCATCGACAACAAAAACGAAGCGATTATGATTCTGAATCAAATCCGCGACATGGGAATCGGGCTTTCGCTCGATGACTTCGGCACGGGCTATTCAAGTTTGAGCTATTTGCAGATGCTCCCGATTACCACGCTCAAAATCGACAAATCTTTCATCGCGAACATCACCGACAAGAGTGGCGTTGAGGCGAACATCACCGACTCAATCATCTCGATGGTCACGAAAATGGGCTTGGACACGATTGCCGAGGGCGTTGAAAAAGAAGACCAGCTCAACATTCTCAAAGAAATCAACTGCAAAAACATTCAGGGATTCTTGAAAGGCAAACCAATGCCGCGCGAAAAGTGCGAAGAGTTGATGAAAAGCGAAAAGTAAAAAAATGTCGGGCGGAATTTTGCATAGCAAAATTGAATCCGTATGACTTTTTCTTTGTTTATTGCATGGAGGCAATTTTTATGAAACGGATTCTTAATCTGCGTAATCTGTGTAATCTGTGGTTACTTATTTTTCTCACATTTTCGCTTTCTGCCCAAGCAAATTCGGGCGAAAAAACGCTTCGTTTTAAATATAAAAAAGGCGACAATTACCGCGTGCTTTCTACGGTAAATGAGGTTGTCAAAGTGAACGGCAGGTTCAACCACCGTGCGGAAATCGTAAACCGCGTTTCGGCGCATATCACCGATGTAGACAAAAACGGGCGCGGCTTGAACGAGGCGACCTTCACCACAATGGAAAATTCTGTCACCGCCGATGCGAAAGGCACACTCACCTACGGCGAAGAATACGAAAGCAAATACTGGCGGAGCGATCGCGGCGTGTACGAAATCGGAACGGAATATTTTATGCCCGTTGTGCGCGATGTTCCCAATTTTCCAGAAAAGCCCGTAAAACCAGGCGACACTTGGACTGCGAACGGGCACGAAGCCCACGATTTGCGCCGAAGTTTTGCGAACAACGAGCCGTTTAAAGTGCCGTTTACCGCGACTTACACTTATGTGCGAGACGAAGAGGGCGTTTCTTCAGATTCAAAACACGAAAAAAAGACATTTCAGGTCTTGCAAGTCAAATACACGCTTTCTTTTGAAAGCCCGATGCCAGAAAATCTGTACTCCATCACGGATGATTTTCCTGTCGCAACGATGGGATTTTCAAATCAGACGATTTGGTGGGATAACGAAAAAGGGCAGATTGACCACTACACTGAAGATTTTAGAATCGTCATGGAAACCTATCTCGGAAATCAGTTCGATTTTACGGGAAAGGCCCACGCCGAAGTCACTGATTTTGAGCGCACATCCACAGATGAAAATCTTGCAATCGTTTTGGAAAAGGTCAAGGACTTGGATTTGCCCGATGTTTCGGTCACCAAGAGCGAGCGCGGACTTACCATTTCAATCGAAAACATCCAGTTCAAGCCAAATTCTGCCGTTCTGCTTGATTCAGAAAAACTCAAATTGGACAAAATCGCAAAAATTATCGAAGATTTCCCGAACGATTTGCTCATTTCGGGTCACACCGCGCTTTCGGGAACAGCAGAAAGTTGCCAGATTTTGAGCGAAGAGCGCGCAGACTCAGTGGCGCAATATCTGATAAAAACAGGCGTACGCGATAAGTATCACATGTATACGCAGGGCTTTGGTGCGCGCGTTCCGATTGCATCAAATGCCACTCCCGAAGGCATGGCAAAGAACCGCCGCGTAGAAATCACGATTTTGGATAAGTAGGAAGTATTTTTCACTTTAGAGCATAAAAAATTCATTTTTTTCAAAAATTTTCGTTCTGCATTGCCGAAACTCGAATTTTTTCGCCTATATATAGTCAGAGGTGAAAAGATGGCGAAAAACGAAATACAAAAAGTACGTTCATTGGACGACATGATTTTTATTATCCGAGACCAGCGGGTAATGATTGACCGTGACTTAGCGAAGTTGTATGAAGTCCCGACCTTCCGTTTGAACGAGGCGGTAAAGCGACATAAAGATCGATTTCCGCTCGACTTTATGTTTAAGCTCACAAAGCAGGAAGTAGATGAACTCATCGCAAATTGCGATGAGTTCGCTCCGCTAAAACATTCGTCTTCGTATCCGTACGCATTTACCGAGCATGGTGTCGCAATGCTTGCGAGTGTACTGAACAGCGAACGGGCAATCGAAATCAATATCGAGATAATCCGTACTTTCGTTCGCTTACGGAAATATGTGAGCACACTGAACGAAGGTCAGAATATTGATGAGCTGAAGAAAATGCTTTTGCTCCACATCGAGAATTGCGACACAAAATTTTCTGAGCATGAAAGCGCAATACAAGACATTATCCATGCGCTGAACGGGCTGTTGAAAATCGAAAATCATGAGTCGCGGAAGATTGGCTTTACAGACGAGGCATAGGGGTGGATTATGGCGAAAAAAGAGACAGTTTCTTTTGACGGAATCGGCGTGGCGGAAGGCACTGAGCTTTTTGACGCGGACAATGCGGTAAAGGCGGCTCAGAACGGCTTTCATGTGCCGTTTTTGTTCCCGTGGCAACGAATCGTAATCGCGAATATTCTTGACGGCGAGGCGGCACTGCGCGAGGACACGGAATTTTCAAATCACACCGACGACGATGATTTGTACCGCGGTCGGCAGATTGTGCTTCTCCCGACGGGTGCGGGAAAATCAATGTGCTTTCTTGTGCCCGCCCTGCTCTTGGAAGGCGCGACGCTCGTAATATATCCGCTCCTTGCCCTCATGAGCGACCAAAAACGCCGCATGGAAGAAGCGGGAATCCGCTGCGTGGTGTTCAAGGGTGGGCAATCGCACGAAGAGCGCGAAGAAAATTTTTCCGCCCTCCAAGCCTCTGAAAATCCTGCCCGCGTGATTATCGCAAATCCAGAAGTGCTCGCCAGCGAAAACCTGCTTGAATGGCTCGCAAAAGTCAACATCACGCACATCGCGATTGACGAAGCTCACTGCGTTTCCGAATGGGGCGACTCGTTTCGTCCGTCGTATTTGGAGCTTGGCAGAATCATCAAAACGCTCGGAGTCAAGCTGATTACCGCATTCACCGCCACCGCGAGCAAGCCCGTCCTAGACCGAATCGGCGAGATTCTTTTTGACGGAAATTATCATCTCGTGCGGGGAGCGAGCGACCGCGCAAACATTCACTATGCGGTGCGCTACGCCTACGCGAAGAAAAAAGCCGCGCTCGAAGCCGCACTCACCATGAAAAAGCCGCTCATAATTTTCTGCGGAACGCGCCACCGCACCGAAGAAATGGCTCACCTCTGCGCGGCATATTTCGGAAGAGAAAAAACACGCTTTTATCACGCGGGGCTTACCAAAGAAGAAAAATCCGCCGTGGAAGCATGGTTTTTCGATTCAAAAGACGGAATCTTAGCCGCAACCTGTGCCTACGGAATGGGCGTGGACAAATCCGACATCGCGAGCGTGATTCACCTCGACGCGCCCGAGCATTTGGAAAATTTCGTGCAGGAAGCCGGTCGCGCGGGGCGAAACGGCGAAAATGTCAATTCGCTCTTGATTTGGAATCACGCGGACACCGTTCAGTGGCGGCAGGCAAAAGAAGGAAGCCGCGAGCGGGCATTGGGCAACTTCGCGCTCAGCAAAACCTGCCGCCGAAAAAACATTTTGGACTATCTCGGCGGCGAAGAAACCGTCTGCTCGGGCTGTGACATCTGCGATGCCGCTCAAAACGGCACGACGATTTCCTACAAAGCGTGGGATGCGGAGCTTGCCTTCAAGTTCATCAAAAAAAATCGCCGCCTCTACACACGCGAAGAAGCGACGCACGAACTGACAGAACTATTTAATAGTAAAAAAATGAAAACTTTCGGAATCAATGTGTGGGAATCAAAAGATACCGCAGAAATTCTCTCGCAACTTTTCTCTGAGCAAAAACTACGAATCTGCGGCTCGTTTTGGAAAGGAAGGCTCGACATCATATGGAAAAAACACAAGAAATCGATTCTCGCGCTTATTCCTCGTCACCACCTGCATCATCTCCACCGCCTTCGGAATCACTTGGAGCAGGGGCGGGAGCGGTTGCAGCGATTGATTTCTTAGCTTTTGCAGTTTTGGGCTTTTTTCGGTATCGGACAATATAGGCACACAAATCCATAAAAATAAAGACAACCACCGCCGTGATAATCACGCGTTTGTCAGTGAGGACAGCCTTAATAACAGGAAGAAGCTCATGTGTATTCATCATATAGAACATTATCGGCAAAAAAAAACGCGCAATTTAACTCAAACTTGACATTTCAAGACAAGCCAAAATCTTCTGCATATTCTCTGTTTTTGACGAAGTGTGCTCAAGTTTCACTTCAACATCGCACAATTTTTTGTAGAGTTTTTGCCGTTCGACATAAAATTCATGGAAAATTTCCCGAACATCCTGAACATTTTTGGGATTTTTATTCGCAATATACGCTGGAAGATTTTTCATAATGCCCACGCCATCATATTTGATTTCACGGACAATTCTGTCACAGGCAGTCTTTTCATCTGCATTCAAAAAAACAAAGGTGCCAATGCGATGAAGTGAATCGAGGGCAGGAGCATTGTTGCAAATTCCCCCGCCTGTTGCGATTACGGCCGCACTATCGCCCACCGCTTCGGCCAACTGGGCACAGGCATTTTTTTCCGCATCAAGAAAGGCTTCTTTTCCCAATTGAATATACAGTTCACGCGGAGATTTTCCCGTCAGTTTAGTAACTTCATCATCAGTATCAAAAAACGGACATCCCAAATGATTTGAAAGCAGTTTTCCCTGAGTTGACTTTCCACAATGCTTGATTCCCAAAAGAATTATTGACCTCATACGAAAGATTATAGTTCTTCGTCGAAAAAAATGATAGAATCGAATCTATGAATTTATATGCACTTTTAGGAATTTGTTTTGTTCCCACCGCCCTTTTTTTTGCACTTGCCGTCATTTTAAATAAAAATCTTAAAATCACCTATTGCCTTTGGAGCTGTGTTCTTGCGCTTCTTACAGTCATTCCCACTTCCCTACTCCAATTTTATATCCTTGCGCTTCCTATTTTTACCGCATACACATTCGTTTCTGTAATGATTACAGCGATTCTATTCAATGGTCTTATCGAAGAATCCATGAAAATGCTTTTTCTCTGCCTAATGCCACACAAAAAGCAAATTCTAGCGACATTTTTCTGCTGTGTCATACTGTACGGGCTTACGGTCGGAGGTTTTGAATCAGTGATTTATGTCGTTAAGCGTTTTCAAGAAATTCAAGGGCAAACAGGCAAAGAGCTTGTCTTGCAGCTCCTTTTAAAACGAATTTTCTCAGCACAGGCAATTCATGTGTTCTGTGCAGGATTAAGCGGATTATATATCTGGAATTTTCGCCGTCACAAACGAAACATCATGCCATTTGTGTACGCGGTTCTTCTGCACGGAATATACAATTTTTTCGCAAGTTTTACCTCACTGTACCATTGGCTTTCGATTATCGCGATTCTCTTTGCCGCCGTAGAATGCAGGATTTTCTATGTTTCATCTAATTCAGCGGAATGCCCATGACGGACAAATTGTAGTTGTCAACTGCTGCAGAACGATACGATTGTGCAAGCATTCCCGAACACACGGCGAACAAAAAGCACCCCACGCCTGCCGCCGCACTGTAATAAGTCATGTTGCTCCAATCTTTGTTGCTCGCATACATATTCACGCCGACCGCCGCACAAAGTCCTGCGATAAACGCATAATCAATCCCCGTCCAAATATTTTTCTTAGTGAGAAGCGATTTATTTTCGGAAACAGTTTTGAGCAATTTGTTCACTTCTCTATCAGAAAGTTTTGTGCCATCAAGCAATTTGTACTGATACACATCGAACAATCCGCCACGATGAATCACAAGCGGTGGCGTGCCCTCAGAAATCAGCGAATCCTTGTTAAAAGTGATTTCTAATGGCTGTGAAGTCTGCACCGATTCCGAAGAAGTACTGGCTTCTTGTGCATAAAGAGCGAATGAGAGCGTGAGAAGAAAGAATGAAATAACCTTTTTCATAAAAAATCTCCTTTTTTTAATAAAACTTACAAACAGTTTTAAGGTTTCATATTGTGATTATAAGATTGAGGAAACTAATTCACCATAGCGTTTTACGCAAATTTTAAGGAAAATTCCGATAACAATTTGGATTATAAAGAACTTATCAAATTTGAATATGTAAGTTTTCCCTTACCCAATTTTTCCCATAATTCAAATTATCAAATTCTTTCATCGCCTCAATAATGATAAACGCTTGTGACAAACATTTTTTTCCTTCTTCAACCTTTCCAAGTTTCACCAAAGAACAGCCCCTATTAAAAATTTGATACGGAAAACTAGTAAGTTTTCCGTATTGAATACAAACATCAATTCCTTTTTCGCACAATACAATGACTTTTTCATCTTCATTAGCATTTCCATACCAATTTTCAAGATTTAAAAGAATAACTGGATAATTTTTCGCTTTTTCTTCTTCACTCACAATGCCATTTTCAAAATAGGTGCGCAAAAATTCCATGAGTTCTATCGCCTCATTCTTTTTTTCGATAAAATAGAGTGTTCGCGAAATATTGTTGAGAATCAACAATTCCGTCCGAGTCAAAAAACGCACATTCGGCAATTTTCCAAGTTCATAATCTTTTATGCTTATCCGAAGTGCTTCCTCATATTTTTCCAATGCCGTTTTTCCGTCATGATGAAGCGTATCTTCAGATAGTGCTTTGTAAAAAAGATAAAACTGATTTTCGAGCGGACTAAGTTCGCTACCGCAGTTTTTGTATTCTTCAAGCAAATCTGCGATTTCAACTTTGCCCGTCGCAATCATGTCATTAATTTTGTATTCAAGGTTTTCGCGTTTAAAATCGGTTTTGCTCATGGGTATCGAACTTGCTGGAGGATTCATGCCCATGCGGCTAAAAAGGGCTTCGACGAGTTTGCGTCCAGGCACTTGCGCACCGCTTTCAATGCGTGAGAGCGTGGAAACGGCGCACAAGTCAAAGCACAACTCTTCCTGTGAAATTTTGAGACGGATTCGGTTTTCTTTTAAGATGCTTCCAACGAGATAATTTTCCATAACACAGGGTAATTATACACCCATTTATGGAAAAATCAAAATAATCTTAAAATCACACTCTGAAGAGCAGGTCGGTATACGACGGATACGGCTTGTATTTTTCGCCCAAAATCGGCTCAATTGCATCGGCGACGGCGCGGGTGGCTTCCATCTGCGGAATCACTTTGTCCACATAGAATCGCGCTTGCTTCGGCACATCAGCGATTGCACACGCTTGGTCGTGGATTTTTTCAAGTTTCTGTGCCTCGCTGTCGAGTTTGTCCGCGAGCGTGGTGATTTTTTTGAGCACATTCGCCTGAGCCGTGCACTTCGCGCTTGGAACGACCGCCGCCACGCGAGACGCGCTTTCTGCAACATCGCCCATGAACGCATAACTTGCGGGCAGAATGTCTTTGTAAATCATATCGAGCATGGTGTTCACTTCGATGTTGAGCACTTTCGAGTATTTTTCGAGTTTGACTTCGTGGTGGCTCTTCATCTCAGTTTCGGTGTACACGCCGTATTTGCTGAACATTTCGACATTCTGTGCGTCTAGGTAGTGTTCCATTGCATCGGGGAGCGTTTTGAGGTTCAAAAGTCCGCGTTTTTCGGCTTCTTTTACCCATTCGTCATCGTAGCCGTTGCCGTTGAAAATGATTTTTTTGTGCTCGCTGATTTTTTCTTTGATTAAATCCTGCAAGTCGGTATTCAAGTCGCGCGAATTTTCAAGGCGTGTCGCAAATTCATCGAGCGTTTCAGCGACAATCGTGTTCAAGATGACATTCGGGCCTGAAATCGAGAGCGATGAGCCGAGCGAGCGGAATTCGAATTTGTTTCCCGTGAACGCAAACGGTGAGGTGCGGTTTCGGTCGGTCGTGTCTTTTGGAATCGTCGGCAAAACTGAAACACCTATCTGCATTTTTTCGTGAGATTTTTGGCTGTACGGCGAGCCGGTTTCGATTGAATCCAAGACCGCCTGCAATTCGTCACCGATGAACATTGAGATAATCGCCGGCGGTGCTTCGTTCGCGCCAAGTCGGTGGTCGTTTCCGGCACTCGCCACGCTGTCGCGGAGCAAATCTTGATGCTTGTCGACCGCCTGAATCACCGCCGTGAGCATGAGCAAGAATTGTGCGTTTTCGCGCGGAGTTTCGCCCGGTTCAAGAAGATTAAAGCCGTCGTCTGTACTCATCGACCAATTGTTGTGCTTTCCGCTTCCGTTTACGCCCGCAAACGGCTTTTCGGCGAGCAAGCAATAAAGTCCGTGCTTTAAGGCGACCTCTTTCATAAGCCGCATTGTAAGCTGGTTTTGGTCTGCGCTGAGGTTCGTGGTCGTAAAAATCGGAGCCATTTCGTGCTGAGCGGGCGCAACCTCATTGTGCTTTGTTTTGCTCAAAATGCCGAGTTTCCACAGTTCATTGTCCAAATCAGCCATAAATTCGGCGATTCGGGGCTTGATTGAGCCATAATAGTGGTCGTCCATTTCCTGACCTTTGGGCGGCATTGAACCGAAGAGCGTTCGCCCCGTAAAAATCAAGTCTTTTCGCTGTTCCCAAAGTTTTTTGTCGATTAAAAAATATTCCTGCTCAGGGCCGACCGTCGTAATCACGCGCTTTGCCGAAGTGTTCCCGAAAAGGCGCAAAATGCGGAGTGCCTGCTTGTTGAGAGCCTCCATTGAGCGCAAAAGTGGCGTTTTTTTATCAAGCGACTCGCCCGTGTAAGAGCAGAACGCCGTCGGAATGTAAAGTGAGCCGTCTTTTATGAAAGCGTAGGAAGTCGGATCCCAAGCCGTGTAGCCGCGAGCCTCAAAAGTGGCGCGGATTCCGCCAGAAGGGAACGAAGAGCCGTCAACTTCACCTTTGACCAGCTCCTTGCCCGAAAATTCCATGATGACGCCAGAGCCGTTCGGAGAAATGAAAGAATCGTGCTTTTCGGCAGTGACTCCCGTGAGCGGCTGAAACCAGTGCGTGAAGTGCGTTGCTCCCTTTTCGATTGCCCAGTCCTTCATCGCGTTCGCAACCACATTCGCCACATCAAGTTCAAGCGGCGAGCCTTGTTGAATCGTCTTTTTGAGCGATTTGTATGTGTCTTTGGGCAATCGAGCCTTCATCACATCGTCATTGAAAACCATGCTTCCAAAAATTTCGGGTACGGTCATGAAATTCTCCTATTCGCCATAAAATACTATCATAAATATCGTTTTTAGTCACAATAAAAATTATTCATTACGATACTTTTCTCTTTATAATTCATGATTTTTTTGATATAATAGATTCCATGCAAATTATTCCAGTGGCAAGCGGCAAAGGTGGGGTGGGTAAAAGCCTTCTTTCCGCAAATTTAGCAATCGCGTTGGGTCAGGCGGGCAAAAAAGTCGTGCTCGCTGACTTGGACTTGGGCGCATCAAACCTTCATCTTGTTATCGGTCAGAATTCTCCCAAAAAAGGAATCGGCACTTTCCTTACGGGCGAGTCAAAATTTGAAGAAATCATTTCGCCCACTGACTACCAAAATGTCAGTTTTGTTGCCGGCGATTCGGAAATTCCGGGCCTTAGTGCGCTTAAAGTCGCTCAAAAAAACGCGCTCATCAAAAAATTCCACTCTGTAAACGCGGATTATCTCATCGTCGATTTGGGCGCAGGAACTCACCTCACGATTTTGGATTTGTTCCTCATCTCTCCACAGGGAATTATCGTCACGGCTCCCACCGTTACGGCAACGCTCAACGGCTATTTGTTCCTCAAAAACGCAGTGTTCCGACTTATGGCGGCGACTTTCAAAAAGAATTCAAAGGCGGCGGATTTCATCAATAAACTTCGGAACGATTCTGCCTCGCTTCAGCGGCTTTACATTCCCAAACTGATTGAAAAAATCACTGAAATCGACCCTGAAAATGGTGCGAAATTCAAAAAACGACTTGCTCAATTCCGCCCTCGTTTGATTATGAACATGATTGACGAGCCAAAAGATGCCGACAAGGCGCAGAAAATCCGTCGTTCATGCCAGCAGTATTTGGGGCTGGAAGTTGAGTCACTTGGTGTAATGTACCGCGACGCAATGCAAGACAAGGCACTTTCTTCAAGTCTTCCCGTCACCGTGTACAAGCCAAATTCCGTGCTTGCGCAGGCGATTTTCCGTATTGCCGAAAAAATCATGCAGGGCGAGTCGCTTTCATTTGACGAAACATTTGATGTCGCCACCGAAGAAGCCAATGATGACTATTCAGCAAAACTTTCGTATGTTGAAGATTTGGTTGGAACGGGTGCGTTGAACATGAGCGAACTTGCCGAAATGATTAAAATGCAACAATACGAAATCAATCAGCTCAAAAATGAAAACATCATGCTCAAGTCTAAGCTCGTAAAGGCGGCTCAGCAAGGATTCAAAGTATGATTCTTCCATTATATGTCAATTATCCAAATTGGATTCACCCAGAGATTTTCCCCGGCGTGCCAGGATTGAGCCTTTTGCGTTGGTACGGCTTAATGTACATTTTCGCGTTCGGCACGGCATTTTTTATCCTCAAAAAATTGCTCCGCGAAGGTGCGTTGGATTCTACAAACGCTGACGGAACATTACGAAAAGCCACGGAGGACGACATTTTCAGTTTCATCGCAACGGGAATCGTCTTTTTGCTGATTGGTGCGCGTGTTTTCTCAACATTGGTTTACGACACTTCGGGAATTTATTTCAAAAAACCATGGCTTATTTTCTGGCCGTTCCAGAATGGAAGATTCACAGGGCTTGCGGGCATGAGCTATCACGGCGGCTTTATCGGCGGCTTGCTCGGAATGATTTTCTGGTGTTGGCGGCATAAAGTCCCGTTTTTCAAGTGGGCTGACGCAATGGTCACCGCAATTCCGCTCGGCTACACGTTTGGTCGCATCGGCAATTTTATGAACGGCGAGTTGTACGGCAGAATCACCACCGCTCCCTGGGGCATGGTCTTTCCGCACGCCGAAAAATTCTCCGCATCGCTTCCGTGGGTCAAAGAATTTATGGCAAAAATCGGCATGGAAGCGCAGACGAATCTTGTAAATCTTCCGCGCCACCCAAGCCAACTCTACGAAGCCTTGTTTGAAGGCATCATTTTATTCTCAATCATTTGGCTTTTGCACAAAAAGAAACCGTTCGATGGATTTTCGGGCGCACTCTACACGGGCGGCTACGGCTTTTTCCGCTTCTTTATCGAATATTTCCGCGAGCCAGATGCTGACATCGGCTACCGAATCGCTGCGGACTCAAACGCACCAATCTACATGAACACGAGCCTTTTTAACATTTCCACAGGGCAGATTTTATGCTTCCTCATGATTTTGGGCGGAATCGGCGTTGCGATTGCGGGCTATATGCTTCAAAAGAAAAAACTTCAAAACCACTAAGATTCTTAAAATTTGCTTGAATTATCCTATAAGGTAGATTATAATTTTTTATTATAAGTATTCTTTATAGGAGTTTTTCTTTATGGCTAAACAAACTGCTTCAAACAGTGAAAAACGCACAAGTCTTACCAGACGGCTTTGTCTGTTAATTGGTGTCGTCATCGTTCTGGTCAATATTATCCAGTTGCTCTTCGTCACAACGAATGCAAAAAAAGACATCGTTGCTGAAGACCTTCGCATGTATGAAAACATGATGGACGGCTATTCAGCGGCTATTCAAAACGATATTCGGAGTTATTTTAAAGAACTTACTGGCTATATTCACGCTGATATTGTCGAAGATGGCGATTTGGATGCCCTTTTTGACTGGATTCAAGATCCTGACCATGCCGATATGCGCGGTGATTTCGATTATGTGATGATTACCGGTCCTGACGGAAAGGCTCGCACTGACTTGGGAGGTATTACGGATATTGTTGAGCGCGATTATTTTCAGGCAATTATGCACGAAGGAAAAGAAGAATATGTCGATAACCCAGTCATCAGCAAAACCACGGGCAAACCTGTCATTCACATTTCTCGCCCGCTCCGAGATGCCGACGGCAACAAATTCGCAATGGTCACGGGTATTGTAAATCTTGAAAAGATCACAGCAGAAATCAATCAAATTCAAATCGGTGAAAAGGGATTCGGCTATTTGCTCGCAAGTACAGGCGTTGTCATCGCCCATCCACAGACAGAATTGATTATGCAACGAAATTTTCTGACGGATCAAGGAATGAGCGAAGAAAACACAAAAATCGCACGGGCAATGACGAACAGAGAGCGAGGCGAAGGCTGGAAAAAATCAAACACGCACAGCGGACAGGATTTAATCGTGTACCGACCTGTCGAAGGCACTCCGTGGTCATTGGCACTTTCAATTCCTGACAGCCAGATTTATGATTTGGTCGACACAATCCGCACGCTCATGATTATCTTTGCAGTCATCAGTGTGGCACTTCTTGCGTCAATTACGGGCATTCTTTTGGTCAGCTCACTCAAACCGCTCAATATCGTCGAAAAAGCAATTTCTGGAATCGCTTCGGGCGATGCAGACCTCACCAAACGAATCGAGATCGACTCAAATAACGAAATCGGCTATGTGGTCAAAGGATTTAACACATTCGCAAAGAAATTGCAGGACATCATCGGCGATGTCAAAGGCTCAAAAGACGAGCTCATGGTGGCAGGCGAAAATCTTTCGGGAGCCACGCAGGACACAGCTTCTTCTATCACAGAGATTATTGCAAATATCGACTCAATGAAGCATCAGATTGACGGTCAGAACCAGTCGGTCAACCAAACGGCGGGTGCAGTCAATCAAATCGCGTCAAACATCGAGTCTTTGGAGCACATGATTGAAAGCCAGTCTTCAGGTGTTACACAGGCAAGCGCGGCTGTTGAGCAGATGATTGGAAACATTTCTTCAGTAAACGGCTCAATGGAAAAAATGGCGCACTCATTCAACGAATTACGTGCTAATTCACAGACGGGTATTTCAAAACAAAAGACTGTCAACGACCGAATTAATGAAATGGAAAGCCAGTCGCAGATGCTTCAGGAAGCAAATGTCGCAATCGCGGCAATCGCTTCTCAAACGAACTTGCTTGCAATGAACGCGGCAATTGAGGCGGCTCATGCTGGCGAGGCAGGAAAAGGCTTTGCGGTCGTTGCTGATGAAATCCGTAAACTTTCAGAAACCTCAACGGCACAGTCTAAGTCAATCGGTGACGGAATCAACAATATCCGAGATTCTATCGCAGGCGTTGTAAGTGCCTCTTCTGAATCAAGCCTTGCATTTGAGGAAGTTTCAAGAAAACTCGAAGAAACTGATGCGCTCGTCATGCAGATTAAGGCAGCAATGGAAGAGCAGAACGAAGGCTCTCAGCAGATTACTGAGGCACTGCACAATATGAATGACAGCACGGTTGAAGTCAGGAATGCATCAAGCGAAATGCAGGAAGGCAACCAGATGATTTTGAAGGAAGTCCAGCTCTTGCAGAATGCGGCAATGGCAATGAGCCAGAGCATGGAAGAAATGTCAATTGGTGCACGCAAAATCAACGAAACTGGCGCGGCACTCACCGAAGTTTCCGACCAAATCAACGATTCAATCTCAAAGATTGGCGAACAAGTAGATAAGTTCAAAGTTTAATTCAACATTCTTGTCGTCAACTACCATTTGCCCGCATTGATGCGGGCATTTTTTATAAACAGGAAGTTTGTTTTAAACCGTTATAATTTATTTTCGCCCTGTTCTGCTTTGAGGGCTTCAAGCTCTTCTCGTTTGGCTTCTTGGCGGTCACGAATGTCAGCGATACCAATCAAAATAGCCAAAAGCCCCACCAACGCAGCGAGCACTGGCGTGGCTCCTTTCAAAAAGAATATAATTTCGCTCCCCCACCCTAAACCTGTGGGTAAGCATGCGAACACGGTAAATGCAATACATGCAATTCCAAAAATTATCGTAACCATACCGCTATTATAGGAAAAAAGTGCAAAATGTGGAAGAGAGGCATACTCTTCCACACATGCCTTGCTATTTCTCTTTTGCGACGATAATCCGTGCGGCTTCGAGCGTTTTTGTTTCCGTGTCCATTTTTTTAACGGCGACAAAATCTCCGCTCTTCACATCGGAAATCGTGAGCGCGTTTTTGGCGGGCGATTTTTTCTCGCCTGTCTTTTTGCTCTCGGCGGCGGCTTTTCGCTCTTCGGGCGTGGGAATCGCGTTCAAATGAGTGAACGGATTGATATGCACCTGCGTTTCCTTTCCGTCCGCGTCCTTAACAGTGATTGTCTTTGTGTCGGTGTTCACGGCACTGACCGTTCCAATCAAGTCGGCTTTTTGCATTGCATTGTGATTCGGTCGATGATTCATGCCCTTTTGCATTCCGTTTGCTTTTGGATTTTTCGGCATGAAGTTCCGTTCAGAAGCGGGCGACATCGGGTGATTGAAGGGATTTGCGCGGCTCGGCGTTTTTGCGAACGCAGACGAAGTTCCCATTCCGAAGACTAATGCCGCAACTGCGACGGTTGTGAATACTGATTTTTTCATAAAATGCTCCTAAAGTGACAGCGGAAAAATGAAGTGCTGCCTGTAAGATATGCCAGCCAACGCTGACGATACACAGTGTAGCGCATGAGCCAAAGCGAAACATTAAGCCTGCGTGAAGCGAAGATGAAAGAATTTTCAGAAAAAAGTCGGTGTTTATTCATCTAAAAACGGTGATTGCGTGGTATACTGTGTGCAATGAAGAAAACGATTCTGTTTTTCATGCCGATTTTTCTCTTTCTTTTGGGATTTGCCCCCCTCACCGTGTGCGCTCAGTCGGTCGATTCTAATTCGGCGCAGACCGTCTCGCGGAAACAGCCCCCGCAACGCCCCGCGCCGAACCGGACGATGAACTTCAACGGGCGGAAAATGCCGCGAAGAGAAGGAAATTTCAGTGCAATTGGAATCAAAGTCGATGAGACGGAAGATTTTTTCACAGTCTCGATTTTTTTCAATGATGCGCTGGACTCAAATTCTGTCGAAGCGCACCATATTTTTATCAATGAAACGCCTCTTCCGCCCAAAACGGAATTTCTCTTCAATAAAAACCGCCACATGCTCAGATTCATCACCCCAAAAACGGACGGAAATTTCACGCTCAAACTTAGTGAAATTTGTTCTTGTGACGGAAAAGAAATGCGCCCAACGGAAATCACAGGTCTTGAAGGAAAAAGTTTTTTCAAATTCTCACCAAAGGAACAAAAATGGCAGAAAACACCAGAAAACAGACAATTCTAATCGTTGAAGATGACTCAGAACTCGCAAAAATCATGCAACTTGAACTTTCGCACGAAGGATTTTCGACCAAACTGGCAGGTGACGGAAGAACCGCGCTCGAAAAAATCAGCGAATCAAAGCCAGCCCTCGTTCTTCTCGATGTAATGCTTCCCCGACTGAGCGGACTTGAAGTGCTCCGAAAAATCCGCAACGAAATCGACGAAGATTTGCCCGTAATCCTCGTGACCGCGCGCGGAGAGACAATCGACAAAGTGGACGGCTTGAACAGTGGCGCAGACGATTACATTTCAAAGCCCTTTAAAATCGAAGAACTCCTCGCCCGCTTGAACGCCGTGCTTCGCCGCACGCAAAAAAATACGGCGCAAAAATCCGTGCTCCTCAAAAACGGCTCACTTGAAATGGTCGCAAGCGAAATGAAAGTCACCTTTGACGGCACGCCCGCCGAGCTTTCCAAAAACGAATTCCTGCTCCTCAAATACTTCCTCGAAAATGTCGGCAAAATCCTCTCCCGCGACGAAATCATCAAAACCGTCTGGGGCGAAGACTACTATATAGAAGAAAACAGCGTCGATGTCTATGTCCGCCATCTCCGCGCCAAGTTCGGCGACACCGTGATAAAAACCGTGCGCGGCATGGGCTACATCATGCAGGAGATGGAAAGCGAGGACTGAAAAGTCTGAAACTTATATTTTTGGAGTTGATTTGCAAAGTTTTTGTAGCCCACTGGCGGAACTTTGTCGCTTTCTTTGAATTCACGCGGTAGACCACATTCACCACAACATCGGCATTTTCAGTCTGATAGAAAACTATATTGTTTGCATTTTCAGACATAATTTGATTCTCCTACTTTTTATCTTCATTGCGATTAAACTTAGATATCAAAGAAAAACTTTCATGAAATACTTTCACAATTTGAGGCTGAAATTCAATAATATTCAAATTGTTCCCATACAAGCTCAGATCACAATGGAAACTTGGATTATATATTTTCTCATACAAGCTAGTTATTACATCCGAAATACAAGCATCGCCTTTCTGTTTGTAAATAGGCATTTCATGTATATTCAATGCTTGTATATATGGGTATTTTTCATCCATGAGTAAATCCACAAATGGTTTTGGATTTCTGCCCGCCATAAAAGATTGCAACTCTTTCAAGTCTGTTAGTTGCAAAGCAACAAGCAGTGGCAATACACAACCTTCCAAAATAAAGTTTCCTTTTCTAGAGGCATCTGAATAATAAAAATTATTAAGGGCTGTTTGTGACGGTTTTGCTAATTCATACAGTTTCAGGAATCTGCAAATTTCCCGCATTGAAAACGAAAAATTAACAATTATCTTTTTGATTATTTCTAAATTTGCATCGGCATCCCAATATCCAAGTTTTGATAAATAGTCACTTGCATCAATTTGTGGCAGAGAAAGCCTTAAGTCAAAGAATTTATCAAAATATCTGTCTGCATCGAATTCTGAGCCATACATTTTTTTTATTGTATTTCCTAATTCCAGTATATTTGTGGAAAAAACAAATGTTATCTTTGGATTAGTAAAATAATGCTTTATTCGTTCCAGAAGTTTTACAGCGTATGTTGGTTTACATCTATCTAATTCATCTATAAAGATAATAAGTCTGTCACCGTGTTCTGGTAATAATAAATCAAACATTTCGGAAATTGTTTGTTCCAAAGTTTTTGTTTTTTCTATTTCTTCTAGTTTATTTGTAAAATGGCAATCATCATAAATCCGATTTACATCAATATTTGTTATTCCAGAAACAATTGTTTTTAAAGCAGAAGAAACGACTTCTTGAATCTTTGGAGCATTCTCAAACACATATTCACTCGAAAAATCTTTAGAAATCTTATAAGCTAAGGAAATTAGAGGATCTGTATCGCTGTCATTTTCCCATGCATCGTAATAAACACAGACATGGGGCTTAATTGAGTTTACAGAATTTGCTTTATCACAAAGATTAGTAAATACCTTCGTAACTTTTTCTTCTTGCTGATCAGTAAAATCACTTTTTGCCTTATATTGGTTTAAAGCGTCAAGAACCATTTTTACTTGCTTAACAAATATTGTTTTACCACTTCCCCACGAACCATCTAAAGAAATAGAACACGATGATTCTATTCGATTTATGAGAGAAATGAATTTAAATACTTTTGGATTACGTCCAATTTTGTCATCAACAAAAGTTTGATAAACATTTTCATTAGTGGGAACTAAATCATAGAATTCCATATTACCTCACCTCCACTTGTCCATTCATAAGCAACGGTAACAGTCTGTCGCGTAAACTTATGAGCTTCTTATTCTCCCGTATAATCTCACTTTTCTTCTTCTCAATATTCAGTGTAAAGTCTGCGAATTTAGATAATACTTCTTTACTTGGAATTACAGCAGAATAGTTTTCAACGCCAGCAAAATCTAAGCCCATAATATTTGTGCCGCTTGCGAAGTGTGAAATATATGCGTGGAAATAATCTGTGTTGAAAAGTCGATATAAATAAAATTTTAGTTTTTCATTTTGTACTTTCAATGTATTAACGTGATGTGAAGATGTTATATCGCCATCAAAAATATCTGGTACAAGCAAAGCTTTACCAATTATGTCTTTTGAAAAATCAATTGCAGTTTGCTGGGTATTACACATGACTAAATCAAAAGGTTTCAATACTTTTTCATTTGTGTATTCACCAGTGTAAGTTTTGATTCCATCTATTTTATATGAACCGTCTGGAGAAAATGATGCAAGATTTATCATTGGAATACCTTTATCCCCAGTGATTGTTTTTGTACTATATGAAACACCTCGGTTTGTTGTAAATAAAGAACCAAGTTTCTTTACTTCCCACCCAGCCGGAATCTCTCGTTTGAGTACTTCGTTATATTCCATTTTTCCGCCAGAAGCTTTGTAAGGCTTGCCGTTCTCATTAGGAAAATCAAACTGCACGAACCAGTAATCATAAAGTTGTTTTGCCATTGCTTCTAGTTTGGCATTCATGCGGCGGTTCAATGCGATTTTGTTATCAAATGCAGAAAGTATAGTTCCAATTTTATTTTGAATTTCTCTATTGGGCAAAAATATTTTAATTGATCCTAAATCTTCTTGTGATAATGTAGGTATTGCACTTCTTACTTTTATTGCTGCTATATTTTTTTGAAAGTAATCACTTTTTATCAAATATGAAAAATATACAGGATTTGCCTTTATGTCTTTTAAAACAACAAACTGAGGATTTAATGTAGTTGGATGAAAAAGTTTTCGAACCAACGCAGTTTTTCCAAGTGAAGAACCTGTTTTAACTAGAACAATATTATTCTCTTCAAGAATAATTTCTGGAGATTCGTAATACTTATTCCAATTTAAATATGTATTATTTGAATAGTCTAGTTCTCCATCTATAATATTTGTTGGACTAAGAGTAATTGCACCATCATCTTCTTTTTCAACGAGATCTTTAGTTGTATATCCTCTGAAACCAATTCTTCCATATATTTTGCAAATCTCGCCCAACTTATATTTCTTCATTTCCATATTACTTTGAAACCTTTTCCATATACAAATTAATTGAAGCCAATCGTTTTTCTATTTCATTTTTTTTATTCAATAAAATACTCATTTGTTTTCTGTATTCTTCATATCGCATATCTTGTTCAATATCTTCAATTTTTGGACCTCTACCATAAAATGGAGAACGCGCTGTCTGCAAACTAAATTCAACTTCTTTTATTTGAGGTTCTAATTGTTTTAATTGATTTTCATAATATTTTTTAGCTTCCATCATATTTGGATTCTGTGCAGCTATAAAAATATCAATCTGTTTGTTTATTGCGTCGATTTGAGATTTAACATCTTTTGAAGAACCATGTGCAATAATCAATGCGACAATAATCGCTATTACACCCACAATCGGGCTTAAAACAGTTGCCCAAAACATAATTTGATTAGTCATTATTGTTCTCCAAAAATAGATTGTTTTATTTCTGCATACAACGGCATATCTGAAGTAAGTAATGGAGCCATTGTATCTCTTAAAAATGAATGAGTATCATTTCCACATCTTGTTAATTGCAGAATCCTTTTTAAATTAGTATAAATCTCACCGCTTGCAGATTTTACATCATCAGATGGATTACCACGATTTGTAATACTATCATTCATTGCTTGTCTTTTTACTTCTAAGCACTCTGCCTCTTTTTCAGGCATTCCTTTTACCTGGCACAATTTCCGTATCATTTCATCATCAAAAAGATAACATTCTAGGTGCCTTCTTCCTAGAACTCTTATTCCTTTTCTATTGCACTCGTTTACTTGCTCTTCACTTTTATCGTCTCTATCAACAAGTTTGATACTTTTTGAATTTTTCAGGACTTCTCTAACAATTCTCATACTGACATTATTAGGATCTTCCAATTCAGAACATGAACCTATAGAAATAAATGCAACATCTGGCATTTCATTTTGAAAAATCTTAGTATAAACCTCTTGGTCAAATTTCTTGTTTTTTCTTCCTTGTTGAGTTCCTTCACAGAAAACAATAGTTCTTGGGGCAATTAATCCTGCAAAATCATCAAATGCCAACTCTAAAAACTTATTCCAGATGGGTTTGTTAATTTCTGAAGGCTCAATAACAACTGTTGAATCAAAATCTTTTCCCTCAAAATCTAGAAAAACAACACTATCTGGAGATTTTTCATTTAATTCTCGAGCCTTTTTTAACATACCTATAGAATGAGTCGCTATCCATAATTGTGAATTATCAGGTACATTTTTATACAGTTCTTCCAGAACTTTTTCTTGTAAACTTGTATGCATATGACTTTCAGGTTCATCGATACAGAAAATCGAATCTGGATAATATTCTTGCTTTATAATTAAGTCTAAAATTAAATCAAACGCAGATTTTTCACCAGCTGAAAGATTTTTGTAATGATATTTTTCTATTATCCCTTTTTTAAAATAAAAAGTTCCATCTTCAAGAGGATCTCCAATATCTAATAATTGCAAATCTGGGAAAATTGAAATTAAAGATTGTTGGATTTTACCGATTATCTTGTCGCGTAAGTCTCTAACATTCATTTCGTCATAATCTTTTGAATAAACACCTGCCATTGTTTTTGAAATCAATCTCTGGTAGTCTTCTGAAACTTTTGTGTCGGTTTTCATCAAATTATCTTGCACTTGTTCTGCGGGATTTCCCATTCTTGACAAATTTGATACAGAAAAATCCGGGTCATTTCGATATGCACTGCGAAAATAGAATTTACCTTTTATCTGTGATTGCGAAATGTTTTGAATTAGATCATAAAAGTCAATTAGAATTTTATTTTCTACATAAAAACTGTGATTCTTTATTTTTTCATTAAGCGTAATTTTTGAAAAATAAAAATTATCTGAAGTACCTACATTCCACCCTTTATATCTATACCATTGATTAAATGCTTCAAAAACTGAAGTTTTTCCACACCCATTTGGCCCGACAAGAACAACAAGTTTTGCTGTTTGAGGAATGTTTTGAATCGTTAAATCCGTAAATCGTTTAAAATCTTTTATTTTTATTGATTTTATTCTCATTTAAGTCTCCTTTCTTCATATAAGTTTTAAATTTTTTAATTCATCCTTAAATCTGCAAGGCTTTTCTGTAAAAATGAATCAAACTCTTTTGAAGTCGGCAAACCTAATTTTTCTACAGATTGTTCATTTCCGTCTGGAATAACATATTCAATGCTTACCTGCTTTTCACCAATTATAAAAAGAAGCCCGACTGCGTTATTTTCTCCTTCACGCTTATCTTTTGCATTGAAAAATTGTATCTGCTCTTTAAACTCTTCTTTTTCCTTTTGTGTCAGATTTTTTCGCAAAATCTTTAACAGAACATTTCTTCTTGATGGAATGTGATAATAAAGCTGGTCAATTACAAAATATGAATCTTTATATGGAATTCGAAGTTTTTCATTGCTGAATCCAAAGGAAAGACCCGTGCCCAAAATAAAATTCCGTACAGGCAGATACAGCTGCTCTTTTTTTGATTCTATCTGTGCGGCAAAATAATCTTTTGCATTCAAAGGCGTTACAACGCTTCTTCCAGTCTTGCTTTCAAGTTCACGGCGGGCAACAGCGGCGACCGTTCCGCCCTCGTGTGCGCATTGCGCGTTTTCTTCCAAGCCCTGTTTTATAGAAAGCTCAGGAGCTTGCAGCTGGTCAAGGCGCTCTGCACCGACTTTTGCCAGCCACTGCTTGAACGGCTCGGCTTTTTTTGAGGGAATTGACTGGATTATGCGGAAAATGCCCGTTGTGTCTGCAAAATTTGTTTTCTGCATTCCGCCTGCGGTCTGAACTGCAAGGGGGGTGACAATTTGTCCCCACCCTTTGCCTAGCTCTTCATCACGCTTACGCATTTTTTTTATATAGTCAGTCACATTTACAGAATCTGTCAGAATCTGTACAACATCATTTACAGAGAAAAACCATTCTTCTTTTTCATCATCCCACACAGAGCGGACTAATTTATCTTCAAAAAGTTTGATTGCGTTCTTTCTTGCCATTATTTCGCCTCCACAAACTTCAACCCCGCCAGCTGCCTCTGAATTTCCGCTTCCAGCTCGTGGCTTTCGGCAAACATCGCGGAAAGTTCTTCCGTGTCGGCTTTCATCTGCGCGTTGAATTCTTCTTCGGTGATGTCCACATACTCAATCTTGATGTCAAAATACTGCCCCGCGCTCAAGACATAGCCCTTTTCTTTGATTTCGTTGTATGTGACGGCAACGGAAAAATCTTCCACCGCTTTTTTCTTGCGAAATGTTTGGACAATCTGCTCGATTTCTTCTGGACGCAGACGGCGTTTTTTATTGTTGCCTTCCTTGTATTCTTCGCCAAGTTTTGAAGCGTCAATCAGAACAACGGTGTCGTCATCGGTCTTTGGGGTACGGTCAAAAATAAGGACGCTTACATTTGTTCCTGTGGTGGCAAAGACATTGCTCGGCATGCTCACAACACCGCAAATAATATGGTCATTTACGATGCGCTCCAAGATTTTCTTTTCCACGCCAGACTTTGCCGTTATGAATCCCGTGGGAACGACAATCGCACCGCGCCCAGTTGGTTTTAAAGAGTTGATGACATGCTGGATAAAACAAGTGTAAATCGCCATTTTGGGCTTTTGCGGGTCTATAGTTTTTACTTTGTTCGGAACTCCCGCCCAAAAGCGCAGGCTGTCTGCGGCAAGCGAGTCTGAATATTCGGGAAAGTCCAGCTTAAACGGCGGATTTGAAACGACAAAATCAAAGGTTTTTAGCCGTCCGTCACTTTCCTTGTGCGCAGGTTCGGTGAGCGTGTTTCCCTGAATGATATTCGGAAGGCTTCCTACAAGATTGTTAAGGATAAGATTCAAGCGGAGCATTTCCGAAGATTTTTCCGAAATGTCCTGACTGTAAATGGAACACCGTTCCTCCCCGATTGCGTGGGCAAGTGCCATAAGCAAAGTGCCTGTTCCTGCGCTTGGGTCGTAGCAGGTAACGCCCTTGTAGTCTTTTCCGTCTTCAGTCAAAAGAGCCGCCATTACCTGAGCGATTGCCCGCGGGGTAAAATATTCGGCGTACTTTCCGCCACCCGCATTGTTGTAATCTTTGATAAGGTATTCAAAAATGCCAGAAAAGAAATCGTATTTTTCATTTTTAGGGCGCACCCCTACGGGTCGGGCTATCCGCCATTCCGCTGTCGCTCCATTCCTCGCTACGCTCGGAACGCCTAACGGCGCGGCTCCTATCCCTTGCGCAGAAAAGAATTTTAAATGCATTTCTTAATTTCCCCGACAATAGCCTTCGCTAAAAGCGGTGGCACAGCGTTTCCGACCTGCGTGTACTGCGGAACTTCCACACGGCGGAGTAAACCGCCCGTCGTTCGCTTCCCTAAAAATTCAAAAGAATCATCGAACGATTGACAGCGAGCCATTTCCCGAACGCTGAAAGTCCGTGCTTCCCAGGGACTTATGTAGTCATCGGCGATGCTCACGATTGTTGCTGATGGCTGATTCGCGCTCCAACGCTGACGGATATTTTTCTTCGTAAGGAGGACATCAATTTCATCTTCAGTGGCATTCGGATTTCTAAAAAGACTGATGACTTCATCCGCTGATTTTTTCAATTTTTCTGAGCAGAGGGAAATGAGAGACGGCTTTTCGGAAATGTCAATGCCCTCATTCTTCACGCGCTTTCGGAGATTTGAGCCTGACTCGCCCTGCTGAAAAAGGCTGAACCGCTCGGCGACAACTTCCGTCACATTCGGAAGCTCGGTATTCGCAAGTTTTTCCCCAACAGAAATCGGCATTCCGTGAATGTCGGGAGTCCGCCCTTTTCTGCATTCCCGCTGATAGTCGCTTTCGGGAATAGAAGATTTCAGTTTCTCATCACAAATCAAATCGCTGATTGCATCCTGCAAGGTCAGCTGGTTGTTCGGTGTCGTTGGTTCGGGATAGTTCGGCTCTTTTTCGCCATTTCGGTATCCGATGAAAATCGCACGGTTTCGCCTTTGCGGAACACCAAAATCCGCCGCGTTCAAAATTTTTGGCTCAAGCGTGTTGTAGCCGATTTCTTTCAGTTCATTGCGCAAAATGCTTGGCGTAACGCTTCCGTCCGCATACTGGATTCCCGTTATTCCGACATAGCCCATAAACTGCATATCCATAAAGCCCTCGACATTTTCAAGCACGATGTAACGGGGACGGATTTCATTTATCACGCGCACATACTCGCCAAAAAGCATATTGCGCGGGTCGTCCTTTTTCCGTCTGCCCGCGCGTGAAAAGCCCTGACAACTCGGTCCGCCGATTATCAAATCAATGTCTTTGGGGCATTCACGCTCACCGTTGTTGAACCATTCGAGCGATTTTATTTTCTGCCAGATAAATTCACCTTTAAGATTGCGAATGTCGCTCCGCTCAAACCAAGTGTTGTAGCCTTGATGAAGTCCCAGCTGCTCGTGGCGATGGCGATAAGTCAACTCAACCATGTCGCTGATGTCCGAACTAAAGAGAATGTCAAATCCTGCCTGTATCAATCCTTCAGAGCAACCGCCCGCCCCACAGAACAAATCTATCGCATATGCCATATTACAATCCTTATATCACATTTCCCCTCAAAAGTCCAGGCACTTACTCATTGCTCGCCAAATCATACATTTTTTCATCGCTCAACAAGTCGCGAATATTTTGCGGAAGAATCTTGAACAAAAGTCCGTGGTCGCGATATGAGCCGTCAGGTTTGATGTGCGCCGCCAAGTCTGCCGTAATCTCGCCGTTTTCAATCAAAGGAGCGAGCAAAAGTGTATTTGGATTTTTCGTGTGAATCACTTTGTCGTATCTGAAATATTCCCAGTCCTCACGCATTTCGGAAGCCGCCTTTACCCAGAAAGTCTCGTGGTGTTTTGTGAGGAGCGTTTTCCGCAGAATGTTAAAATTCCAAGAAGAAACGATGTTCGGAGTCGGCTTTGCATCGTCAATCATGTTCAGTTTGTCGCCATCGTAATCTACTTCAAATTTCAAGCCGTAGGCATTGTATTTCTGAGTTGAAAGCGTTTCGTAAATCTGTTTTCGTGCCTCAGTTCGTCCTCGCGGAATCTGTACCTTACCGTATTTGTCCAAAATTTCAGAATAGGTAAGTCCTGAATCGGGAACTTTCGTAAAAAGCGTTGAGCGTGTGGTTGCTTTCTTCTCGCCGTTTTTGGTAATTCGTGATGCTTTGAGTTCGATTCCTTTATAGTCGGGAATTTTTTTGTTGTTTCGCTGAATGCCGAGTGCATTTTCAAGCGTATCACCAACGCCGGGGTCGCCTTTTGTGATTGAAGGAATAAAACCGCGTTTATGAATCTCCCGGAGTTTTTCAAGCAGTTCTTCCGCAACGCTCACATATTCGCTCAAAGAAAGTTGCAAATAGCTGTAAACATGACCGTGATTTTTAAGCGAATCTTGAATTTCTTTGTCGGAAAGATTTATGACATAGAGCGATTTATCAAAAATCAGAATAGCAAGGAGATTACACGGCTTACAGTATTTTTTCAAATCAGAAAACCAAATTCTCGGGTCTCCGTGCTTTGTGTTTGGGCGGTAGAGGGAAGCCGTCGTATCAATTACATCATCCTTCGTAACAAAATGGCTTTCAATGACGACTTTATTTTTCTGCCCTTGCCCCTGTTTTTCATAATCGTGAACACCTGCAAATTTCAAAAGTTCACGGAGCGGTTTTGTCGCATCCATAATTGACTTTTCGTAGCCTGTAGGAGTCGGAACAAGGAACGCCACGGCGGTATTTGTCTCTGCAAAATAAGGGATGAAAGTATTGATGGGCGTGTCAGTCATGGAAAGCATAGGAAAAACTCCTTGAAAAAGCGATTAATTATTGAAGAATATAGCACAAATCGGGGGAAATTTATACCCATGAATTTCAGGATTTACAAGCCGACACAAATGTAGCGCGGCGGGAACCTGAACCCGTGTATTTTCATTGAAATCTGATGACATTGCGAACCAACCTTTATTACAGTATATCATGCTTTAGGATTTTTGTGTGGGATATTCAAACTTCACTACGCTCGTCTTTCATATCGCACGCGAATCGGGTATGATTAAGGCACTATGAAATCCCGCACTTCTATTTCCCTGCCGCTCGCGCTTCGCTTTATGCTGCTGCTTGCCGCGTCCATGCTTGCGCTTTCGGTGTTGTTTGTCGCGCTTTTGCGGCTTTCGGTCACGCACAAGCAGGATTCTGACCTCGCGCAGGGTATTTCGCTCATTTCTGAAAGCCTCGCCTCGCGCGGAACGGACGAGCTTGCGTTTTTGGAGCTGCCCTATTACATCACTTACGCCGTGTGGGAGCGTGACGGGCGGGTGGTGCTTTCCACGAACGACAGTTTGCTCCCGCTTTTGGAGTCAAACGGGAAGAGCCGCACGCACTTTGAAAAGGATTTTTTTACTGACAGCGATTTGAATATCCGCTACCGCACAAAAACGCTTGAACTTGGCGGAAAATCGCTCGTGGTGGAATGTGCGATTGACATTGCAAACGATTCCGCCGCGCAAATGCTTTCCGCGCTCCCCCGTCTTGCGCTCATTTCGCTCGTGCCGATTCTCATTCTTTCGTTCGCGCTCTCGTTTTTGATTTCTCGGAGCACGATTCGCGCCTTCAACAAACTGCGCTCTGACTACGACCGCGAAAAGGCGTTCACGAGTAATGTGAGCCATGAGCTGAAAACGCCGATTTCAATCATCGACGGACACGCGAATCTCTTGAAGCGATGGGGAAAAGACGACCCCGCCCAGCTTCTCCAGTCAATCGACGCGATTCTGCACGAAACGGAGAACATGAACGCGATTGTGACGACGCTCCTTGACATGAGCCGGATTGAAAACGGAACGCTGAAAATTGAAAAATCAAAATTCTTTGTGACGAATTTTTTTGCGAAACTCAAAGATGAATTTAAAATCACGCATCCCGATTGCACGATTCATATTGACGATGAGGATTTTCTTGAAATCGAGACGGACGAGCAGAAGTTGCACCAGATTTTTACGGTGATTTTGTCGAACAGCGTGAAATTTGCGGGTGAAAACTGCACGATTACGCTTAGAGCCCGCAAAATCGGCTCAAAAATTGAGCTTTCCGCGAGCGACAATGGCGCGGGATTTTCCGAGGAAGTGCTTGTGCATGTGTTCGAGCGGTTTTACAAGGGCGACCAAGCGCACGACAGGAATATCTCTGGCGCGGGGCTGGGGCTTTCGATTGCAAAAACGCTCGCACTCGCGCTCGGCGGTGAGATTCGCGCAGAAAATGCGGAGAACGGCGGGGCTAAGGTCACGGTGCGGGTATAAAACTAGCCGACCACCTGATTTTTTCCGTTGTTTTTTCCTTTGTACAAATTTGCGTCAACACGGCGGAACAAATCCATGTATGTCATATCTTTTTCGTAAGCTGCGACTCCCACAGTGGCGGTAAAATGCACGGTCTCATATTCATGCTGCATCGGCACTTTTTCGATTTGATTTCGGACGGTTTCGGCGACATTTTTTGCCTCAAAAAAACCGCCTTTAAACAGAATCAAGATTTCCTCGCCGCCCCAGCGGAACACACGGTCTTTTTTACGGGCGGCAGATTTTACGAGCAGGGATGCCGTCACGAGCACTTCATCGCCAAAATCATGACCGTATGTGTCATTTAAATATTTAAAATTGTCCAGGTCAAAGAGAATCAGACAGAATACTTCGCCTTTTTCAGACGCACGGCGCAAAAATTTCGTGATAAAGCCGTTGAGACTGCGCCTGTTCCGTAAGTGCGTAAGCGGGTCAAAATACATGTCCTCACGGATTCGGCGGAGCGCGAAGATGAGCGAGACAAAAATCGCAATGAACGCAAGAACCGAGAGAAAAATGTACAAGCCGAATTCCATGAAGAAATTCTTTTTGGTATAGCCCTGTTCCTTCATTACAAAAGTGTCCATGTCAGTTTCGATGCTCGCAGAGGGGATGAGCATGAGCATTTTGTTTACGATTGAGAGCAATTCAGGATTCGTGCGGGCAAACACAAAAGACAGCTCACAGGGGGCCGCAAGTTCGGTGACCTCAAACTTGCGGAATTTTTTATTTTTGTTGATAAAGCCACGCATTTTGTAAATGTTAAAGATTGCGCCGTCACGCTCACCGCTCAAAACAGCGTTCAAGCAATCTTCATATGAATCGTAGGTCTGCGTATCAAATCCCGCATAATTTCGCTTTACATAATACGGCATACGAAGCCGTTTGGGAATTGCGATTTTTCCCATTGGCTCGAAGACGGTAGACTTTTTTGAAGCATAGCCGACCGACATCGTAGTGATTTTTTCGGAGACAATCAGCCCTGCTTCTTCGGCAAAATTAAAGTCACGGTACACGGGCACCACCACATCAATGATTCCGTTACGCAAATCGGAGAACATGAGGTCAGTATCATCATAAAACACATACGAACATTCTGTTTTTCCGCTAGCAAGGTTTTCAGAAAGATACGAAAGCAATTCCACGACGAGCCCTTCCGCCTGCCCCGTTTCTTCGTTGAAAGCGGCAAAGGGAAGATCGGCACGCATGCATCCCACATTGATTTTGGGGTGGGCAGAAATCCAGTCTTCTTCGCGCGGAATGAGCGTTTTTGCGACTGTGGTGTCGGTGAAATATTTGAGCCAGAGATTGTTATTATAGTAAGGATTCATCGCAAAAATCTGAGCGAGCGCGGCATTGAGCTCACCAAGCAAATCGGTCCGAGACTTAGTGACCGCAAGGTAGAAATCAGAAGAGCCGATTCGCGCGATAGGATTCCATTCGCTTTCGGCAACCATGTCGATTTCAAGGAGCATGTCAAATTCGTGGTTCTCAAACAAATCGTAGTAATTGTCATCGCCCGAAAACACGACATATTCACAACCGAGATTCTTGCCTTTCTGCCACTCCATGAACACATCGTAATAATTGTAATCTTTGTTCAGCGCGATTTTCTTTCCGTGCCAAGTGGAAAAATCGCTCGGAGTAATCTTCGCGTTTTTGTCGTTTGAATAGAGATAGTAGGTTTCCTGCCCCATCACATAATCGGGATATAAGAGAAGATTTTCGCGTTCAGAAGTGCGTGAGACATCGGCAAGCACATCGATTTCACCCGAAAGCAGCGCGGGATAGAGCGTATCCCACTCGCCATACACATAGTCACATTCCCATCCCGCATAAGACGCAACCGTCTGAATGTATTCGTAGGCATAGCCCGCACGCGGCTCGGAAGCAGAAACGCCCGACATAAAATTGCCACTGTCCTTGTAATAGCCGACTTTGACGGTTTTTGCGTACAGAGGAAAAAGAGAAAACAGCGCACAGACAAATAAAAGTTTTTTCGCCATTGGCTTTCTATTATAACATAGGAATTCCAAACGACCTAGAAAAATTTTCCGTTATCTTACAGTGCATAAAAATCATCATTAAAATTCTATTATTTCAATTTACGCAATGTAAACGCTTCGCTATAATAAACTCAAATTATTTTTTAGAGGAAGAAAATGGGAAACAACTATTTCAATTCTATCCCGTGGCGAGAGGCTCGCTTGCAGCTCGGTCACTGCCGCTCAATGGCAAAAGAAGAATTCGCTGACGGCGTAAACGCGCTCAAAGGCAAAAAAATCGTCATCGTCGGTTGCGGTGCACAGGGCTTGAACCAGGGCTTGTGTTTGCGCGACTCAGGTCTTGATGTCTCTTACGCGCTCCGCGAGAACGCAATCACCGAAAAACGCCAGTCATGGAAGAACGCGACTGAGAACGGCTTTAAAGTCGGCACTTACGACGAGCTCATCCCTACGGCTGATTTGGTCGGAAACCTCACGCCTGATAAGCAGCACTCAAATGTCATCTCAGAAGTCATGAAGCGCATGAAGAAAGGCTCGGCTCTCTGGTACAGCCACGGCTTCAACATGATTGAAGAGGGAATGCAGATTCGCGACGACATCACAGTCGTTATGTGCGCTCCGAAAGGACCAGGAACTGAAGTATGGCACGAATTCCAGCGCGGATTCGGCGTTCCTGACCTCATCGCAGTTCACCCGGTAAACGACCCAGAAGGCAAGGGCTGGGCATACGCAAAGGCTTTGGCAGTCGGCATGGGCGGAAGCAAGGCTGGCGTTTTGGAGTCAAGCTTCGTTGCGGAAGTAAAATCTGACCTCATGGGCGAGCAGACAATCCTCTGCGGTATGCTCCAGGCGGGAACAATCGTCTGCTACGACAAAATGGTTGCTGACGGAATCGCTCCGGAATACGCAACAAAACTTTTGATGCACGGTTGGAATGTCATTTCTGAGGCTTTGAAATGGGGCGGCATCACCAACATGATGGACCGACTCTCAAATCCTGCAAAAATCAAGGCAAACGCGCTCTCAAAAGAAATCAAAAAGCTCCTCGCGCCTCTCTACCAGAAGCACATGGACGACATCATCAGCGGAAAATTCTCTTCAACGATGATGGAAGACTGGAAAGCGGGCGACAAAGACTTGCTCACTTGGCGTGAAAACACAGGAAAACTCGCGTTCGAGAAAACTGAGGAATCAAAAGAAGAAATCACCGAGCAGGAATATTTCGACAAGGGAATCCTCATGGTCGCAATGGTCAAAGCGGGCTGCGAACTCGCATTCGAGACGATGGTTGACGCTGGAATCAAAGAAGAAAGCGCTTACTACGAGTCGCTTCACGAAGTTCCGCTCATCGCAAACCTCATCGACCGCAAACGCCTCTACGAGATGAACCGCGTTATTTCCGACACCGCAGAATACGGCTGCTACTTGTTCGCAAATGTCGCCGCTCCGATGATGGCAAAAGACTTGATGCCGCGCGTCACCACAGAGGTTATCGGAAAGGGGCTTTCAAACAAAGACACCGCTGTGAACAACACCGAGCTTGTACAGGTGAATGCCGAAATTCGTAATCACCCAATCGAAGTTGTTGGAAGAAAACTAAGAGCTTATATGACGGCGATGAAGCCGGTTCTGTAAAAAGAGAAAAAAAATCCTCACAGAGCTAAAGAGAATACAGAGAGAATTCTTTTATCAGAAAATTTCTCTGTGAACTCCGTGTTCTCTGTGAGGAATTTTAATCCGTGTTCATCTGTGTCAAAAGAAATTACGGCAGATATTCTTTATTGATGTTTTTTAATGCCGCAAATATTTTTTCTTTGGCACGACGGTCGCCGCCTGTCAATGCTTCAAGGCGAGCACGGGCTTCCTTGCGACCTGAATTATCCTGATACATACAAGTGCATGTTGTGCTTATATACCCTGCTTCTTTTGCATGTTCCTTAATCGTTTCCACATCAACATAGCAAAGCGGTCGTATAATCGAAAGCGGATATTTTTGATAGTTCAACCGTGGCGGCATAGTGGAAAGTTCGGATTTTCGGAGCATATTCATCAAGAGCGTTTCAAGTATATCATCGAGATGATGACCGAGAGCGATTTTGTTGTAGCCATTTTTTACGGCAAAATGAACAAGTTCATTGCGTCGCTGCTGACTGCACCAATAACAACTCATCTTAAAGCCTTCTTTTACCCGATTCTGCACATCAACAAAATAGTTGAGCGTGTCAACATTCCATTCTTCAAGCATTTTCCGCAAACGAGGGCTCATTGTGCAGGCTTCAAAATCAGTTTCAATGTGCATTGCCGTAAAGGTAAAGTGTGCATCCCTGCGCTTTGCACGATTGGCAAAATATTCGATTAAAGCGGTCGAATCTTTTCCGCCAGAGGCTCCGACTAAAATTCTGTCGCCGTCCTCAATCATATTGTAATCATACACTGCCTTGTCGATAATACTGAATAATTTTGGCTGTCCCATTTGCATATTTTATCAAAAAGGTATAATTATGTGGAGAGTAGCAATTGAAAATCAAATGAAATCGTAGTATTCTCTAAGTATTAGTTTTACATAGAGGAGATTAATATGGCTAAATCTAAAGATTATTTCGGGCTTCCGTGGTTGGTGAGCGTGATTCTCGCAATCATTCCGTTCACTTCATGGCTTTTGGGATTCTGCACTCGCTTTTCTGAGGGCAAAATCGTGGCAGGCTTGCTCCGCTTGTTCCTCGGCTGGAACATCATCTGGATTTTGGACATCCTCTGCATGGTGTTCAACAAGTCTATTTTGAGAATCTTGAATTTCTAATTCATCAGAAATTTTTAGAAGCAGGCGCGTAGGGGGAGTAGTCCCCCGTTCCAGTTTTTACCATTTTTACACCATCCACACATCTTTTACATAGGGAAGAGCTTTTACATCTTCCACAAATTCTTTTGTCGCAGGAGCCTGCAACTGATTCGATGCTTTGACAATGTATGTGTCTTTTTCGGTATCAATATGAAAATAGACCGTGCATGCTCCGTTCACGCCGAACAGATATTCTTTGAGGTTAAAAATCTGCCGTTCACTGTCAAAATGTGCGTCCAGCTGAATGTGGATTTCCTCAATCGCCTTTTCCTGCAACGCTTTTGGGTCTTCAATTGAATCCACGAGCAAGCTTGGCTGCTCGCGACTTGAATCAATCTTGCCTTTGAACGCGTAGATTTTGTCATTTTCAATTTTATCTTTGAGCATTTCCCAAGTTTTCGGGAAGAAAGTGAGGTCAAACGAGCCGTTGTAATCCTGTAGCTTGGCGAACGCCATTTGATCGCCTTTTTTGGTGTTAATTTGGCGCAGTTCCATGAGCATGCCCACAGCGGTGTGGACTCTGCCTGCATTTCGTGCTTTCCATGGGTTTCCACCGTTCGCCGCGATTATTGCGTCTTTTTCGGCTTTGTCGTCCTTTGCAACGCGCATGATATTCAAAGAATTGACGCTCGCTTTTTCGTAGGCTTTTTTGTAATCATCAAGCGGATGCCCCGAAACATAACAGCCAATCAATTCTTTTTCCATATTGAGTTTTTCGAGCGTAGAACAATCTTCCACCTGCTCAAAAATGAAGTCGGCGTATTCTTTTTCGTCTGTGTCACCGAAGAGAGAAAGCTGGCCGTCATCCGCTCCGAATGCAATTTTTTCAGCATACGCATATGCACGGTCAAGATTAGAAATCAATGTCGGTCGGTTTTGGTCAAGATTATCGAAACCACCGCATTTTATGAGAACTTCAATCGCTTTTTTATTGATTGCCGTTTGACGGGTATTCTTGCCTTCTTCATCGTCCTTTTCTTCGCCAGGAATTTCTTTTACAGCAATCACTCGCGTTAAGAAATCCATAAAATCTTTGAATTTGCCGTTCGTTTCGCGCTCATACACGATGGCCTTTGCCGCACGGTCGCCCATGCCTTTGATTCCTTTGAAGCCGAACACAATGTGCCCGTCAATAACATCAAAAATAGCGTCGGAGCGGTTCACATCAGGCGGGTCAACGGGAATTCCCATGCGCCGCGTCTCTGCAATGTAGGCGGGAAGCCCATCGGTGGAAGTGATTTCGTTCGTAAGGTTCGCCGCCATGAATTCAGCAGGCTTGTTCGCTTTGAGCCAGCCCGTGCGGTACGCAAGCACCGAATATGCCGCCGCGTGCGATTTGTTAAAGCCGTAGCCCGCGAATGGAATCATGATTTCAAAAATTTCATCGGCGTGCTCTTTGGTGAAGCCTTGTTTGATCGCACCTTCTTCAAATTCAACCTTTTTGCCCATCAAAACTTCAGGCTTTTTCTTTCCCATTGCACGACGAAGCATGTCCGCGCCACCAAGCGAGAATCCCGCGATTTTCTGCGAGACTTGCATGACTTGTTCCTGATAGACCATAACGCCGTAGGTTTCTTTAAGAATCGGCTCCAAGCACGGGTCGGGATAATGCACGGTCTCAGGCTTCCATTTTCCATCTATATAATTGGGAATGTAATCCATCGGTCCCGGTCGGTACAGCGCATTCAAGGCAACCAAATCTTCGAGTTTTTCTGGCTGGAACTGGCGCAAAATCTTTTGCATACCGGGAGACTCAAATTGGAAGACGGCAACAGAATCACCGCGCTTAAAGAGTTCGAATGTTTTGGGGTCAGTTTCGCTCACTTTGGCACATTCAAACTTTGGCTCGTCAGGCTTTTTGTGCTTGTTCACGATATTTTCAGCATAGCGGATAAGCGAGAGCGTTTTTAGACCGAGATAGTCGAATTTAACCAATCCGCACGGCTCAATAATGTCCATTGTGTACTGAACGCCGACTTCATGCGTTTTGGGATCCATAAAAACGGGTGCCCAGTCGGGAAGTGCCGTAAGCCCGATAACCATGCCCGAAGCGTGGAGACCCGTGTTTCGCTTGCAGCCTTCAAGTTTTAGCGCAAGGTCGAAAAGTTTTTCGTAGCGCGGATCATGGCGGAATTCGGCAAGCTGACCGCCATCAGGGAATTTTTCGTTCGCAGGCTCAAAGCAGTTTTTGAGTTTCGCCTTTAGGTTTTCCGAGACTTTAGACTTTAACATGTTGACTTCGGAAAGCGGAATACCAAGCGTGCGTCCTACATCAGCAATGCAGTTTTTCGGCTTTAAAGTACCGAATGTGACGATGTGACCAACCTGCGGCTCTCCATACAAATCGCGCGTGTGCTGAATGATGGTTTGCCGATAATCGAAGTCCATATCAATATCAAAATCTGGCATGGAAACGCGCTCAGGATTCAAGAATCGTTCAAAAATCAACTTAAAGCGGAAAGGGTCAATGTCTGTAATCGTCATGCAGTAGGCAACAAGGCTTCCCGCACCCGACCCACGGCCAGGCCCAATCGGGATTCCGTGCTCCTTTGACCAGTTAATAAATTCCCACACGATAAGGAAATAGCCCGAAAATCCCATTTTAAAGATGATGCCAAGCTCATACTCAGCGCGCTGTCGAATTTCTGGCGTAATTGCAGGATACCGCTCCCGTAAGCCCTTTTCGACAAGGAAGCGCACATAATCATCCTGATTCGCGGCATAGTCGTCACCGTGCGTTTGAAATTCTTTTGGCAATTCAAATCGCGGCAAGCAGGCTTTGAGTTCCTGCGTTTTGTACTGGTGAATCGTAAGATTGCACATATTGGCGATTTTGACCGTGTTGTCGTACGCCTCTGGGCAATCGGGGAAAAGAAGCCGCATTTCTTCTTCGGTTTTAAAATACCATTCGTGCCGTTCTCCGCCCATCGTCTGGTGAGGCTCGTTCATGTTCTTTTTAAAGCCGATGCAACGCAGACAGTCCTGTGCTTCCCAGTCTTCTTTTTCGATGTAGTGAATATCGTTCGTGACCACAAGCGGAATGTCAAGCTCGTGCGCAAGCGCAATCAGTTTTTTGTTGACGATTTTTTGGTCTTCAAGCCCGTGATCCTGCAATTCAATGTAATAATGGTCAGGACCAAAAAGATTTTTGTATTTTAAGGCAAGTTCCTTCGCTTCTTCGTCTTTGTTCGCAAGCAAAAGTTGGGGAAGTTCACCCGCAATACACGCAGAAAGACAAATCAGCCCTTCGTGATATTTTTCGAGCAATTCAAAATCGATTCGTGGCTTGTACCAAGTGCCTTCGGTGTACGCAATCGAAGAAAGCCAACTCATGTTTTTGTAGCCCGTTTCGTTTTCGCAGAGCAGAATGAGGTGGAAGTAGCGTGCCTGTCTGTCACCGTCCTCGCCTTTCCGAGAATAGGGAACGGAATTTTTCTCTAAGTGAGAGCCGTACGCGACATAAAATTCCTCGCCGACAATCGGGTTGATTCCATTCACATGGCAGAGATGCTCAAAGTTCAACGCACCGAACATATTTCCGTGGTCAGTGAGCGCGAGCGCGGGCATATTGAGTCGTTTCGCCTTTGCCACAAGAGAATCAAGCGTAGCGCACGAGTCGAGCAAAGAATAATCCGAATGAACATGAAGATGAACAAAATTACTGACCGGCGTTCCCTCTGGAGCCGCATCGAATACATGATAATCTGCCATACAGTCAGTTTATCATAACCAAAAATAAAAAACCACCGATTCTGTAAAATCTCCCACGATTTCTGCTATACTGTTCCCATGCGCTCTCTGTCAGTATTTTACGAGTCAGTGTTCGGCTGTAAAACATACAAACTTTCGCTCGATGCTTGTTGTACCTGCCCCAACCGCGATGGCACAAAGGGAACAGGAGGGTGCATATTCTGTTCGGAAAGAGGAAGCGGGGATTTTGCGGCATCATGTGCACTTTCTATAAAAGAGCAAGTCGAACAGGCAAAAAAGAGAGTCGAATCAAAAATCAGAGGAAGAAGCGGGAAACGCGATGGGAAATATATCGCCTACTTTCAGAATTTCACTTCAACTTACGGAAATCCACAACTTCTGCTAAAGAAATATACTGACGCGCTCGCCTGTGATGGCGTTGTCGGTCTTGCACTCGCCACCCGACCTGATTGTCTCAGCGATGAAATTCTATCTGGAATCACGCATATCGCTCAAAACAAGTTCGTTCAAATTGAATTGGGGCTTCAGACAAGTAATGAAAAGACAGGGAAGTATATCAATCGTTGTTACACAAATGAAGATTACATTTCCGCCGTACAGAGAATCACATCCGCCTGCCCCGCTATTCACATCGTTACCCATTTAATTTTCGGACTTCCTGGCGAAACTGAAGATGACATGCTTGAAAGCGTCAGATTTGTCCTAAAACATGCTGAAAACAAAAACTATAGAAATCAGTGCATGCCTCTGGATAACAATTCTTTTTTCGGCATCAAAATCACATCGCTGTATGTCGTTAAAAATACTCGCCTTGCAGAATTGTATAAAAATGGTGAATACGAACCGCTTTCAAAAGAGGCATATATTTCGCTCATCAAAAAAACACTTCCGATTCTGCCTGAAAATTGCGTGATTCACCGATTAACAGGAGATCCTCCAAAATCCACGCTCATTGCACCCGCATGGACGACAGATAAAAAACGAATTCTGAATGAATTGAAACAGCTAGTGGCAGAAAAAGCTTCTTCTTCCTCAAAAAATAATCTCTGATAATCTGTGCGAATCTGTGGATAAAACTTGTTCTTTTTAGTAAAATAAGAGCATCATTTTTTGATTTTTTTGGAGAATACCATGTCTACCCCTTTGGAAAATTATCTTTCTTCTTGCGGTGGCAAACCGACTGCCGCCATGTGTGCCTATGTTGCGAATTTGCAGCAGGTTGCATCCGTTAATCCTAAAATCGCGGCGAGCGTCGTAAACGAGATTCAGAATCAGCGAAGCCACTTAAAGCTGATTGCTTCAGAAAACTATTGTTCGCTTGCAGTTCAGGCGGCAATGGGAAACTTACTCACCGACAAATACGCAGAAGGCTACCCAGAGCACCGCTATTACGGCGGCTGTGTGAATGTCGATGCGGTCGAAATGGAAGCCGCGCGCGAAGCGGAAGAGCTTTTTGGCGCAGATTACGCCTATGTTCAGCCGCATTCAGGCGCGGACACAAACTTGGTCGCATACTGGGCGATTTTGAGCGCAAAGGTCGAAACTCCCACTTTGGAAGAACTCGGCGTAAAATCTTTGAACGACCTTACGGCAGAACAGTTTGCTGAACTTAGAAAACGATTCGGAAACCAAAAACTCATGGGCTTGGACTATTCTTGTGGCGGTCATCTTACGCACGGCTACAAAATGAATGTTAGTGCGCGAATGTTTGAAAGCCACCCGTACGGCGTTGACAAAGACACAGGACTTTTGGACTATGACGCAATCGAAAAACAGGCGATGGAAGTCCGACCGCTCATTTTGCTCACAGGATATTCAGCATACCCGCGCAAAATCAACTTCAAGCGATTCCGCGAGATTGCCGACAAGTGCGGAGCCGTCCTCATGGTGGATATGGCTCACTTCGCAGGCTTGGTTGCAGGCAAAGTCTTCACGGGTGATTACGACCCGGTAAAATGGGCTGATGTCGTCACCACAACTACGCACAAAACCTTGCGTGGTCCTCGCGGTGCTATGATTCTCTGCAAAAAAGAATTCGCTGACTATGTAAACAAAGGTTGTCCAATGGTGCTCGGCGGCCCGCTCCCGCATGTTATGGCGGCAAAAGCAATCGCATTCAAAGAAGCGAACACTCGCGAATATCAGGATTACGCGCAGAATGTCGTTAAGAACGCACAGGCACTCGCAAAGGCATTGCAGGACTTGGGCGTTCGCTTGCAAACTGACGGCACGGACAATCACCTCATGCTCGCTGATGTCACATCTTATGGTCTCACAGGAAAGCAGGCAGAAGCCGCGATGTTCGAGTGCGGCGTTACCGTGAACGCAAATGCGCTCCCCTACGACAAAAACGGCGCATGGTGGACAAGTGGCTTGCGTTTGGGAACCCCCGCCCTCACAACTTTGGGCATGGGCGAAGCCGAAATGAAGGAAGTTGCTTCAATCATCGACCAAGTGCTTAAAGGAACAAAGCCAGGTCTTACCAAAGACGGAAAGCCCGCCAAAGGCAAAATCGACCTTGACCCAGCCGTGAAAGAAGCTGCCTCAAAACGAGTCCAATCCCTTTTGAGTAAGTTCGTCTTGTATCCAGAATTGGATTTGGACTTCTTGAAGAAGGAATTTGTGAAATAAATTCTATCCGTCTCCAACGCTAGCCGTTTTTCTTTACGATATAATCTGCATAGCCGTTGGAGCGGAGTTTTGCTTCCGTTATTTTTAACGCTGAGTCTGGAATCTTTTTTATAACCACGCGGGTTACGGAACTTGTCTTTTGGAAATACACATTGTCAAATCCGTTCTGCAAAAGATTCTGGGCAATTTTATTCGCGTTTTCATAATTTGAAAATGACCCCACCTGCACATCCCAATACAATGGCTCCGATTTTTGCGGAGTGGTTACGGTCGGAGATTTTTTTACAATCTGGCTTGTATTTCCGTTTGCAGAAAGAATTTCAATCTTTACGCGAGCCGTTCCCGTTTTTATCATTCCGAGCTTTTGGGCGGCAGCCTTTGAGACATCGATTTCACGCCCTTTTACAAACGGTCCGCGATCATTGACCCGCACATCAACGCTCTTATTGTTTGAAAGATTCGTAACTCGAAGGACCGTGCCGAACGGAAGCGTTTTATGTGCGCAAGTAAACGCATTCATGTTGAAAATTTCACCACTGGCAGTTTTTCTTCCGTGATATTTTTCTGCATAATACGAAGCCTCTGCGTTCGACATCAGAACATCAGCAAAACCTAAAGATACAGCAAAACATAAACTCAAAACGAAAAAAATTCTCTTCATACTGAAAGTATCGGCATATTTTTTGCTTCACTTTTCAAATTTCGTCAATCGCTTGGAGTGCTTAGTATGTCAGTTGTTCCAGAGAAAATTTTACCAGATTCCAGAATTGTCTTTTTAAAATCGGATTCAGTTTCTTTTCTTTTGTGGCTTCTTCAAATGCCGATTCTGCCTCAAGCAGAAAATTTGAAATTGCGGTCTGAGAAAGCGGCAGGTGCGCACCAATCAGTTTATTCTCTAAATCAATATTTCTGAATTTAAAATTCCCTGCCATCGCAATCCGCAAGTCTGAAATCTGATTTTTCTGAGAATTCGCAAGGAACACAAAACTTGCTGACAGATCATTCAGTTCATTTTTAGGACCAAGCCGCCTGAATACAGAAACTTCCCATTCTTCGGTCGGGAGACGGATTTTTGAGAGCAAACTGCCGTTTGGAATTTCCTCAAAGCGGGTAAACGATGTAAAGACAGATTCTTCACCAGTTTGAAATTCAAGCCGCGCATCCAAAGCCAAAAGCGGGGCAAAGAGCGTGTTGCAAAAAGCGCACGAACAGATATTTCCACCGAGCGTTGCAATGTTCCGAAGCGAAGGATTTGCAATCGTTGTTATCGCAGTAAAAATAGTTGCAGGAAGATTTGATTCACCAAGTTCTTCAATTTCAGACAGAGTTACGGCCGCGCCAAAATCAATATACCGCTCATGCTTGTCGATTATTTTTAGCTCAGCAATGTCTCGGACAGAAAGAGATTTTTCGGGAAGCTCTCTGCTTACAAAACTCGTACAACCGCCAACAATCGTTAAATCAGAAATGGTTTTGAGTTGATAAAACACATCAGCGAGATTCTTTGCATAAAAAAATGTCTTAGATGTGGCCATTTTTTCTTCCCTCCCGTTCGTGTTTGGCTGCCGTTGCATAGATAACGCCATTCATGAATGTTTTTTTGTCGGTGCAATTACATTCTATGCAGTCGGCAAGCGTTTCAAGTTCTTCCAGTGATGGACGGTACACTTTTTTTAAAAGCGCATAGGTTGAAAAAATTCGTGCGCTGTTGCAGAATCCACAGAGTGTTATTCCCGCCTGTTTAAAACCGGAAAGAATGTCTTCACCTTCTTTTGTGAGCGAAAAAAATTCAAGCGTTTCGATTGAAGCGTTACGGACGATGCCAACAGGAATAATGCAGCTGGGAACAGGCTTATCGTCAAGCAAGACAGTGCAGGAACCACAAAGTCCCTGCCCACAGCCATTTTTAACAGAAAGAAGGCCGAGTTTTCGTAAGACATCGCTCAGTTTTTCAGTCGGCTTTGCATCGAGAATGACTTTTTCGCTATTTAAAATCACGGGAATTTTCATTTTTCGTCCTCAACTGCATCAGATTTTAGTTCTTCGTGCCGTTCCATCAGCTTAAAAATCGAATCAGTTTGCACAGGAAGCGTTTCGTTATGAACGGCAATCGCCTGCGAAAGGGCGGCATTATATGCGGCAGGCAGAATGGAATACACAAGCGAGCCGATTTGCTTTGGTTCATCTTCTGACTGGGTAAACTGAACGGAAACAACAGGGCATTTGAGCGCGTCCCCATCAACGAGCGAAGTAAGGCAATGCTGAATCGACGCATGGATTACATTTTCAGCCGCTTTTGGATTCAAAATTTTTCCTCCGTCGATAATGACGCAGATTTTTTTTAACTGTTCGCGGAATGTGCATGGGTCAAGCTCCACTTCAACTGTGCATGTTCCAAAGGCTGTATTGTAAAATGGCATTCCCGCAAACGCTTCTTGATTCCAGAGTTTTTTTCGAGCCGCAGAGAGAGATTTTTTTATTGAAAACGGCGTTCCGTCAATTTTCTTGCGTTTTAAAGAGTCAATACATTTGCGCAAAAGAATCGTTTTTAAGCTCACATTTCCTGCCACATCTTCTGGCAATAGCAGGGGGAAGGCTTTTTTTTGCAATTCATCGTTTATTTCGCTTTCAAAAAGAATGTTTCGCTTTTCGCTTTCGATATTTTCAAGAATCAGTTTTATCCACAATTCCCGAAGCCGCGTACTGGAAGGAATGGTATGAACGATGATTTTTTTATCCTCAGTCACTGAAACCTGAAGCGACAAGGGAGATTTTTCAAAATCCTGCGCCAAAAAACCGCTCCCCTCATACGCACACGCCATGCCAATTCCCCTGAGTGGTGAAGAAAATGCAAACTCAGTTTCAAGACGGCCTCGCTCTGCAAGACGGGAAACAGTATATTTTCGCTTAAAATCGCTTCGGATTGCAACGGCATTGATTGCGTCGTTTGCACGCCCGAACGAAAAGGTAAACGGCTTCGTTGATTTTTGAATTCCGCCCGCCTTATTCATCTGGCGCAAATCAACGGGGGAAAAGCCGGTAATTTCGGCAATTTTTTGGATCTGATTTTCGATTGCAAAAAACGAATCAGAATCAATCATAGCGCGCAATTGCGAAAAGGGCGGATTATGCGATTTGTATGCCTTCGCAGAGATTTTTACATTTTTGCAATTGTAAATTCCCGTTGCCGCAAGCGAAAGTCGGTCGAGTATGTAGCGTGCAAGCGGATTAAACGAGCCTGCATCATAATCGATGGCAATTTCCATCGCGGTCAAGATTCCATTTTTATCCAGTGCCGTTTTGTGGGCGATTTTTACGCAAGATGGATTTTCGATAAAAGACTCTTGTTCGCTCCGCGAAAGTGAAAATTTGACGGGTTTTCCTGTTTTTATGGCAACAAGCGATGCAAGCGCGGCAAAAATTCCATTCTGAAAGAGCGAATTTGTGTATGATGCCGAAATTTTTGTGCGCGTGATAAAAATTTTGTTCTTTGGAATATCCGTAATTTCTGAAACAGTTTGCAAGGTCTGTGCCAACCACTGGCTCGGCGTAAAAATATGCAGATTTCCGTTTTTATACTGCACAATGCAGCCTTCGACTTCTTTATGCGCCTTATACTGCACTTGATTTGACCATTTGCCTTCGACAATGAACGCCGTGTTTTCTGAATCAGCAAAAACTTCTTCGGGAGAGCCGATTTGAATCTTCCGCTTTACGATGAGTTCACGCGGTTTTTCAAAATTTTCGAGCGTGTTTTTAAGTGAAATAATGCGCTGCTCAATCGGAGACTGATTTAAAAATCCTTTTTTGAGCGAAACTGAAAGATTATTATAGATTTTTGAGAATTTCGACTCCGTTTCTTTGACATCAGTTTTGTCTAATTTGATTACGATGGCTGATTTTAATTCTTCGAGCGCATCTTTGTCTTCTCCTGCAAGAATTGCCACAGGTTCGCCTTTGTATGCGATTTCGCCCGTGCACAGAAGCGGAATATGAGTGCCTAAAATTTCAACTTCATTTTTTTTACCCAAATCTTTGTTCGTCAGAAGCAGCGTACCGTCAGGAATTTTTGTTTTTGGAGCGAATTCAACGGATGTGATTTTACCGTAAGAAAAGGGGCATCTGACCAAAACGGCATGAACCATATCGGGGAATAACATGTCGGTATAGAATTCATCGGAAAAGAGAACTTTTTTTTTGTCGATTGCTTTCCGTTTAGCGCACATGGTGTTTTTCCCCAACCTGCTTTACCGCATCGATTACAATCTGAGCCTTTTCGTTCCCCATATCAGGATAGAGTGGAAGCGTGATTGTATTCGCTGTTTTTCGTTCGGCATTCGGAAAATTTTCAGGCGTAAAGTCAGGATATTTTTCCTTCCAATAGGTGAATCGGAAGAGTGCGATAAAGTGCATTGAAATTCCGATTCCCCGCTGCTGTAACTCTGAGGCAAATGTATTTCGGTCGCAGTCGAGTTTTTCTGGATTTATCTGAATCAGATACAAATGCCATGAATTGCCCTCTCCGTCCGGCGGAAGAATAAGATAATCGCAGTCTTTAAACGCTTCGTTATACCGCTTTACGATTTCTTTTCGTTTTTCGTCAAATGATTTTGCTTTTTTGAGCTGAACACGCCCAATCGCGCTCAAAACATCGGGGAGATTCGACTTAAAGCCTGGCGCGATTATGTCATATTCCCAGCTCGCATTTGGATTTGTGTATCTGTCCCATGCGTCGCGGCTCATGCCATGAAGACGCATTTGTGTCATTCGTTTTGCAAGCGCATCATTATTCGTGGTAATCATGCCGCCTTCGCCTGTAGTCATTGTTTTTGTGGCATAGAACGAAAACACGCCAATATCGCCGAGCGTGCCTGCAAATCCATTTTTTGTGGGACTAGGAAACGAATGTGCCGCATCTTCAATTACATAGATTCTATTTTGCTGCGTGGAATATTTTTTTGCCAGTTCGCAAATTTTCGTCATATTGCATATATTTCCTGCGACATGGACAGGAACGATTGCACGAACCGTATGCGCGGTGTCTTTTTTTAAAATTTCTTCGATTTTATCAGGATCGATTGAGTACGAGTCTTTTTCGACATCTGCAAAATACACTTCCCCACCCAAGTGAACCGCACTTGCCGCCGTAGAAACGAATGTGTAGGGCGTGGTGATGACAGCCTTTCCCTTTGAGACCCCGCACGCTTCCATCGCAAGAATCATGCCGCTTGTGTTGGAATTGACCGCAAGCGCATGGGAACAGCCGACATACTCAGCAAATTCTGTCTCAAAATCATGCGTCACTTTTCCTGTGGTGAGCCAAAGAGAATCTATCACCTCGCAAACGGCTTTTTTTTCTTCATCATCAAACGACGGCCGAAAAAACGGCACTTTGATTTCAGACATACCATCTCCTACAAATTCATAGAGTCATCTTTCTTCGTTATTTTGTAATATTCGTCAAGGCTCGGAACGGCTCTTCTCAGAATCGAAAGCAACTCTTCTTTGTTGCGAAATTTTTCTTCGTCACCTTTAAAATAGCAAATCGGCTCCAATTTTGAAAGAAGGGCATCCAGTTTTTCATCACCAAATTCTATGTTTTTTAAAACAAGAAGCTTTTCATACTCGGTTTTTTGGGGATTTTCTTCTTTTAGCCACAGCGGTTCATACACACGCTCGCCTTCCCGCGCTCCGATGATTTTGATTTCAATGTCTTTTTCAGGCTCCAAACCTGAGAATTTGATAATCTGCTCTGCCAAATCGATGATTTTTAGCGGTTCGCCCATGTCCAAAAGATACGAACGACCATTTTCGCCCACGCCACCCGTTTCCAAAACAAGGGAACATGCTTCTGGAATCGTCATAAAAAAGCGTTCCATTTCTTTGTCGGTCACGGTAACAGGACCGCCCGTCTTAATCTGCTGCTGAAAGAGCGGCAGAATTGAGCCACGAGAGCCAAGCACATTTCCAAATCGCACAAACATGAATTTTTGATTCTGACCAGCGCACTTTGCATACTGCAAGATGAGTTTTTCAGAGAGCATTTTGCTTGCACCGTACACGCTCACGGGGCTTACCGCCTTATCGGTGGAAATCAAAACAAATCGCTGAACCTGTGCCTCAAGGGCAGCATCAAGCAGATTTTTTGTTCCGAACACATTGTTTTCGATAACCGCCACAGGATTTTCTTCCATCATGGGAACATGCTTGTATGCCGCGCAATGAAAAATGATATCAGCATGCGTTTTTTTGAGAATATAGCGCACATACTCGCGGTCCTTCATGTCGCCGATAATCGGAACAACTGTCGCTTTTTCGCCCACGCCTTCCTGCTGCAACACATGAAGTTCGCGATAAATCTGAACGATTGAATTTTCGCCATGCCCAAAAAGATACAATCGCTCTGCTCCACCCGAAAGCAACTGCCGGGAAAGCTCAGAGCCGATTGACCCGCCAGCACCCGTAATCAAAACGCGCTTTCCGCGCAGATATTTTAAACTTTCATGGAGTGGAATAATCACTGGAGTTCGGCCAAGAATATCAAGCGGATCGATTTCACGGGTTTGAACAAAATGCGCCTTTCCGTCAACAATCTGGCTCACGCTCGGCAAAATTCGTATATGAGCAAAGCCACATTTTTTTAGGATTTCGTATATCTCACGGATTTTTTCGGTTGGGGCACTGGGAATCGCAATAATCGCCTCATCAAGCGGGCCACAGCGTAAAATTTTTGCGACATCGGCAATCGGTCCCAAAACGGGAATGCCGTCAATCTGCTTTCCGATTAAAGCCGTGTCATCGTCCAAAAAAGCAGCGACGGTTCCAAATACCTTTTTTCGTTTTAAATCGCTGGCAATCATCTGGCCGGCAAATCCAGCACCGATTATATACACTTGTGAATCACTTTTTTGCAGCATAGTATTTTCACTTACTTATTGGCAGAATCTTCTTCAAAAATCTCACAGCCGCGTTTTCCTTTTTCTTTTACAATGTACAACGCCCTGTCTGCATTTTTGAACAGTTCTTCAGAGAATCCCTCTTCAGAAAAAGCAACGCCGACACTAATTGAAACGGGTTTGATATTATCTTTGATGTTCACGAGCTTTTCATTTACGGTAAGAATTTTTTGCTTGATGATATTTGCCGCAGAACGCGCACAGTTTGGCAAAATCGCCGCAAATTCATCGCCACCGATTCGGGCAACATAGTCATCCGTTCGGAATGTTTCAGTAAGAAGTCGCGCAAGTTCCTTTAAGGCCGTGTCTCCGCCCGCATGTCCATAATTATCGTTGATGTATTTGAAGTTGTCCATATCAATCAAAAGAAGAGCCACAGGCTGCTTTTTCTCTGATGAAGTATGGCAAACTTGATCGAACGCGCGACGATTCAAAATACCCGTGAGGGCATCATATTCAGCCTTTTTAAGCAGAGATTTTTCGTTCTGTGCTTTAAGGTCATAGATTTCGTTATAACTTTCTGCCAGATGCTTGCATTCAAGCGCACCGATAACATTAAGACGCTCATCATTTTCGATAGCGGTTTTAAATCGCTCAAGCGGAAGAATGATAAGGTACGCAAATGCGATGAAAAGAATCACATTGACAATCAACAAAATCAAGAACAAATAGCGGAGACGGCGAATATTTGTACCAAGATCTGTGGCATTCATATTCAACTCGTCCTTAATTTGTTGCTCAATTGCAGAAATAGTAAGGCGGCAGTTTTCGTTAATTCGTGTTTTATAAATTAAGTAGCCTTCACCAAACAAATTATTGACGGCGGTATTTTTGAGTTTTTCTTTGGGAACAGTATCATCGATGTTTCGGATTGGAATTTCGGCAATTTGAGCGGGAATCTCAGAGTTGTCCTTATCCATGACCTTATAGGCAAGACGAATCGCATACAATTCCATATTGATAAGGCTCTGCCCCTGCTCCATCGCGATTTTTAGTCGCTGCAAGGCCAAATCCTTTTCAGAACATACCTTTTCGAGTTCGGAAAGAGCTTTTTGCTGTCGTTTTGTGACATTGATTTCTTTGAGATAGTCGTTCACATATTCTTCTTTATATGTTACGACAAAAAGACGCGCCTGATCAGTAAGATAATTCGCGCTTTCTTTTATGAGTTCAGAACTTTGCTCACAAATGATGAATTTATAGATTGCGTTTTCAACGGCATGGAATCGATTATTAACTGTATTCGAAATAACTAAAATAAAGCAGAATACAATCGCAGTTACAACGATGAAAAATATATTGAGAAGTTGAATGTTAATGCCAGTAAGAGAGCGTTTTTTTTGCTCAGGATTCGTATCAGTCTGCAAGGGTGATTATTTCTCCGTATAGTTGAGTATTAGTATCCACGATGGAATTTATAAGATTCGCGCACGCTTTTTGCCATGCAGAGATGTCAGCTACTTCTGTAAACTGAACGCCTTCGCCTTCAAGAAGCTCACGGGAATTATGTTCGTTTTCTTGTGTGATTTTATTGCAAAATTCAGATGCAAGTTTACCGGCTTGCAGTAAGATTCCTTGATTTTGCTCAGACAGACTATCCCACACCTGAGAGCTGATGACAACTTCCATGATTCCCATTTGGTGTCCGTCAAGAATCATATACGGCGCAACTTTGTTGAAATGATTTGAATAATAGTTCGCGATTGGTTGCTCCGCAATATCAGCAATTCCTGTTTGCAATGCAGAATAGAGCGTAGAAAAATTGACCTGAACAGGCTCCGAGCCTAACGAGCGGGCGATTCCCGACACAACTTCCGTGCCGGCAGTGCGCAGTTTTTTGCCAGCAAAGTCTTCTATAGAAAGAAGCGGCTTAGTCGAAAAGAAATGCCTGAATCCTTCTTCGCCAAAGAAAAGCCCCTTTACGCCCACATTGTTTTTATACGGCTCATCAAGGATTTTTTCTGCGAGCGAAGAATTTGAGAAATTCCAAAAATGATTGTGATTCGAAAAAGTAAACGGAACATCAAGAAGCTGATGATTCGGACAGCCGTACTCCACAAGTGCGGCAGGGGAAACACGCGCAAGGTGAATCTCACCATTTGGCTGCGTGAGAATCTTCAGTACAGAAACATTGTCGCCAAGAATTCCAGCAGTATGAAGCTGAATCTTGATTTTGCCGTTAGAAAGCTCGTCTACTTTTTGTACAAAGAATTCGTCCATCTGAGCAGAAATTGAGCCATCTGGATTTAATTCCGCCATAACGAGGGTAACCGTTTTATCTTTATCGTTGCAAGAGAAAACCAGCGTTAAAAAGGAGAGCAGAAAAACAGCAAAAAAATGTTTCTTCATAAATACTCCTGCGCCTATTTTGCCAAATCCAAAATTTGCTGATAGAGCACGGGATCAACAACTGCCGCGTCCTTTCGCATTTTACTGCATGCGTCTTGCCATGATGCATTATTCGTTACTTCCGTAAAGGTAACGCCCTCAGATTTTAAAGTTTTGCGAGCCTGTTCATTTAGCTCACTTACGATTTTTCTGCAATAATCAGAAGCGTATCGACCAGCTTCATGAAGGATTTTGCGCTGAGTTTGAGAAAGAGAATCCCAACACTGCGCGTTTATCATGACAGAAACAGCACCAAGCATATGACCGTCAAGAATCATATACGGCGCGACATGATAAAATGAATTTGAGAGATAATTGGTAATCGGCTGCTCCGCAACTTCGGTTGTACCCATTTGCAAGGACGCATATAAATCAGTGTAATTGACTTCGACGGGAATAGAACCGAATGACTGCGCCAACGCGGTAAGGACATTGCCTGACACCCGCATTTTTTTGTCTTTTAAATCGGCAACGGTGGAGATTTTATCTCGTGAAAAATAGTGGCGGAAGCCTTCTTCTGCATAAAACAGACCCTTTATTCCCAAGCCGAGCTCATACGGTTCGTTAAGAATCAGTTCCGCGACATCAGAATTGGCGAATTTCCAAAAATGCTCATCGTCTTTAAAGGTATACGGAATGGCGATGAGGCTTGATTTTACAGTATAGCCGTTAGAATATGAAGAAAGATTTGCAGGTCCGCGAACAAGCTGAATGGAAGAATTGGGAGACATAACGAGCTTCATGACCTGCGTTTCGTCACCTAAAATTCCTGAACAATGAAGGTCGATTTTCATTTTGCCGTCAGAAAGTTCTTCGACCTTTTCTTTAAAAGCGGTGTCCATACAGCCGACAATCGTATCTTCTGGATTGACCTCCGCCATAACAAGCGTAAGAACAGCATTTTGTTCTTGTTTGCGGCAAGAGAAGAGAGAAAGCGAAAGCACGGAGAACACTGAGAAAATAAAAAACGGCAGATTCTTTTGCATTTTACTCGTTTATTAAATAACTATATACAATTATAAGGCTAGTCTTTTAAAATGTCAAATATTCGACAAACTTTTTGTTATATTTTTGCTGATACGCAATCCACAGATTGGCACAGATGACCACAGATTAAAAAAGCAAAATCCGTGAAAATCTGTGCGTATCTGTGGATTTTAAATTACTTCGTAGCAAGAATCGCAATTCCTGGAAGAGTTTTTCCTTCCAAGAATTCAAGCGAAGCACCGCCGCCAGTTGAAACATGGCTCATCTTGCTTGCGAGGTTGAATTTGTTGACAGCCGCAACACTGTCACCACCGCCAACGACCGTCATTGCGCCGCGACCTGTGGCATCTGCAACGAGCTGTGCGACCGTAGCCGTGCCCTTTGCGAACGCCTCAAACTCGAATACGCCGACAGGACCGTTCCAAACGATTGATTTTGCCGTAGAAAGCACTTCTTTGTAGGCTTCGATTGTTTTTGGACCGACATCCATTGCCATAAGTCCGTCTGGAATGTCAACGCCGTCAACTGCGACTGGTGTTGCGTTTGCATCGAATTTGTCTGCCGCAACATGGTCAACAGGAAGAACGATTTTAACGCCCTTTGCCTCAGCATCTGCGAGCAATTTTTTAGCTGTGTCAATGAAGTCATCCTCAACCAAAGAGATACCAACTTTGTGTCCCTGTGCTTTGAGGAATGTGTATGCCATACCGCCGCCGATAACGAGGGCTGAAGCGTTCTTCAAGAGACTTTCCAAAACAGCGATTTTTGAAGAAACCTTTGCGCCACCGATGATAGCAACCTGTGGTTTTGGCGGATTTTCAACCATTGGCTGAATGTATTTGACTTCTTTTTCCATAAGGAAGCCGCCAACGCTTGGAACTGGCATGAATTTTGCGATTGAAGCGGTAGAAGCCTGGTCACGGTGAGCCGTACCGAATGCATCGTTTACGAAAATGTCGCCGTAGCTAGCCAACTCTTTTGCCATGACATCGCGCTCAGCGGCATCTTTTGAAGTTTCTTCTTTGTGGAAGCGGGTGTTTTCTAGCATTGCGACAGCTCCTTCTGGGAGAGCGTCGATTGCCGCTTTCTGACCGAGTGCGTCAGGCAAGAAAGTAACTTCTTTTCCGAGTTTCTTTGCGAAATATTCAACGACCGGCTTCATGCGGTTCTTTCCGTTGATGAATTTCTCTGCATCCTCAGAAGTCCAAGTTTTTCCGGCTTTTTCTGCCTTTTCCTGTGCCTTTTTGACATCCTTTTTGGGGTCACCGAGGTGGCTCATCAAAACGAGCGAGCGCGGATTCTGCTCCAAGATATACTGAATGGTCGGAAGAGCCGCCATAATGCGAGTGTCGTCCTGAACAACACCTTCTTTCATAGGAACATTGAAATCAACGCGCATGATAATGCGTTTGCCCTTCAAATCAACATCTTTTACTGTCTTAATCATCTGTAACTCCTTTAAGATAGAAATCAGAAATCATTTTACACTCTTGCTAAGATAAATTCAATGTAATTTTTATCCACAGATTAGCACAGATATACACAGATTAAAAAAAAATCAATAATAAAATTAAATCTGTGACAATCTGTGTAAATCTGTGGATGATTTTGTTATAATAAAGCCATGTTTTGCCCAACTGAAATCATTTTTGCCACTACCACCGCATGCAACTTGCACTGCCCGCACTGCTTTGTGAACCGAGAGCCGCACCAGCTTAAAACCGAAGATGCGCTCGCCTTTCTCAAATCAGCCCACGAATCCGAATTCTCGCAGATTGAGAAAATCGGATTTTCGGGCGGAGAGCCGTTTTTGCGCAGCGATTTTCTCGAAGAAATCATAAAATCTTCTATTGAATACGACTTTATGTTCGACCGAATCATGACGAACGGCGACTGGTGGAAGACCGAGCAGGACTTACGCGCTACTTTGCGAAAAATCTACGACGCAGGTTACGACGGCAAAATCGGCGTGAGCTACGACACCTTCCACGCCCAAAGCGAAGAGCGAATCGCAACCTTCATTCAAACCGCGTGGGAAATCTTTGGTGGCGATTCAGTGGAAATTCAAAGTGTCCTTCCTATTGGAGAAAAACTCCGCTCACTTGCGAAAAGGCTCAATCTCACCTACGAAGAAAATCTCTCAAAATCGGGGCTAGGAATCGCAACGCTCACACGCGATGAAATTTTTCTTCCCGCCTACATTCAGACCGAAAGCTATCAGGCAAACGACAGCCGCGCGTTCAAAGACAAAACTTGGTTCAAGGACGATTTCTGTGAGTCAATGGGGCAGATTCTCTTTGTGCACGCCACGGGCGACATTGCCCCCTGCTGCGGCTTTGCGAACGAAAACAAGGCGCTCTTCATCGGAAAACTCACCGACACATTCGACACCGTACTTCAAAAATCACGCGAAAACAACATGGTCTCACTCTGCTTTGAACGGGGGCTTTCGAGCGAAATCAAACGGCTTCAAAAAGAAGGAAAACTCCCCGCAGGCAAAACAAGCGACATCTGCACCTTCTGCGACTTTGTGTGCAACTGCCTATGAATGAAGTTCACTTGTCTAATCTCTCAGGCAGCCAATCGGAATTATAAAAATGCCGTCTTTCCTTCGGTAGGCGTATTCAGTTCCGGTGATTATGAGAAGCAAATCTGGCTCACGGAGACTTGGGGAATTTCCTTTTTTATTATATTCAGAAACCAGCCGTTTTATTTCGAGAAGATGGCGGCTTGCTTCTTCAATTTCACTGCTTCCAAGTTTGAATTCAATCAAGGCATATTTTCCATCACGCAGATGCAGAACGCAATCCGCTTCAAGATTATACCTGTCATGATAATAAGAGATTTTCCCATCGTCTCTTGCGCTGTATGCCCGCAAATCTCTCATGCAAAGGCTTTCAAAAATAAAATCGAAGGACTGCAAATCCGTCATATAATACTCTGGATTCAATCCCGAAGCCGCAACGGCAACCGAAGGGTCGCAGAAACCGCGCTTTTTACCTGAGCGAATCGCCGTAGCCGAGCGGATTGAAGGACACCACGCCTCAATGTCTTGAATAAGGAAGAGTTTTTCAAACGCCTGTAAGTATGATGCCAAAGTGTCATGCGAAATTGACTCGGAAGCTGAAACCACATCTTTTAAAATATTGCTTTCTTTTGCAAGCGTTGAGATATTCCGTGCATACGACCGCAGAATCTGTCTTGCCCAGCTCGGATTTCGTTTTATGCCGTCAACTGTGGAAATATCAGTTTCGCAAACGATGTCTATGTAATCCCTCACAATCTGCAACTTTGCACGGTCGCTTTTTCTTGAAAGGAATCCAGGCCAACCGCCACGGCACGCCGCAAAAATTATCTGCTCGATTTCCAAGTCGGACTTCGCCTCAATTTCCATATTGGGATTTTTAAAAAGGGCAGAAAGCGAGACCGTTCCGTTTGACTCCCCCGTCTCAAAAAGGCTCATGGTTTCAAGTCTCATCCGTGCAATCCGCCCTGTACCCGAATGATTTATTTGGGATTTATCAACAGAATTAGAGCCAGTGAGAATGTACAGACCTGTTTCGCCCCTTGCGTCAACCGAAACACGCACGGCATCCCAAAGAACGGGTGCTTCCTGCCATTCGTCAATAAGACGAGGATTATCACCGTCAAGCAAAAGAGATGGCTTTGTTGCCGCTGTTTGGATATAACCTTGCCGTTTATCGGGATCTTGCATTCGGATAATGCTTTTTGCCTGATGCTCCGCAAGCGAGGTTTTCCCGCACCATTTTGGACCTTCAATCAGAACCGCGCCACTGCATTCAAGTCGGAAGGCAAGCTCATCATCCTGTAGTCTTAACCTGTATTCCATAATTATATTATAAGCAATCGTAGTTTTTGTGCAATATCAATCGTAGTTTTTGCGGTATTTTAATCGTAGTTTTTGCGGTATTTTAATCGTAGTTTTTGTTGTAAATCGACCGTAGTTTTTGCGCTAATTTTCGTTTTTTTTTATTCGGATTCTGTGCGATACTTAAAATAAAAAGAGAGCAAGGGAATATATAAAATCAGTAAGCCGCCTATTTAACTCTCCCTACGCTTTCATTGAACTCGACTCCGCTTATTTCTGTTTCGGCACCGAGTTCTATTCCGTCTTCCAAGTGCATGATTTCATTTTCAACGCAGCCCAAAGCAGCGTCAAAATCTGGGGAATCGAGACGCACATCTAAAATCGGGCTTCGTTTTTTGTTTTCGTATGCAACGGAATATTTTGTGCGGTTCTGCGGCGTATTTTTGCGCTGGTTATACACATTCCACAAAAAGCGGGCGGCAATCAATTTGGTAACGATTGTTTCTTTTGAGACAGCATTTTCTGCATCAAGCGGCTTGGAAACGGGATTCAAAAGTCCACTTCCCGCAATTTTTACATACAGTTCCTTGTTTGAGAGATTTTTTCCGAGCGTGTAATTGAACAATACATCTGGGTGCAATTGAGCAATCAAAAGCATCTGCATGACGGTGATATTTTTTAGCGCAAGCAGTTCAGAATCAGTTCCGCTTGAATTCCGCAGATTCCAGCTCGTATTTCGCAACGATTCATATGAATCGAGATAAAAGCCATCGAGCGAAAGAAAAGCTTCATCAAAATCGGCGACGGCTTCTGCATATTCTGCATTTGAAAAATGAGTAAGCGCTTCTTCAAGAATCAAAAGTGATTTTTCAGAGAATGACGCCATTTTTTCAGTGAAATTCTTTTCGATTCCGAGCCGATGCGCAAGAATCAATGCACGGGCATCCCCCTTAAAAGCGGAAACGGAACGCTCATGGCATTTTTTTGCCTGCGTCGTCTCTTTTAGCGCAAGATACACGCAGCCTTCAATCGCATACAGGCGCGACAGGGACGCATTTTTGATGTTCACGGCCGAGAGAGCTGAATCGATGTCAGAAATCAATACGGTACAGTCAGACAAAAATTTTTTGTCGGCTGAAAGTTCACCAGAAGCAAAAAACTGCGCGTCCAAAACAGAAAAACGCCTTTCAAAATCAGAAACTTCCGCACTTCCTGCAAGCGTATCCGAATACACATCATCCTGCATGGAAACGCACGATGCAAAAACAAAACTCGCACACAAGAATATAATTTCCAATTTTCTCATTTCTAACTCCTCATTATCTCACTTTCCATGCAACCAGTTTTTTATCAACCGTGACCGCAATACATTCGCTTACTTTGTCGCCGTTCACATCAGCAAAGACGGGCTTTCCCCAGCCAGTGAGCGGATAGCCGGAAAGGAGCTCCAGATTTTCGTTAAATCCATAAATGACATTTGCATCAGCACAGACAAACAACTTTAGCTTGCCGTTCCGCTCGCAGTCCCGCAGGCAGAGATAGCCTTCTTTTGCAGTAGAATTTGGAATCTGCACGGTAAGAATCTGACCATCGCGGGAAATGCGGTACAAAAGCGCATCGTTTGAGAGCGCATAGAAATATTTTTCGCTCGCTACGACATTCGTCATAAAAACTCCGCCGAGTCTGAGCGGGAAACCGTCTGCCTGAGCACCGTCTTTTGAATCGGAACGCCAGACATTCATTTCGCCTGCCTGTGTGATAAATCCAATGTAATTTTTGCCGCCAGACTTCATAATCGCAGGACTTCCCAACGCAATGCCAGGAATTTCAAATGGATTCTCGAAGTTCACGCACCGATCGCCTTCAAAGTAGTAGATTTTCCCCAAAAATCCCTTGCTGTAAATCGCAAAGCAGTTTCCGTTCAGAGCGGTAGCTTCGGATTTTGCGGAAAGGTCGGGAATTTCAATGCTCACGACCGATGAATCAGGCTTTACGATGAGCACCGTACCTTTTTCTGAAATGACGACAAGATTTTCACCTACCGCACACGGTCGAACGGATGCATTTTCGCCAAGCATGAGCGGAAATTTTCCGACATTCTCAAGATTTGCATTTAAAAGCGAAACGATTCCGTGCGAAGAAACTGACCACAAAACACCGCCATTTTTAGGCTTTTCGGAAGAAACGATGGAAATTGAATCAGAATCAGATTTTGTGGTAATAGTCATTCCTGACAGTTCAAGGGATTTGATGTTTTTTGCCTCTTCGACCCAGTACACATGCTGCGGATTTTTGCCAGAATCAACTTGCAAATTGAGGGAGTCAGCCTTGCCTTCAAGATTCAGCGGGAATCCAGGAACAGAATATAAACTGCCCGATTTTCGCGCACAGGCATGCAGATTAAGCTCAAGCACGGATTTTTCAAGCCGAACATCAAACCGCCCCATCGTGTAGAGTTTTAAAATCTGCGAGAACGACTCTTTTGAACGCAAGAAAAAGGGAACGCTCCGCTCAAGGTTGTAGAACAGAGAAATCGTTGCCTCATTTTTAAGTTCTTTTGATACATCGATATAAGTTTTCGTTTTGATCAGTGCCTTTCCCGAATGGGCATTTGTGTACACACATGAAAGACATTCGGCACTCTCGGAAAAATAAATATTCCCGTCAAGAACCATAAAATACGGAGACGGCAGGTTTATTCCCAAAACCGAAAGCAGCCAGTTCAAAAAGGCAGGAAATTTTAGCTGCGGAAGCCTGACACCGCCTAAAATCAGCGAATTATCATCTTTTATGAGAATGGATTCGGTAAATGTATTGAATACTTTTTGGCGTTGCTTTTCATCGGTAACTTGCAGGACAAAAACAGGATCATTTTGATTTTCGATTCCAAGAACAGCGATTTCATTTCCTGTCCAAGAAAAAAGCAATTCATTTAAATCCATATTAAGCAGAGATTTAGACCAATCATCACAATTTTGCCAGAATTCTTCAGGATTTTGCACAGCCGGCACAAACGGGAGAACAGAATTTTTGAGTTCCTCAAGACTTCCCGCATTTAAAATCGTATAATACTGCACGACATCAGAAAATCGGGTGAGCAATGAGGGAACTGTAGATTTTTTGGCAAGAAGTGCGCTGAGCGAACGAGTGTCTTCAGGTTCAGAACTTATCGGAAGGCGGCACTGTACGCTGACATCAGAATCAGTAATGGTGAACGAAATAACGCTGAGTGAATCGGAAGAAACGATATTCGCCATTGATGAAAGGATTTCGTTTTCTTCTGTAACAACATGCATGAGGGAACGAGCATCCGCCACAATCCGAAGTTCGCCTTTTCCGCTTGTTTTAAAGAGCTGCAATTGTTCTTTCGTGTAGGAAACATCATTTTGAACAAGGCTTGCAGTAAGCAAATGCTCAAAAGAATCGGAAACAATCACCAGATTTTTAACTGATTTGAAATAAAAGGTGAATTCGGCAGTTCTGTACACATAGTATGAAGTCTGCTCATTCTGCTCGTAGGAAATATTCTGGGTAATATCGTTCTGAATGGAAAGTTTGGGGTAAAAATATGAGGCGAGCCGAGAAAAGAGCGAAAAAATTCCCAAGTCAATTACCGCGACAAAATGAGAATCAACGCCGAGCCGTTCTCCAGAACCATACAGCGCAAAATCAACGGGCCGGGACGCGGCAAACTGCAAAAGATTATTTTCACGCAGAGAAGATGAGCGAAAATCCATAAACGGCTTACGGAACGAAGAAAATTCGGGTGAAGAAAGCAACACATCCGCTGCCTGCAAATCAAACAGCGGATTTATCGTATCGAATGCGGAAGCAGTTCGTACATAGACAGAATAATTTCGAGGAATTGAAGAAAACGATGATTTTTTATCAACGGCACAGAACAAAAAACACAGGGCGAGCAGGAAACAAAGAGACAGAACGATGATTATAATAGAACGAAACATGCGAATAATCGGATTCGTATGTTTCGTTTCTGTAGTTTCTGCACTTTCTGTTGATGTTTCTGGTAATTCAGGTGCTTTTTGTTCTAATTCTTCGATTTTTTCCATAGGGACAGTATATCAAATTCTTCACAAAAATAAAGAAAAAAGCAAAAATTTATACAGATTTTTATTGTGAAATCTGTATAATACAATCATGCAGGAACAGCCAGAACTTTCAGAAAAGGAAATAAAACGGCGCGAGCTTATGCTGTACGGAAAGCAGCTCACCGCAATCCTCACCATCGCTCTTCCCCTCGTTTTCTATGCAACAGTCGGTCAGGTTTTCCAACTCATAGACACATACATTGCCGCAAACATGAGCGCGACAACCGTATCAACCGTAAGTTTCGTAAGCCAGCTTGAAAAAATGATTCTCGCCGTCTCAAGCGCACTCTCAATCGGTGGCGGCGTTATGATTGCACGCTCGTTCGGAAGTGGCGACATGGAAAAAGTCAGGAGCGAAATCAGCACGCTGTTTTTTTTCTGCATCTTTATCGGGCTTGCCATCCTTGCCGTCATCATTCCGCTAATGTACCCGCTCTTAAAACTGCTGAGAATGCCGGAAGAACTGCTCTTGCAGGGTACGCTCTATTCTTGTCTTGTCGTAACGAGTATCATCTTTCAGTTCATAAACACCATCTTTTTCGCCGTGCAAAAATCGCGGGGAAGCACAAAAATCATCATGATGGGGAATCTGCTCGTCCTTTTCATCAAGACATCGCTCAACATTCTCACGATAAACCTCATCGGGCACGGAAAAATCGACAAAACCTACGGGCTGTACTGTCTTCCCATCGCAACAATCACCGCGCATTTCGTCCTCACGCTGATTGCCCTGCACAACCTCACTTCCAAAAAAAATCCGTTCAGGCTCAGTTTCAAATGCACGCAGTTCAAAAAAGTGTTTCTCTTCCCCCTCGCCTCTTTGAGCATTCCCGTGTTCCTTGAGAAATTCATTTTCGCATTCGGAAAAACGATGGTAAACTCGCTGTGCGCCTCTCTGGGAACAACGGTCGTGGGTGCGCTCGGCGTAAGCGACAGAATCTGCGGGCTTTCCACCAACCCGATTTCAGGCTTTCAGGAGGCGGAATCTTCGCTCATCTCAAACAATCTCGGAAACAAAAATGTAAAGCGGGCAATTTCGTTTTTTTATCGGACGGTCATTCTCACCATGAGTTATGTCATAGTTCTTTTTGTGATTATGTGCGTCTTCAGAATGGCGATAATCAATGCCTTTGCCAAAGGAAATGCCTCGTTTGCCAGCGAAATCGACAAAATCTACTACTGGGAGCGGCTCGACACGATTCTTATCGCAGTGAATACGAGCGTCATGGGGCTTTTGTACGGATTCGGCAAGACAAAAATCAGCATGATTCTCAACATAGCCCGTCTTTTTGCCTATCGAATTCCACTGCTCCTCGTGTTTCTAAAAATTCCTGCGATTTATGCGAGGCTCGGAATCAGCAGCGTGGGGCTTTCGATGTGCCTTTCAAATGGACTTACAGGTCTCACAGCAGGCATCGTCGCGATTATTTTCATACGGAAAGAACTGAAGAAAAACGCGGGGCAATCTTAGAAAATAGGAAAATGCCACAGATTATGTATTACTTAATCATCTGTGCCATCTGTGTAATCTGTGGTTTCTCAATTTATTATGTATATCGGAAATTCGATTTCGTACGGTGTGACATAGGAATTCTTTTTTGAAGAGTCGGCATCAATCCGAATGGAAAGAAAATAGTAGCCAGAGTGGTAGAATGAAATTGTGCAAGTGCGCGTGATTGAGTCATATTCGCTTTCGGAAATCTCGTTTTTAAATTCGGTGTTTTTATAGACGAAATCATGCGCGTCGTCAATGAGATTAAAAGCCGAATAAGACTTTCCGTTGTAGGAACTTTCAGAACTTTCAAAAAGGCGGACGGTGATTTTTGCATCGGAAAAATCTGCTGAAAAGGCGTGAGATTCGCCCCGTCACATTCAGCGGTAACTTCCACAACAAGCCAAAATTCCCCCGCCTCAGCAAACGAAACGGAAAAAGAGCGCGAAACGGAACTGTATTCAGAATCAGCGATTGAATTTGTGAAGATATTGTCGGCGGATTTTGTAAAGGTAGGCTCATCGCTCGCGAGCGTAAAATCAAGATACGGTTTTTCGGAAGAATTCGGCTTGCTAAGATACACGGAAATGAGAGCGTCTTCATAGTTGGAATTTGAAATCTTCCCGCTCAAAGTGACCGTCCTCGTTTGGGAAACAACGCACTTTCTGCCATCGATGGAAATCTCAAACTCTCCCGCATAGTGGGGATAGTAGCCAGATTCGCCGTCGGTACAGTCCGTGAACGAAGAAACGAGTGGAAGCAAGAGAAGAAATAAAAATTTAAGATAATTTTTACCTTTCATACTTCTATTGTAGCACACAGATAAGAAAGTGCAAGAGGGCTTTCCCTAGTCCACCACGATAATGCGCTTGTTAAAGAAATCCATAACGGACTGCTTGATTTCTTCGGGGGAGCGCGTTTTTAAGATGTAGTCTTCGGGCTTTAGGTGAACCACGCTCATAATGCTTTCCTTGTCGTTTTTTGCCGTAAGGAAGATGACGGGCAAGTCCTTCATGTTTTTGTCGGTGCGGATTTTCGTGAACTTCTCCGCGAATGATGGCGGCATGGCAAAAACTGAAAGTTCAGCCATAATTCGGTCCAAGCCGTCAATGTCGAATGAATCAGCACAGGCAGAAAGTTTTGAAAGCTTTTCGTTCAAGTCGGATTCTGAAATTTCCGCTTTGTCGGAAGCATTTTCTTCTTCGCTTTGAACGAGCACTTCAAACTTCTCTCTGAATGCACGGTATTTTTCCATAAGCGGCGCGTGCCTTGCTCGAACTTCGTCAGCAAGTTTTTTGTCCGAGAGTTCTTCAAGCTCCGCCGCCATTTTTGAGACTTCCATTGCGCCGATAAGCCGCGATGTGCTCTTTAGGGCATGGACTTTGGTGCAGTAATTGTCCCAGTCCTCTTCCGCAAAGTAGCCGTCAAGCTCGCGCGATTTTTCGTCGATTGAGTCGTAGTATTTTTTGACGGTGGATTCGAGCAATTCCGCCGTTCCGCAATTCTGCAAGGCGGCTTCGACCTCAATTCGTAATTTGCGCGTTCAAATAAGGCCGACAACGATGGGCGTTCCCCACCTACGGCGGGTCGGGCTTTAAAAACACAACAGCCGTACCAACACACGCTGATACGGCTTGCAAGGTTAGTATACAGATAATTGCTTATGTTAAATATATAGAAAAAAGCAAAGAAAAAAAGTTAAGTTTCCGCAAAATGAGGAATAATTGTGCGAAATCAAGGATTCCTTATTTTAAGGAAGCCTGTTTTTCTTTGGGAATAGCAATCCTTATTTTATGGAAAGATGTAGTTTCGCCTTTACACATTGCTCTTCCGCCTGTTGCAGTCAGCACACAACATCTGGCAGTTTTCGGCAATCGTTTTTCCGCCACGGCTCCACGGCGTAATATGGTCGGCTTGCATTTCTTCGATTGAGAAAGTCATTCCGCACTTGGGGCAAACGCCTTTCTGTCGCTCAAAGGCGGCTCGTGCCATTTTGGGCGTGAACGCGCGGATTGAGAGATGTTTTTCCTCGCCGCTCAAAAGGTACTCGTAAATCCCTGAGTTGTTTGTCACATCGTCATCTTCCATAAGCTCGACGATTCGCGCTTCAAGCGTTTTTGCATCGTACTGATTTTTGCCGTACTTGTTGAACGCCCCGCCCCAGTCGCGCCCTTTCATTTCCTTGCGGTAGTTGGGGAAAATCACCTGCACCCAGTCGATAACAGAATTGAAATAAAGCCACAATTCATTACAGTTTGGGTCATGTTGATGAGTAGACATATAATCTTCAATCTCAATGCCGTCACGAGCGGAAATCCAACGAAGAGCAGTTTCAAGATAGTCCTGTCGGATTGCAGAACCGCTCATATATTTTTCTGCAATTTGATAAGCCGCACAGCCAGTCTTTGAAAAATATCGCTTTGCTTCGGTAAGCCATTCGCCTGTATACATCGCGTTCCGCAATTCTTGGTTGGTAAGTTGTTCACCCGCAATGTTGATTGTCTTAAACCAATCTAGCTTTTCACGGTCGTTACCCTCGCAAATATAAATCATAAGTTTGTAGTTAAGGATTTGCTCTTGTTCTGTTTTTGTGAGATTTGAAAAAGTCCGATGGTCGATGGAAAATCTTCCTACAACATAATGACAAAGACTTATTGTTCGTTGTTGTCCATCCAAAAGTTCAAAGTTACCATTATCGTCTTTTGCCCAATACATAACATTGAGAGGAAATCCTTTTTGTACAGTACGGATTACATCATCGCGTTGTTTGTCTTTATAAACAAATTCACGCTGAAATGCAGGACGAATATTCAACCGCCCGTTATAGCCAATGACTCCGTACTCATCATTATCCACAAAGTTTTCCGCGATTTCCCGCACCGTAATTTCATGAAGTTCAATTTTCATAGTGTATAACTCCTTTTTTAGTTCTACATATATATATGCGGAGAAATGCGATTTTCGGCAATGGAAAATTATAATTTTTTGTTATTTTTGAAAAATTTTCAACATTACGGCTTTCGTCGTATGATTACACGGCTATACGGACATTTTGGCTCACCATTCTTATCATAATAAGCAATATCCGTTCTTCCACGATGATTTTTTTTAATTCCAATAGAAGCCGCTAATTCACCGCTACCTATTCCAATAATTTCAAATTGGTCAGGATTATAAATTTGTATGAATGTATCGGGAACCCCAATATTACCAAAATAATCTTTTGGTATATCGCTGATTTTTCCGCAGTCTATGCCGTCATAGTTAAAATAAGTTGGGTACTCTTCTGGAGTATATTTTCGGAACATTATAAGTTCTTCATGTCGTTTTTTGATTTCAAGATTCGTAAACCATGTAACACCATTCACCCGAATCATGCCCTCTTTATGTTGGCTTGATTTTGCATAATCGACATATTTTGTGTTGATGAAAAATCCGACATTTCCCCGAAAACCATAGCCAAGCCATAACTTGTTGTCACGGATAAGCGGAAAAATTTCTTTGTAGTGAATGGCATTTTGATTTCCGATTATTATGAATCTTTTCTCGTACTTGACTAACTGCGCTACATATTCCCTAAAAAGACTGAACGGTGGATTCGTAACCACAATATCCGCTTCTTTTAAAAGTTCAATACATTCTTCGCTTCTGAAATCACCGTCACCTTTTAAGAGTTCGCATGAGTTCTTTTTGTTCTGCAAGAGCCATTCGACATCGGCTAAATCAATCGCACCGTCATTGTTGTAGTCAGCAACTTCGGTAATCACGGCTTTGTAAGGCGGACGGATTTCTTTTACTTCGGGGGTAAGTTCTGGGAAAAGTGGTAATTCAGTGTATGCAATTGGGCTACCACGGTAGCAAGTGGCAATCAGTTTTTTCAAGCCCAAAGCATTAAAATTCATTGCAAAATATTTGAAAAAATTTGATTCATACGGGTCATCGCAGTTACAGAATACGGTTTTTCCTTTGAAATGTTCCGTGTAGTGACCGAGTTCGTGTTCTATGTCTGTGAGCTGTGTGTAAAACTCATCGTTTTTCTGCGCTTTCGCTTGGTTCAAGTCTTTGTTCTGCGTCATAAACATAATATATCTCTTTTCACGATTTTTTTCTACAGTTTGAAAGCGTTAGGGATTGCAGGGGCGCGAAGCGTTGCGGAATGAGCGTAGCGAATGAAGCAATGGAGCGCGGTTAGCGCGGAACCCAAACGAGCACGACAACGAAGGTGCTCGCGAAAAGCCCGACCGCCTTTAGGCGGGAACGCCCAACACTTTCGGCATTACTTGACCACCCTGCACCACCAAAAACCATTCCAAATCTTCAAGATAGCGCGTGAGACGGAAGCCTGAGATTCCCTTGCTTGTGTAAACGAATGCGCTGCTTCCCGCTTTGTCGGCGATTGCCTCTGAAATGTAGGCGTTTTCGATGTTCGCGCTGTCGGTGTCAACCTGCACAAGACCGTCCTGTTCGATAAGATTGATTTTTACTCCGTATTCCCGTTCCGAAAGCGTGAGCAAATCCTGCAAGTCGTCCATAAAAAGCCCCCACGCCGCACACGCCCATAAGCGAGCCGTCATTGTCCGTTATGCGCACATTGACGAAAACCGTCCAGCGGTAATCGTTCACTTGGTCGCGGTCAGTGTCCAAATCCAAGTTCTTTCCCGAATTCAGAAAAAGCTGATACCAAATGTCGTACGGCTCTTTCTCCGGGTTGACGATTTTTGCGATTCCGCCCGGCGTGTAATAGCGGCGCGTTTTTTCAGAGACGACAAAAGTCGCGATATAGCCGAATTTTTCTTTGATTGCCGAAAGATACGCGCTTATTTCCGCCTCGATTTCTTTTTCGCTTGTGTTCAGCTCGTTTTTCAGAGCCTTGTGCAGAAACGCATCGACCGCCATGCTTTTTGAGATGACAATCGGCTTTTCGACGGCTGATTTTAGGGAATCATAGATGTGCGAGGCAATCAGCGTGTTTTTGTCCGCTTTTACACCGTAAACTGGTCAACCTGCTTTCCCATCTCGCCGATTGAATTTTCCATGAGCTTTGAGATGTGGGCGAGCGAAAAGCCTGCGCTGTCGATTTTTGACGCGCTCGCGCTCATTTCACCCATACTCTGCTTCATGCTGTCGGTCTCTTTTTGGAGCGTTCCGATGTTTTCCACAATCACGCGGCTGTCATGGCTCATTTCTTTTGACGCCCCCTGCACCTCGTTCGTGCTGTCGTTCATGTTATGGAGCGCGTTTGTAATCTGAACGCTTCCTTCCTGCTGCTCTGCCATCGCCGCCTTTATCTGCTGCACGAGGGTGTCTGTCTCATGGATTTCTGACGCAAGGTGGGCGTAGCCCTGAACGCCTCGCTGGGTTGCCTCTACGACCGTGCCGATTGTGTTCTGAATGCGGTTAAGCTGCTCGCCGATTGTCTTTGACTGCGTGCTTGAAGTCTCGGAAAGTTTTCGGATTTCGTCCGCGACGACGGCAAAGCCTTTTCCCGCCTCGCCCGCGTGAGCCGCCTCGATTGCGGCGTTCATTGCAAGCAAGTTCGTCTGCTCTGCGATTGAAGCGATTACGGAGTTCGCCTCGCTCAAAAGCTTGGACTGGTTTTCGATTTCGCTGATTTTTTCCTGAAGCTCATTCTGTGTCTTCGCGCCGCTTTCGGCATCTGCTTCAAGCGTTCCGAATGAGACAGCCATCTTATCGACCGAGCGGTTCACTTCGCTTATGTTTCCAATCATCTGCTCAACCGCGCTCGAAGCCCCCTGCACTGATTCTGCCTGAGCCGCGACGAGATTTTCAAGAGATGTAATTCCTTTTAAGATTTTGTTCACGCTGTCCGCGGTCTGGGAAACGCTCGCCGTCTGTGAGCCAAGCTCGCCCGTCATGTTTGAAATGCTTGAGCTAATCTGCGTGATTGCCGCCATCGCCTCGTTCGTGGAATTGTTCAGCGTGTTTCCCGCCTCTGTGAGCGCGCCTTTCGTCTGCTTCATGCTCGTGATGATTTCCTGCAAGGTTTTTGAATACAAGTTGAAGCTTTCAGCCACATCGCCAATCTCATTCTTTGACTTAACGCTGATTCGTTTGGTGAGGTCGGCTTTTCCAGCGACAATTTGGTTTGCGTTCTCGCTGATGCTGTTCTGAATGGTCTTGAGCGGTCGGATGACTTTTCGTGTAGCGATTGCCGTTCCCAAAGCCGCGAGAATTGCAAAGATAACGCAGATTGCAACCGTTGTGGTAAGTGTTTTGTGGAACGCCGCAAAAACCGTCTCTTTTGGGCAGAACGCAAGAATCTGGTAGCCTGTCTTTGTGTTGGTGACTTTCTTTGTAAGGTAGGTGCTGTAAGTGCCGCCCGGAACGGTGACAGAGCCATTCTGTTCAGAAGAAGAGAAAAATGAGGCAAGCTCAGGGATTCCGACTTCCGAGACATTCTTAAAGTTGTTCTTTCGGATTCCAGTGTCAGCAAGGACCGTGCCATCGTTCTGAACCATCATGAAGAACGAGCCTTCGCCCAAGTTCATCGCCTCTAAGATTGTATTGAGCGTGTCGAGCGAAACTTCTATTGAAGCGTTGCCGATGAACGAGCCGCCATCATCATACACGCTTTTTGTGATTCCAACGACGGTTGCCCCGACTGTTGAAGCAAAGGCATCGGTAATCATAACTTTTCCGTTTCCCTTGTTCGCAGTCTCATACCAGCCGCGCTTTCTGGGGTCATAGCCGCCGCTCATTGAACTGTCAAAATTCGTAGCATAGCCGCCCCACTTTGTTCCGATGTAGATTTCCGCAATGTCGCTGTCGCTCCCCGCAAAATTCTTGCAGACTTTTCGGATTGCTTCTTCCGTAGGGCTTTTTTCGTAGCCTAAGATCTGAATCGTTCCCGTTTCGCTTACGAAAGAATGAATCGTATCATCGGCATTTTTTACCGCATCAGTTTGTGAAAACACATTCAGTTCGACTTCTTTTGCCCCGAAGAACATTGAAATCGAATCGGAAAATTCAGAGAGTGCCGTTTCCGCGCTCGAATAGAAATTCTCCTGACAGTTTCTTGAAAAGAAAACACCGACCGTAACAGAAGAAATCGCCACCACCATAAGAATGATGAGTACGACTCCGATTGAAAATTTTGATGAGAGGGAAATACGTTTTTTCATATAAAATGCTCCAAAACAATACAGTTATTATATTATAACATGTATCAAAACTTTTTAAAGAAAAAATCCCGCGCATTTGCATATTTACCCGCAGCCTACACCGACAGCGTGGAAATCATTTCTTTGATTTCAGCCGTTTCCGTGCGCAGCTGTTCTGTCGCGTCCGAAACAGATTTCTGGGCATCGCGCATTTTAGCGATTGAGGCAAGCACCATCTCGCCGCCGTTGTTCTGCTCGGCGACCGCAGTGCGAACCTGCCCTTCCTGATTTTTGACCTGCGTTGAGAGAGAGACAATCGTGCTGAATTCGCCGGAAACTTCGCCCGTCTTCTTTGACGCATTGTCAATCAGCGATTTCATGCGCTTAAGGACTTCATCGATTGCCCGCGTCTGCTTGCTCGAATTCTCGGCGAGTTTTCTGATTTCTGAGGCAACGACAGCAAAGCCCTTTCCGCTTTCGCCCGCATGAGCCGCCTCGATTGCCGCGTTCATCGAGAGCAAATTCGTCTAGGCAGCGATTGAGTCAATCATCTTGCTCATTTCCAAAAGCCCCGATGAGTTATCTTCGATTTGGCGCACAATCTTTGCGACATCGTTAATCTGTGCCTGACCTGCGTTCGTCGCTTTTTCAAGTTCGCTGACTGCCTCAAAATTCTTTTCGAGGATTCCGTTGATTGAGCCGATGTTGCCAATCATTTCTTCAATTGCCGAAGCCGATGAATTTACGTTTGATGACATGTCACCCGTCACGGTAACGAGTTCTTTGACATGCCGCTCGGAGTCTTCCACGCACGAAAGGCTCTTCTGCGTGACATTGTTGATTGACTCCTTGATGTCGCGCTTAAAGTCCGTGGTCATTTTATGCATAACATAGTAGTTGCAGTGCTCCATTTTGTTCGTGCCGTTAAAAATCGCCTTCGCCATCTCGCGGCACGAAGAATAGCCGCACGCCTGGCAGTTCAGCTCGTCCTTTTTCTCGAATTTGCCCATCTCGTGAAAAATACGGGTGATGTCCGCCTCGCTTGGCACCTTGAGATTCCGCACGTTCGCGCTCCGGTCGGTGTACGAGCGGTTGTAGATTCCGTCCTTCCAAAACTGATTGATGGTGTCATTGAGTTTCTTAAAGGCTTTTTTGTTGAATTTATCCCCGTTCATCTTCCATTTTGCGACGCGCTCTTCCATTCGCCGCTCGATAAAGCCCTCAAGCTCGTCAAGCGGAAGAGACTGATTGTCCGTACCCGCGCCACAGTTACAGCCTTTCCCTCAGTTGAGACAGTCAACGAGCTGATACGCGGGCGTTTTTCCCTTTTTTAAGTCTTCGGAAAGCTGCTCAAAATACTCGTAAACTTCCGGGCAGCCTTCGATTTTGCGCGTCTTTTTGTCGATGTGCGGAACAAACCGCTGGGCAGTGCGCAATAGTCCGCCCGGAGTTGAGTACAAAACGCCGCGCTCGGCAAGCGGATTGTCATAGTCAGTCTTTGGAAAAGAAGAAAGATTTATATTGTGCGATTTAAAATACTCAGAAATCGAGTGCATCGTCACATTGAAGTCGCCCAAGCCGTTCTCGTCGAATTCCCGCCGTTTGGCAAAGCACGGAGACACGACGGCAACCTTACAACCAGCGTATTGCGGATAGAATTTCTTAATCATCGTGACCGTGTGCGCCATCGGGCTGTCGGCAGGCGAAAGATACTGCAAAAGCTCGGGGTGATACAGCTCAAACCAAGTGACGACGGCGGGACACGGCTGGGAAATCACAAGTTTTGGATTGTTCTTTTTGATATACTCGACATAGGATTTCGTGGTCAGCTCCGCACCAAATCCGACATCAAACACTGCCTGCACGCCGATTGATTTGAGCCACCCGTTCAACTCCAGGTCTTTTCCGCGGAAATGGGCGGCAACCGCAGGAGCGACAATCGCGACGATTTTTTCGCCCTTTTTGATTGCATCAAAAAACGCCGGCGCGTCATCAATACCGATTCTCGCGCCGTGGTCACAGGCTGCAATACACGCGCCGCATCCCACGCACAAATCATGATTGAGTTTGACATAGTCTCCAGAGCCATTGTTGCACATCTTTGAAGGGCACACCGCAATACAACGGTGGCAGTTCACACACTTGTCTTTGTCAACAAAAATAACGGGCGTCAGTTCAGTTCTTGCCATATCACTCCTCTCGTTGTTTTTTTTCGCCTTTGGCGACCTTTTGCTTTTCCATAAGAACTCCTTAGTTTCTCCTTCTTCTATCAAAACCCGATTCCTTATAGAACCGTGCCTTTTCCTCATACATTTTTTTGTCGGCTCTTTCACACAAAGTGGCGATGGTATCCGTCTCATTCGCCTGCGCATACCCGCATGAAATTGAAAGAAAGAGCGAGTGCGTGCCTGACCATTCTTCCGTGCGTACTTTGAGCGCGGCAATATCCTCGCGGATTTCATTTTCTTCGCTTGTGACAATCGCCGCAAATTCGTCTCCGCCCATACGATAAATGTCTGTATCCTGTCCCAGTGCCTTTTTGATGCACCGCGCCGCCCCTTTTATAAGCTCATCGCCCCTTGCATGACCAAGCGTATCGTTTGTGTGCTTAAGAGCGTTCAAATCCATTACGATATAAAAAAGCGAAGACGGAAGCGGTTTGTCCTGGTACGCCTTTATCGCTTCCTCATACGCAAGCCGGCTTTTTAGGCCAATGCCGTTGGCGCTCACATCGCCTGTGGGTTAGTTGGAGATGGCTACCGACCCCATTCTATGAATGGTCAAAAGTGGAATTTGCCGCCACCCCGAAGGCGATTATCATTTTTGAAATATCATTCCGCTTGTTTGCTTCAAGGATATTCTTCTAAAACTCATTCCGAACACATAGAACATTCTGCCATATTGTTATAAACTACCTTACTCATGCTTGACAAACCCGTACAACACAAAGGTGAATTTGTTCTCACAAAAAGCGGAAATCTTGATTTTGGAGAGATTTCCGCCGATATTGCGCGGCTTATAAAGCGGCAAGCTGGAAAAATCAGGCTCAGAATCGGAGTTCAAATCGATGGTGCAGACGGGAATTACGGCGAAAAGCACATTGAACGACCAGAACGCAAGGAAGCCCTAAAAAAATGCGGCTACAGCACGGCACGAGATTTTATTGAAGATACTTGTTCTGACTATGATGCGATTTATCAAGGGCAAAACGGCTCGCTTATCCTCACAAAATTCTACGCTGAAAAGAACCACATTGCCATCGTAAAACTCACTCCATCCGAAAACGGCGATTTTTACGATGTTCAGACAGGCTATCCTTCAAGGAAGAGCGGCAAAAACAAAAAACCGCTCCTCTGGGAACGCCAAAAAGAGCGGTTGTAAGAGATAGAAACGGGCGCCGTCCGTTTTTTCGCACAAGTGCGAAGCCCATTTAAGCGCATTCTGTTGGGCTATCGTCTTTTACTATATCGCATTTTTACAAAAAGTCAAGTCAACGCAAACAAAAATCCCCGCCCGCAAATGAGAATTTCTAAAGTTCTCACAGAGCTTTGGAGAACACAGAGAGTACTTCGTTGTAATAAAAAAAACACCTCAGTCACATTGGTAAATAAAATAACATGACTGAGGTGTAAAACTAGAGAACACAAAAATTCTCTCTGTGAACTCTGTGCCCTACGCAACATAGTTGCTTCGGAGAATCGCTAGAAACGCTTCTCAAGCGTTTTTTTAACGCTCCCTATCTGTGAGGAATTCTAACTACTCTTTTGCGACAAACTCTTCCGTGTAGTACGCATCGGTGAGAATCTTTTTCATGTCCTCAACGAGCGGAACACGCGGGTTGACTGGTGAACACTGGTCTTCGTAGGCAAGGTACGCGAGTTTCTCGACATTTGCGAGGTACTCTTTTTCGTCCAAGCCCTGTCCCTTGAAGTTCATCACGATTCCCAAGCGCATACCGAGTTCGCCACACGCCTTTGCGTAAGACTCAACACCCTCTTCCGTTGTTTTTGCAGGAAGACCGAGCATGCGAGCCAATTCAGCGTAGCGTTCAGCTGCCTTGTAGTAGTTGTATTTTGGCCATGTTGAGAGCTTATCCGGCTGAGTTCCGTTGTAGCGGATTGTGAAAGGCAGGAGGATTGCATTTGCCCGTCCGTGTGGAACATGGAATTCACCGCCGATTTTGTGAGCCATAGAGTGGTTCATGCCAAGGAAGGCGTTTGCGAATGCCATACCGGCGAGACAAGAAGCGTTGTGCATCTTCTCTTTTGCCTCCACATCTGCAGCTCCGTTGTTGTAAGAGCGCTCAAGGTACTTGAATACCATCTTGATTGCCTGAATACAAAGACCGTCAGTGTAGTCGTTCGCCATTGTTGAGACATAAGCCTCAGTTGCGTGGGTAAGAACATCCATACCTGTGTCGGCAACGATTTTCTTCGGCAGGCTGTAAGTGAATGTCGGGTCAACAATAGCGATTGTCGGTGTGAGAGAATAGTCAGCGAGAGGATATTTCTTGTGCTCCTCTTTGTCCGTGATAACTGCGAACGGAGTAACCTCTGAACCTGTACCAGATGTTGTCGGGATACAAACAAGCTGAGCCTTTTTTCCCAAGTCCGGGTAGCGGAAAGCACGCTTACGGATATCCATGAACTTCTGTTTAAGGTCGTTGAAGTCAACTTCCGGGTACTCGTAGAAAAGCCACATACCTTTTGCACAGTCCATGCTAGAGCCGCCACCAAGAGCGATGATTGTGTCAGGAGCGAATGTGCGCATAAGCTCGACACCTTCGCGTACAGTCTGGATTGACGGATCCGGCTCGACATCACAGAAGAGCTGGTACTGAACAGGGTCGCGGCGGAGCTTCAACTGGTCAGTGATTTTGTCAACGAAGCCAAGCTCGACCATAGAGCGGTCTGTTACGATGATAACTTTGTGAACATCCTTCATCTGATGGATGTATTCGATTGAATCACGCTCAAAGAAGATTTTTGACGGTACTTTGAACCACTGCATATTATTTCGTCTCCTACCCAATTTCTTAATGTTCAAAAGATTGACGGCGCTTACATTGTCGTCAGTTGAGTTGTGTCCATAAGAACCACAACCAAGAGTGAGAGAAGGAATGAATGCGTTGTAGACATTACCGATACCGCCGAATGTTGACGGAGAGTTCCAGATAACGCGGATTGCAGGAACGAGGTCTCCGAATTTCTCAGCGAGAGCCTTGTCCTTTGTGTGGATTGCAGCCGAGTGACCGAGACCACCGAATTCGAGGAACTGTTTTGCCTTTTTGAGGCCGTCTTCTGTTGAAGAAGCCTTGAGGACTGCCAGAACAGGAGAAAGCTTTTCGCGAGTGAGAGGCTCGTTGATTCCGACTTCCTTACACTCAACCAGAATGATGCTTGTGCGCTCAGGGATGTCAAAACCAGCATTCTTTGCGAGAACGACAGGATTCATGCCCGGAACAGCGGCATTAAGTTTAGCGACAGTCGGGTCGCCGTCAACGCCGAACATGTATTTCTCAAGCATTTTCTTTTCGGCATCGTTACACATATATGCACGATACTCTTTGAAAGTTTTGATGGCCTCGCTGTAGATTTCTTTGTCGATGATGGCGCCCTGCTCAGAAGCACAAATCATGCCGTTATCGAATGCCTTTGACATAACGATGTCGTTGACAGCCTGCTTCAAGTCGCAAGATTTTTCGACATAGGCAGGAACATTGCCCGCGCCAACGCCGAGAGCCGGTTTACCCTGAGAATAAGCAGAGCGAACCATTGCGTTACCACCGGTAGCGAGGATAGTAGCAACTCCCTCATGCCCAATCAAGAGATTTGTTTTTTCGAGAGAAGGCTCTTCAATCCACTGAATACAATCTTTTGGAGCGCCAGCGGCAACGGCAGCATCATAAACGACCTTTGCAGCAGCGATAGAACACTTGATTGCGCTTGGATGGAAAGAGAAAATAATCGGATTTCGAGTTTTGAGACAGATAAGAGATTTGAAAATTGCCGTAGAAGTTGGGTTTGTGACTGGGGTGAGACCTGCCACAACGCCGACTGGTTCAGCGATTTTTACGATACCAGTAACATCGTCATCTTCGACAACGCCGACTGTTTTGAGGTGGCGCATATGGTTTACGACATATTCACACGCGAAGAGATTCTTTGTGGCCTTATCTTCAAAAACACCACGCTTTGTTTCTTCGACTGCAAGTTTTGCAAGCGAACCGTGATGGTCAAGGGCTGCAACGCTGGCCTTTGCAACGATGTAGTCAATCTTTTCCTGATCATAAGAAGCATACGCTTCCAACGCCTTCTGAGCTTTTGCGACAAGGGCGTTGATTTCTTTCTGTGGTTCTGAAAGTTCTTTGTTTTCTTCAGCCATTCTGTGATTCTCCTATAAAAAGAAATATAAGGTTATTTTAACACAAAGTTTTTAATTCTTCTATGGATTTTAAAATTTTCTTTACTAAAAAAAGCGATTCCACCGTAAGACTTAAAAAATTATCGTATTCGGTATGGAAAAGCCGCCATGTTTTGGGCATTTGCTCTTGATATTTGAATTTCTGAATCGAAATGTCGGTTGCATTTTGGGAAGAAAAGTCGATTGTACAGTTCATCACCGCCTTTTCAAGGTTTTTGTCCGTCATGAGATTTTTATAATAGAAAGAAACTTCGTCTTTGGGCAAAAAGGTAATCGCCACGGCAGGAATTCCGCACGCAAGAAAGCCCGCGTTGTCGCTGTAGGGCACAGGAAGCGTCATCCAAGAATTTTTCGCCGCCGTTTTCAAGAGATTTTGCGTCCGCTCGTACAAATCAACGAATTTCTTTTTGAACTGGGGATTTACTTTTGAGTCCAAGCCCGCCCGTGCAAGAATCGCAACATCTCCCCGCCCGCACGCATCGAACACATACACATCATCGTTCGTAATGCCAAGTTTTCGGAACAGCTCGGCAAGCGCAAACGCCCCCTGTGAAGAAACGCCCGCTTCGCCCAGCTCCTCGCCGTCGGTAAAGAAAATGCGGATATTGTGCGCCTTTTTTGACTTCAGTAAATCAGCGGCAAAATCAGCAAGCGCGAAATTCGCAAAAGAATTGTCGTTCGCGCCAGGACTTCCCGCAACTCGGTCATAATGGGAAATTATCGTTTTGATTTTGAACATGGGATTGTACGCGCTCGATGGAAAATTGACATACAAATGCTTTTTTCCTTCAAGCGAAATGACCGAAGTTTGAACGCCGTGCTCAGAAAGATAGTTCTGCAAAAAAGAAAGCCTATCGCAATCCGCGGCAATGTATTTTTGAAAAGAAACGGAATCAAAATCAGAAGATAGATTAGTGTACATTTTTAAAGATTACTGATAGAATGATGTTATGGCAACAACTACAAGTATCATAGTTTTATTAAAATTTTTTGCAACGCGGCAAAATAATGCTATTGTTGACTACCGAGATTTTTGCGAGTATCTAAAAAAGTATTCTGAACACCACCTTGAAGAGCAGCCCACCTTAGTCAGTTACATCGAAGATCCAGTTCCCGCACTTCAAATCGAATTAGACAAACTCGTCGAAAACCGGCTTATCGTCATCATAAACACATCCGCAGAAAAACAAGGTATCGTTGTCATCCCCTATTATATCGAACGATTTGCCGAACGATATAAAGATATTGCCGTCAATCCCAGCCTGCCCTTTCCATCCGAAGCAGACTTACCGCGTGGTACGCCAAAAGAAATTATCACGCGTGAAAATTCCTCTGAATTAATCGCCAAACTTTTAAAGCATCAGGACATAAACGACAAAACACTGTACGGGCTTACGCTTCCGCACAATGCGCCATCGATTCTGCTGCCCTCTAGTGTTTCGGTCGTTACGCTGATTGAAGATGCCGTTGGAAAAATCCAGAATATGCTCAAAAAAGAAGAGCATCACGATTACTTCCTCAAAAAACTCACGGTTTCAAATCCTGGCCGCGAAATGATTATCAAGAATTTCTTCAATTCATTCGTTGACCGCCCGGATCATTCACTCGAAACATTGAGCCAAACCACCGAAAGTTTTTACCTGTGGAATCAGCTCTGCTTTTTTATCAAACAAGATTACGAAAAAATCAAAGATTACACCCAAGAAGATTTGTCGTGCTTGCAGGCCGTGTACATTACAGAAGTCGGCGCAAATTATTTCAAAAACGAAGCCGCCGAGAATGCCAAAAAAGAAGGTGCCTTAAAAACGCTCGAAACGCTTTTGATGAAGCCACCGTACTATTTCACCTTTGACGAAATCATCAAATTCACGGACAACAAGGGATTGCCGCTTTTAGGGCAGTACACCGAAGACGAACTCAAAGAATATTTGCACAAAAAAACGCAGGAAGCCCCCGTTCAGGAACTTCCCGACCTGCTTGTCTTTAAGACATACGATGACACACGCTATTTCATCTTCAAAAGCAAGGTCTTGCAACTCATTCTTCGCCTCTGCACTGATGCCCGCATTTCCGTTCTCGAAGCAATCAAAAACCACTGGTCAGAAGTGCTCAAGCAATTCGATTCGCTTCCCGAAATGAAGGATCAGAATGCCTTTGAAGGCCGTCTCGAAAAAGAAATCCGTGTCCAGTCTCCCATTTTAAGCGCGTTGCTGCACTCTTCATTCCTGCCACTTTTAAGCTACGATGCCTCTGGTGGTGACGATACGAGCAAAATCAGTCTGTTTGTAAACGGCCAGCTTTTACCGTACAGCGACATTCTTTTGATGAGCCGTCAGGAAATTCTAAACGACGCCAAAATCATGCTTCCATTCTGGTACTCAATGCCAATCGTCTCATGGATTGCAAAATTGCTCTTGCGCCCGCCAAAGTCAAAGCGCAACAAAAAGCAAAAGACAAAGGCAGAACTCTACCGCGAAGAAGAAGCCGCAAAAAGCAAAGAAGACGAAACAACGGCAATGATTTCACAAAATGCCGCAGTAAGCAAAAAGGTTGCTTTGCGTGAAGCCGCCAGAAGTGCAGAACAGGCATTTGTTCCCGCAAGTTCTACGCTCAACCGCGAGCTTGATTCTTACGAGCGAATGTGGAATCACCGACTCGGAAACGAAACGCACAACAATCTTACCGAAGATGTCAACTCGCTCATCCGTGACTACATCAGAAAGACAATCCGCACAATGAAGGTCGAAAGTTTTACTGTTGAGCGAATCGAAAGCCTTGCCGAAAGTTTGATGAACGCACCAGGCTTGCAAAAGATTCGTGAGCGCGATGCCCTGTTCATGTACATAAAACTGTACATGATTAAGCTCGTCAAAAACATCCCGATGTAAGCATAAAATCTCCAAAATCTCCAATTCTTCTCTTTCCCGTAAAAAAAATTCGTTTTTTTTTCAAAAATTTTTGCTTTGCGTTGCCGAAAACCGAAAAATTTTGCAAATAAATAGGTGAACGAGGGGAAGAGCTTGTTCAGCCCAAAAAACATCGGCCGGGTTTTAGGGAAATTCTATTTTTGGAGTAATACTATGAATCAAATGAATCAAATCGTCATCGAAGGAAATGTCGTACGCGACACTCAGGTAAAAGAAACACCGCGAGGCACAAAGGTCTGCCTTGTTTCCATCGCCACAAACCGCTTTTACCGGGATATGAAAGGTGCGTTCCAAAAGGAAGTCGCATTCTTCGATGTGGAGGCATGGGGCGAAAATTTCAGCAGCAGAATCGCACGCATGGCAAAAAAAGGGCGCGGTTTGCGGGTGGTCGGCAGGCTCAAGCAAGACCGCTGGAAGACACAGGAAGGCAAAAATGCCTCAAAAGTTTCAATTATCGCGGAGCACATCGATTTTCAGCCGGATAAATCAAGCGGAAATTCTGACGGAAATGCAAAAAATATGGCAGAAAGTGCCACCGAAGGCATGATGGCAGAAGCCGCTTTTGCAGAAACTGACAGTGAATTTATGGACGGAGGTGAAGCCGTTTTTTAAAATAGATTGGACTGTCTTGTGTTTCAGACAGTCCTTTCAGGTACAGATGAAAGAAAAAACGGTTACGCCTTTTTTCATAAATTGCGCATGAGTTTTTGTTTTGGTATTTTTCCCTCCTATAAAGCCTCTACTTTCATCTGTACCGTTTTTGCTTTCTAGAATCAGCACCCCGTTTTTGAGGATTTTGAGAACGGTTTTTGCTCGCGTGATACGGGCGATTTCTAGAGGCTTTTGCTTCCCGCTCCAATGCCGCCTTTTCGTTCATCGCCTTGTATATTTCGATTTTTTCAAGACTGTAGAAGCCGTCCTTCCAGTTAAAACGGGATGTTTCTGAAATAGCCTGCCGCTTTACCATCGCGTTTGTGACCATTTTGAGTTCCTGACGCGTGACATGCGTGCGTGAAAAATCCAGAAGGATTCGCTTAAAACCAGCAGAATTCAGCGCTTCTACCTTATCGACGATTGAAAATGGCTCGTCCGGCATAACGACTGAACCGTCAACCGTAGAATTTACCTTAAACACCTTTTCTTCTTTATCCATGAAGTACAAAAAGTCGTAGTTTTCGGGAAGAGCAAAGCGCATGCGGAAAAGGGCGGGATATGCATAGGTGGTGACCAAAACACGGTCACGGACGCTTTCTTCCCAAGTCATTTTAAGGTTATCCCATGAATTTTCGAGCGGAGTGATAAACGCACCGATATTCTGATTCTCAAACCAAGATACAGCCCAGCGATTGAAAGTGTACAAATACGGACCGCCAATCAGATTCGCTCCCTTTGTGCGGAGCATAGAAATGTGAGCGATATTGTTGACCACGAATGTTTTGTAGCTATTGGCAAGCAATTCCGTTAAGTCCGAAAGAAGCTGCTCCTCTTTTGCCGCCGGGCAATACGGGTCAAGCGAGATGATAACCTGTTTTTTTGAGAGCGGAAGCGCAGATTTTTTTTCGAGCAAATCAACACGCGTTTCAGAATTGTATTCCAAAATCACACGAACAGGATTTTTTGAAATTGCCGTGTGCAAATCAGCGACAGTCGAAACCTGAATGTACAATCCTTCCGGGAAATAAGAAAGTTCATTTTTGGCAACGGGCGTTAAATCAAGCACAGGAAGCACTTCCGCACCCGGCTGCTGGCGGTATTTGCCAATGTCAGCTGGCAGAACGCGCGGGTACCGCTTTGACATTGACTTCGTTTGCAAAAGGTACACGGAATCCCCTCGTTTAAAGCCACGCGGCACATCGATAAACCGCCTGCCCTCATCATCAACTGTAACCGTGCGCACTTTGTGGCTCACGCGCCCTGTGTCGTCCTGGCGGTGCAAGCGGATTGAGTCGCCTGGATCGGGGTCGTAATTTCCGCCCTTCAAATGCGCCATCGCAATGTAGAAATCAGACTGCTTTGCCTCGGGATTGGTTTTGAGCGCTTCCTGATACAAATTGTAGGCTTTTTCTTTTTCATCGTCGGGAATTTCGCCGAAGCGGTCGATTGTGCCGAGATAGATTCCCGTGCCACCCGCCTGATTCGGATTTAAGATGAGGCTTCCCGCCTTTTCAACGCCCTCTTCGTTTGTTTTGAAATTGTACCAATAGGAAGTTTTTGCACGCGCAAAGTCAGTTGAAAGAAGCCGCTTTGCCGTAGCGAGCGCGCCTTTTTTGTCTTTTTCCCAGTTGTCCATGAGGTAGCGGTACGCGGCAACCACTGAGCCGACATATTCCGCGCTCTTCATGCGCCCTTCTATTTTGAACGACTCCACGCCGAGCTGCATGAGGTCGGGAATGTGCTCGATTAACTGCAAATCGCACGGAGAAAAATAGTAGCCCTGCTTTTCGCCATCGCGCTCGGAATCGACCGTGTAAAAACGACGGCAGGCTTGCGTGCACATGCCGCGGTTCGCGCTCTTTCCACCCAAAAAACTAGAGAACAGGCACAAGCCCGATTCGCTCACGCACAATGCGCCGTGCACGAAAATTTCAAGCTCTGCATTCGTGTGCGATTTGATGTATTTGATTTCTTCTAAGCCTAGCTCGCGGGCAACGACCACGCGCTTTAAGCCCGCCTTGCTCAGTAAGTTTACGCCCGCCGCGCTTTCGACATTCATCTGCGTAGAGCCGTGAAGCTCCAGCTTGGGGAAAAATTCCTGGCACATACGGATTACGCCAAAATCCTGCACAATAAGCCCGTCAGGACCGATTTTGTTGAGGTATGAAAGGAAACGGTACAATCGTTCAAGGTCGCGCTCTTCGCTGACCGTGTTGACCGTGACATAAATTTTTTTGTTCTGGCGATGGAGAGACGAAACAGCCGCCTCAAACTGATTCCACGCAAAATTTGAGGAACGCAAACGCGCATTAAAACTTTTGAGACCGAGATATACTGCGTCCGCGCCTTCGCCAATGGCAGCATCCAATGCTTCGATGTTGCCAGCAGGTGCTAATAATTCAGACATTCTGAAAGTGTAGCACACTTTAGGGCAAAATGCTAGACGCAAAATTTTATCCGTTAAAATGGCTCTATCACCGAATTTGATATTGACACAAACCATATATTCAGATATGATTTAAAAATAGCTCATTAAAAAGAGGAAGCACTAAGATGATTTTCCCTTTGGAACAAACTGTAAAATTTACAGGAAACATCTACGAAGCCACTGTTGCTGCAAGTCATCGTGCATATCAGTTGGCTATGATTAAAGACGAGCGAATCGAAGAAAATGACGGAAAGGTCGTTTCGTTCGCGGCAAAACAGCTCTTCAATTCAGAAGTTCAATACAGAAGAATCGAAGACAAAAATTAATTTCGGACATAAAAAGCCGCACTTGACGAAAGCGAGGCTTTTGTTAATAATAAAACAAATCGAGTCTAAGGAGTGCCATCGTGCCTTGTGGAAAAAAGAGAAAGCGTCAGAAGATTGCAACACATAAGCGAAAGAAGATGCTTAGAAGAAATCGACATAAGAGCAAGTAATAGCTAAAACAGATGCACTGCGCATATGTTTCATTGCTATTCGTCTTTGTCAAACGAGACCGCCAAAGTCTAAACAACTTTCCGCGGTCTTTTTTTATGGAGACTTATTTACGATTCTTTCAAAGATTAATTCTCCGTCAGATTTAAAAAAAGTTTCCGAAAAGGAACTTCCAGAATTGTGCGATGAAATTCGAAAGCGAATCATAAGCACGGTAGCCAAAAATGGCGGTCATCTGGCAAGCAATCTTGGAGTTGTCGAGCTTACGCTGGCACTTCATCGCGTGTTTGAAAGTCCAGAAGATGCCATTATTTTTGATGTCAGCCATCAATGCTACACGCACAAACTTCTGACCGGAAGATATGCAGATTTTGATTCTCTCAGAAAGCACGGCGGTATTTCAGGATTCACCCGCCGTAGCGAAAGCACGCATGATTTTTTTGACAACGGACATTCAAGCACTTCCATTTCGCAGGGACTAGGGCTTCTGACGGCATGGGAAAAAACCGAAAAGGAGCAAAAGCACGCTGGCAGAAATCCTAAAAAGCGCAAGGTCGTTGTCGTAATCGGTGACGGTGCTCTTACGGGAGGCCTTGCATACGAAGCACTTGCGCATGCGGGGCAACTTGCAAAAAACCTCATCGTTGTTCTGAATGACAATCAAATGTCGATTTCGCCAAACACTGGCTCCATCTCGCGATATTTAAGTACGCTCACTATGACGCGGTTTTACCAACGATTTCGCTATTTCGTTGATAATCTTGTCGATAAAATCCCGAATTCAAAAAATCATATTGGAAAATTCATCTACCGACTAAAACGAGCCATAAAAGGAATGTTCTTAAGCAACAATTTCTTCGCTGATTTGGGATTTGAGTATGTGGGGCCACTCGACGGGCATAATATCAGAGAACTCGAAGAAAACCTTCAGCGCGTAAAACAGCTTCCAAAACCTGTCATCGTGCATGTCCGCACCAAAAAGGGAAAAGGCTATTCCCCCGCCGAAAACGATCCGTCCAGTTTTCATGGAGTGGGACCGTTCCAGATTTCAGACGGAAAGATGGAAAAATTCGACACGCTCAGTTTTACAGAGGCATTCAACAACTGCCTTCTCTCCCTTGCCGAAAAAAACGCCAAGATAATGGCCATCACTGCTGCCATGTCAAAAGGAACTGGGCTCGACTCCTTTGCCCGTCACTATCCAGACCGCTTTTTTGATGTGGGAATTGCCGAAGAACATGCCGTCACCTTTGCTTCTGGGCTTGCCACTGGCGGCATGATTCCCATCGTTGCAATTTATTCAACATTCATACAGCGTTCAATCGACCAGATTATTCATGATGTCGCGCTTTCAAACAATCATGTCGTGCTGTGCATTGACCGCGCGGGAGCAGTTCCACAGGATGGCGAAACGCATCAGGGAATCTTCGACATTGCTTTGCTTCTTCCCATTCCGAACATGACAATTCTTGCCCCTGCAACGGCCATTGATTTGAGTCTCTGCCTCATGTGGGCAATCAATGCCAAAAAACCAGTCGCCATACGCTATCCAAAGCTTTCATGCCCGTCAGAACTTCCCTCGTTTGAATCGCCCATGCACGAAGGGCGTGGCATTCTCTTAAAAAACGAAGAATTTGCCGCAAATCTAAGCGTCGCTTTTGAAGATGATGGCTCTCAAAAAGCAAAAAAAATGCTGTTGGTTTGCACGGGTGGCATTTTCGATGAAACGCTGATTCTTGCTCGAAATCTTTTGCAAAATACCGTAAACACAGACATTTATGCGCTCAGATTCATCAAACCGTTTGATACGGACTATTTTGTCTCCCTCGCAAAAAACTATGATGCGATTGCAATAATCGAAGACGGCGTAAAAACGGGCGGAATCGGCGAACACCTGTCTGCCACCCTTTTTGAACGTGGCATAAAAAATGTTACCGTATTCGCCTTCCCTGACACCTTTTTAGCGCATGGCACACGCGCGGAGATTCTCGATGATGCAGGCCTTTCCGCCCAAAAAATCCTAAAAAAACTACTGCCGAACTAAACGCATACGAATTCTAATCCGAAGCGAGCGGATTCGTGCTGTTTTCAAAGCCAGGAGTCGCCCCGGAAATTATATTTTTCCCCGATCCTTCCTTTTCAGTAACAAACCAATCCTTTGCCGAACTTGCGATATACTCAGGAAAATTCTCGCTCGCAGCGTACTTTTCGACTATCGCCGCCGTATTCTGCCGTGAAATTGAGCGCAAAAGAGAGGATTTCATGCCATCGGTGCACACCGCAGTTTCTGGCGACGAGCCATCTGACCAAATTCCCAGCTCAACCGCCTTTTCTGCGAATTCAGTCATCAGTTTTTTTGACCATTCCGTTTTGCCCGATTCAGCACAAAGCACGGCATCTTTTAAAAGTCCGCTCACACAATCACGCAGAACAATGACATCCGTGTTTGAGGCAATTTTATCACTTCCTTCTTTCCATAAATCCCGTGCCGTGTCGCAGCTTTCAAAATCGAGTGAAAGAGCCAAATCATCATCAAGTTCATCGGCAACAGAACCTTCCATCCCCTCAAGAATTCTTCCGTGAACCGTGATGTATTCACCTGTTTTGACTTCTATTGCTGGAAACACATATTTTTTTGCCTCACCGTTCGCGGCACTGACGACTTCAAGCCCGTAGGTATTTCCGCCTTTGAGCACATACAATTCAATGTATTCGGAGGCAGGCTTTGTCTTGCTGTATGTCGTCCGAATTTCATTGAACAAAAGTTTTGCGGGATTTTCATTATAGCCGCAGAATTTTTGGGCAAATTCGAGGCTGTTACCAGAAATATCATAAACCACGCCAAAAAACAGATACGACTTTCCCACATCAGTTTGGCTCGACAACGCAATTTCTGCCGAAAGCCCGCTTTCACTGTAGGTAACAGAGTCCGCCACAGCATACACATCCTGGCTCTCATCGGGAAAGACAAAATTCTCAAAATCAAAATCATCTTCCACTTCCAAGACAGAAATGTTATCCAGAATAATTTTTTCGGAACACGTGATAACAATCTCACGGGAAGATGCCACCGTAAACAGTTCCACAGACGGAGCGATAGTGTCCGCAGGAACGATTTCAAGCCCTTCCTCAGTGAGACAGCAAGAAACAGGTGCGACAACGCTCAACGTTCCAAATACCAAAACAGATGTCAAAATAACTGACTTCAGAATTTGGGAAAAACCAATTTTTTTCATAAAAAGACCTCCATTTTTCGGAAACATAGTATTTTCCGTTCATGCCTTCTTATTTGTAAAATTTTTCGATTTTCGGCAACGGAGAAGAAAATTTCTTGAAAAAAGTGCAATTTTTTTTATTGAAAAAGAGGAGAATTAGAGATTTTAGAGATTTTTTTTATAAAAAAAAGACCGCTTTCAAAAAAGCAGTCTTTTTGATTACAAGCGAATTGTTTCGACCATGTAGCGGATTGAAGAGCCGTTCACATCGGAAACGGTTTTCTCAACGATGAACACAAGATTTCTGCCGGTCTTATCTGAAAAAATCCTGTCGATTCGATAGTCAGTGACTTTTTTGCGCTTTATATCAGGCGAACCGACGATATTCCGGCTGATTACAGTGCCCTCAGCGTCTTTTTTCTCCATCGTGATAAAAAATGATGAGCGCAAGCCTTCGCCACTGCCAAACACGGTCTTCGCAAGCTTTATATGGTAGTACACGCTCTGTTCGTTGGTAGAGCCCTCAAAATCTTTGAATACGATTTCACTTTCTCCCTCTTTTTTGTCATCACGGACATAGAGGAGATTATCAACAGAAGCTGGCTTGAAATCATATTTTCTGAGTTTCCAAGAAGCTTTTTCGTACAATTCTTCATACACTGCCTTTCCGCTTTTTGATGTCGTTGCAGTTGAAGGATTTGTCCGAAAAACCTCGCCGTCCACAAAATCATTTTTTTCGATGTCTACCGTGTAAATTTCCGCGTATCCCTGAAATGTTTTGTCGGTCTTCCCGTATTCAGCAAACGCATAGGTCCTTCCATCCTGAGAAATTCCCAAATCAACAAATGCCGCCGCGTCCCCTGCAAAAGCCATAAAACCAGCAACAGAAATCATTCCTAATAACAACAGCTTTTTCATAAATCCTCCCATAGGAATCCACCTTATTATTATTTTCGGCGTAAAAAAACAAGTCTTTACATATTTTTGTGTTCCGTTTAAGATTCTGACATGACCTTAAAAACGAGAAATAATTTCATAAAAGTTTTTTTGATAGCAAGCATACTCATCTCACTGTTCACGCTCATTTTATTCATCATTTCATTCTATAAAGATACCATTCTCATGCCGCCTGATTTTCGGATTCCCGCTTTCTTACAGCATATTTCATTCGCAAAAAACAGCTTTCTCGCCACCATGATTTCCTTTGCGGTACTGATTCTGTATGTGCCGGTCTGTTTTTACCTTCTGATTCGACTTTTTGAGAACACTCAGACGAGCGAAATCATTTTCTTTACCGGCTTTTTATTTGCCTGCCTTGCAGAAATAGCCCGCTTTATCACGATTTGCTTGGGTCTGTGGATTTCCTTCTCAAATTCGCTTGTCATCGCCGGAAATATCGTGCTTTTTGGTCGGACACTCGCGCCGCTAAGTTTTTTATGCGCCGCACTTTTAAGCGAAACATCACAGCGACAGGATATTGAGCGAAATTATGTGATATTGCTCGCAGTCTCGCTCGTTTTTGCGGCAGTCATTCCCATGAACACTGCAAAAATCGCCTCTACGGGGCTTGTCACCGAAGGATTCATGAATCTTGTCAATATATTGCGCTTTTTGATTCTTCTTACAACACTCGCTTCTTTTTTAATTCACGGATTCAAAAAAAACAACAGTGAATACAAGCATTTGGCATCATCTTCCACCATTCTTATTTTAGGCTACAGTCTTTTGGTCAGCTGCGACAGTTTTTTGTTTTTGATTTTAGGCACGCTCGCCCTTTCATGGGGAACATTCAGATATTTAAAATTCCTCCACAAAATGTATATGTGGAGCTAGAATCGGCTGATTTGCTATCTGTATGAAAGTTTTGCGGCAAGCGAAAAAATCATGCCGTCCGCGCCCGTTCCGTTTAAAATCGAGCCGAGCGGTATGTACGTTCTGAATTCCGCCCCGATTTTCCAGTTTTCAGAGAGAATGAACGAATACGAAAGCAATACTTCTGGATAAAAAAAGTTTAAATGAGCGTAAAAATTGCTGTTGATGTCAGAAACATCATCGCCCGCCGTGCTTCCTGTCACGCGGTTTACTTCGGAAGAATCAACATCGCCAGAAAGAAAGGCATACCGGGCTAAAAATCCGATTCCCCCGCCCACTGAAACAAAGTGCTTCTTAGTCTTTCCGATCTTGAACCGATATCCGCCGTCTATATCCAGCATGAGCGAAAGTGCCGTTGCCGTTCGATTTTCGACTTCGGCTGGCTGAGCGCGCTCTCCATCCCACAGGTAATAATTCGTAAAAAAAGAACCGTGCGTTTGAAGAAAGATATTGTTTTTAAAAATGAAGTCGCCGCCAATTCCCAGCGAATACATGACTGGCGAAGGCGCAGATTTTAGGGAATCATCGGTGTTGAGCATGATTTTGGAGCCGAGCGTAAAGAAAATCGATGTATCAATCCGTGCAGAAGATTCAGAGTCAAGCACAGGCGCATCGCCAATTCCGCTGTTTTCCTGAGCATAGAAATGTGAAAGAGAAAAAAGAAAAACCAATAAAAAAAAATACCGTTTTCTCATAGAAAATTGTACTCTATTCTATCATTCTAACTTTCTATTTTCAATTTTCAACGGTTACTTTTCTGATTTTTGGTAGAACAATTTCTCCATGTCGACCGTCAAGAATCCGCTTCGGCCTGTTTTGTAAAAATCGCTTTCTTCCCATGCGACAATCAGATATTTTCCGCTCATCGCAAATGCTTGATACGAGTAGCGGCGAGGGAGTTTTGGCAGACGGAACGCAACGGTTTTGCCATTATTAATGAGCGGAAGCCCATCGATTGAGCCAGAAAAATAGGTCGTGCCATCGCCAAAAACAGCGCAAATCCAATTATCCTTGATGATTGCATTCGCCACCGTGCCGTCGTCCGTTGTTCCATGCTCAAAATAACGCGGAGACGAGCCGCCTGCATCACGGCAGGTGAGCGTAAAATTAAAATCTTTTGGGATTGATTTGAGCAAATCTTTGAGTCTGAGCGGTGCTTTTGAAAAATCTTCCGGTGTGATTAAATTTCGGTAAGTCGATTCGGAAATTTCAGAAACCGAAATGCTGCCCGTTTCCCCGCCGCGCGAAAAGGGATGAACGCTTGCCAAATCCACCAGTGATTTCCACTTAATGTAGTGAAATGACACCTTGTTGTTCTTTGTCGATTTGACCGAACTCACCCAATCGGTACCGTCAAAATATGTTCCCGTAACTTCCCCGCTCTGCTCGATATTCAAATCGCCATATGTAATGACGGGGAAAAACATTTTTTGCTCTTCGGAAAGCCGAATAATATGGCTCTGACGGGGATTTCCGCTCGCCGTTTTGTTGAAGAATGAATTCTTTACGAGCGTAAAATAGGGAATTCCGCTTTCAAAGACTAAATTTCCTGCCGTTGAATCTGAAAAAAGCTGGTAGTCTTGAATCAAAATCGGATTGTCGGTTGAATCAAAATAGAGCGCTCCCAAGTGATTTACGAGCAAGATAGATTTTCCATCCGCAGTGACATTTCCGTCACAGACACGCACGCTTTCCGTCCAGGGTTTGAGCGCAAGAATCGGAGAATGCTGCGGCAAGTCTATTTCAGAATACGAGCCGTCCCCAAAGTAGAACCATTTATGATCACCTGATTTTTGCGCCATTTCGATGTCAACTTTATTGCGGTTTTGGTGCATGGAAACTTTTTTTGTACATCCAGAAAGGAGCAGACATACAGAGAATATGATAAGGCAGTGTTTTGGCAATTTCATAGGTTTATTATCGGAGAAAATAAATCCATAGATTAACACAGTTTTAGAACCGCCGCCGCGTCCACATCGCGCACAGCCTTTTTGAGTTTTTTGAATAGCTGAGCCTGTGTTTCTGCCATCGAATAGGAATCAAGTTCTTTTATGATTGCATCAGCCGTGTCAAAATCAAAAACCGAAACGACTTCTTTGATTGCAGAAACCGCCTCCGTAAACTTTTGCTCGGAAATGGCAGGCATGTCGCTTTGCGCAGAAACAGAAGCGTTTGCACTGGGCTTTCCGACAAGCGGGGCAAGTTTTACAAGAAAAGAGCGGTAATCACTAAGCAACTGCGGCGTTTTTTGCGCGATTTTTCCAGAATCAACCGCATTTCCTGCTGCCTCAAGCTCTTTTGCCAGCTCAGAAAGTTCTGCAGCTCCGATGAGCCGTGCAGATGATTTGAGCGCATGAACGAGAATCGTGTAGTTTTTCCAGTCGCCAGATGCAGCATACGATTCTATCAGGCTTGCTTTTTCTTCGATTGAATCAGAGAAATTACGGACAGCCTCCAAAAACACCTCTTTTCCGCCACAATTTTTGAGCGCAGCTTCAATGTCAAGTCCGAAAATATCTTTAAAGAAAGCACTTGAGATAAATTCAGCATGACGATGAGAGAGCGCGGTTTGCTCGCTTGCATCTGAAGAGTGCGTGCCATTCTGATAGGTCGCAGAATCTTCCAGAGTCTGGGATAGCTGCTCTTCGACAAACCTCGTATCTCCTGGCAAAATCAGTTTTTCTTTTGGAAGAAGACGGGCAATCATTTCTTCAAGTTTTTTGGAATCAATGGGCTTTGAAAGATAGTCGGTAAAGCCCGTTGAAAGATACAGTTCTTTTGCCCCGCTAATCGCATTTGCCGTAAGCGCAACCGCCGGCGTGTTTTTGTTGATTGAAACGGAATCCGTAAAATTTGCCACTAGGAATTCAATGCCGTCCATTTTGGGCATGAGGTGGTCAACAAAAAGAATGTCGTATTCATTTTGCCGAACCAACTGCAAGGCTTCTTCGCCGCTTAACGCCGTGTCGATTTGAATTCTCGTTGACCGCAACAATCCTTTTACGACGGTAAGATTGACAGGTGTGTCATCAATAACAAGGATTTTTGCACCTGGTGCCTGGAAACTTTCAGAATAGGAAGCGGCTTCCTTCAGAAGCGCCTTTTGCGCCTCTTCGCGCGTGCCGATTCGTTCCCAATCGCGGACGGTCTGCTCCACAGTGAATGAAAATGTGCTTCCTTTGCCATACACGCTTTTTACCTCAAGCTGCGTTCCCATTTGCGAAAGAAGCCCGTTCACAATACTCATTCCCAAGCCCGTTCCCTCGATTGAGCGATTCCGACTTTCTTCAATCCGCTCAAACGGCTTGTACAGTTTTTCCAAATCCTCTTCTTTGATACCGATTCCCGTGTCCGCAACAGAAATTTTTAATAAGATAGAATTGCTCCCTGCTCCCTGCTCTCTGCTAACTGTTAGCGTGACCGAGCCGCTTGGCGTGTATTTTACCGCATTCGTGAGGATATTGAGCGCACACTGCTTGATTCGCGTTTCGTCGCCGTAGAGAAGGTGCGGCATTGTTTCGTCCACAGAGACGATGAATTTGAGCCCCTTTCCTTCGGCACGGCTTTCAATCATGTTCGCCAAATCCGTAATCGTAGAGCGCAAGTCATAATTATCGGGGATAATTTCCATTTTGCCTGCTTCGATTTTTGAGAAGTCGAGAATGTCATTTATAATAGAAAGAAGGGATTTTCCGCTTGATTGAATATCGCGCGCATAGCCTTTGATTGCCTGCTCATTCGACTCGCGCAAAATCATTTCGTCAAGACCGAGCACGGCATTGATTGGTGAGCGAATTTCGTGGCTCATGTTGCTCAAAAAGGCAGATTTTGCCTCGTTCGCCGCGTTTGCCGCCCGCGTTGCCTCGCGAAGTTCATGCGTGGTCGCTTCTAGGAAGGTAACAAGACGCTCTGTAATCGGAATTGAAACACCGATTTGCCTGTCAAAGCCAGAAGCAATTGTTGCTTCAGTCCATTCAACGCTCGATTGTTCGCGTTGTTCTTGCAGTGAATGCAATCCACCCGCATGAGGAGCGTGCATTTCTCCAAAATCTTCGGAAAAATCACGGTGAACATGCGAATGAGTTTCGGTTTTGTGCGGATTATCAAACGAAATGCCAGGAATGAGCGGTTTGTGCAACTCATGGCTTTTTGCCTCGCCTTCACGCAAGCCGATTGCGACCAACTGGCTGTTGAACACACCGCCCTGTCCTTTGTAGCGGTACAATTCCGAAAATCCGTGGCAATACACAAGCTCCGACACTACATGAGCGTAAAAATCGATTTCTTCATGGGCGCAGTCTTTCAAGAAAATCGCGCGGTTCGCGCACGCGTACAAGAAAATTGCCTGTGGCGCAAAATCCCGCATCCGGAAGCTCGCCTCTTCGGTCTTGCTCAAAATCTCGCTCGCCTTTCCGTAGCTGAATCGGATATACTCGCCATCGCGCACATCGCCCATTGTGTTGATTTCGCCCTTTTCGTTAAAACCACACGGAACACGCGCCATGAGATAGCCGTTTCGGTTCACCACAATCGGGAATTCACAGATATTCGACACAAAATGCGCGTCCGGCTCAACATCAAGGTATTTTTTGAAAATCTGCGTGGCAGGAAGACCGTCTATCGTTTTGATGATTGAATCGCCTACGATGCCAGGCTCGCCCGACTCAACGAGCATTTCCTTTCCGATTGGCTTCCATGAAAAAAGGCTTTCCGTGTAAAAATGAAGATTTTTGCCAGAGAAGATTGCAGCCACAATGCCGTTCCGAATCATCTTGTTTCCGAACGCAAACGGAGCTTGGTCGTTTACATCGGCAGTATTGATATTCGCAATCGAGCCGAAAAAAGGAATGTCTTCGTAGCCGCGCGTCACTTCGTCCATGAAGTGCGATGCTTTAAATGTGATGCCGCTTCCGAGCAAAAGAACGCCCCTTGCGTCTTGTGTTGCTTCAAGATTTTTTTTGAAATCAGCGACTATTTTTTGCATGGGCAGTTTTTCAGCGTCATAGTCAAAGACCGTGACTTCAGATTCATCAAAAAAACAAAAATTGAAGCGCATGAGTTTTTCGTTATTCAAGCCGACGACAGGATTGCCGTACAAACTCATTCCCACGACTTTTGCCTGCGGGAGCGCGTTTTGAGATGCTTCGAGCACTTTCTGCGCCTCTTCTGCCGAAAAACGCGAAATATACAACTGAACGAAAATTGTTTTGGCGTGGGTGTACTCGCTGTAAAACTTCATGTCAGAAAGCCGCTGCAAATCGGCTTCACTCGTCACATCAAATGTCCGCTGAATCATAGAAAAAGTATAACAGAAGAAAAGCAGTGAGAAAAGAAAAACTTTGCAAAAAAAATCCCATTCAGCACTTTTGCTAAATGGGAAAAAAACGACCCCTGCTGGGCTTGAACCAGCGACACACGGATTAACAGTCCGTTGCTCTACCGACTGAGCTAAGGGATCACACTGTTCTTGCGAACGAATGTTATATTATATGAATCACAAAAAAGTGTCAATAGATTTGCCGATTTTTACCATTTTTTTCTTAAACACAATTTTTCGTTTTTTGATTGGAAAAAATAATGACCTATGATATAATAGTTTCTTAGAGAATTTGGAGATTCAATAACTATGGAAAGAAGCATTTTATTCGTAAGTGAAGCACAAAACTTTTTGGTCACCGCCATGATTAAAGCACTCAAAGAGGCTCGTTTTGAGGTCTCAACTGCTGAACCTGATATGGTAGAAATCTCACTCATTCAGAATATTCCTGATATCTACATCGTATATCTTGAAGGTGATTTAAATAAATTCAACGGCACGCTCAAATTTCTCAAAAAGCTCGTTATCGAAGAAGGCAAAGACCGCGTTCTCTATCTTATCGGTAACCCTATGGAAATCGAAGCCGCATACGAAGTGTATCCCAAAACACTCGTTTCAGCGGCATTCAGCCGTCCGGTAAACATTCAGGATGTCATCAAAAAGCTCAATATGCTCATCACGAGCGAAGAAGGCGGCACGCCTGGTCACAAAAAAATCCTCGTCGTTGATGATGACAGCGTTATGCTCCGCACCATGAAGACATGGCTTTCGCGCAAATACGAAGTCTACATGGCAAATTCTGGTCTTAACGCGCTCCAGTTCCTCGGTCAGAATCATGTTGACTTAATTCTCCTCGATTACGAAATGCCCGTTGCGTCAGGATTGCAGATTTTTGAGATGCTCAAGCATGATCCCAATCTTTCGCACATTCCTGTCATCTTCCTTACTTCAAAAGACGACAAAGAAACAGTTATGAAGGTGCTCGCCGCAGGACCAGAAAAATACATGCTCAAATCAACCGAGCCAGATTTGCTGCTCAAAACGGTCGATGACTTCTTCAAAGGCAAATAATGGACGAAAAGGCTTATAATTCATATTTTTTCTTACGCAAAAAAGAATTTCGCATCACCATTCCTCTTACGGCACTCATTTGCTTTATACTTCTCCTGCTGATTGAGCATTTGTATCCAGAAACATACTCCCAGTTTCGGGGGCTGATTTCTCATCAAAACCGCTGCTATACACAAGTCATTCCCATTATGATTCTTACCTCGCTTTCAGGGTATCTCTCTGGGGCATTGGTCGTGCTTGCCTATTTTGGTATCGAATGTATGATTCAGCACACAATGGCATACCATGCGTTTGTGCTTCTCATTGCCTCTCTCATCGCCAATTTTCCCGTAAATCACGGCACATACAAAAGCATATGGCGAACAGCCGTCTTTGTGCTTATTTCCGCGCTGATTTTAGGAAACGGCTGGCAGTTTCTTACGGTTATTCTTGAAGGCAAAACTGTCTTCGTTGAGTCAGAAATTTTTCATTTTCTAACGGCCCTTCCGGCATGTGCCTTTGTGGGCGCATTTTTCTACATTTACTACAATTTTTTCCCAGACAGCATAAAAGACTGGTTCTTTTCAAGCACCTTTGAGTCAAAAAATTTAAACAGCATCCGGCAAGCTATCGAAAAGCGAAAAGGGCAAAAAATCAGCGTAAAAATCACCCGAATGATTGTCTCTGAGGCATTGGTTCTGATTTTTGCGGGCTTTGGTTTCGCAAACGGGCTTCTTTCTGAATTCAACATTTTTGACGCGTGGGGCGGAGTCGTCTTTGCGACACGGCTCACGATTTTAATGGCAATAGTCGGAGTTCCCATCGTCCTCTTCTGCTTTACATTTGCGAATCTGAACATCACGCACCCGATTGCGCTCATGGCAAAGGCGGTCGAAGACAGCAATTTCTGCAACATCACCGAGCACACACGAGATGTTCCGCGCCTTGACATCAAAGAACTCAAAATCAATTTAAAAGACGAAATCGGCGTTCTGTACGATTCTCTGGTCGATATGCTTTCAACCACACAGAATTACATCAAAAATCTTGAACGCTCGCAACTCTTAGAAACACAACTCGCCACGGCAAAGGCGGCAAGCAAGGCAAAAACGGACTTCCTTTCAAACATGTCCCACGAAATCCGAACACCAATCAATGCGGTTTTGGGCTTGAACGAAATGATTATCCGTGAAAGCAAAGATGCAGAAATCACAAAATACGCAAAAGATGTCGAAAACGCAGGAAAAAGCTTGCTCAGCATCGTAAACGACATTCTTGATTTTTCAAAAATTGAAGCCGGCAAACTGGAAATCATTCCAACGAATTACGATTTAAGCTCCGCGATAAACGACTTAATCAACATGATTTCAAAACGCGCGAACGACAAGCATCTTGCCTTTAATGTCGAAGTCGCCCCTGACACACCGCATCTTCTCTTCGGTGACGATGTCCGACTTAAACAGTGCTGCTTGAATATTCTTACGAATGCAGTCAAATATACAAACGAAGGCTCGGTCGCGCTCAAAATTTCTGGCAAAAAAACAGATTATTCCCATGTCATGCTCACCATTCATGTCGTGGATACTGGAATCGGAATCAAAGACAAAGATATTCCCAAACTTTTTACGGCATTTCAGCGCGTTGAAGAAAAACGAAACCGCACCATCGAAGGAACGGGATTGGGCTTGAACATCGTACAAAGTCTTTTAAGTCTTATGAATTCACGGCTTGAGGTCGTGAGTATGTACGGTGCAGGTTCTGATTTTTATTTTTCTGTATTGCAAGGAGTTATCGACTGGGAGCCGATTGGTGACTTCAGAGAGACATACAAAAAGAGCCTTGAAAACGCCACCGCATATCATGAGCTTTTCAAAGCCCCGAACGCAAAGATTCTTGTGGTTGACGACACAGAACTCAATCTTACGGTCGTAAAAGGCCTGCTCAAGCAGACAGAAATCCAAATCGACACCGTTATCAGCGGTTATGATGCGCTTGAAGCCCTGCAAAAAACGCACTACGACATTGTGTTCCTTGACCACCGAATGCCCGGAATGGACGGTATTCAGACATTTGAAAAGATGCTCACGCTCGAAAACAATATGAGCAAAGGCGTGCCCGTCATCGCGCTCACAGCGAATGCAGTTGCCGGCGCAAAAGAAATGTATCTTTCCAAAGGCTTTTCTGATTACATGACCAAGCCAATTGAAGGCGAAAAACTTGAAGATTTGATTCTCAGATATTTGCCAGAAAACCTTGTCCAAAAGTATCAGGCCGAAAAAGACGATGAAGAAGAAATCGCCATGCTTGACGAAAACGGCGAAGTCCAGGATTCAGGCTCTGCCGTCAAAGACGAAAAAATCCTACAAATCACGGGAATCAATCTTGAAGACGCACTCAAATACACGGGTGGCGAAGAAGTACTTTGCCCCACGCTCAAAGAATTCTACCGTGTCATCGATAAAAATTCCGCCGAGATTGAGCAATTTGCCGCCGATAAAGACTGGCGGAACTACACGATTTTGGTTCATGCGCTCAAAAGCTCAGCCCGCTTGATTGGTGCCGAAAAGCTGTCCGAAGACGCAAAGTATCTCGAAAAATGCGGCGATGAAGAAAACGAGGCTGAAATCACCGCAAAAACACCCGCGCTTTTGGAACTGTACCGCTCATACAAAGAAAATCTTGCCCCATTGTGCGCAAACGACTGTGACGAAGATGAAGGCAAAGAAGAAATGCCCGTTGCCCAGTACGAAGAAGCCGTCTCAAATATTGGCGAGTGCATTTCCGCCTTCGACTACGACACGGCCGATCAAATTATCGCAATGATGAAGGATTTTAAAATTCCTGCCGAAAAAAAGCAGCATTTTGACGACTTGGTTGATGCCGTCAATTCCGTTGATCAAGAACGAATTTTAAATCTGACTAAATCAGAAGGCTAAAACCGAATCTGGCAGACTTCTTCCGCTCCGCTCACTAAAATTCCGCCCATGCCAAGCTCCAGCGCAAGAGCCAAATCAATGTCATAGCGATCACCGATTGAAATGCAGTCTGAATATGTGATTTTTTCGTTCTGAGGAAGCGCATTTGTTTTAAAAAAGTGCTCGTTTGCAATTTCCAACGCCTTATCCAAGATTTTTTTAGACGGTTTTGAAGCCATGCATGTATCAAGCCCCACGATTTCTGGGAAGAATTCAGAAATTCCGATGACTTCAAGCGTTTTCCGTGCTGGCTCCACAGGATTATTGGTCACGCAAATCAAGTAAAATTTTTTGGAAAGTTCAGAAAGCACAGAAATCAGTTTTTCATCACGGTGAAGATAGGCAGCGGGATCAAAAAGCGTTTTCCGCCATTCAATGCTTGTTTCGATAGAAACGCCGAAGAATTTAAAAAGATTTCCCAGAGAGATTTTCTGCCCGTTGTGCTCCGCAGCCCATTTTCTGCGGAAATCAGAAATCATATTCCGCGCTCCGTCCGCAGAATAGCCGTTCAACTGCGCCCAATGGCGAATTTGTGAATCAATCTGCTCATGAGCATATTCCGGGCAGGTATACAGTGTGGAATCGATGTCAAAAACAAGGACTTTGGGATTTTGGGGAAGGTTAAATGTCTCCATAATTTACGCTCCAAGTATCGCGAACACGGCTTCGGTAATATCATCATAATCACCCAAAGAAACTCTCGCAAGTATCAAGTCGCCGATAAGTTCTGCATCCGCGCACGGCATTTTTTTGATTTTTAATCCCGTTGCTTCTTCTTTTTGCTGAATCAGCGCATCATCCAAAGCCTGCCCGCCCGTAATCGTCATGCAGTCAGGAAAATACTCGCCATTCGCCGTCGCCGCCTCACGAAGCAAGCTGATTCCATGCGAAAGCTCATTTAAATAATCCACAGATTCACACAGATTAGAAGAATTATAATTTTTTAATCTGTGGAAATCTGTGCTAATCTGTGGATTTAAAAGGTACGACACATTCCACAGTTCGGGGATTACGCTGGGCATAGTGCGTAAGCCTTTGGCACAAATGGGCTGAGTGGTACAGAGATTCAAGCCTTCGCTCGTTCCTGCCCTGTCACAGAGCCGACCAGGAAGAATCGTTCCCGTGCCGATTAGAGCGACCACGAAATCAGGTGCGCCTGCAAAAACAAAGGTACCTTCAAACAATCCCGTTTCAAGCGCGGCTTTTTCAGACACTTTCCCGACAAAAGCACCTGAGCCCACAAACGGAGGAATTTTCTGTATGTCAAAATCCGAAAATCCACCTCTTTTAAGCTCATCTTCGCTCCAGTATATTGGCCTAAATCGTTCTTCTGGCAGAATAGAAACAGCCTCGCCAGTCAATTCATGAATCAGAAATTCCGGCGAGCCAAAAATATGCGCTGAGTTTTTCCAGCTCTCGTTAAAAAGCTCGTTAAAGGCAAAAAATCGTGGGATAAAAAGTGATTTTGTATTTTTTAAGAATGTTTCTTTTTGAACAGAGTCCCCATAATTCGGAAAAGCAAAACTATCACTGTATAAGAGCGTCGTTCCGTCATCAGAAATCACGGTCGGTCCATTTCCGCTCACGCAGATTGCCTCAATCGCATAGTCGGGGCAGTTTTCGTGAAGTTCAGCAAGCGCGGCTTTGAGCGCACCAAGATAATAGCAAGCCGAATCATGCTCACGAAACGCCCGCTCAGGAAACGGCTGCCGCGAGACAAAAATCTTGTTCTTGGTGAAATTATCAGGCAAGAGCGCGGCTTTTAAAGAGGAAGTGCCGATGTCGATACAGAGGATAGTATCTGTCATTTTTTATCCACAGATTCACACAAATAAAAATTTAACCACAGATTACACAGATTAAAAGGATTAAAATTTTCATAGGGGAAAATATTTCATATTTTTACGAACGATTTTCTTATATGATATATATAATCTGTGTGCACCTGTGCTAATCTGTGGATTTACCCTCTGCTTTGTCGGTTTCTTTGCTGTCTTTTTTAATGAGTTTGTCGATAATCGTGCGGTTATCAAGCAAATCACTCAAAGACTGGTCGTGATGAATGCGAGTGATGACATTCGCAAAAAGACCCGTAACATTGGTGGAAATGAACCATTCTTTATCTTTTAAATCTGAATGATAGACAGCATTCGTGCCAATGACGCGGTAGAAAAGCCCGTCTTTATAAGCCTGATCAAAAAGTTCGATTGCGTTGCCACTAAAGAACGGAAGCGAAATCGCCGCGATGACCTTTGTAGCACCGTTATTGTGCAAGAATTCCATCGCTTTGAGGAGCGTACCGCCCGTGCCGAGCATATCATCGGCGAGGAACGCGACTTTGCCGTTTACATCACCAAGCAATTTGACGCTCTTGATGTTCGTGTTTTTGGCATCTTGCGTGACCACAGAATAATCGCGCTCTTTGTAAATCATGGCGAGCGGAACTTTAAGCCCTGTGGCGTAGAATTTATTGCGGTCAATCGCGCCCGTATCTGGAGACACAACGACCAAATCTTCTTTGTTCGGACCTGAAAGATTCACGACTTTTGCAAGCTCGCGGATAATCTGGTAAGAAGCGTGCAAGTTGTCAAGGAAGGTTGTGTTGAACGCATTGACGATTTCGCGTGAGTGAATGTCGAGCGTAATAACGCGCGTAACATGCTTTAATTCGTAGATGTGGCACAAGAGAGAAGCGGTAAGCCCTTCTCGGCTCTTCTTTTTGTGCTGGCGGCTGTACGGAAATGCAGGAAGAACAAGCGTGATAGATTTAGCTCCCGCCTGCTGCACCGCGTCAATCGTGACAAGAAGCGTCATAACATGGTCGTTCACAGAGAAATTGACCATGTTCTTTCCGCCGTTCATCGGAATCGGCTCATGATTTTCGGCATCTTGGAAAATATAAATGTCTTTTCCGCGAACGCAATCAAGCAGCTCAGCTTTGACTTCTCCGTTCGCAAACCAAGTGAACTGCGTGTTGATTTTAAAGACTGGCGGACGATATTTGTCAGTTTGACCGCGAACAACCAAATCAGAAGTAGCAAGGTCGTTACGGAAATTGATGTCCTGAACCAGTTTGTCCTTTTCGAGATTATATCTCTTTGAAATAACATCGCTTTTTAATGCAAAACGATGTTTATACATGTGGCGAAGATGAGCAATAACTTCATCAGCAAAGACTGCGCCACCCGGACAAGCAACAACACCAAGATTAGTCGGTTCTGAATACGGCATGTAAGGCTCCATGTTTTTTCGATGATTCTATTTTATCTTTTTAATGGAGTGTGGTCAATGTGAAGAATCACATTTCAAGCAATTCTGCTTTTGTAACATTCCAGTCCCCATCAGCAGTTTTTTCTGCTTCAACCCAGCCGTATTTGCCTTCTGCAAGCGAGCCAGGATTGATTACTGTTGTCTTACCGATTTTTGAAATTCCTGCGCTCTCGTGAATATGCCCAGTAACAACCAAAAAAGGAGCGCGTTTTTCGATATACGAGCGCAATTTTTCGCTTCCGACATGCACACCATTCGGCAATTTGTCACATTCGGTATCTTTTGGCGGATTGTGCATAATCAGAATGAGATTCGACCATTTTCCGTTTTCATCGGCAGATTCCGCGCTTGCAGTTTCAACGACAGTATAATCAGAAAGAATTTCATCCTCATTACGCTCAAACGGAGTCGTTCCCGTGAATTTCGTTCCGCCTCCACTCCCCGCGATTGCAATTCCTTCAAAAAAAGTAAGATTTCCCTCAACCGAGATGTCTGAGTGCTCGATTTCAGAAAGAAAATCAGGATTATCACAATTTCCGATTACAGAAAAAATATTCTCATGCTTAGAAAGGAGTTTGTCCAAAACAGGCTTTCCTGTTTCTTCATGCTCAAATCGGGCATAATCGCCGCCAAAAAGCACCGCGTCCGCCTCTTTAAAGCGAGCATCCAATGCATCAAGTTTTTCCAAATCACCATGAATATCAGATAAAATCAAAAATTTCATAAATTCTCCATTACTTCTTTGAGGGCTTCCATTTGCTCATGCGTGCCAACCGTGATTCGTATATATTCTTCGATTCCTTTTGTCGCAAAATGACGAACTAAAATGCCTTCTTCTTTGATTTTTCGGTATGCCTCTTCGCCAGAAACGCCGTCCTTTCGGCAGAAAATAAAATTCGTCTGGCTGTCCAAAACATTCCATCCCTTTTCACGCAAGAAATCGATAAATTCATCCCGCTCAAACGCAACATTCTGAGCGCATTTGACATAATACCCCGCGTCCCTGCACGCCGCAATTCCTGCCTGCTGAGCCAAAAAATCAATCGGAAAATGATTGAGAGAATTTTTAACGGTCGTAACAGCTTCGACAAGTTCTTTATTTGCAACAAGATAGCCAAGCCGCTGTCCTGCACCGCACAGACTTTTTGAAGTCGTTCGCACAATCACAAGATTTTGAAATTCAGCCAAAAGCGGAATACAACTTTCACCGCCAAAATCAACATATGCCTCATCAACCACAAAAACCTTGTCATGAGGGGCTTTTTTTATCATCTCTCGCACTTCGTCACGGGTAAGACCGAGCGATGTGGGAGCATTGGGATTTGCAAAAATGATTCCAGAATTTTCCTGATTTGCGACTTCGAGCATTTTTTCGGTATCAAGCGTCCAGTCGGTATGCAACGGGATTTTTGCAAGCGGAATGTTATAAAACCCGCCATATACAGGATAAAATGAATAGGTATGCTCAGGGAGAACAAGCTTGCGGTCAGAGTCAAAGAAAGCATAAAAGACAAAACTCAAAACTTCATCTGACCCGTTTCCCGCATAAATCATATCTGGAGTAACAACGAACGGAATTTTATCGAATTCACTCGGCGTAACGATAGCACCGCTGCCATTTTTTTTCCCTTTTTCAAGATTTGCACGGCACAAAACGCCGCCTGATTTATTCAGCATTTCAGAAATTGCTTCACGAAGTTCGTTTGAATCTGGATCGGGGTACAGTCCTAGTTTTTCGGGATGTTTTTTTGCCGCCACCCGTACCGCTTTGATTACTTTTGGAGACGGCGGATAGGGATTTTCGTTTGCGTTTAACTTGATGTAAATTCTATCTTTTGGCTGCTCACCCGGAACATATGGATGAAGATTAGTCAATCGTGATGATACCATTTTTTGCTCCAATTAGATTTTTACCGACTCAAACTAGCAAGCGGTACACAGCCAGGAGATGTGGTCGCGTTTTCAAGCCGCGCGAATTCTTCCATGAGGCGTTTTTGCTCGCTCGTCAAGTGCGTTGGAATCTGCACGATGATTTTGACATACAAGTCGCCCTTTCTGCCTTCTGAATAGGGAACGCCCTCGCCTTTGATTTTGAACAGTTTGCCGTTCGTCGTTCCGCTCGGCAACGCAAATTTGATTTTTTTGCCGTCAAGAGAAGTGATGTCAAGCGTAACGCCCAATGCCGCCTGCGCGAATGTAACGGGAACTGCACAATACAAATCACGCCCGTCGCGTTCAAAATACTCGTGCTGCTCCACGTGAAGCATAACGATTAAATCACCCGCAGGTCCGCCGTTCGGCCCGACATCGCCCATGCGCGGAATTGCGATTCTCTTTCCGTCATCAACACCAGCGGGGATCGTGAGCGACACTTTTTTGGTGACTGTTTCGTAGCCAGTGCCACGGCATTTCGTACACGGCTTGTCGATTCTTGTTCCCGCGCCCTGACAAGCAGGACAGGTCTGCTGAACGGCGAAAAATCCCGCTTGCCGTCGCATTTGACCGCTACCGCCACAAGTCGGACACGGCTTTCGTTTTGCGCCTTTCGCGCCGCCCGTGCCTTTACACTCAGAACAGGCTTCGTTATGTTGGAAAGTGATTTCGGCTTTTGTGCCGTACACTGCATCTTTAAAAGAAATATTGAGGTCGTAGCGGAGACTTTGACCTTGCTGAGGCTCGTTCGGACGGGCACGGCGAGAAGAACGCCCGCCGCCAAAAATATTGTCGAAGATGTCGGAAAATCCGCCACCCATTCCGCCGCCCATGTTGCCGAACAGGTCTGAAAAGTCGTGGAACGCATGAGAATACTGGGCACCGCCGCCACCGCCCATGCCTCCCATTCCGTCGAGACCGGCAAAACCATACTGGTCATAGATTGGTCGTTTTTGTTCATCAGAAAGAACTTCGTAGGCTTCGGTCGCTTCTTTAAATTTTTCTTCGGCCTCTTTATCGCCTGGATTTCGGTCAGGATGATATTTGACGGCCAACTTTCGGTACGCCTTTTTAATTTCATCCTCACTCGCGCCTTTCTGAATTCCTAAAACTTCGTAATAATCTCTTTTCCCAGCCATGATTTTGTTCCGTAAAAAATTTATCTTTTTAGATTACAATAAAAAACTATCCACAGATGTACACAGATTACCACAGATTTTATATTTTTTAGAAAAGCCTTTTTTTCAATTATGACTTTCATCTAAAACCATATATAATCTGTGACTATCTGTGCTAATCTGTGGTTAAAAATTTGTCAGTAAAATCTTAGTCGTGCACTTCGTAGTCTACATCGTCGGCGCTGCCTTTGTCGAACTTGCTGCCACCGTTCGCATCGCCGCTTGCACCTTCGGCATTTGCGCCGTCTGCACCGCCTTCAGCACCTGCCGCCGCGCCTTCTGCGTTTGGCTGAGCGCCCTGCTGTTTGTAGACTTCTTCGGCGATTTTGTATGAGACATTTTTGAGAGCCTCAGTTTTCGCCTTGATGTCCTCGGTGTTACCACCTTCAAGAGCCTTTTTGAGCTCGGCGGTTGCATCTTCGATTGCCTGTTTGTCGGCATCTTTTACTTTGTCGCCAAGTTCTTTCAAGCTCTTTTCCGTAGAGTAGATAAGGCTGTCGGCTTCGTTCTTGACATCGATTGCTTCACGCTGTTTTTTGTCGGCTTCGGCATTTGCTTCGGCATCTTTGACCATTCGTTCGATTTCTGCATCGCTCAAACCGCTTGAAGAAGTGATTCGAATCTGCTGCTCTTTTCCTGTTCCCAAGTCTTTCGCAGAAACATTGACGATACCGTTTGCGTCGATGTCGAATGTAACTTCAATCTGCGGAACGCCACGAGGAGCGGCGGGGATTCCCACCAAGTCGAAGTTTCCGAGCGTTCGGTTCTGGCTTGCCATTTCGCGCTCACCCTGCAAAACATGGATTGAAACCGCTGTCTGACCGTCCGCCGCTGTAGAGAAGACCTGACTCTTCTTTGTAGGAATTGTGGTGTTTCGGGCGATGAGCTTTGTCATGACGCCGCCCATTGTTTCGATACCGAGTGAAAGCGGAGTAACATCGAGCAAGAGGATGTCTTTGACATCGCCCTGCAAGACGCCGCCCTGAACTGCCGCACCGATTGCAACAGCTTCGTCTGGGTTGACCGCACGGCTTCCTTCCTTTCCGAAGATTGCCTTAACGATTTCCTGGACTTTCGGCATTCGGCTAGAACCACCGACCAAGAGAACTTCATCGATGTCGCTTGTTGAGATTCCCGCATCTGCCAACGCCTTTCGGCATGGCTCTTTTGTGCGCTCGAACAAGTCATCGGTCATTTTTTCAAATTCTGCGCGAGAAAGGCTTCTCTGCAAGTGCTTCGGACCTGTCGCGTCCGCCGTGATGAACGGAAGGTTGATGTCAACGGTCGTCTGGTTAGAAAGCGCGATTTTTGCTTTTTCTGCTTCGTCACGGAGTCGCTGCAACGCCATTGCGTCTCCGCTCAAATCGATTCCTGTGTCAGCTTTGAAGCCCGCGATGAGCCAGTTGACGATAGCACGATCCCAGTCGTCGCCGCCCAAGTGCGTGTCGCCGTTCGTTGATTTGACTTCAAAAACGCCGTCAGCGAGTTCGAGAATCGAAATATCGAATGTACCGCCGCCCAAGTCGTAGACTGCGATTGTCTTTTCTTTTGACTGGTCTTTGTTGAAACCGAACGCGAGTGCCGCCGCCGTCGGCTCGTTGATGATTCGTTTTACATCGAGACCTGCGATTTTGCCCGCGTCTTTGGTTGCCTGTCGCTGTGAGTCGTTGAAATACGCCGGAACAGTGATGACAGCCTCAGTGACTTCCGTGCCGAGATAGTCTTCTGCAGTCTTTTTCATTTTCTGCAAGATGAACGCTGAGATTTCCTGCGGAGAGAACTGTTTTGTAGCGCCGTTTTCGGTGACTTCAACGCGAACATCCTGTCCGTTGTCTTTGATTGCGTACGGAAGTTTTGTCGCTTCGCCAGAAAGTTCTGAGAATCGGTGACCGATAAGTCGTTTTACAGAATAAACCGTGTTTTTCGGATTTGTGACCATCTGGTTTTTAGCAGGAAGACCGACAACACGGTCGCCTTTTGCCGTAAAACCAACGATAGACGGAGTTGTGCGGAAGCCTTCAGAGTTCTGAATAACAACCGGCTCGCCATTTTCCATTACGGAAACACAAGAGTTTGTAGTTCCCAAGTCAATACCAATAATCTTTCCCATTTTTATGTTCTCCTATAATTATTTTCAGTTTTTCATCCACAGATTTCCACCGATTATCACAGATTTTAGTTTTTGTTCATGAAAATCGTTCATATTAAACGAAAATCTTTCAATTCACAAAACACATAATCTGTGTGTATCTGTGCTAATCTGTGGATAGTTTTACTCCGCGGGTTTTACCACCATGACTTTTGCGTGGCGGATAACCTTGTCTTTGAGTTTGTATCCTTTGAGGTACACGGCGGAAAGTTCTTCTTTTTTGACCTTGCCCTCCTGCATTCCGATTGCCTCGTGCAAGTCGGGATCGAATGCGTCGCCCTCTTTGCCGAACGCGACCAAATTGTATTTGTTTTCAAGCATACTGACGAGCGACTTGTTAATCATCTTGATTCCATCGGCGATTGATTTTGCGTCTTTCGCGTCCTTTGCGGCATCAAGCGTGCGGTCGAAGTTGTCCAAAGAATCAAGCAAATCTTTGAGCAAATTCGCGTTTCCGTAGTCGAATGCGTCCTGCTTTTCCTGCATCATGCGCTTTCGGTAATTGTCGAAATCAGCCGCGCGGCGCAAAAGCTGGTCTTTGAGGTCAGCATTTTCTTTTTCGAGTTCGGCGATTTTCTCTTCGGGAGATGTTTCGCCTTTTGCCTCGCTTTCTGCGCTTGCTTCAGATTCGGCTTTTTCAGCAGATTCTGAGTTTTCTGTCTCAGAAGTGCTAGAAGCGAGTTGTTCTGCCTGAGAATCAGCCGTTTGCTCGGTTTGATTTTGCTCAGTTTCGTTCACCGTTTCTTTTTCTTCGGTTTGTTCTTGCTTGTCTTTTTTCATCCATCTCATCCTAAAAGCCCAGAATCTTGAAAACTCGCGCTTCCAAAATTCATTTTATTTACTATAAAGATAGTAAATTCTAGCAAAAATCGTCAAGAAAAAAAAGAGATTTTTAGGAAAATTCCCTAACAATAATGATATTCCGCGCCTTCTTCGCCCATAAAGACTTTGACCGTGCTGTTTTCGATGAAGGCATTTTCAAAAAACGAGGAAATATCCATTGCCGCGCCCGAAAGAAGCTCGTCGGGATTGTATTGAAGTTCCACTTTGCCTTCTTCGCCCTCGCCAAAACAGCGGGAAAGCGCACCGTTCAGCCGCACGACATTGCTCACGACCTCAAAAAGCTGCGGTTTGTTTTTTTCTTCGTATTTGAATTTAAGGAAAGAAAGTTGCATTTTTTCGATTTCGCTGTGCTTCGATTCACCAGGCTTCCAGTTGGACGACAGTCCACAATTGTTCAAGTTCTGCCATTCGGAAAAATCCTGAAAAAACTTCGCCGCGCTCATTTTTAAGGGAGCAAGCACCGCCAAAAACCAAGTGACCGCCCGACCGTAGCTGTAAAAAGTGGAAACAGCATGGGCGCAGTCTTTTGCCATTTTGATGTCCTGCGTGGAAAAAGTCGCCGTGGGCTTTGCCATTTTAATAGAAGATTCCAATTGCGGAAAATCAATATGGTTCGGATAGAGCGAAAGCGCAAAATCAAGGCGGTCGCGGAAATTCTTCACGCTGTCGCCCGCCGTGCTAGCAAAATCCATGTCAAAGCCGAACACAAGCCCCATCGTGTTGAGCATTTGCGCCCTGCGAGAATAGAATTTTTTGTCAAAAAGGTAAGAATTTCCTTTGCTTGTACCCTCTAACGGAATTTCAAGCGTGCAATAGAGTTCGGCACACGCCTTGCACACATCCATGTCGAGCAATTCCGCCCGCACAGGAAGCGTCAGAAAAACACTGCCCGCCTTTTCGCGAAACACCTGCAAAAAATGAAGCAATTTTCCCTTATGCGAAAGAATCCCCTCGTCCTGCAAAGTGAATTCGGTGATTCCCCGCTCGGCAAAGGAAGAAAGAGAAGATTCAAACTGTGATGATGAAAATTTTATCGTTCCAGACATAAGAAAAGTTAGCAGTGAGCGGTGTGCAGTGAACAGTTTTTAACTTCTCACTGCTAACTACACATTGCTCACTATAATAAATGAATTCCGCTCTTTTCGCACTCGGCTCGCATTTCTTCGGGCCAGATTGAGACTTGAATTTCACCGATGTGGGCTTTGCGCAAGAAGAACATGCACAAGCGGCTCTGACCGATACCGCCACCCATCGTGAAGCTCAATTCTCCATTCAAGAGTTTTTTGTGGAATTCAAGGTTTGCTCGTTCTGGGCAGCCGCGCTCTTCAAGCTGCAATTTGAGTGATTCGGGGGAAACACGGATTCCCATTGAAGAAAGCTCGAATGACTGCTTTAAGACGGGGTTCCACACGAGAAGGTCGCCGTTCAAGCCCTTGTGACCGTCAACGCTTTCAGAAATCCAATCATCGTAGTCGGGGGCGCGTCCATCGTGAATCGTGCCGTCGGGCAATTTTCCGCCAATGCCAATCAGGAACACGGCCCCGTACTCTTCGCAGATTTTGTTTTCGCGCTCTTTCGGCGTGAGGCTGGGGAATCGCTTCTGCAAATCGTCGGCAAACACAAACTGCACGGCTTCGGGAAGAATCGGCTTGATGTTCTCGTAGCGGTCGTAAATGTAGAATTCAGTGCGCTTTAAGCACGCGTAGATTTTTTTTACGGCAGATTTGAGATATTCGATAGTGCGGTCGGATTTATTGATGCACTCGCACCAGTCCCACTGATCGACATAGAGCGAGTGAATGTTGTCCAAGTCTTCGTCGGCGCGAATCGCGTTCATGTCGGTGTAAATTCCAAAGCCGGGGGCAAGCTTCATTTCGCTCACTTTGACACGCTTCCATTTTGCGAGCGAATGCACGATTTCCATCTGAGCGTCGCCCATGTCCTTGACGGGAAATGTAACCGCCCGCTCAACGCCGTTCAAGTCATCGTTCAAGCCCTTTCCGCTCTGCACGAACAGCGGCGCAGTGACTCGCGTAAGATTGAGCGCGGTAGAAAGCTGGGTCTGGAAGAAATCTTTAATCATCACGATTGCGTGCTCGGTCTCTTTTTCGCCGAGTAGCGATTTGTAGCCTTGTGGTTTTATCAAACTTGACATACTTGCCTCGAAAATTTGTAATCTAGATTATACTATCCGTTATTTTATATGAAATTAAATTTTTTTTCCATAACTTTACGACAGAACGGGAATTTCAATTTGACAACTAAGAAATGATAGTGTAATATAGAAATAATTGATTTCATAAAACTAGGAGATTTTAAAATGAACAATGTGATTTTGTTCGTCGGTCTCCCGGTTGCAGGAATCGTTCTTGGATGGATTATTCGATGGTGTTATGCCAGATTTCAACTATCTGCGTCAGAACAAAAAGCTGAACGCTTAAGACAGGATGCAATAAAGGAAGCAGAAGCACAGAAAAAAGAAATTTTGCTCGAAGCAAAAGATCAAATCATTCGTGAACGAAAACAGCAGGAACGGGAAGATCGTGAACGCCGCGC